>NZ_JAKSYC010000067.1 GCF_022829585.1 Methylobacterium sp. J-026
CCCGGGCATCGGCACCGACAGCTTCGGCCGCGACCAGCAGTTCATGAACGTCGACAAGGCGTTCATCCAGTTCGCCGGGCTCACCGCCGGTCGCGCGTCGTCGTTCTTCGACTTCTACGCCCACGACTTCGAGTTCGCCGGCGCCACCGCCGGTTCGGACAATTCCTCCACCAACCTGCTCGCCTACACGGCGACGGTCGGCAACGGCCTGTCGGCGACGCTCTCGATCGAAGATCCGGTCTTCCGCCGGACCCCGATCTTCTCGCCCCAGAATATCTCCGCCACCGTGAATTCGGGGGGCGTGTCGAACTTCGGCGTGACCAACCAGCCGACGCCGGTCTTCGTCGGCTATACCGGCGGCGTCCCGACCCGCTACAGCTACGTCGACAGCATCGAGCGCTCGCGTCTGCCCGACTTCGTCGGCGTCCTGCGCCTCGACCAGGCCTGGGGCTCGGCTCAGCTCTCCGCCGCCACCCACGAGCTGAACATCGGCAACCTGTCGACTGCGACCGCCGTCGGCAGCGGCGGCGTCGTCACCGGCCTCCCGCATACCAACAGCGTGCTGGGCTGGGCAGTGCAGGGCGGCCTGAAGGTCAACGCCCCGTTCATCGCGCCGGGCGACGCCCTGTACCTGCAGGGCGCCTACGGCGAAGGTGCGCAGCTCTACACCGGCTACTCCGCGTTCACGGGGTCCTACACCCAGAGCACCACGACCATCCAGGGCCAGAAGTTCGCCCAGTACTTCTCCGATGCGACGATCAACCCGTTCACGGGCCAGCTGCAGACCTCGACCAGCTTCACCGCGGTCGCCTCGTACCTGCACTACTGGACGCCGGAATGGCGCTCGGCCGTGTTCGGCTCCTATGGCGAGCAGAGCTTCTCCGCCGGCGCGCGCCTCGCTCAGGGCGCGATCTTCGGTCTGACGAACCCGAACGGCGCCAACAGCTTTGGCTCCAACGCCGTCGGCGTCCCGGGCACCCGGTTCTACCAGCTGAGCCAGGCGCTGCGCGACACCTACCAGTTCGTGGCCGGCGCGAGCCTGATCTGGTCGCCGGTCAAGGACCTCGATATCGGCGTCGAGGGCTACTACACCCAGATCGGCTTGAAGAGCGGCCGGGCGATCGACCTCGACAAGAGCCCGGCGGCCTACAGCAACATCGCCGGCATCAACGCCGGTACCTTCGCGGTCCGCACCGCCACGCAGGACTCGGTGTCCTCGGTGCGCCTCCGCGTCCAGCGCGACTTCTGATGCGAGTGTCGGCGCCGGGATTTCGGTCCCGGCGCCGGCCCCGTGCGAGACAACTTGCGAGGCCCGGCTCCGTGCCGGGTCTCTTTTTCGGGCGCAGCGCCCGATCGACTGTGCCAGCGTCCGTCCCGCCGCCGACGACGAAAGGCGACAAGACCATGTCCGCCAGCTGATCGCCGGCTATCGGAAATAAATGACGCACCATCAAAGGATGCGCCACCGGACTTGAACCCGCGACGCCCGATGCCTCCGCCGACGGGCGCCTCAACCCCGTCCGCGGTACAGGTTGCGCCCTTTGTTCCCCGCATCGCGTTGCCGCCCCTGGCCGGCGCTGATACGCCGAACGTCACTGTATCTCCGCAGACCGTGCGGACCTTGACGGACCGTGTCCGCGAGGCGCGGCGAAGCCCGAAGCGGCCCGTGCGTGGTGCGTGATCCAGGGGGGATGCCATGACCAGCACCGCCACCACGAGCCCGGTTCCCGCGCCGGTGGACGACCGGCTCGGAGAGGGCCGGGCCGCCGGGTCCTGGCCGGAGCGCTGGTGGCGCCTCGTCGATCTCAAGATCGGCATCATCCCGCTGCCGATCTACCTCGTGCTGGCAATCCTGCTCGCGATCCTGGTCCAGGAGGGCGAGATCAAGCCAGACGGGCCGACCATGATCGCCGTGCTGGTGATGGGTGGCTTCACCTGCGCGGAGATCGGCAAGCGCATCCCGATCCTGCGGAGCATCGGCGCCGGGGCGATCTTCGCGACCTTCATCCCCTCGGCCCTCGTCTACTACGCGCTGGTGCCGGCGCAGATGGTGAAGGCGATCACCGATTTCACCAAGTTCACCAACTTCCTCTACATCTACATCGCCACGATCATCGTCGGCTCGATCCTGGGGATGGACCGCGAGGTCCTGATCAAGGGCTTCCTCAAGATCTTCGCGCCGCTCGCCGCGGGGTCCGTGGCCGCGGCCCTCGTGGGCACGCTGGTCGGAACGCTGCTCGGTCTCGGTCCCTACAAGACCTTTTTCTTCATCGTGGTGCCGATCATGGCCGGCGGTGTCGGCGAGGGGGCGATCCCGCTCTCCATCGGCTACGCGGCAATCCTCGGCCAGCAGCAGGGCGTGATCTTCGCCCAGGTCCTGCCGCCGGTGATGCTGGGCTCGCTCACGGCCATCATCTTCGCCGGCACCCTCAATTCCGTCGGCAAGCGCTATCCCCGCCTCACCGGCGAGGGGCGCCTCCAGCCCGATTCGGACACGATGAAGTCGAGCGACGCGCAGGCCAAGTCAGAGGCGGCGCGCGGACAGATCGATCCCGCCACGATCGCCGCCGCGGGGCTCACCGCCATCACCCTCTACCTGCTCGGCGTGATGGCCCACCACCTGGTCGGGCTCCCGGCGCCCGTGGCGATGCTGTTCCTGGCGGTCTTCGCCAAGCTCGCCAGCGCCGTGTCGCCCCATCTCCAGGCCGGCGGCTTCGTGGTCTACAAGTTCGTCCAGGTCTCGATGACCTACCCGCTGCTCTTCGCCATCGGCGTCGCGCTCACCCCCTGGAACGAACTGATGGCCGCCTTCACCCTGGTGAACCTGATCACCATCGTGTCGACGGTGGCGACGCTGATGGTGACGGGCTTCTTCGTCGGACGCTGGCTCGGCATGTACCCGATCGAGACCGCCATCGTGAACGCCTGCCACAGCGGTCAGGGCGGCACCGGCGACGTGGCGATCCTCACGGCGGCCAACCGCATGGCGCTGATGCCCTTCGCGCAGATCGCCACCCGCATCGGCGGCGCGCTGACCGTGACCGGCACGATCATCGCCATGCAATGGATCGGGGCCTGAGCGGCCCCCAGGGAGCGTGGAATCATGTCCGGTGATCCGGGTGCCGTCGAGGCGACCCTCAAATCCAGGATCGGAGCGATCCTCCGCGCCACGAGCGGCAATTTCCTGGAGATGTTCGACTTCTTCCTGTTCGGGTTCTACGCCACCGCCATCGCGAAGGCGTTCTTCCCCTCGGGCAACGAGACCACCGAGCTGCTGCTGACCTTCGGCACGTTCTGGCTCGGCGCTCTGATGCGCCCCCTCGGGGCGATCGTGCTCGGCGCCTATATCGACCGGATCGGGCGCCGGAAGGGCCTGATCGTCACCCTGGCGATCATGGCGAGCGGCACCGTGCTCATCGCCTTCTGCCCGAGCTACGCCACGATCGGCCTCGCGGCTCCGCTGATCGTGCTCGCCGGGCGCCTGCTGCAGGGGTTCTCGGCGGGCGTCGAGATCGGCGGCGTCTCGATCTACCTCTTCGAGATCGCCACGCCGCAGCGGCGCGGCTTCTACACGTCGTTCCAGTCGGCGAGCCAGCAGGTGGCGATCCTGTTCGCCGCCCTGATCGGCTACGGGCTCAACGCCTTCCTGACCAAGCAGCAGGTCGGCGATTTCGGCTGGCGGATCCCGTTCCTGATCGGCTGCCTGATCGTGCCGTTCATCTTCTTCATCCGGCGCTCGCTCCAGGAGACGGCGGCCTTCGCCAAGCGGACCCATCACCCCGGGACGCGCGAGATCCTCACGACCGTCGCCGCCAACTGGCGGATCGTCCTGCTCGGCATGATGCTGACGACGATGACCACGGTGACCTTCTACATGATCACCGTCTACACCCCGACATTCGGCAAGACCGTCCTCAAGCTCACCGAGACCGACAGCCTGCTGGTGACGGTGTGCGTGGCCATCACCAACTTCGTCTGGCTGCCGGTGGGCGGGGCGATCTCGGACTCGGTCGGCCGCAAGCCGGTGCTGCTGACGATCTCAATCCTGTCGCTGCTGACGACCTACCCGGCCCTGCACTGGCTCGTCGCTGATCCGACTTTCGCCAAGATGCTCGCGGTCGAATTGTGGTTCTCGTTCTTCTTCGGGGTCTACAACGGCGCGATGGTGGTCTCGCTGTCGGAGGTCGTGCCGGCCCACGTTCGGGCGAGCGGCTTCTCTTTGGCCTACAGCCTCGCCACCGCCCTGTTCGGCACGGCCACCCCGATGGTCTCGACCTATCTGATCGAGAAGACCGGCGACCGCGCGGCACCGAGCTACTGGCTGATGGCAGCGGCCGCCTGCGGCATCGTCGCGACGCTCAGCCTGTTTGGAGGCAGGCCCACGGCCGCGCGAAGCCTCATACCGGCCTGACGAAAAGTGGGGGGCCCCGCGAGGCCTGCGCCCTCTCCAGGGCGTGGACGGCCTCGGCGAAGCACCCCCGGGGTCACAGCGCATTGCCGCGACGTTTTAACGATGCCGCCGAGCGGCAAAGGTTTCATGGGACCTTTGTCTGGCCCCCCGAAAAGTCCGGCAGCCCGTCAGGAGATCAGGTCGAGCCTGGCCGCCTCGATACCATTGGCGCGGATCGTGTCCGGAATGGCCTTGAAGTCCCGATAGCCCGCCTCGCGCGCCATGGCGTCGAGCGCCGTCTGCTCGTCGTCGGCCGCACCGGTCCAGAGCACGGCGCCGCTGGTCGTCTGCTTGATCTGAAAGATGCTCATCGAACCTTTTCCCGGTCGCAACAAGTCCAGTGTGGGAACAACGTCGCGGTCCCCGGCGGGTTGCAGGAAAACGATCGAAAAGCGGCACGCGCCTGCACATGACGACATGCGGCGTGTGGTCCGGCGACGGGCTCCTCGTCCGGCGCTACATTCGGTCTTGGTGACGACAATACGCCATGAAAACGCCGAGCTACCCAGCGAGGAAGCTGCGTGAAGACTCGAGCGCCGACTGCGAGGCCCCGTCGTGAACTCTGTGTGTTGGCGCGTGTCTCGCCTCTCTCTCCTGTGCGGGCTCGCGATCCTGGCTACGGCGCAGGCCCGGGCGGTCGAGAGCGCCGCCGTCCCTGACGCCGCCGCCATCGCGCCCGCCGTCACCGTCGTCCCGGCGGAGAGCCGCGAGATCGTCGAGCGGGCGGTCGTCACCGGCACGCTGGTCCCCCGGGACGAGATCCTCGTCTCCCCCGAGGTCGAGGGCCTGCGCATCACCGATCTCCTCGTCGAGGAGGGGGATCGCGTCGCCAAGGGACAGGTGCTCGCACGCCTCTCCCAGGAGATGATCGTCACCCAGGAGGCGTCGAATACGGCGGCGATCGCCCGGGCTCAGGCGGCCATCGTCCAGGCCCAGAGTCAGATCGTCCAGGCGGAGGCCGCCAATGTCGAGGCCAAGCAGGCGCTCGAACGCGCGCAGGCGCTGGCCAAGACCGGCAACTCCACCGCGGCCGTGCTGGAGCAGCGCGTCTCGGCGGCCCAGGGGGCCGAGGGCCGGCTCGCCGCCGCCCAGGGCGGCCTGCAATCCGCGCAGGCCGACCTCGCCACCGCCCGGGCGGCGGGATCCGAGATCGCCCTGCGGCGGGCGCGCACCGACATCCGCGCCCCGGAGGCCGGCATCGTCAACCGCCGCACCGCCCGGGTCGGCGCCACCGCCACGGCTGTGGGCGAGCCGCTGTTCCGGCTGATCGCCCGAGGCGAGATCGAGCTGGAGGGCGAGGTGCCGGAGACCTCGCTGGCGCGCATCCAGGTGGGCAACCCGGCGAGCCTCGATCTCGATGACGGCCGGCACCTCACGGGCGCGGTGCGCCGGGTCTATCCGGAGGTCGAACGGGCGACACGCCTCGGCAAGATCCGTATCCGGCTCGCCGAGGATCCGGCCCTGCGGATCGGCGCCTTCGCCCGCGGCAACGTGGAGGTGGCGCGCCGCACGGGCGTCGCGGTGCCGGTCTCCAGCCTGCTCTACGCTGCCGACGGCCAAGCCAGCGTGCTCGTGGTGAAGGATGGCCGCGTCGAGGCCCGGACCGTCGCGACGGGCCTCTCCGCCGAGGGCTTCACGGAGATCCGTTCCGGGGTCGCCGCCGGCGAGAGCATCGTGGCCCGCGCCGGCAGCTTCCTGCGCGACGGCGACCGGGTGCGGGCCGTGGCCGCTCCTGTCAGCACACCGATGGCCGCCCCCATGGCTGCCCCCATGGCCGACGCGGCCCCGCGGTAGGATCAGCCATGCGCCTCAACATCTCCGCCTGGGCGATCCGGAAGCCGCTCCCTTCGGTGGTGCTGTTCCTGGTCCTGATGATCCTCGGTCTCGTCAGCTTCCGCACGCTGCCAATCACCCGGTTCCCGAACATCGACATCCCGATCGTCTCGGTGACGATCACCCAATCGGGCGCCGCGCCGGCCGAGCTGCAGACCCAGGTCACCAAATGGGTCGAGGATTCGGTCGCCGGGGTGAAGGGCGTCAAGCACATCCTGTCGACGATCACCGAGGGCATCTCGACGACGACGATCGAGTTCCGCCTGGAGGTGAACCAGGACCGGGCGACCAACGACGTCAAGGACGCCATCGCCAAGATCCGCCAGAACCTGCCGCGCACCATCGACGAGCCGATCGTGTCCCGGGTCGAGATCGCCGGGCTGCCGATCATGGTCTACGGCGCCTCTGCGCCGGCCATGACGCCCGAGGACCTGTCGTGGTTCGTGGACGACGTGGTCGCCCGCAGCCTCCAGAGCGTGAAGGGCGTGGGCGGCGTCGAGCGGCTGGGCGGCGTCGCCCGGGAGATCCGCGTCACCCTGAAGCCCGACCGGCTGCTGGCGCTCGGCATCACCGCCGCCGACGTGAACCGGCAGTTGCGCTTGACCTCCGCCGACATGGCCGGCGGCCGGGCGGAGATCGGCGGCCAGGAACAGTCGATCCGGGCGCTTGCCGCCTCGGCGAGCCTCGACACGCTGGCCAAGACCTCCATCGTCGTCCCGGGCAACCGCAAGGTCCGCCTCGACGAGCTGGCGACCCTCTCGGACACCGCCGAGGAGCCGCGCACCTTCGCGCGCTTCAACGGCGAGCCGGTGGTGGCCTTCGCGATCTCCCGGGCGAGCGGCGCCAGCGACGCCGACGTCTCGGTCGGGGTGGCCAAGAAAATCGCAGCGCTTCACGCGGCCAATCCCGATGTGCGCTTCGACCTGATCGACACCAGCGTCGACAATACGATCGGCAATTACCACTCGGCCATGATGGGGCTGATCGAGGGCGCCGCCCTCGCGGTCGTCGTGGTGCTGCTGTTCCTGCGGGACTGGCGGGCGACGCTGATCGCCGCGGTGGCGCTGCCGCTCTCGGTGCTGCCGACCTTCTGGGTGATGAGCGCGCTCGGCTTCTCGCTCAATGCCGTGAGCCTGCTGGCGATCACCCTGGTCACGGGCATCCTGGTGGACGACGCGATCGTGGAGATCGAGAACATCGTCCGGCACATGCGGATGGGGAAAACACCATACCGGGCCGCTCTGGAGGCGGCGGACGAGATCGGGCTCGCGGTCATCGCCATCACGGCGACGATCATGGCGATCTTCTCGCCCGTGTCGTTCATGGGCGGCATCGCCGGCCAGTATTTCAAGCAGTTCGGCCTGACCATCGCGGCGGCGGTGTTCATGTCGCTGCTCGTCGCGCGCCTGATCACGCCGCTGCTCGCCGCCTATTTCCTGCGCGACCACGGGCCGGACCACACGCGGGACGGCGTCGTGATGCGCGGCTACACCCGCCTCGTGGCCTGGTCGGTCCGGCACAAGTTCATCACGCTGGTCCTGGGCATCGCGTGCTTCGCCGCCTCGATCGCCTCCACGGGCCTGCTGCCCGCGGGCTTCCTGCCGGCGGAGGATCAGGCGCGGACGCTGTTCGTCCTCGAATTGCCGCCGGGCGCCCGGCTCGCGGACACGGTCCAAGTCACCGACCGGATCGAGGCGAAGATCCGCGCACTTCCTGAAGTGAAGAGCGTGTTCGTGGACGGGGGCCGCCAGCTGCCCGCCAAGAAGGAGGTGCGGCTGGCGAGCCTCACCATCAATCTCACCCCGAAGAACACCCGCCACCGGACGCAGAAGCAGGTCGATGCCGAGGTCGCGGCGATCCTGCGCGAGGAGCCGGATCTGCGCTTCTGGGCCCTGCGCGAGAATGGGCAGCGGGACCTCGCGCTGATCATCGCGGGACCCGACAAGGCGGTGGTGGCGGAGGTCGCCGCCAAGCTCCAGCGCGAGGCCCAGCGGGTTCCCTTCCTCGTCAACGTCATGTCGACGGCGCCCCTGGACCGGACCGAGGTCCGGATCCGGCCGAAGCCCGGGGTGGCGGCCGATCTCGGCGTCAGCACCGACACCATCGCGGAGACCGTGCGGGTCGGCACGATCGGCGACATCGGCATGAACCTCGCCAAGTTCAACGCCACCGATCGGCAGGTGCCGATCCGGGTTCAGTTACCCGAGAGCCTGCGCGGCCGGCTCTCCGAACTCGAAACCCTGAAGGTGCCGGTCAAGGGCGGGGCCGCGGTCCCGCTCGCCACCGTGGCCGATATCAGCCTCGGCCAGGGCCCCACGGGCATCGACCGCTACGACCGCGCGGTGCGCGTCGCCCTGGAGGGCGACATGCAGGGCACGGACGCGCTGGCGGAGCTAATCACCCAGGTCATGAACCTGCCCACCGCCAAAAATCTGCCGCCCGGGGTCACGATCAGCCAGACCGGCGACGCCGAGGTGATGGGTGAGGTGTTCGAGGGTTTCGCGCTCGCCATGGGCGCCGGCCTGATGATGGTGTTCGGCGTGCTGATCCTGCTGTTCGGCAACTTCCTCCAGCCGATGACCATCCTGTTCTCGCTGCCGCTCTCCATCGGCGGCGCGATCCTGGCGCTGTTGATCTGCCACATGCCGATCTCGATGCCGGTGGTGATCGGCATCCTGATGCTGATGGGCGTCGTGACCAAGAACGCGATCATGCTGGTCGACTTCGCCGTCGAGCAGATTCGCGCGGGCGTCGACCGCAACACCGCCATCGTCGATGCCGGCCGCAAGCGCGCGCGGCCGATCGTGATGACCACCATCGCCATGGCGGCCGGCATGGTGCCCTCCGCGATGGCGCTGGGCATCGGCGGCGAGTTCCGCTCCCCCATGGCGGTGGCGGTGATCGGCGGCCTGATCGTGTCGACGGTGCTGTCGCTGGTCTTCGTGCCGGCGATCTTCGTGCTGATGGACGACCTCTCGCACCTGCTCAAGCGGATGTTCGGCCGCTTCGTGGGCATGCGGGACGAGCCGGAGGACGCGCCGGGCTACGGCGAGGCGCGCCACCCGGCCAATGACGGCCGGGCGCTGCCGCCTCGGATCGCGGCGGAATAGGCCGCCGCCGCGCATTGCGCACGCGGCCGCGATGGGCTGTGACTCCCGCCGACGAATCAACGGGGACTCGCGAAACAATGTCGGGTGGTCACGGGGCGATCGAAGGCTCGAACAAGCGCGTCGCGCTGCTGATCTCGATCCTGGCGTTGTTCCTCGCCTTCAGCGAGACGCTCGGCAAGGCCGCCCAGACGGAATCCATCGGTTCCAACGTCGAGGCCGCCAATCAATGGGCTTATTTCCAGGCCCGCACGATCCGCGCGACGGTGCTCAAGACCGCCGACGAGGCCCTGGCCCTGGTGCCCCCGGGGCCGAACCAGGACGCCATCGCGGCCAAGCGCGCCGAATGGGCCAAGACCCTGGCGCGGTGGGAATCCGAGCCCGCCACCGGCGAGGGCCGCAGGGAGCTGACCGCGAAGGCCCGGGCCTCCGAGGAGCGGCGCGACCTGTCGCTGCTGCGCTACCATCATTACGAACTGGCCTCGGCGGCCTTCCAGATCGGCATCGTGCTGGCCTCGGCCGAGGTGATCACCGGCATCGCCGTCCTGGTCTTCGCCGGCGGTTTCCTGGGGCTTGCCGGGGCGGCTCTGCTCGGCTTCGGCTATCTCGCCCCGCACGCGCTGCCGTTCTTCCACTGACCGGGCGCGCGCGCCGCCGACATCGGCGGCCGGACGGTGCGGCATAACTCTGTTCGGGTGATGGTTTCGGGGGACCCAATGCCGGATCGGTCGATGAAGCAGGGCCAGCTGACGCGGATTGCCAGCGCGATCTTCCTGCACACGGAGCACGCCATTTACGCGGCGCTCGGGCTCCTGCTCGCCGTGACCGCTCTCGTGGCGCTGATCGACGCTGCCGGACTGACTTGGCAGGCCCTGCGGGCCCTCGGGGGCGCCGAGCAGATCCTGGAGGTGATCGACCGGCTGCTGTTCCTGCTGATGCTGATCGAGATCCTGCACACCGTACGGGTCTCGATGCGGTCGGGGACGCTGACCTGCGAGCCGTTCCTGATTGTCGGGCTCATCGCCTCGATTCGGCGGGTCCTGGTGATCACGCTCCAATCCTCGGAGATCACCCACGCCAAGGATTGGTCGCCGGAGAAGCAGGCGCTGTTCCAGGCCTCGATGATCGAACTCGGCGTGCTCGCCGGACTGATCGTCACGATGGTCTTCGCGATCTTCCTGCTCCACCGCGCCCGCGGAGACGGGAAACCCGCGGGCGAGGAATCCGCGGGTGACGAACATTGACCTGACTGCGGCTTCGCGGGTCTGAGGACCTGCCAGGCAGGGCGGCGCGTGCGAGCTTCGCGCCCATGAGTCTCGCCGCACTCGACACATTGGCGATCGCGCGCACGCTGCAGGCGGCCGGGTTCTCGGACGTGGAGGCCGACGCCGTGACCGGCGCGCTGCGTGACGCGCGCGAGGCGATTTTGGCGGGAATGGCGTCGCAGGCGGATCTCAGGATCGCGATTGCCGATCTGCAATACGCGATCCTGAAATGGCTCGTCGTCGCCGCGATGGGTTTCCAGGCGATGGTGATCGTCGGCGCCGTCGCTGCGTTGTCCGTGGGTCCACGCTGAAGGCCGGCCCGGGCGTAGCAACTCGGATGAGCGGGGTTCGAGGCGGATATCCCCCCTGATCCTGACGTGGCCGTGCCAGCGAGGCGCGAAGGATGTCGGCAACGACGGGAGATCGTGGTCCGATGGATCTTAGTCCGCCCCCGGCGCCCGCTCAGTTCAACCGCAGAATGGCGGCGTTGAGCAACGTCGCGAAGGCGACCCAGGCCGCGTAGGGCACCAGCAGCCAGCCCGCGAGCCGATCGAACCGCCACGTCAGCCGGATGGTCCACAGCACCATCACCAGCAGCATCGCCACCACGATCAGGCCGGCCCCGATGGCGTGGGCGGTGAAGAAGACCGGTGTCCAGGCGGCGTTCAACCCGATCTGGACGAGGAAGGCGGCGAGCGCGAGCCACCAGCCCTCGCGGCCCGGTCCGGTGCGCGGCTGCGCGCCGAGCAGCCGCCACAGCGCGACGCTGATCATCGTGTAGAGGAGCGTCCAGGCGACCGGAAAGACCCAGTCGGGCGGGTTGAAGACCGGCTTGTTCAGGTTTGCATACCAGCCCGGGATCTCCGCCTGGGTCGCCATCGACCCGACCATTGCGGTGGCCGCCACCGGCAGGATCGCGGCGGCGAGCCGGAGCCAGCGCGGAAGGGCGGAGCCTTCGGCGACGTGTGTGGCGGCGGTCATGTCGTCCGTCTCCGGTGGCACGGGTTGCCGAGCCCCCTGCGCCGTGGCACGCGCCCGTCTCCATCCGCCGGGAATCGCCAGATGTCACAGCCTAACGCGCCGCAGGCTTTATCGGATACCCGGCGCGACGGAATGTCTGATTTGGCGCCCCGGAGCCTCGCCGCGCAGGCGATGGGCTGGATCGAGCCTCAGACCCGGGCGGTGGTGAGGCCGCTCCACCTCTCCACCACCTTCGTCCGCGACCCCGACAACGGCTACAGCTCGGGCTACAGTTACGCCCGACCCGACAACGCCACGGTGCGCGAGACCGAAGCGGTCCTGGCGATGCTGGAGAATGCCCGGGCCGGCGCCCTGCTGTTCGGGTCCGGCATGGCGGCCGCCACCGCCGCGTTCGGCGCGCTGGAACCCGGCGACCACGTCGTCGCCGGAACCGTCATGTATTGGGCGCTGAAGCGCTGGCTGCGCGAGGAGGCGCCCCGGCGCGGGTTGACGCTGTCGTTCGTGGAGACCGACGACTTAGACGCCCTGCGCGCTGCGATCCAGCCCGGCCGGACCAAGCTCGTCTGGATCGAGACGCCCGGCAACCCGCTTTGGACGGTCACCGACATCGCCGCCGCCGCGGAGATCGCCCACGCCGCCGGGGCCCGGCTCGCGGTCGACTCCACCGCCGCCTCGCCGGTGCATACCCGCCCCCTCGACCTCGGGGCCGACATCGTGATGCATTCGGCGACCAAGATCCTCAACGGCCATTCCGATGTGGTCGCGGGCGTGCTGGCCGGCGCCGCCGCGGACGCGTTCTGGGAGCGGATCCGCGGCATCCGCGCCGGCAGCGGCGGCATCCTCGGACCGTTCGAGGCCTATCTGCTCATGCGTTCGCTGCGGACGCTGCACCTGCGGGCGGCGGCGCAGGCGGAGGCCGCCCTGCGGCTCGCCCAACGCCTCAGCGGGCACCCGCTGGTGAGGCGGGTCCTGTATCCGGGCCTGCCGGACGATCCCGGGTACGCGGTCGCCCGCCGGCAGATGCGGGACGGATTCGGCTACATGCTGTCGATCCGGGTCGCGGGTGGCGAGGCCGGGGCCATCGCCACCGCCGCGCGGGTGCGGCTGTGGAAGCGGGCGACCTCGCTCGGCGGCGTCGAGAGCCTGATCGAGCACCGCGCCTCGGTGGAGGGCCCGGGCAGCGCCTGCCCGCCGGACCTGCTGCGCCTGTCCACCGGCATCGAGGATACAAACGACCTGTACGGCGACCTCGACCGGGCGCTGCGCGACGCGCACGCGGAAGCCTGAGCGACGCCGAACCAATCCCGGCTGCAGCAGCGGAGCGGCCGGGATCCCTGTCTCCGGCTCGAGCAAGACGTTACCCGCGCAGTCAGACTGCTTGGACGCGGACTCGGAACGGGCCGACCTCCGACGTCAGGCTCTTGGAATGCCGGAACGGCGTCCCGGTCGTCCGCGGAGGCCGGGCGGTGTACCCTAAGCGTCGGTGCGCGTCGCCCACTCGACCGCGCGGGTCGCCGATCCGCGCCGGCGGGTCGACTGCTCCACGATCGCCTGCACGGAGGTCGCCATCGCCTCGGTGGCGGCCGCCACGAGGATCCCACAGGGTGCGGCTCCATGGCCCCGTCCACCGCTCCAGGGCCAGCCCCGCCTCCGTTGGCAACTCGCGATTCGTCACGGTTCTGAAACGGTGCCGAAACCGACGCTGGCGCGTTTTGACGGCGAAGCCTGTTGCGGGCACCACTCAAGCGTGAGCTCTGAACGCCATGAAACGTCTCCCCACAGTCGCCGCCGCGATCCTGCTCGGCGCCCTCGCCAGCCCCGCCCGCGCCGACGCGGTGCCGAACCTCGATGTCGAGCAGACCTGCCGGTCCGCGCAGGTCACCAACACGTCGATCAGCGACAAGGCCAATTATGACGGCTGCCTGCGGTCCGAGCGGGAGGCCAGGAAGGAGGCCGAGAATCATTGGGGCAGCTACAGCCCGGCGGCCAAACGGCAATGCGAGGACCAGTTCAAGGCCGGCGGCTACCCGTCCTACGTCGAGATGGTGACGTGCCTGGAACTCGCCTCCGGCACCGTTCCGACGCAGAGCAGCGACGGGGGCACTGCCGTGGGCGGGCCGGGTTCGCCGCGCGACGTGAAGGTCCAGCGGGAGAACGGTGCCAACCTCACCAAAGAGCCGCCGGCGAGCCAGCGCACGGACCCGATGCAGGTGCTGGAGAACAAGTAGGCCGAGGGCGGAGAGCGGTTTTTCCCGCGGCGGGAGCCGGCGACCTATTCTTCGGACGCCGGCGCAAGCGGCCGCGGCGGCATGCTATGGGCGGACATTCCGCCCTCCCGCACACCGCCCGGACCCGTGAACGCCCTCGCCATTATCGCCCCGATCTTCGGGATCGTCCTGATCGGCTGGGCGGCAGCGCTCGCGGGGCTCCTGTCCGAGAAGGTCAGCGACGGCCTGTCGGAATATGTCTTCGCGGTCGCCGTGCCGGCGCTGATCATCGCCACGCTGACGAAGCCCGGCATGAGCGGCACCGTGGCCTGGTCCTACTGGGTCTCGTATTTCGGCGGCGCCGGCCTGTCCTGGTACGTCGGCACGCTGATCGCCCGGCGGCGCGCGGGGATCGAGCGGCGGGGGGCGATCCTGCACGGCTTCGCGGCGAGCCAGTCGAACACCGTGTTCGTCGGCGTGCCGATGATCCTCCAAGCCTATGGCGAGGAGGGCGCCTTTCCGCTGTTCATGCTGCTGGCCGTGCACCTGCCGCTGATGATGGGCAGCGCCACCTTCCTGATCGAATCCGATTCGGGCCTGCCCGTGCTGGCGCGGATCCGCGGCCTCGCCCTGGTGCTGCTCAAGAACCCGATCTTCGTGGCGCTCCTGATTGGCATGGCCATGAAGGGCTTCGGCGTCGCGCCGGCCGGGATCGTCCAGTCCCTCATCGACGCCTTCGCCGGGACCGCCTCGACCTGCGCCCTGGTGGCGCTCGGCGCCGGGCTAAAGCGCTACCGGGTGTTGTTCGACCTCAAGGGCGCGCTGGTGATCGCCGCCCTGAAGAACCTCCTGCACCCGCTCGCCGTGTGGGTCCTCGCCTTCCACGTGTTCTCGATGCCCGCCGCCTATGCGGGGGTCGCCACGCTGTTCGCCGCCATGCCGGTGGGGATCAACGCCTACCTGCTGGCCGCGCGCTACCGGACCGAGACCGGGATGGTCGCGGCCTCCGTGCTGGTCTCGACCCTGCTTGCGCCGCTCACCACGCTGGCGTGGCTCACGGTGCTCGGCCGGGCGTGACGGCGGGGCTCGGGCGTCACCGGGTGCGTTGGACGGCGCGCCGGACGGGTCTAGGGTAGGCCCAAGCGCGGGCCCGCGAGGCCGGACGCACACCTTGCGAGGAACCCCATGAACGCTCCGATGCGCCCCCCGGGCAGCGCCTCCCCGTCGGCCCCGGCCTCCGCGCGCTTCGTCTGGGAGGATCCGTTCCTGCTGGAGGATCAGCTCACCGAGGACGAGCGGGCGATCCGCGACGTCGCCCAGAGCTTCGCGCAGGAGCAGCTGCTGCCGGGGATCGTCGAGGCCTACGCCACCGAGAAGACCGACCCCGAGCTGTTCCGGAAGATGGGCGCGCTCGGCCTTCTCGGCGTGACCCTCCCCGAGGAATACGGCTGCGCGGGCGCCTCCTACGTGGCCTACGGCCTCGTGGCCCGGGCGGTGGAGGCGGTGGATTCCGGCTACCGCTCGATGATGAGCGTGCAATCCTCGCTCGTGATGTATCCGATCCACGCCTACGGCTCGGAGGAGCAGCGGAAGAAATTCCTGCCGAGGCTCGCCTCGGGGGAATGGATCGGCTGCTTCGGCCTGACCGAGCCCGATGCCGGCTCGGACCCGGCCGGTATGAAGACCCGTGCGGAGAAGATCGACGGCGGCTACCGGATCTCGGGCGCCAAGATGTGGATCTCGAACGCCCCCTTCGCCGACGTGTTCGTGGTCTGGGCGAAGTCCGACGCGCACGAGGGCGCGATCCGCGGCTTCGTCCTCGAGAAGGGCATGACGGGTCTCTCGGCGCCGACGCTCAAGGGCAAGCTGTCCCTGCGCGCCTCCACCACCGGCGAGATCGTCATGGAGGGGGTCGAGGTCGGCGAGGACGCGCTGCTGCCGAACGTCTCCGGGCTGAAGGGACCGTTCGGCTGCCTCAACCGGGCGCGCTACGGCATCTCCTGGGGCGCCATGGGCGCGGCGGAGGATTGCTGGCACCGGGCGCGCAGCTACACCCTGGAGCGCAAGCAGTTCGGCCGGCCCCTCGCCCAGACGCAATTGGTGCAGAAAAAGCTCGCCGACATGCAGACTGAGATCGCGCTCGGCCTCCAGGCGTCGCTCCGGGTCGGGCGGCTGATGGATGAGGGCCGGATGGCGCCCGAGATGATCTCGCTGATCAAGCGCAACAATTGCGGCAAGGCGCTCGACATCGCCCGCACCGCCCGGGACATGCACGGCGGCAACGGCATCATGGGCGAGTACCACGTGATGCGCCATGCCCAGAACCTCGAGACGGTCAACACCTACGAGGGGACGCACGACGTCCACGCCCTGATCCTGGGCCGGGCGCAGACGGGGCTCCAGGCGTTTTTCTAGGAAGTATCGGCCCGCCGCCTGTCACGCGGCGGCGACGCATTCACCCATCGAACTCCGAGGTTCCCGCATCCTCCCTCCGCATGCAGGCTGCGCTGTTCGACAACGCTGCCGTATGCGGGCAACGGACGGCACCAGACGCGTCTCCCCCCCCCTTTGCGGGGTAGGGAGGGCGGGTGGTCGTTCTGGACTGCCAAGGTGTCGACCGGACGTTGATCTCAAGCGCGAAGCATGACTTCGTGAGGTCCGACTGACGCTCGCCGAACTCAGCTACCCGCGGGTGCCCGGACCCCCAGGCTCTCCACGAGGCGGACGAGGTACCCGTCGGGATCCTGCACGAGGCATTCCCGCTGGCCATGCTCGGCATCCCCGACACGGTACCACGCCTCGCTGGGCCCCTCGAAGATCGGCCAGCCCGCCGCGTCGAGCGTGGCCAGGACCGGATCCAGCGGCTCGACATTGGTCTGGAGGTTGATCCCCCGACCGAACGGGCGGTGCAGGGCGCCCGTCTCCCAGGACCCGTTGCGCTGGTACAGCATGATCTGCGCCGAACCACGCGTCAGGTAGGCGAAGCGCGCGGCCGGACGGTCGTAGGCGATCCCGAAGCCGAGCAATCCGCACCAGAAGCGAAGGCTGGCATCCAGATCCGTCACCCCCAGTTCCGGAACGAGCGCGGCGAACCCACCCTGCGGTGCGCTGCCCGAACCCGACGATCGTGCCCTGGCGGCGGGATCAGCCAGAGGTTCCGTGCCGGCCATTCGGCCCTCCCGATATGGAACGCGGCTGCCGAGCCTTCGCCAGCCGCTCTCAGGAGCGACCTTAGCGCGAGTCACAGGCGGTTGCGCAGGCACGACGAACCCGTCAGCCTTCCCCGCCCTCCTCGCCCCCGAGCGACCATTCCAGCACCCGGGCGAGGTGGTCATACGCCCCGTACCGGCTTGCGAATTGCGGGTAGGGTCGGGCCGTGTAGGCCGCCTCGCCGGTCATGAACCGGGCGACCAGACCCCGGAGCCTTGCGGCGTGCTCGGCGACGATCGCCGCGACGTCACGCTCCTCGCCCCGGGGCGCCTTCACCGGGATCGGCACGAACGGCTTCCGGCCGCCCGAGGCGTGGACGTAGAGCAGGTCCGGCGTCGTCCGCACCGTCGGCAAATCCTTGAAGGCGCCGTGCATCAGCATGGCCGCCTCCAGGGTGAGCTGGGGCGAGAACCCGGAGAAGATCGTCTTCGCCGACGGCGGCGCGCCGGTCTTGTAGTCGACGATGCAGGCGGACCCGTCCGGGCGCAGCTCGATCCGGTCGGCCCGGGCGCGCAGGGTGAAGCTCTCAGGCCCCATCGGGATCACCCAGCGTCCGGAGACCTCCGGATGGACCCGGGTCAGGCCGGGACGGCGCTGCGCCTCCCAGTCAAGATAGGCGGCGGCCATGCGCTCGTAGCGTGGCCACCATTCGGCGTAGAGGTTCGGATACTCCGCCTCAATGTCGGCGAAGGCGTTCACCGCGAAGTTGAGCAGCCGCTCCGCCGCATCCGGGGGCAGCGCCCGCGGATGGCGCTCGGCGAAGGCCGCGAACACGTCGTGGACCAGGGAGCCCCGGGTGGCGACCCCCGGGGCCGCCGCCAGCGGATCGAGGGGATCGAGCCCGAGCACGTGGCGGGCAAAGATGCTGTAGGGATCGCGCACCAGCGTCTCGATCTCGGTGACCCTGAGCGAGCGCGGGAACAGGGTTGGGTCCGGTTTCGGCGCGGGGCGTTTCAGCCGCGGTTCCGGCGGGGCGGCGTCGAGCCGGGCGGCGAGGCCGGTGAAACGGCGCCCCGCCTCCACGACCGCATCCCAGCGGGCATCCCCCGAGAGTGCGCGCAGGCGCTGGATCAGCCGCGACGGCACGGTCGGCGCACCATCGCGCTTGAGCGCCCGGGTGATCAGCACGTCCCGGCAGCCCAGGGCCTGCACGAAATCGTGCGCCATCTGGCCGATGCGCCGCTCGGGCGGGTTGAGGCCGACCCGCTCGCGCATCGGCCGGTTGAGGAAGGAATCGGTCAGCGTCCGCACCGGCCAGACGCCCTCGTCGAGACCGCCGAGCACCATCCGGTCCACCGAGAGCAGCCGCGACTCCAGAAGGCCGAGGATCCGCAGCCGCGGATGCGGCGGCGCGCCGGTACAGGCGACCACGCGCTCCCGGGTAAACGCCGTGAAGAAGGTCGCGTAATCGTCGAACCGCCCGGGCATCAGGCCGGGCTCGGCCATCTCCAGGTCGTCGAACAGCGCGTCGAGGCAGGACAGGGAGCCGTCCGTCTCCTCCGCGGGGGCGTCCTCCGGCCCGGCGATCAGCTGGTCGCAGGCCTCCCGGTGGCGCGTGGCCGTGGCGACGAGGTCGCAATCCCCGGCCCCGTCCGCCCCCGGGAAATCCCGGAAGACCAGATCCAGCCGGGCGAGCAGGTCCGCGGCCAAATCCCAATCGATGTCCGCCAAGCGCCGCTTGGCCCGGGGCCGGTGTTCGGGCGGGCCGGCGCGCTCGGCCGCGAGGGCGTTGCGCAAGCCGAGAAAACCCGGAGCCGGGACGGGACCGCGCAGCAGCCCGATCTCCAGCGCTGCGGCGCCCCGGACCACGTCGGCGCGCGGCAGCCCGAGATGGACCATCGGGTGCGAGAGCAGGGCGATCAGCCGGGCCGGGATCGCATCGGCCTGATCGCGGGCGAGGTCGGCGGCCAGCTCCGCGGCGAGCCGGGCGAGCCGGCCCGCGGGGCTTCCGGCCAGGGCCACCCCGGCCGAATCCTCGGCGACGATGCCCCAGCGCAGCAGCTCCACCGCGACCCGGCCGGCGAGCCCCCGGTCTGGCGTGACCAGGGCCGTGGTGGCGCCGGGGGTCTTCAGCGCCTCGCGCAGGGCCAGAGCGGCCACCAGGGCCTCCTCCCGCTCGTCGGCGGCCTCCGCCAGCGCCAGCCCGTCGAGACCGCGCCGGGCGAATCCGTCGCGCTCGGCCGGGTCGAGGGCGGCCCAGGCGTCGGTGGTGTCGGCCGGGCGGAGTGCCTGCGAGAGCAGCGCCGCCCGGGCCACCTGTCCGGCATCGGGCTCGCCCAGGGCGGCGATCTCCGCGCGGCCGAGATTCAGGTTCTCCGGCCCGAGGAGCCGGTGCAGCACCGCCTGCGGTTGGCCATGCGCGATCACCCGCGAAAAGCCCTCGCCGGTGTCGATGCCGTCCCAACCCGCCGCGTCGAGGTCGAGGTCCAGCCCCGGCAGCACCACGGCGCCCCGGGCCAGGCGCGCCACGGCGGCGATGAGCCGGGCGGTGGCGGGGACGGAGCCGAGGGAACCGGCGACGATCACGGGGTCCGGGATGGCGCCGCGCGACAGGCGCCGTTCCTCGGCCTGCACGAGGCCGCGGGCGCGAGCGACGGGGTCGGCCAGCCCGCGTTCGGCGAGGAGTTTCGGCCAGTTCTCGGCGGCGATCTTCACGAAGTCCAGGGTCAGGCCGAAATAGCGGGAATACTCCGCCTCCACGGCGGCGCCGATCTCCGACCAGGGCAGGCCCTCGACGGTCAGCGCGTCCATCAGCCGTTCGAGGTCGCCCGCGAGTCCGACCGCGTCGGCGGGGGAGGACGGGACCAGGAACGGCACCTCGGCGTCCAGCGGCAGCAGGGTGCGGTCTACGGTCCTGGCCCAGGCCTGGACGAGGCGGGCGAGGATCAGCCGGCGTTCCAGGGGGGGCATGGGCGCGCCCAGCGGGTCGGCATTCGCCTCCAGCAGCGGCTCGGCGGCGAGGTCGAGTTCCGCCTCGTCGGCCTCACCGAGGGGGATCATCCGGGGCAGCAGGGTGGCCCGTCCGGGCGCGTCCCGGCCGAGCCTCTCGGCCAGGATCGCCGCGAGCGCCCGGGCGGCGCGGCGGGTCGGCAGGTAGATGGTGACGGCGGCGAGCGCCAGCGGGTCGTCCGCCACCGGTCCGACGAGCCGGCCGGAGATCAGCGCCTCGGCAAGTGTCGGCAGGAACGGGACGCCGCGGGTGATGGTGAAGACGGCCTGTCGGGCGGGCATGGACGCTTCTACGCCGGTGCGCGCGGCCGGGACAGGGGTTGGTGAGGATCCAAGGCTTGCGGGCGCGAGGCTTCGCAAGACCTGCGGATGGGCTCCGGCACGCCAGCCACCGCCCGCAACGACGGCTCGACGCGTAAGGATCGAGCAATCGGGGCGGGGCCCGGATGTCCCGACCCTCACCGGCGGTGTCGTCCTGAGCCGCGGCTCGAGAGGGGAGCCTATGCCCCCCGCGCCGCGGCGGCGCCGTAGCCCGCGCGCCGGCCGAACACCACGCCGGAGGTCAGGCCCGAGCCGCCCGGATAGCCGTTGAAGAACACGCCCCCGACCATCTCGCCGCAGGCGTAGAGCCCGGCGATGGCACTGCCGTCCTCCCGCTTGACCGCGCCGTCGTCGCCGACTTCGACGCCGCCGTAGGTGAACGTGATCCCGCCGGTGACCGGGTAGGCCTTGAACGGCCCGGTGGCGATCGCCTGCGCCCAGTTCGACTTGGGCAGGGCGAGCCCCTGGGTGCCGCGCCCGTCCTTCACGGTCGGGTCGAACGGCACGGTCTCGTCAACGGCAGCGTTGAATTCCGCAATGGTGCGCTGGGCCGCGTCCCGATCGATGCCGTCGAGCCGGTCGAGGAGCCCGTCCAGGGTGTCGGCCTCGACGAAATGCGCGTCGTGGAACCGATACTCGCTGTAGAGCAGGTGATCGACCTTGGCGTCGAAGATCTGCCAGGCGACGTGACCGGGCTGTTCCATGATCGAGCGGCCGAACTGGGCATAGGTGTAATTGCGAAAATTCTTGCCCTCGTCGACGAACCGCTCGCCGTTCGCGTTCAGCATCAGGCCCAGAAAGTAGCAGATCTTCCGGTAGTGCTTGCGCTCGCCGTGGGGCAGGTCGAGATTGCCGTAATCGGGGGTGTGAAGGTCCATCGGGGTCGCGTGGCAGCCGCCGTAGAAGCCGTGCGCCTTCGCGCCGAGCGCCAGCGCCATCTCCAGCCCGTCGCCCTGGTTATGCGGCGTGCCGCGGACCCGGGCCTTGTCCCAGCCTGCGCCGATGAAGCGCGTCCGCAACGCGGCGTTCGACTCGAAGCCGCCACAGGCCAGGACCACGGCCTTCGCCCGGAACGTCCCCTGCGGCGTCTCCACGCCGACCACGCGCCCGTCCGCGACGACCAGCCCGGTGGCCGGGCAGCCGTAGCGGATCTCCCCGCCGGCCTCGGTGAAGGCCTCGAGTTCCGCCTGGGCGAGGCCGAACCCCTCGTCGTGGGTGGCGAGCGTCAGGCCGCCCCAGAAGACGAAGCGCCCGTCCTTCTCGAAGGACTGGCGGGAATAGATCGGCTCGAACTTCACCCCCTGGGTCGCGAGCCAGCGCAGGGCCGCGCCGCTCTCATCGATCAGGATGCGCTGCTCGCGGGAGAGCGGCCGGCCGTCGTTGAAGCCGAGCAGGTCGTCCTCGAACTTCTGGGCCGTATAGGCGCCGAAATCGGTCCGGGGCAGGCGCGGATCCTGCGGATCGGCCAACAGCGGGATCAGGTCGTCGTTGCCCTCGTAGACGAACCGCATGGCGCCGGCCGTGTAGGCGGTGTTGCCGCCGGCCAGATCCCGCTCGGCCTTCTCGATCATCAGCACCGAGGCGCCGCGCTCCAGGGCGGCCAGGCCTGCGCTCATGGCGGCGTTGCCGGACCCGACCACCACGACATCCCACGGCCCATCACCCGGACGCTGCATCGCCGTCTCCTCCCCCCTCACGTTTCGTCGCTGAATTGTATACGCCTGCATGCAATCTGCGGCAAGCGTTCCGCAGCGTGCGGTTTGACGCTAAGGGCCAGGCGAGGAGACCTGGATGAAAGCCAGTGAAGCGGAACGCTCCAGCGGCGCCGGCGCCTACGAGCGCCTGTTGCGGGCGATCGAGGAGGGTGAACTCGCGCCCGGCAGCCGCCTGCGGGAGGCCGAGCTCGCCGAGCGGTTCCAGATCAGCCGCACGCCGGTGCGGGAGGCCTTGGGTCGGCTGGAGGCACAGGGCCTCGTCGCCCACGAGCCGCACCGGGGCGCCAGCGTGGCGCAGCTCGATTACGGGCAGGTCAGCGAGCTCTACGACCTGCGCGAGGTGCTTGAGGGGACGGCGGCCCGCCTCGCCGCGATCCACGCCAGCGCGGTCGAGACCGAGATCCTGGAGGAGATGGTCGCCCGGGATCGGTCGCTGATCGGCGACGCGCCGGCGCTCGCGCGGACCAACCGCCTGTTCCACCGGCAGATCCACGGCGCGGCGCGCAACCGCTTCCTGCAGAGCACGCTGGAGACGATGCGCCTGTCGCTGGTGCTGCTCCCGGGCGCCACCACCCTGGCGGCCCCCGACCGCGCCGCGGAGTCCCTCGCCGAGCACGCCGCCATCGTGGCGGCGATCCGGGCCCATGACGGGGACGGCGCCGAAGCCGCAGCCCGGGCGCATATCCGCGCCGCGTTCAAAGCCCGGATCCGGATCTGGCAGGAGACCTGAGCCGCCCCGCAAACGCCCGATCGCTCAATTTTAGTTGTCTTCCCGCGTCGGCGCAGCGGGCCTTCTGCAGGACGCTCTCGAGCGGCGCCTGGCGCCTGGCGCCCGGCGCAGGATGCCGGTCCGTCAGGCGCACCTCGCCCGGACGTCTGGACGGACAGGCGCCGGTATTCCGGAGCCTGTCTTGTCCGGCAGACGCCGATGTCATGCCCGCTCGAACGACTGGGCGAGACGCTCGATCGCGGCGGCGGTGGCATCGACCGCGTCCGGCCGGTGCAGGGCGCCGAGCACCGACGGATCGAGGGCGAGCCCCGCCCGGACGAGATCCGGCCATGCGGAAGCGGGGGGCCAGCCCTCATGCACGATCGCGGCGCCGAGCCCGGCCAGGGCCGCCCCTTTCTCAGTCTGCTCGCCGTAGGCCCGCGCCTCCGGCAGGCAGAGGAAGCGCTTGGCCTGCGACGCGGCGAGGGCCACGACCCCGTCGCCGCCGCCGCCGACCATCAAGGCCGCCCCCGCCACCCGAGCGGCAACGTCGGGGACCCAGCCATGCACATGCAGGTTGTCCGGCGTCGGGCCTGAACCCGAGACCGGGCCGAGGACATGCCAGGCGCGATCCGGGACGGCCCGGGCCGCCGCGGCGAGTGCCGCGAGGTCGCCCCCCGCGCCGCCCCGGCCGAACACCACCACGATATCGCGGCTCGTCCCGGTCGCAGCCTGCGCCGGCGCGCCGAGAAAACCCGCGTAGACCGTCTTGGCCCGGATCCAGTCCGGCACGCCCGCGGCCTCCAGCGCCTCGGGGAACGGCGCGAGCAGCCGCGTCGCGCCGCGGAAGGCTTCGAGATGCGGCCGGTCGGTCCGGGTGCCGGCGAGCCGCACCACCAGCGTCGGCACGGACAGGAGGCGCGCCAGCAGCGCGACCTCCACCGAGACATCCACGACGAGAAGGGCCGGCTCGGTCCGCGCCGCCCATTCGGCGATGCGCGCCATCCGAGCGCGGATGCCGGGATGGTTCAGGGGCGCGTAGTGCAGCGCCTCCGGCCGCTCGGATTCGCCGTCGCGGCCGTCGAAGGCGGCGTCGCCCAGCGGGCGGTCGTCGGGCAGGTCGAGGCGATCGAGCCCCGCGGTGTCGAGGCCCGCGAGGGTGCCGAGGATCGTGCAGGGGCGGGGCAGGGCGGCGGCCACCGCCCGGGCCCGCTGGAGATGGCCGGCGCCCTGATGGTGGACGTACCAGCCGATCCCGCGGGTCACGCCGCGGCCCGCAGGGACAGGGCGAGGGCGTCGAGGTCGGCCAGCGCCCGGTCGAGGGGGCATTCCCGCGCGGGCGCCGCCCGGGATTCGAGGATCCGATCGGCCCGCTCGACGAACGCGATGTCGTTGGGGTAATTTTGCAGGGCGTCGAGGTCATCGTCGCCGAGCCCGAGCTGCCGGCATGCCGCCACCCAGGCCGAGCCCGTGAGCCGGTATGCCTGGCGCAGGGCCGCCCGGCGCAGGATCAGCGCCTGCCAATGGGCCGCCTCGGGGAGGAGATAGGCTTCCCCGTCGAGGACCCGGGCGCGGCGGGCCATCTCGGTGGCCATTCCGCCCGAGACCCGCCCCTGGTGTCGGGCCGAGACCATCACCCGCACGTCCGGGCAGTGGCGCAGCCGAGCGCCGTGGGCGCGCAGCAGGCCGACCAGGGCGTTGTCCTCGCCACAGGGCAGCGGCGGCAGGCC
Organism: Methylobacterium sp. J-026; assembly: GCF_022829585.1. Classification (GTDB taxonomy): domain Bacteria; phylum Pseudomonadota; class Alphaproteobacteria; order Rhizobiales; family Beijerinckiaceae; genus Methylobacterium. The sequence goes on from NZ_JAKSYC010000067.1 coordinate 24,478, forward strand.
GCCGACCGCCCGATAGAGCGAGACCGGGACCGCGAGGCTGGCACCGGTATGGTCGCCGTGGCGCGGGGCCGGGTCGTAGGGCGGCGGGTCGAGCAGGTCCTCCAGGCGCCGGACGCCGGACCAGTAGCGCTCGATCCGGGCGTGGAGCTCGGCGAGCTTCGGATCCGCATCGCCGTCCTGGTCGATGACGAGCCGGCCACCGACCACGTCCGCCTGTTCGAGCGCCCGCAGGTTCGCCACGATCCAGTCGGCCGGCAGGCGGGCATCCGCGTCGGTGGTGAGCAGGATTCCATCCGGAACGGCGTCATCCGCCAGCCAATCGGCGCCAGCATCGAGCGCCATGCGCCTGGCCGTACCGACATGGGCCTGTGCGCCGACGAGATCCGCCTCGATCAGCCGGATCTCCAGCCCGGGCCACGCGCCCGCCGCCTGCCGGGCCCGAACCGTCGCTGCCGTCCCGTCCGTGCAGTTGTTGGCGACGACGACGACACGCAGCCGCGTCGCGACCCCGAGCTGTCCGGCCAGGGATGCGAGCAGGATCGGCAGGCGCTCCGCCTCGTTCCGCGCCGGGATGCAGACGACGCAGCGTGAGGGACCGGGCCGGACCGCGTCGGCGCACATGTCAGCCTCGTCCGCCCGCGACCCGCAGCGCCGGCCGCGCCCGTTCGGCGCAGCGCGCCATGACGGACTCGTAGGCCTCCAGGTAGCGTGCGGTCATCGCGGCGGCGTCGTAGAGCGCCTCGGCCCGATCGCGGCAGGCGCGCCGCGACAACCCGGCGGCCGCCCGGATCGCCACCGAGAGGTCCTGCGCATCGTCCGGATCGGCCAGCCGGCCGCATTGCGCGTCGAGGATGTCGGGCATGGCACCGCGGCGGAAGGCGGCCACCGGCGTGCCGCAGGCCAGGGCCTCCGCCACCACGAGGCCGAAGGGCTCCTCCCAGCACGGCGACACGATCGCCACCCGGGCGCGCCCCAGATGGTGGGCGAGTTCCCGGTGCGGCAGATGTCCGAGATGGGTCAGGTCCGGCCCGAGCCGGGGCGCGATCTCGGCCGCCCAGTAAACCGGATTGAGCTTCGGCCCCGCGAAGGTCAGCGGCAGGCCGGCCGCCCGCGCGGCGTCGATGGCGAGGTGCAGACCTTTCTCGGGCACGATCCGACCCGACCAGAACGCGAAGGGCGCCGCATCGGGAGCCTCGGAGAACGCGAAGGTCGAGAGATCGACGCCGTTATCGACCACCTGGGCGTCGGGCACCAGGGAGGCCCATTCCTGCGCCAGGGACGGCGAGACCGCCAGGAAGGCCATGTCCGGATCGGCCTTCATCACGCCGCCGACCAGGGCCTCGAAGGGTGGCGTGTGCAGCACCGTGACCCACGGCAGGCCGATGCGGGCGCTCTCGCGCAGGGGCAGGGCATGCAGGGCGTTGTTGTGCACGAGGTCGAAGCCGCCGGCCGCGACCATCTCCATCATCCGCCGGTAGGCGTCGTGCTCCGCGCGGTCGATCGCCGCCTCGCGCTCGGGATCCATCAGCGCGTCCCCGGTGGGATCGCAGAGCATCACCGGATCCAGCGCCGGGTCAGATCCGCGGCTGGCGAACAGCGTCACGTCGTGCCCGTAGCGCTTCAGGGCGACGGTGAGTAGGTGCGTGTGCATCTCCAGACCGCCCGCATAGGGCTGGCCGATCGGGTACTTGAGATGTGCGAGGACAGCAATCTTCACGCGCGCACCGGATCTGGTTGGGTAGGGATATCTACCGCTCGCAGCGGTGCGGAAGGATTTCTTTCCGCGGCGAGGTAGCAGGTATCATGCCGAGAATGTCTTCAGCAAGCGTTGCACCGGGGAAGCCGAAGCAACGACGAGCGCGACGCTGCCAGACTTCCTAGGCCCTGCGGCCTGAACCATTGATGATCGGGGCGATGGGTCCCTCGTTCACCCGGGCCATCGCCCGCCTCCCGGCGGTGCGGGTCGGGATCGCGGTGCCGCCTCGCGCTTCGATCGGCCCGGTCGCGGGGGAGGGGGCCGCTCGCTAGGCTGCGGGGCGGAGAGGAGACAGGGCGATGGATCTTTCGTTGGGGCTGAGCGTGTTCGCGGTCGGTGCCGCTTCTCTGGCGGTCGTCACCCTGGCGGCCGGGGTGAAGATCGTGCCCCAGGGCTACGTCTACACGGTGGAGCGATTCGGCCGCTACGCCCGGAGTCTCGGCGCCGGCCTCGCGCTGATCGTCCCGTTCATCGAGCGCGTCGGGCGGCGGGTCAACGTGATGGAGCAGGTGATCGATGTGCCGAGCCAGCAGGCCTTCACCCGCGACAATGCCGGCGTGACCATCGACGCGGTCGTGTTCTACCAGGTGCTCGATGCGGCCCGCGCTTCTTACGAGGTCTCGAACCTCGCCCTCGCCGCCACGACCCTGACCATGACCAACATCCGCACGGTGGTCGGCGCGATGGATCTCGACCAGCTCCTCGCGCACCGCGACGAGATCAACGAGCGCCTGCTCCGGGTGATGGATGCGGCCGCCGCGCCCTGGGGCGTGAAGATCAACCGGATCGAGATCAAGGACATCCTGCTGCCCCCCGACCTCGCCGGCGCCATGGCCCGGCAGATGAAGGCCGAGCGCGAGAAGCGTGCCTCGATCCTGGAGGCGGAGGGCCAGCGCGCCGCCGACATCCTGCGGGCGGAGGGGCGCAAGCAATCGGCGATCCTGGAGGCGGAAGGCCGCCGCGAGGCCGCCTTTCGCGATGCGGAGGCCCGCGAGCGCTCCGCCGAGGCCGAGGCGGCGGCGACCGGGATGGTCAGCCGGGCGATCGCCGAGGGCGACATCGCGGCGGCGAATTTTCTGGTGGCGGAGAAGTATGTGGACGCCGTGCGGGCGCTCGCGACCGCGCCGAACCAGCGGGTCGTGGTGGTGCCGATCGAGGCCGCGGCGCTGGCGGGCACGCTCGGCGGCATCGGCGAACTCACCCGGGCGGTCTTCGGGGAGGCGTCGCAGGCCCGCCGTGCGGGCGCGCCGCCCGACGTCGCCGCGCCGCGGCGCTGACAGCCATGACCGATACCCTCGGGATCCTCGCGGCCCTCGGCCCAGCCTGGAGCTGGGTGATCGCCGGCCTCGTCCTGTCGGGGGCCGAGATCGCGGTGCCGGGCGTGTTCTTGATCTGGTTCGGCCTGGCGGCCTTGGCGACCGGGCTCGCCGCGGCGCTGATCCCGATGCCCTGGCAGGGTCAGACCCTGCTGTTCGCAGGCCTCGCCGTGGTCCTGGTCGGGATCGCCACCCGCCTGTCCAGCCGGGCCAGCCCTCGCGACGCCATGCTCAACCGTGCCGACCGCGGCCTGATCGGTCGCGCGGGCGTGCTCGCCGAGCCGATCGTGCAGGGCACCGGCCGCCTCCGCTTCGACGACACGCTCTGGCGCGTCGAGGGACCGGATCTGCCGGCCGGAGCGCGGGTGCGGGTGGTCGGGCTGTCCGGGACGGTGCTGCGGGTGGAGGGATTTTGAGGGGCGGGGCGTCGGGCGCGGCGCGACGGGTTCGTCGGAGACTGCTCCCGACCCACCCTTGCCTCGCTGAGGCGAGTCCCAGCTTCCCAAAAGCAGATGCCGGTTCGAATAGCGCTCACTCAAACGACATTTGGACTTGTTCGCACTTAAGTGCATCCTGTCCAGGCACCGGGCCGGCCCCCCAGGAACAATAAGGGGAGACGCTCGGCCGTGGAGGGCACATGAACGAGATCGTCAAGCCGGACTCCCTGATCGTCGCCGAGGCCGAGAGCCTGACCGAGACCTTCTTCGGCGGCTGCCCCCATGATTGCCCGGACACGTGCTCGATGCTGTTCGAGGTCAAGGACGGGGAACTGCTCGGTGTGCGCGGCAACCCGGACCACCCGATGACCCGGGGCGGTCTGTGCGTGAAGCTGAAGGACTACGAGAAGCGCCACTACCATCCCGATCGGCTACTCTACCCGATGAAGCGCGTCGGGCCGAAGGGGTCGAAGCAGTTCGAGCGCATCACCTGGGACGAGGCGCTCGACACCATCGTCATGCGCTGGAAGGCGATCATCGACCAGTACGGGCCCGAAGCCATCGTGCCCTACAGCTACCTCGGCAACCAGGGCCTCGTGCACGGGCTGAACGGCGGCGACGCCTTCTTCAACCGCATGGGCGCGACCGTCACCGAGCGGACCTTCTGCGGCGAGGGCTCGTGCACCGCATGGCTCCTCACCGTCGGTCCGACGGCCGGCCTCGACCCGGACAGCTACATCCATTCCAAATACATCGTGATCTGGGCCTGCAACTCGGTCAGCACGAACCTGCACCATTGGGCCATCGTCAAGGACGCCCAGAAGAAGGGTGCCAAGGTCGTGGTGATCGACACCTATGCCTCGCGCACCGCTAAGGCGGCTGACTGGCACATCGCGCCGAAGCCCGGCACGGACGGGGCGCTGGCCATGGCGCTGATCAACTCCATCATCGCCCAGGGTCTCGTCGATCAGGACTACGTCGACAACCACACGGTCGGCTTCGAGGAGCTGAAGGAGCGGGCCGGCCCCCGCACGCCGGAGTGGGCGGCCGAGATCACCGGCGTCCCGGCCGAGGACATCCGCAAGCTCGCCTACGAGATGGCCACCGCGCAGCCGGTGGGTATTCGCATGGGCGTGGCGCTGGAACGGCACTACGGCGGCGGCCAGACCATCCGGGCGGTGACCTGCATCCCGGCCCTGACCGGCGCGTGGCGTCACGTCGGCGGCGGCGTCACGCAGTTCGGTGTCTGGGAACACCCCTACAAGTTCGACGTGATGTGCCGACCCGATCTGATCCCGGAGGGGACCCGCGTCGTCTCGAACCTGCAGATCGGCCGCGCGCTCACGGGCGAGATGCAGCTCGACCCGCCAATCATGTCGATGATGTGCTGGAACTCGAACCCGGTCACGCAGGCGCCCGAGACCGACAAGATCGTCGAGGGGCTGATGCGGGAGGACCTGTTCATGGTCTCGGCCGAGCACTTCATCTCGGACACGGCCTCCTACGCCGACATCCTGCTGCCGGCGACGATGGGGGCGGAGATGGAGGACATGATCCTGTCGTGGGGCCACCTCTACCTGACCTACAACACCAAGTGCGCGGACGCGCCCGGCGAGGCGATCCCGAACAACGAGATCTTCCGCCAGCTCGCGGCCCGGCTCGGCTTCGAGGAGGAGAACTTCACGTGGAGTGATAGCGAGTGCCTGGAGCACTACGTCGACTGGTCCGCCCCGGCCTGCGAGGGCATCGACCTCGCCTACATGCGCGCGCACGGCTTCGCCCGGCTGAAGGTCGGCACGCCCGACGACCGGGCGCCGCACAGGGACGGCAACTTTCCGACGCCGACCGGCAAGTGCATGCTCAAGGTCGAGGGCGCCACCAACTTCGTCGCGCCGCCGTTCCGGCAGATGTACGAGGGCTTCCAGCCGAGCGAGGCGCTCGACCCGCTGCCCGACTACCTCGGTCCGCGGGAATCCCACACGAACGACCCCGAGCTGGCCAGGCGCTTCCCGCTCAACATCGTCTCGCCCAAGAGCCACTACTTCCTGAACTCCTGTTACGCCAACATGGAGGACAATCAGAAGGGCCAGGGCGAGCAGTTCGTGATGATCAGCCAGCACGATGCCGACGCGCGCGGCATCCGGGACGGCGACCGGGTGCAGGTTGCCAACGACCGCGGCGCCTTCAAGGGCGTGGCCCGCATCACCGACGATGTGAAGGCTGGCATCGTGGTGGCGACGCTTGGCTACTGGCGTCAGCTCAACGAGGGCACGGTCAACAGCATCTCGTCGGGCGCCTTCACCGACATGGGCCACGCGCCGTCCTTCTCGGACAACCTCGTCGAGGTCGCCCGGGCGAACTGAGGGCGCCACCGATCGGCCGAGCGACAGACAGGCGCCCTACGGGGCGTTTGTTTGTTGGATAGCCGCCCTTGGGTCAGCCTGTGCTGAGACCGAAGTGGGCGAGCCCCGGGTGTCCGCTTCGCCTACCATCACGCTCGAACGCGGACCGACAGAAAACCAAACAAAGCAGCCGCCGTAACGGGCCTCATGGCGAGAGGTCTCAACCAAGGCTACGACCGCCCGCGCTGCAGTGATGTGCCACCTGCACGCCCACAGACTTCGATCGGACCGGGGCGTTAGCCTCTCGCCCGAACGAACTTTCTACCCGAACGCCCCCACCTCGTGCTGGATCATCCCCGAGATCTCGCGCACCTGATCGAACATCCGGCGGATCGGCTGGAACAGATTGGCGTGCTCGGCCTCGTAGGTACCGACATCCCGCGGGCCGGCCGCCTCGCCGAAGTTCAGGCCCAGGGTCGGATCCGGGGTGACCGGGAAGATCGCGTCGAGCAGCGTCAGGCAGCCGTCGATGTCGAGGCGCAGGAAGCGCTCTAGGAGCTGCTCCCGGGAGACCCCCGCCTGCGGGCGGAAGCCCGGGATGTGCACCGCCAGGAACCAGATCCGGTGGATCAGGGCCAGCCGCAGGGCGTGCAGCAGGGTCAGCCGGGCCGACATGGTCGGCAGGTCGGGGGCCGCCGCGGTGAGGGCGAGCCAGTCGCAGGTCAGGCGACCGAACAGGCTGCGCAGCGCCGGGGCGAGGTCGAGGCGCTCCAGGGCACCGGCGATCACCACCAGTTCCTCCCGGCGGAAGTCCTTCTGGGTGCGTCGCGCCCGTTCCAGCCACACGGCGGGGTCGAGGGTGTCGATATAGGCGCGCAGCACGTCGAGATCGCCCGCGGCGGCCGCGTGCTGCACCAGGCGGAAGGCCCGGGAGAAGCGCACCGAGTCGCGGCGCATGTCGCGGAACAGGTCGGGACCGCGCTGGGCGGCCCGGCCGATCCCGTAGAGGGAGTTCGCCAGGAAACCGAGCTGGTGCAGGATCGCGTTGTTGGGGATCGCCCGCATCTGCGTCGGATGGGTGATGCGGGCCGGGCCGCCATTGTCCGACTGGCGCGCCACCGGGCGCGAGCCGGTGCGGTCGATCAGGCTGGGACCGAAGGTGCCGAGCAACGCGGCATAGCCGGCATCGTCGACCAGGGCCTCCATGTCCTGGCGGGCCGCGGTGAAGAATTCGAGGGCGAAGTCCGGCTCCGAGTAGATCGGGTCGTCCGCCGCGTCGGCACCGTCCGCGGGGTCGTTGAGGGCATAGTCGGGGAAGCTGTCCTCCTCCGCCACGTCGAGGGCGTAGACGTGCTCGGCGATCCGGGCGATGCTCGCCTCGGCCAGGGCCTCGGTGCCGTAGAGTAGGTAGCCGTCGGTGCCCTGGAAGCTCGATTCGAGCCGGACCTTGATGCCGGCCTTGCGGTTGCGATTCCGCGCATCCTCGGGGGCCAGATAGGCGAGGCGGTCGCGCAGCGAGGTCGGGTGGGCGCCGCGGCCGATCGATTCGCCATGCGTGTCGAAGATCGCGAGTTCGATATCGGCCAGGCCGTTCTGGACCAGCATCTCGGTGATGCGCAAACGCAGCCGCTCGATCCAGAAGGTCGCCGCGAGCTGGCCGACGTAGCGGCCCGAATCCGAATAGCCGAACTGCACGGTCAGACGGCCGATGCGCTTGAGGTACTGGCGCCAATGCGGGTTGCGCAGGGCATCGTCCAGTACCCGGATGCCCTGCTCCAGGGCGCGCGCCGTCTCGAAGAGCGGGGTGATCTCCAGCTTGTCACTGATCCCGTAATGGCGCGCCAGCCAGAGGGCGGCGAGCAGGGTGTAGCCGGTCTCGGTCTCGGCGATCAGGAAGCGCACCGGGTGGGTGCCGTCCACGTGCTTGAGGATCTGGGCGATCGTCATCATCAGCCGGGCGGCCGAGGCCCGCTCGGCGGCGAGCGCGCCGAAATCTACCGCCACCGGGCGGACGTCGTTCAGGAGGGCGTGGATCGTCGCCAGATGCGAGCGGCGCCGGGCCGCGTCGGTGGGCTCGCCCTCAAGATCGATCACCCGGCGCACGGCGTTGTGGATCTGGCTGGCGTTCAGCCGGAAATGCGGCAGGGCGTTCGACAGCCCGTGCGTGGCGACGCCCGCGCGCAGGACGGCGATGCGCCGCTTGTCGGCGGCGTCCTCGACCCCCTCCAGGGCGGCGGTAAGGCCGGCCACCAGGGGGCCCGCATCGGTCTGGGCGCGCTCGCGCTCGATGATGAGCGCCAGGGCGAAGCGATGCACCGCTTCGAGGGACGGCTTGTCGCCCAGCCGCGGCGCCACGGCGAGCTGACGGTTCACCGCCGCCAGCGCCCCCTCGGCCAGGGCCCGGACCTCGCGGCAGGCGCCGGCCTCGGGCAGCTCGCGCATCACCCGGTCGAACTGCATGCGCTTCGAGATGAGGCGGTAGCGCAGGGTGTCCCACCAGCCGATATCGGTGCGTCCGTCCGTGTCGCAGCCGACCCAGCTGGCGATGGCGAAGGGGCGGGGCGTCAGCTCGGTCCAGCGCTCGGGCCAGCGGGCGCGGGCGGCGTCGAGCACGGCGCCGTTGAAGGCGTCCAGCGCCAGCCGCCCGTTATTGGCCGCCGCGCAGGCCTGCTCGAACTCCACGTCCAGGGTGATCGGCGCGTCCGGCCGGGTCGAGAGCGCGGCGGCGCGCGCGATCAGCCCGGCGCGGCCGGCCGCGTCCGGCAGGCTCGCGGCCTCGGCGAGCAGGGTCGCCACGGCCCGCGGCATCCCGAAGGTCGGGTGGGCCGTGAACACCACCGCGAAGGCGATGCGATGGATGAAGGCCGAAAAGGCGTCGAAGCTGTCGGCTCCCTCGGGCGCCGCCGCCACGAGGCGGGCGGGGATCGCCGCCTGGGCGTCGCCGGCGGCATCGCCGAGACCGACATAGGCGCGCAGCCGCGTCGCCCGCGCCGCGAGCGATTCCATGCGCAGCCGCGCGAACAGGCGGTCGAGATCGTCCGCGGAGATCTCGTCCCGGTCGAATCGGCGGGTGATCGCCAGGGTCACGGCCAGGACCGGGTTGCGGAACGGATCCTCCCGCGCCTGGTCGCGGGCGGCCTCGATCAGGCCGAGGAGGTGGTCCTCCAATTCCTCGGGCTCGCGGCTCGGCTCGTGCTGCATGGTCGGTCCCGGCTCCGGTCTGCCCGCATCTACCCGGCCCGCCGCTCGACGCAAGGAGCGTTCCGCGCGGGATGGGCTGGCGGCGGCCCGGTGGCCGGGCTAGAGCTTCGGGCCTCATGGAGCGCCTGTTCATCATCCTGGCGATACTGATCTTCGTCGTCGCCATCGTCGCGGTCGCCGCGATGGCGGCCCGGGGCCGGCGCGAACCCCTGCGCATGGGCTCCGAGCTGGATGCGGAGGACGAAGACCTGTTCATCGGCGCGGTCGGCCCGCGCCGGAGCCCGATCGACCGGACCGCGCAGATCCTCGATCAGCAGGTCCTCGATCAAAGGACGCGCGATCCGCACGTGCTCGATCTGGAAGCGACCGAATTGGAACCGATCAGGGCTCTGCACCGGACGGACCGGGGCGCGGCGCGGCGCGACGCACCGGAGGCCGGACGATGAGGTCGCGGGCCCGCGGGGCCGCCGCCCTGCTCCTCGCCACAACGCTGCACGCGGCGGCGGGCCAGGCCGCGCCCGGGCCGGCGCCGGCCGCCGCAGCCGACCCGGCGCCGGCCTCGAACCCCGACGCGACCCCGGCGGTCGCCCCCGATCAGCCCTGCGGGGGCCGTGCGGCGCGTTTCGAGAACGGCAAGGGCTTCAGCATGGTGATCACCCGGGCCGGCCAGGTCCAGACGACCAACCCGCTCAGACCCTTGACGACGGAGGTGAACCAAGTCCTGCAGGTGGTGATCGCCGGCAAGGTCGCCACCGCCTACGGCCCGGATTTCTCCACGCTGCGGCGCGGGAGCGTTCCGTCGGCCATCGAGGCGATGCTGGGCGGCCCGATCAAGTGGCAGCCGTCCCTGCCGACGCTGCCCGAATCGATCGCCATCGTCAGTGAGGAGGGGACGCCCCTGGCGCAGCTCGCCTTCCGCACCTGCGAAGCGCCCCCGGCCGTGAAGGCGCCGCCGAAGGTGCAGGCTCGGAAGAAGGCCCCGGCGCGGCCGGCGGCACCGAAGGCCGCGGCCGAGAAGGCCCCGCCGGGCTTCTCCATGCCCCAGGGGGCGATTGCCGAATAGGGCACCGTCCCGAAGGCCCGGTGACGGCGCCCGCTATGGAGCGGATCAGGGGGAGTGTCGCGACGGATGTCGGATCCGATGCGCGGCGCCCGGCTCACTTCTGCTTGGCGATGACCCTGTCCTTGATGCCGTCGTAGACGGACTTCGGGATGATCTTCTTGGAGACCAGATCGTCCTTGCCGCGATAGGGGCGGCCCTTGACGATTGCGGCCGCGCGGGCCGCCCCGATGCCGGGCAGGGCATCGAGTTCCTGGGTGCTGGCGGTGTTGAGGTCGATGAGCGCCGTCTTGGCGGCGTTCGGCGGCCCGGCGACCGGAGCGCTCGGGGCCGTGGGCTTTGCCGGGGCCGTCGGCGCCGTGGTGGCCGGGGTCTGGGGGGCGGGCGCCTGCGCCAGCACGGGGCCTGCCACGAGACTGGAGAGCAGCGCGAGCAGGGCGAGGGTCTTGGTGGAGGAGGCCATGGCGTTCTCCCGAAAGGCGCGGTCCGCTGCGCGGCACCGGCCTCGCAGGTCTGGGCCGTTCCGCTTGAACCCACGCTTAACGGTTGTGTCTGGTTCCCCCAGGCAGCGTCGCAGTTCCGAATTCCGGAGCGATGCCCTAGCCATGGGCGAAGGCGGGCGTTATAAGCGCGCCCTCATCCGTATCCCGCGGTGCGCGTGGCGATCCTCGATCGGGGAGCCGCCCGGGCGCCGCTTTGTCCGCGGCGTCACGAAGGATCCTGCCATGGCCGTTCCGAAGCGAAAGACCTCCCCCTCCCGCCGCGGCATGCGCCGCTCGGCCGACGCCCTCAAGGCGCCGGCCTATGTGGAGGACAAGGATTCGGGCGAGCTGCGCCGTCCGCACCACATCGATCTGAAGACCGGCATGTATCGCGGCCGTCAGGTGCTCAAGGTGAAGTCCGCCGAGGCGTAAGGCCCCGTGGCGGCGCCTCAGGCGAGGCGCCGCGCCGCCTCCGCGTAGCGCGCGGCGGCCATCTGTGTCCGTTCCTGACGCGACGGCAGCAGCGTCGGGTCATCGGCGGTCAGCAACTGGGCGACGAAGCCGGCGCGGGCCCGCCCCACGGCCGTGCTCAGCGCCCGCGCGGGCTGTCCGCGTTCCCCGGGACGCCCCCCTTCGATCACGACCAGCGCACGGCCGGAAGGCCCCGCGGATTCCGCAGGGGCCTGCGCCGTCGCGCCGCGTGTGGCCCCAACGGGACCGGCCTGTGCCGGGCCGGGACGACCGCCTGTTCCGACTCGCACCATCGCGACATTCTCCGCACGTTTCCGTGCCGTTGTCGCAAGGGTGATACCGGTATTAAGGGACCGTCAACCTTCTATTCGGTCGCAGGGCGCGGGTGACTACTTCTTCGCCAGCGCTTCCAGGCGCTGCTGCATCTCCAGCATCTGACGCTTCAGATCGTCGAGTTCACCGCCGGCATAGGCGGCTGGCGCGGCTGCCGGGGTCGGCTGCGTTCCTGCGGGCGGCGCGAAGCCGGTGAACATCTTCATGGCATCGCCGAAGAAGTTCATGTTGGTGCGCACCGACTGCTCGATCGCATTCTGGAACGCGGCCGGACCGAAGCTGTGGGCGAATTTCTCGCGCAGCCCATCCTGGTCCTTGGCGAAATTGGCCATGGAGAATTCCAGGAAGCTCGGCACCATCGTGCGCATGCTGTCGCCGTAGAAGCGGATCAGCTGGCGCAGGAACGCCACCGGCAGCAAGTTCTCCGCGCCGGCTTTGTTCTCCTGCTCGAAGATGATCTGCGTGAGGACGGAACGGGTGATGTCGTCCCCCGTGCGGGCGTCGTAGACGACGAAATCCTCGCCGTTCTGGACCATCGTGGCGAGGTCCTCCAGCGTCACGTAGGTCGAGGTGCCGGTGTGGTAGAGGCGCCGATTGGCGTACTTCTTGATGACGGTTTGCGTGGCCTTGACGGTATCCGCCATCGGGAACGGCCTTTCTGGACTCGGGACCTAGGGACGTGCGTGATGCGGCTCTGCGGGGATCGTCTTCGCGCCCGCAACACGATCCTTAAAGCCTTCCCCGGGCGCAGAAAACAGCAAACTGCATCTCTTCAACGCAGAATAATGCAGGCGTCCGGGTGTGCGGACGGCATTTCAGTCACCTCGGCGCGTCATCGGCATCTTTTGAAGGCTCGTTGTGCATCCTTGACTTCGCCGAGGCCACGCCCTTCATCCCAGGACCGGCACAGAGCGCGCCCGGAACGTGGAAGGCGCGCCGGTCGTGAGAGGAGAACGTTCACATGGCAGCCAACGAAGAGATCGTCATCGTCGGGGCCGCGCGCACGCCGGTCGGCTCGTTCGGGGGCGCCTTCGGCGCGGTGCCGGCCCACGACCTCGGTGCGACCGCGATCAAGGCGGCCCTCGAGCGCGCCAAGGTCTCGCCCGACGACGTCGACGAGGTGATCTTCGGCCAGGTGCTCACCGCCGGTGCCGGCCAGAACCCGGCCCGGCAGGCCGCCATGAAGGCCGGCATCCCCGAGAAGGCCACCGCCTGGGGCCTCAACCAGGTCTGCGGCTCCGGCCTGCGCACGGTCGCGATCGGCATGCAGCAGATCGCCAACGGCGACGCCACGATCATCGTGGCCGGTGGCCAGGAATCGATGTCGCTCTCGCCCCACGCCCAGTACCTGCGCGCCGGCCAGAAGATGGGCGACGTCAAGCTCGTCGACACCATGATCAAGGACGGGCTCTGGGACGCCTTTAACGGCTACCACATGGGCCAGACCGCCGAGAACGTCGCCCAGGCCTTCCAGCTCACCCGCGAGCAGCAGGATCAGTTCGCCACCCGCTCGCAGAACAAGGCCGAGGCCGCCCGCAAGGAAGGCCGGTTCAAGGACGAGATCGTGCCCGTCACGATCCCGGGCAAGAAGGGCGACACCGTCGTCGACACCGACGAGTACATCCGCGACGGCGCCACCGTGGAGGCGATGGCCAAGCTGAAGCCGGCCTTCTCCAAGGAGGGCACGGTCACGGCCGCCAACGCGTCGGGCCTCAACGACGGCGCCGCCGCCCTGGTGCTGATGTCGGCCTCCGAGGCCGAGCGCCGCGGCCTCACCCCGCTCGCCCGGATCAAGTCCTGGGCGACCGCCGGCGTCGACCCGAAGGTGATGGGCACCGGCCCGATCCCTGCCTCCCGCAAGGCCCTGGAGAAGGCCGGCTGGACGCCCTCCGACCTCGACCTGATCGAGGCCAACGAGGCCTTCGCGGCCCAGGCACTCGCTGTGAACAAGGACATGGGCTGGGACGACGCGAAGGTGAACGTCAACGGCGGCGCCATCGCCATCGGCCACCCGATCGGCGCCTCCGGCGCCCGCGTCCTCGTCACCCTGCTGCACGAAATGAAGCGGCGCGACGCCAAGAAGGGCCTCGCCACACTGTGCATCGGCGGCGGCATGGGCGTCGCGATGTGCATCGAGCGGACGTGATCGTTCAGTCACGTCAGGTGTACGCGACAACTTAGACTCAAGGCCGAGATCATAAAAATTCGCGTGCGGACGCCATCCGCACGCGGCATCACGGGATGCAAACAGGAGGAAACAATGGCTCAAGGACGCGTCGCCCTCGTCACGGGCGGCACTCGCGGCATCGGCGCGGCGATCTCGAAGCGGCTCAAGGACAAGGGCTACCGGGTCGCCGCCAATTACGGCGGCAACGACGAGGCGGCCAGCGCCTTCAAGGCCGAGACCGGCATCCCGGTCTTCAAGTTCGACGTGGGTGACCTCGCGAGCTGCGAGGCCGGCATCAAGGCGATCGAGGCCGAACTCGGACCGGTCGAGGTGCTGGTCAACAATGCCGGGATCACCCGGGACGGTGCCTTCCACAAGATGACCTTCGAGAAGTGGCAGGCGGTCATCAAGACCAACCTCGACTCGATGTTCACCTGCACCCGGCCTCTGATCGAGGGCATGCGCAGCCGCAACTTCGGCCGGATCATCATCATCTCGTCGATCAACGGTCAGAAGGGCCAGGCCGGCCAGACGAACTACTCGGCCGCCAAGGCCGGTGTGGTCGGCTTCGCCAAGGCGCTGGCCCAGGAGAGCGCGTCCAAGGGCATCACGGTCAACGTGATCGCCCCGGGCTACATCGCCACCGAGATGGTGATGGCGGTGCCAGAGGATATCCGGAACAAGATCATCTCGACCATCCCCACGGGCCGCCTCGGCGAGGCCGACGAGATCGCCCACGCGGTCGAATATCTGGCGAGCGAAGAGGCCGGGTTCGTGAACGGCTCGACGCTGACGATCAACGGTGGTCAGCACTTCGTGTGACCGCCGGCGGGTGCGCCGGCTCGGGCCGGCGCACCCGATCGAAAGGAGGCCGATTGCCGACGCCGATCCGCGCCTGTCAGGACCAGCGGCATCAGGATCGACCGCAAATCCCAGTTCAAGCTTGGGGTAGGAGACTCGTTGCATACGCTCTCACCAACTGCACCCGCGGGTGCAGCAGGCCTGATCAGATTTGCGTTGGCGGGCCACACGGTACACCACAGTCGTCCGCGGACTGGGTTGGCAGTCGCGACCTGCCCCCTCTCCCGCACGGGAGAGGGGACCCGTGCCGCGTTCGGCGACGATGGCGTCACTGTCGTGTACCGTGGGCTGGCCAACGCTTGATCCGCTTAGGTCCTTGGCTGATCGCAGGTTTTCATCGCAAAACCGGCGGCCACTTTTGCGAAACCTGCTGAGCGTGCGTGGCAGCGGTGCTAGCGGGCTGCTTCACCACAACCCATCTCTGCGAGAGAAACGCTCCAGCGGGTCGCGAACGCCACGCCGGTCGCCCAAGCTGATTGATCTTGATCCGCGTGCAAGGTCGCCTGATGCGCTGCTCTTGCTCAATCAATAAAGTATCGGACATTATGCAATAAATATTTTCCGGATCTGCATGCTTATCGATTCGCACCTGTCGCGCACCGATCCGGGGTTTGTGGCCCCACCGGTATGGTGTGCACGACGGGTGATGCGGGAAGAAATTGTTCACGTGCTCTGGGGCACGAACAAATCGGACAAGCCCGTATAGGTCTCGTTCCGTCGCGCCGCGGATGTTCGCGCCGACAGTAGAACGGGAGGGCGAACACCATGATCCAGCGAATTCACGGTCAACGCGGCCTTCAGCGTGTTCGCGAAAGTGGTGCCTTGTCTGCGCAGTTCGGCGGTAAAGCTGACGGCCGGCAGGTTCGGCGGCTTGCGAGCGCCGCGAAAGTCGTCCTCGCCGCAGCCTGCACCCTCGGCCTCGCGGCCTGCGTCACGCCCCGGGAGCGGCACGCTATGGATCAGAACCAGTGCTACGCCTTCGGGTTCGAGCCCGGCACCGATGCCTTCGCGGCGTGCATGATGGGGCTCCACCAAGATCGTGCGGCCGCCGAGGCCGCCAGCAACCGGTACTGGTCGGCCCAGCTCGCCGAGCAGAACCGGCGCCGCGAGGCGCAGAGCGATCTCTACAAGGTGATGAGCCTGCAGCGGAGCGGCGACACGCGCTTCCCCGTCTGCGGCGCGTCCTCCGACGGCGGCATGGATCGCCGGACCATGACTTGGTTCGGCCCCAACTGCCGCGCCCGCTGACTCGGATCGAGGGAGGTTCCCATGTCTGACGTGACAACGCGCGGCCCGGCCCACCCGAGCCGGATCATCTTCGGGACGACGGCCCTGATCGGCATCGCGGTCGGCTTCGGCACCGGCGACATCGGCTGGTTCACGCTGGCTGTCGTCGGCTCGGCCATCCTGCTCTGCACGGTCTACGGCCTGCTCCGGCGCCGGCTCGGCTGGAGGCCGCTGAACGTCGAGTACCTCGCCGATCTCATGCACGTGATCAGCCCGCACTGAAGCGGTGATCGATGCGGCCCGCGCGGATGAACCGCCGGGCCGTTCCCCATCCCCAGCCCGCCAGATCGCCCCATTCCGGAGGCAACCATGACGCTCGCCCTGATCATCGCCGGCATCCTCATCGTCAACTTCGTGATGGCCGGCCTCTTCTCCCTCGTGGCCCTGTGGGCCGACTGAGGCGGCCTACGGTGCCCCGACGCAGTTGGCGTAGAAGGTCGTCGTCGCGGGCCAGTCGGAGAACACGCCCATGACGCCGACCTGCCCGTGCAAGACGTCCAGCAGCCGCAGGATGTCGCCGTCCCCGGTCACCACCGGTTTGATCGATTGATAATAATAGCCGCCGCCGTCCTTCAGCGGTCCGGAACGCTCGAGCGACCATGCGATCAGGCCGAGCCCGGCGCGCTTCGCTGCCCGGGCGTAGGTCGAGGGCTCGATGGCGCCGTCCTGCCCAGGCCGGACCAGCATCCACAGGGGCGGGGCTAGGATCTTCACGCCCTTCTGCGCCAGCTCGGCCATGCCGGGTTGCCACGTGGCGGGGTTCTCCGGATCGAAACCCTTCGCGGTCTCGTCCCGGTTGTCGAGGAAGATCGCCTGGCGGGCGAAATTCGGCTCCCTGTCGAGCCAGTACAGGATGTCCCGCAGCTGGAAGCTCTGCGGGAAGACGTCCGAGGCCGGGATACCCGCCTGCTTGTACTCGTCGATGAGCTGCTGGGCGTACTGATTCTGCGTGTAGGTGCCGTCGAACGGCATCGTCACCTGCGGCGCCTTCAGCTCGGGGGTGAACTTCCGGGCCATCCCCTTCACCAGCGCGATGTAGTCCTTATGGGACAGCAGCGTGCCGGTCCCGGCGTAGAGGTCGGTGCGCCAGCGGGGCGTCGCATTCATGTAGGCCGCGACCGTCGTGGCATCCGGGTCGGCCGCATCCATCTTGCCGGTCAGCGACTTGAACTCGTCGAGCGTCAGATCGCTGGTGCAGCATTTGGCCGAGGCCTTGCGCCCGGACGCCGGGTCGGCCGGCTCGAACCCCTGCGTGCACTTCGCCGCAAGCTGCGGTCGGGCCAGGATGTCGGTGGTCGTGTGCAGGTCGCACTGGCTGTGCCGGCAGACGAGCTGGCGGTCCCTGGTGAAGGCCACGTCGCATTCGAGGATCCCGGCGCCCATCCGGTCGGCGGCGATCAACCCCTCGCGGGTATGCTCCGGGAACATCAGGGGCGCCCCCCGGTGTGAGATCGAGAAGGTCCTGGGCGTGTAGGTCCTGTCGACCCCGCAGGCGGCGAGGCGCTCCTTGAGGGGGCCGGGTTTGAGCTGGTCGACCAAGTAGAAGGGCCGCGGTCCCAGCTGGGCGGCATCCCCGGCCAGAACCGGGCCGCTTGCCAGTATCAGCGCCAGCGCAGCTCGCATCGCACGCATCGCGTCGCTCTCCTGTGTCCGATCGCCGGTAGAGCGCGATGGTGACAGCGACGTGACCCCGATCTCGCCGACTCACGATCCCGCATGATAGCAGCGCCCGATGACAGACTCGGCAGCGATCTCCCCGACCCGGACGCCGCGTTCGGCCGCCACGCTCGCGGGCTTCGGGGCGATCCTGCTCTGGTCCCTGCTCGCCCTCCTGACCGCGGCCTCGGGCACGGTGCCGCCGTTCCAGCTCGCGGCCATGACCTTCCTGCTCGGCGGCCTGTGCGGCTGCGCCACCTGGATCGCCGATCCGGCGCGCGCCCGCGCCCTGATCCAGCCATGGCGGGTCTGGCTCCTCGGGATTGGCGGCTTGTTCGGCAACCACGCGCTCTATTTCAGCGCCCTGCGCCTCGCGCCGCCGGCCGAGGCCGGGCTGATCAACTATCTCTGGCCGCTGCTGATCGTGCTGTTCTCCGCCCGCCTGCCGGGATCGGGGGGGCTGCGTCCGGGCCACCTCGTCGGAGCGCTCCTGGGTCTCGCCGGCGTCGCCGCGCTGTTTACCGGACGGGGCGATCTCGGCTTCGTCGCGGGGGCTCTGCCGGGCTACGCGGCGTCCTTGGCGGCGGCCTTCGTCTGGGCCGGCTATTCAATCCTGTCGGCCCGGGTCGGACAGGTACCGACCGACGCCGTCGCGGGCTTCTGCCTCGCCACCGCGGCCCTCAGCCTCGTCTGCCATCTGGCCGTCGAGACGACGGTGTGGCCGGCCGATGCGGTGCAGTGGGGTGCGGTGCTGCTGCTCGGCCTCGGGCCCGTGGGGGCCGCTTTCTATCTGTGGGATATCGGCTGCAAGCACGGCGACGTCCGGCTGCTGGGCGTGACGGCCTACGCCGCGCCGGTCCTGTCCACGCTCATCCTGGTGCTGACCGGCTATGCCAGCCCGGGGCCGGCCCTGGCGCTCGCCTGCCTGCTCATCGTGGCCGGTGCCTTGACGGCGATGCGGGCCTCCCGCGCGGCAAAACCCATCTCGCAGGCTGGGGTTGAAGGACCGGTTCGGCGGGATCGGGCGCCGGTCCGGGCCCGAGTACCGGTCCCCGATGCACCGGTTCAGCCCGGGCGGCAGGTCATCGGCCGGCGCCCGGACCAGCCGGCAACTGTGCCTCCGGACGCTCGTCGCTGAACACAGGGTCGGCGACGCAACCCAGGGCAGCGCGATCGCGGATCGGGGCGGCGCCCTAAAGCGTCGCGCTGCGCGGTCGATCACCGCGTGGCGCGAACGGAAGCCGAAGCCGAGATCATTCGATGGCAATCGCTTTATAGAGCAGACTTGATCCCAGATCCGCATGTTCCTGCGCCCGTGGATCACCGGTTTTTCCCCCGATCACGCCAAGCATGATCGGGGGAAAAACCGCCGCTTGTCCCGATCTGCCTAGATATTCGCGTTGCACGAATGTCCGCCATCGGCGCCTGAACCCATGGAGTGCTGCGCAGGAAGCACCACATCATCGGGAACAGGCGGCCGGACCGGTCGCTTTGATCCGATGCAGGAGGACCATGTGATGGCCGGTACCGACGGGCGCGAGACCGCCAAGCTCTATGACTTGTCAGCCTTCCGGCGCCCCAGACTGACGCCGCGGGCGATCGACACGGTTAAGCCCGCGCCCGTGCCGAGCATCGGCGGCGGCGCGTGGTACCATGAGGCGGCCATCCGCGACGACGAGCGCCCGCGCCGGCCCTGAACGGACGAAGCCGGGCGCGAGGGCCCGGCTCCGGATCACGTTTCGTTTTGCAGCGGAAGCGTCACGCGGCTACGGCGGCCTCGGTCGGGACCGAAGAGATCGTCTTCAGCACCTGCGAGGCGATCTGGTAGGGGTCGCCCTGCGAGTTCGGACGGCGATCCTCCAGATACCCCTTGTAGCCGTTATTGGCGAAGGAGTGGGGCACCCGGATCGAAGCGCCGCGGTCGGCGATGCCGTACGAGAATTCGTGGATCGAAGCGGTCTCGTGCTTGCCGGTCAGCCGCATGTGGTTGTCCGGGCCGTAGACGGCGATGTGATCCTCGCGGGCGTTCTTGAACGCCTCCATGAGCTTCTCGAAATAGGCCTTCCCGCCGTGCTCACGCATGAACGCGGTCGAGAAGTTGCAGTGCATGCCCGAGCCGTTCCAGTCGGTGTCTCCAAGCGGCTTGCAATGGTACTCGACGTCGATGCCGTAGGACTCGCAGAGGCGCTGGAGCAGGTAGCGGGCCATCCACATCTCGTCGGCGGCCTTCTTGGAGCCCTTGCCGAAGATCTGGAATTCCCACTGGCCCTTGGCCACCTCGGCGTTGATGCCCTCGTGGTTGATCCCGGCATCGAGGCAGAGGTCGAGGTGCTCCTCGACGATCTTGCGGGCGACGTCGCCGACGTTCGAGTAGCCGACGCCGGTGTAGTACGGGCCCTGCGGCGCCGGGTAGCCGGCGGTCGGGAAGCCGAGCGGACGGCCGTCCTTGTACAGGAAGTACTCCTGCTCGAAGCCGAACCAGGCGCCCGGATCGTCCAGGATGGTCGCGCGCTTGTTCGACTCGTGCGGGGTCGTGCCGTCCGGCATCATCACTTCGCACATCACCAGCACGCCGTTCTTGCGGGCCGGGTCGGGGAAGTGGCGCACGGGCTTGAGCATGCAGTCGGAGCTGCCGCCCTCGGCCTGCTTCGTCGACGAACCGTCGAAGCCCCACATCGGGAGCTGCTCAAGGGTCGGGAAGCTGTCGAAGTCCTTGATCTGCGTCTTGCCGCGAAGATTCGGGGTCGGCGTGTACCCGTCGAGCCATATGTACTCGAGCTTATATTTGGTCATTCCGGTTCTCTCGTCCGTTATCGATGCGCGACCTGGGCAATCCTGGGAGACGCGAACGGCTTGCCGCCTCATCGACGGCCGCTGCCGCTTTTGCATGGAGCATGCCAGAGCGCCCCGGTGCGGTGGCCAAAATCGCCCGAACGACCGTTTTCGGCGATCACAGGATCGAGAGTTGCGCCACGGGCGGTCGATCGTCCCACGCTCGGCGCGATTCCGGCCCGCTGCGGGTGGCAACCGGTGCCCGCGCCGGATATCAAGCGCCGCTTGCCGGCGCGGCCTGACCGAGAGCGGGCGCACCGCGAGCGTTCCACGCGATTCCTGGAGGATGCCCACGATGACCACAGCGGCCGAGGTGCTGAAGACGATCCGGGACAACGACGTGCGCTACGTCGATTTTCGGTTCACCGACCCGCGCGGCAAGTGGCAGCACGTCACGTTCGACGTGTCGCTCATCGACGAGGAGATCTTCGACGAAGGTACGATGTTCGACGGCTCCTCGATCGCCGGCTGGAAGGCGATCAACGAGTCCGACATGCTGCTGATGCCGGACCCGGCCACCGCCACCCTCGACCCGTTCTTCTCGGCGGCGACGCTGTCGATCGTCTGCGACGTGCTGGAACCGGCCACCGGCGAGCCCTACGGCCGCGACCCCCGCGGCACCGCCAAGCGCGCCGAGGCCTACCTGCAGCAGACCGGGATCGGCGACACGATCTATGTCGGCCCCGAGGCCGAGTTCTTCGTGTTCGACGACGTGAAGTTCGCCGCCGACCCCTACCGCACCGGCTTCGAGCTCGACTCGACCGAGCTGCCGTCGAACGGCTTCACGGACTACGAGGGCGGCAACCTCGGCCACCGGGTCCAGACCAAGGGCGGCTACTTCCCGGTGCCGCCGCAGGATTCGGCGCAGGACATGCGCGGCGAGATGCTCGCGGCCATGCAATCCATGGGCGTGAAGGTCGAGAAACACCACCACGAGGTGGCCTCGGCCCAGCACGAGCTCGGCATGAAGTTCGACACGCTGACCCTGCTCGCCGACCACATGCAGATCTACAAGTACTGCATCCACAACGTCGCGCAGAGCTACGGCAAGTCGGCGACGTTCATGCCGAAGCCCGTCTACGGCGACAACGGCTCGGGGATGCACGTCCACCAGTCGATCTGGAAGGACGGGCAGCCGGTCTTCGCCGGCGACAAGTATGCCGGTCTCTCCCAGGAATGCCTCTGGTACATCGGCGGCATCATCCGGCACGCCAAGGCGCTCAACGCCTTCACCAACCCGTCGACCAACTCCTACAAGCGGCTGGTGCCGGGCTACGAGGCGCCGGTGCTGCTCGCCTACTCGGCCCGCAACCGCTCGGCCTCCTGCCGGATCCCGTGGACCAAGAGCCCGAAGGCCAAGCGCGTCGAGGTCCGCTTCCCCGACCCGATGGCCAACCCCTACCTGGCGTTCTCGGCGCTGCTGATGGCCGGCCTCGACGGCATCCGCAACAAGATTGATCCGGGCCCGGCCATGGACAAGGATCTCTACGAGCTGCCGCCCCGGGAGCTGAAGAAGATCCCGACCGTCTGCGGCAGCTTGCGCGAGGCGCTCACCAGCCTCGACAAGGACCGGGCCTTCCTCAAGGAGGGCGGCGTGTTCTCGGACGACCAGATCGACTCGTTCATCGAGCTGAAGATGACCGAGGTGCTGCGCTACGAGATGACTCCGCACCCGATCGAGTTCGTGCAGTACTACTCGCTGTGATGTGAAAGGGGGCCGGGCGTGAAGTCCGGCCCTCGAAGGTGAGAGATGAGGTGGAAGCGCCCGTCGCCAACTCCAAAGCCAATCATTGAACAAAACAAGAACAATCTTGACACATAAGATTATTAGCCTATGAATGACCCGCTCGCAGGCGGGGTGATTCATGGTCACGAAAGAGATCGTCGTCACCCGGTTCCGGTGGCAGCTGGCAGCTCTCAGTGTTGAGGTAAAGCTGCTTCGACTTGGCCTCATCCTTCGCGCCTACAATCCCGGCCAACCGCGGGTCCCCGATGGGCATCCGGACGGGGGACAATGGACGAGTGACGACGGTTCAGTTCGGTCTGAGAACGACGACACAGCGCACATATATAATGTCAGCGGCAAAGATAAATACCAATATAATGTAGTTTTAGAAGAAGAAAAGGAAAAATTCGGGGGGCATACAATTGATTCACACGTCGGAAAGACCGACGAAGAGATGATGGAACGCGTGCGGAAGAGCCAATGGGGAAACCTGTTGGCCCATGGTGGACTGCAACGCGACGGCTCTTTTGACTCCCGAGAGACAGCTAACGACCTCGTTAATCGAACGTTAGAAATCAACGCGCAGCGCGTTGATGAGGTGGCGTCTGGGGAGAAAGATCGCGCCTACTTTACAAAGCGGTTCGGATACAGGACCGGCCGCGAGGCATACATTACCAAAGATGGCATGATGTACATGAGAAATACCTATGGCGTAGCCATATACACAGTCCGCGATCGACGGTCGTCGCGAGGTTATCACGTACAATCAGCGTTCCCTTACAATGAAGGAGATTGAAATGTCTACACACCCCGAGTTCGACGAATTAACCGAGCGATTTTTTCAAGATGTCGATCGCATTTTCAGCACGGAAGCGGAGCTTTTGCAGTTTGCCATAGAGCCATTTTCGGAAGAGCGCCGCTTATCTTTGCGTGCCTATCTATCCCTTATCGCAAGCGACGATTTCGACGGCAAGGAATTGTTAAATCTGTGGAACGACTCGAAAGCGCAGTGGTTGTTCCATTCCGCACCTCCATTAAGATTGTTGCTGAATAAGTTTCGTGATCGATTATGATTAAAATAGGTATGAAAATCATCATGTTATTTTTTTTCAGTTATTGTACTTACGTCGATCAATACTGCTAAAAGCGATATTTTGAAACAAGCCCTCCGCCCTGAAATCATTATCCAATCGGCTTCACGTCCGTCGGTAAAACCGTCAGAATTTGACACCTTCACACGTCAATTCCATCAAGATCTTATGGAGGATTTTTCGACTGAAGACGCGATAATTCAATGGATTCTTTCCCCTTTCAAGGACGAGACCGAACGAGGCCGCCTGAAGGCCTATCTTGACACCCTCACGCAGGACGATGTCTCGGACGAGGAACTACGAAAGCTGTGGTGGTCGTCGGAGGCAGACATCGTGTTCTACGATGGCGCCGAACTCAGAGCCTTCCTTAAGAGAGTGCGAGACAGATTGTGACGCGAAAGCAGTCGTGATCCGACAGAACAAGCTGCGGAACCGGGCGCGGCGGGAATCGAGACGGATGCCCGCCACACCGGAATTCATCCGCTTCAGTGAGCGGTTCAATCAGAGCATCGACGATCAGGACGCGTCGTTCGAGGAAGCCACCGCCGCGATTCTTGGCTGTTTCAAGGGCGAGGATCGAGCTGCTTGCACGATTTCGAAGGCGCGGTGCTGGAGAGCGACCTGACACCGAAGGAAGGGATGAAACTCTGGGCCACCGCCTGCATCGACTTGCACTCCCGTGATCCAAAGGACTTTCGACGCTTCCTTATCCGGTTCATCTCGACCTGCGGAAGAGCTTGTGACACGCGGACATCTCGATCGTTCAAAGCGGCAGATGCACGGATGCTCACCCTCGACCACCTCGTCGTCGTGGCCCCCGATCTCGCGGAGGGCGGGGCCCATGTCTGGGCCTGCCTCGGCTTCGACATGCCGGAAGGCGGGCGCCATCCCGAGATGGGCACCCGCAACCACCTGCTGCGTCTCGGCGATGCGGTGTTCCTGGAGGTGATCGCGGTCGATCCCGAGGCGCCCGCCCCACCCCGCGCCCGTTGGTTCGGCTTGTGCGACCCGGCGAAGGTGCGGGCGGACTGGGATTCGGGCCGGCGGCTGCGCGGCTTCGTCGCTCGCACGGACGATCTCGACGATGTTCTCGCCGCCCAGGGCGACCTGCTCGGTGAGGCCGCCACCATGACCCGCGGCACCCTGTCGTGGCGCTTCGGCCTGCGCCCGGATGGGGCTTGGCCGGCGGACGGCGCCGCGCCCTGCATGATGGATTGGGGACCGAGCGGCAGTCCCGCCCGGACGATGCCGGATCTCGGGGCCCGGCTCGATGCGCTCGTCCTGACGCATCCGGATCCGGACGCCGCGCGCCAGCTTCACACCGCGCTCGGGTTGGCCGAGCCACCGGAGGTCGTGCGGGGCGACGGCCCGCGCTGGACCGCCCGGATCACGACTCCGTCCGGCCCCCGGACGCTGACCTGACGAACCGGCGGCCCGTCACCTCAGCTATGCGCAAAGATGTCCGTCTCCGGCCAGCCGTCGAGGTCGAGCCGGGCGCGGGTCGGCAGGAAGGCGAAGCAGGCCGTCGCCAGATCGGTGCGGTCCTCCCGGGCCAGCATTGCGTCGAGCCGGTCCCGGGCGGCGTGGAGGTGGAGCACGTCGGACGCCGCGTAGTCGAGCTGCGCCTGCGACAGGGTCTCGGCGCCCCAATCGGAGGATTGCTGCTGCTTGGATAGGTCGACGCGCACGAGTTCGCGGACCACGTCCTTCAGCCCGTGGCGATCCGTGTAGGTGCGGGCGAGCTTCGATGCGATCTTGGTGCAGTAGACCGGCTGCGGCATCACCCCGAACGCCTTGAACAGCACCGCCACGTCGAACCGGGCGAAGTGGAAGATTTTTTGGACTTTCGGATCGCCCAGGACGCGTTTGAGCACCACCGGCTCGGGGCCGTCCTGCGGGATCTGCACCACGTCGGCGGTGCCGTCGCCGGTGGAGATCTGGACCACGCAGAGCCGGTCGCGATGGGGGTTGAGGCCGAGCGTCTCGGTATCGATGGCGACAGCCCGGCCTGCATCGTAATCGGCGGGCAGGTCTCCGCGGTGGAGGCGTACGGTCGGGCTCGGCATCTTTTTCGGGACCTTGAGGGTGGTGCGCCGGTACCATCGGCGCCAAGTGGCGGCAAGACGCCGGCGCGGCGTGCGGAGAAACGGATGATGACGGCAGCCGAGGTGATCGCGACCCTGGATCTGAAGCCCCACCCCGAGGGCGGCCATTACCGGGAGACCTTTCGCGACCCGCAGACCGTCGACGGCCGCTCGGTCGGCACCGCGATCTATTTCCTGCTCGACGTCGGCGAGGCCTCGGCCTGGCACCGGGTCGACGCCACCGAGATCTGGCACTGGCATGCCGGCGCGCCGCTAGTGATCACCGTCAGCCCGAACGGGCACGACGCGGCAGCGCAGCATCTCGGGCCGGACCTGGCGGCCGGGCAGCGCCCGCAATGCGTGGTGCCGGCCGGCCATTGGCAGACTGCCACGAGCCTCGGCGCCTGGACGCTCGTCGGCTGCACGGTGTCGCCGGGCTTCACGTTTTCGGGCTTCGAGATGGCGCCCCCCGACTGGCGGCCGACGCCGCGGGCTTAAGGCGATGCGACCGTTCGGGTCTGCGGACGCTGTGATTCAAGGCGGCCGACGCTGTCGCGGTGATCCGAGCCAACCCCTCCCGCGGGCGGAAACACGCGCTCGCCAAGCCCCTGTCGGCGCGGCGTCATCTCGTCGCGTGCTGACTTGCCAAGCTCAGGCCGTTCCGGCGCGCCGCCGCCCGCTGTGTGACGCCGACCGACAACGACACCGCCGACGTCACGATCGGCCGATGGTTCCGCCGAATTTCAACAGTGCAAAAAAGGCTCAGATCGCGTCGGTCCCGGTCTCGCCGGTGCGGATGCGGATCGCCTCTTCGATGGTCGAGACGAAGATCTTGCCGTCACCAATGCGGCCGGTCTGAGCCGACTTGCGGATCGCCTCCACCGCGCCCTCGACGAGCGCATCGGACAGCACGATCTCCAGCTTCACCTTCGGCAGGAAGTCGACCACATACTCGGCGCCCCGATAGAGCTCCGTGTGGCCCTTCTGTCGGCCGAAGCCCTTCGCCTCGATGACGGTGATGCCCTGGAGGCCGACCTCCTGGAGCGCCTCCTTCACCTCGTCGAGCTTGAAAGGCTTGATGATCGCTTCGATCTTCTTCATGCCGCTCGGGCCCGCGCTACGATGCGGCATATTTCTAACATCCCCGTGACGCGTCCGCCACGCCGATTTCTCGGTGTGCCGGGCCGGAATGCCTAATCTCTGTGCGATTACCGCACATCCTTCGGGCGTTTCGCGGATTTCTGGCGCAAGGTTCAGCACGTCTGGTCGGCGCACGGGCAGTGAGGGAGGCAGACATGCGGTTGCTGACGGTCGCGGCCATGAGGACGGTCGATGCCGCGGCGATCGCCGGCGGGATCTCGGGCTTCACGCTGATGGAGGCGGCGGGCGCCGCCGTGGCGGCCCGAGCCCGAGCCCGGCTTCCCACGGGCGGTCGCGCCCTGGTCCTGTGCGGGCCCGGCAACAACGGCGGCGATGGGTTCGTGGCCGCCCGCCTGCTCGCGGCAGGCGGCTACCCAGTGGAGCTGCGCCTCCTCGGGGATCGTCAGGCGTTGACGGGCGATGCCGCCCTGGCGGCCGAGACCTGGACAGGTCCGGTCGGCCGAGCCGCACCCGCGCCGCTGCCGCCCTGCGATCTCGTGATCGACGCCCTGTTCGGATCCGGTCTGTCGCGCGATCTCGACGGTGAGGCCCGCGCTCTGGTCGAGGCGGTGAACGGCCATGATTGCCCGGTCCTGGCGGTGGACGTGCCGAGCGGCATCGACGGCGATACCGGCGCGGTCCGCGGCGCGGCGATCCGGGCGGACGAGACCGTGACCTTCGTGGCGCTCAAGCCCGGGCACCTGCTCGAGCCGGGGCGGGCGCATTGCGGGCAGCTGAGTGTGGTGCAGATCGGGACGGGTCCGGCCGCCCTGGAGACGGGCCTGGCCGCCGGCGGACCGCCCCTCTACCGCAACGGACCGAGCCTCTGGGCAGCCGCCTTTCCCCGGCCGGGCGGAGCCAGCCACAAATACACCCGCGGCCATACCCTGGTGCTGTCGGGGCCCGCCACGAAGACCGGCGCCGCCCGGCTGGCCGCCCGGGGGGCCCTGCGGGTCGGAGCCGGCCTCGTGACGATCGCCTCACCGGCCGGCGCGCTGGCCGAGAACGCCGCCCATCTGACGGCGATCATGCTGTGCCCCTGCGAGACCGCCGACGATCTCGATGACCTGCTCACCGACGAGCGCCTGAACGTGGTCCTGGCCGGCCCCGGTCTCGGTACCGGCGACCTGACGCGGGAGCGCGTCGCGGTTGCGGCGGCCGCCGGACGCGGTCTCGTCCTCGACGCCGATGCGCTGACGAGTTTCTCCGGGCAGGCGCGGCTCCTTGCCGCGCATCTGGCGGACGGCGAGGCCAGAGCGGTACTGACGCCGCATGCCGGCGAGTTCGCGCGGCTGTTCGACGGGACCGGGGCGACCGCCGCGGGGGCCGACAAGCTCGCCCGGACACGGGCGGCCGCCGCACTGATGGGCGCTGTCGTGGTCCTGAAGGGCGCCGACACCGTGATCGCCGACGCTGACGGGCGTGCGGCGATCAATGATCACGCCAGCCCCTATCTGGGCACGGCCGGATCGGGCGACGTGCTGAGCGGCCTGATCGCCGGCCTGATGGCGCAGGGCATGCCGCCGTTCGAGGCGGCCGCCGCCGGCGTCTGGCTCCACGGGGATGCCGGCCTGCGCCACGGCCCCGGGCTCATCGCCGAGGACATCCCCGAATTGATGCCGGCGGTTCTCGCCGATCTCGCCGAGGCGGTCCTCAGGTGACCTCGAACATCGTCCAGAGGCCGGTGTCGAACCGCTCCAGCACCGTGGCGCTGATCAGCCAGCGCCCGGGATTGTCGGCCAGGAAGCCGATCCGCGCGGTCCGACCCTCCAGGAGCTGGAACGTATCGAGCCAATAGGGCTCCCAGCCATCGTCGAGGGGGTGAAGCAGGCGGAAGCAGTGCCCGTGCAGGTGCAGCGCCTGCGGGAAGGCGGTGTCGTTGCGCAGGGCCAGAACCACCACCTGTCCGCGCTTCACCGAGAAGATCGGCGGCAGGCCCACGACGCCGGTGGCGCCATTCACCGACCAGATCTTGCTCGGATCGCCCGTGTAGACCGGATCCGGCGCCGGGCCCTCGCGGGAAGCCGTCTGCGTATCCTTGGCGCCCTTCGTCTCCTTGGGCACGAAGGCGCCTCCGGTGATCACCACGTCGCGACGCAAGGCGTTCTGGAGCTTGATCTCCGCCGGCAGGCGCTTGTTCTCGCCGATCGGGCCGATCGGCGGCCGCTTGTCGGGAATCCTGGCGCCCTTGGTGGTGACCGTCGCGAGGGTCAGCCCCTTGCCGATCAGCGCCTCGACCGCGCAGGCGGCGCCCTCCGCATCCGGAAGATCGACCAGCAGGTCGTAGCGGGTCCCCGGGGGGAACGGCAGAGTCGCCCGCAGGGGCTCGAACGTGTCGGTGGGCTGCCCGTCCACCGCCGCCACATAGACCTTCACGCCCTCGAACCTGAGCCGCGTCGCCCGGGCGTTACAGGCGTTGCCGAGACGCAGGCGTAGGCGCGCGCCCGGACGTCCCTCGAAGGTCGCCGGGGCCGGCGTGCCGTTTACCGTGACGAGGTTGCCGAGCCGGCCCTGGGCGGCGGCAAGCTTGGCCTGCCCGAACGGCATCAGGGTCCCGTCATCTTCGATCCGCCAGTCCTGCAGCACCACGCAGACATCGGCATCGACGGCGGGCGGGTTTGTCTCCTCGACGACCAGCATGCCCGCGAGGCCCCGTCCCGACGGCTCGCTCGCTCCGCCGACGACCAGGGGCCGGATCAGGTAGGAGCCGGCATCCGGCGGCGTGAACGCGTAGAGGAACTCGCCCCCCGGCGGGATCGGCGCCTGGGTCACTCCGCCGACCCCGTCCATGGCGTTGACGTTGCGCACCCCGTGCCAGTGCAGTGACAGGCCCTTGTCGGTCCGGTTCTCCACCCTCAGCCGCACCGGCTGCCCGAGCTTCACCCGGATGACGGGCGGCAGGGCCTTGCCGTCGAAACACCAGACCGGGGTCTCGGGCGTGGGCTCCGGCCGGAACCGCGTCTTGCCGGGGGCGGCCGGCAGGGCCGCCGGCTGTGGCTGCGACGGCGCGGGCGCCGGAGGCGCCGTCCCGGGTGCGGCCGCCGGCGCCTGGGCGCGCCCGGCCTCCGGTGCGAGTCCCAAGGCGGCTGCGCCCGCCAGCAGGGTCCGGCGCGACGGCCGGCCGGGGCGCGGGTCGATCGGCGGCACGGGGCGGGATGGCGGCATGGGATCTCGGCTGCGGCTCGCGGCGGGCCCGCTCCATAGCGGCGCGCCGGGGGAAGCGCCACCGAAGCCGCGGCGCCGAGTTTTTTTTGCTGCGGGCCCGCCGGCCCATGCTATAGGGCCCGCTTCTGGCGGCCGGCGATGCGCCGGATGTCGGCGCGCGCGGGCGTGGCGGAACTGGTAGACGCGCTGGATTTAGGTTCCAGTGTCGCAAGACGTGGGGGTTCGAGCCCCTCCGCCCGCACCAGGACGTCTCCTGAGGTGCGGTCCTCCGCGGACCGCCCCGTCTCCGTACCCGACATCTTGGCATCCCGGACCGCGCGAACACGCCGCACGACGCTGGCCCGGCCGGCGACCACAGATTTTTGAAGAGCGACGACGACGATGCAGGTGACCGAGATCAATGCCCAGGGGCTGAAGCGCGAGTTTCAGGTCCTGCTGGCCGCGCAGGAACTCGAGGAGCGCCTCACCACCGAGCTGTCCGGCATGAAGGACAAGGTGCAGCTGAAGGGCTTCCGCCCGGGCAAGGTCCCGGTCGCGCACCTGCGCAAGGTCTATGGCCGCTCCGTGATGGCCGAGGTGGTGCAGAACGCCGTCAACGAGGCCAACCGCCAGATCGTCACCGATAACGGCCTCAAGCTCGCCCTGGAGCCGCAGGTCGAGTTCCCCTCCGATCAGGCCGAGGTCGAGAAGGCCCTGGACGCCAAGGGCGACCTGGCGTTCAAGGTGGCCCTCGAGGTGATGCCGAGCTTCGAGCTCGCCGATCTCTCGGATGTGAGCCTGACCAAGCGCGTCGCCAAACCCTCCGAGACGGAGGTGGATGAGGCCCTCGAGCGTATGGCCGGGCAGGGCCGTCCGTTCGCCGAGCGCGACGAGGGTGCCGAGGCCCAGACCGGCGACCGGGTCACCATCGACTTCGTCGGCCGGATCGACGGCGAGGAATTCCAGGGCGGTAAGGGCGAGGGTATCGACCTCGAACTTGGCTCCGGATCGTTCATCCCGGGTTTCGAGGAGCAGCTGGTCGGCGCGAAGGTCGGCGACAAGCGCCTCGTGAAGGTGACCTTCCCGGAGTCCTACGGGGCCGAGCAGCTTGCCGGCAAGGACGCCGAGTTCGACGTGTCGGTCACCAAGATCCAAGCCCCGGGCGAGGCGAAGGTCGACGACGAGTTCGCCAAGTCCATGGGCATGGAATCCCTGGAGAAGCTGCGCGAGGCCGTGTCCACGGCGATCGGCCGGGACTTCGAGGCCGCCACGCGTCGGCGCCTGAAGAAGGACCTGCTCGACGCCCTCGACACGAAATACGCCTTCGAGCTGCCCCCATCCCTGGTCGCCCAGGAATTCGCCGCCGTGTGGGCGCAGGTCGAGGAGGACCTGAAGACCCGGGGCAAGACCTTCGAGGACGAGGACACCACCCAGGAGAAGGCCGAGGCCGAGTACCGGAAGATCGCCGAACGGCGCGTCCGTCTCGGTCTCGTGCTTGCGCAGGTCGGCGAGAGCGCCGATATCAAGATCTCGGACGAGGAGGTGAACCAGGCCCTCATCGCCCGGGTCCGGCAGTTCCCGGGCCAGGAGCAGCAGGTCTGGGACT
Source organism: Methylobacterium sp. J-026 (assembly GCF_022829585.1). Classification (GTDB taxonomy): domain Bacteria; phylum Pseudomonadota; class Alphaproteobacteria; order Rhizobiales; family Beijerinckiaceae; genus Methylobacterium. Next base: position 55,470 of record NZ_JAKSYC010000067.1, read on the forward strand.
TCTACCGGAAGAACGCGCAGGCGCTCGCGGAACTCCGCGCGCCCCTGTTCGAGGAGAAGGTGGTTGACCACGTCCTCGGGCAGGTCAAACTCGTCGAGGAGCCCGTCTCGAAAGAGGCGCTTTTCGCAGACGAAGATGACGACGACACGACCGGCGCGAAGCCGGCTGACAAGGCCGAGCCTTCGGCCGACTGAGTCCCGCCCTGTCCGAGGACGGCGGGCAAAGATTAGGCGATGGTTAAGCATTGCCGGTGTTCGCTGACATGCCCGGGGCTGCGCTGATTCGCGGCCGCCCCGGGCCTCACTCTGGGCAGGACGAGATGAGAGATCCGATCGACGTCTACAACAACGCGCTCGTGCCGATGGTCGTCGAGCAGTCGAGCCGCGGCGAGCGCGCCTTCGACATCTACTCGCGCCTGCTCCGCGAGCGCATCATCTTCCTCACCGGCCCCGTGGAGGATTACGGCGCGTCGCTGATCGTGGCGCAGCTGCTGTTCCTCGAGGCGGAGAACCCGAAGAAGGAAATTTCCTTCTACATCAACTCCCCCGGCGGCGTGGTCACCTCGGGCCTCTCGATCTACGACACGATGCAGTTCATCCGCTGCCCGGTGACGACCCTGTGCGTCGGCCAGGCCGCCTCGATGGGCTCCCTGCTGCTCACCGCCGGCGAGCCCGGCCACCGCTTCGCCCTGCCCAACGCCCGGATCATGGTCCACCAGCCCTCGGGCGGCTTCCAGGGTCAGGCGACCGACATTCTGATCCACGCCCGCGAGATCGAGGCGCTGAAGCGGCGCCTGAACGAGATCTATGTGAAGCACACGGGCCGCGACTACGACTCGATCCACACGGCCCTTGAGCGCGACAACTTCATGACCGCCGATGCGGCCCGGGAGTTCGGCCTCATCGACGAGGTGATCGAGAAGCGTCCCGAGCCGGCCGCGGCCTGAGCGGGATACGTTGCCTGATCGCCGCGGCGCGGCCTTGATCCCGCCGCGGCAGCGTGTTTGCATCCGAGTTTGGGCCCTTCGGTCAAAGACGCGCAGCACACTGTTTCTTTAAACGGGCCCCCTACATTCAGGCGATGCGCGTCCGCCCTCAGCCGGCTGCGGACGCGAGGAATTCGGAGACCGATATGAGCAAGACTGGCGGCAACGACTCGAAGAGCACGCTGTATTGCTCGTTCTGCGGCAAGAGCCAGCACGAGGTCCGCAAGCTGATCGCCGGTCCGACGGTGTTCATCTGCGACGAATGCGTCGAGCTGTGCATGGACATCATCCGCGAAGAGTCGAAATCCTCGCTGGTGAAGAGCCGCGACGGGGTGCCGACCCCGAAGGAGATCCGCCGCGTTCTCGACGATTACGTCATCGGCCAGGACTTCGCCAAGAAGGTCCTCTCGGTCGCGGTGCACAACCACTACAAGCGGCTCGCGCACGCGACGAAGCACAACGACGTCGAGCTGGCCAAGTCCAACATCATGCTGATCGGGCCGACCGGCTCGGGCAAGACGCTGCTCGCGCAGACCCTCGCCCGGATCCTCGACGTGCCGTTCACCATGGCGGACGCCACGACCCTCACCGAGGCCGGCTATGTCGGTGAGGACGTCGAGAACATCATCCTCAAGTTGCTCCAGGCGTCGGACTACAATGTCGAGCGGGCGCAGCGCGGCATCGTCTACATCGACGAGATCGACAAGATTTCCCGCAAGTCCGACAACCCGTCGATCACGCGCGACGTGTCGGGCGAGGGCGTGCAGCAGGCGCTCCTGAAGATCATGGAGGGCACGGTCGCCTCCGTCCCGCCCCAGGGCGGCCGGAAGCACCCGCAGCAGGAATTCCTGCAGGTCGACACGACCAACATCCTGTTCATCTGCGGCGGCGCCTTCGCGGGGCTGGAGCGGATCATCTCCCAGCGCGGCAAGGGCACCTCGATCGGCTTCGGCGCGACTGTGCAGGCCCCCGACGATCGCCGCACTGGCGAGATCTTCCGCTCGGTGGAGCCGGAGGACCTGCTGAAGTTCGGCCTTATCCCCGAGTTCGTCGGCCGTCTGCCGGTCCTGGCGACGCTGGAGGACCTTGACGAGGCTGCCCTGAAGAAGATCCTGCAGGAGCCGAAGAACGCGCTGGTCAAGCAGTATCAGCGTCTGTTCGAGATGGAGAACGTCGACCTGACCTTCCAGGACGAGGCCCTGTCGCTCGTGGCCCGCAAGGCGATCGAGCGGAAGACCGGTGCCCGCGGCCTGCGCTCCATCCTGGAGACGATCCTCCTGGACACAATGTACGACCTGCCGGGCCTCGAGTCCGTCGAGCAGGTGGTGATCGGTCCAGAGGTGGTCGAGGGCAAGTCGCGGCCGCTCTACATCCACGGCGACCGCAACAAGGACGCACCCGCCAGCGTCAGCGCGTAAGGGCCTGGTAGGGCTGCATCGAGCGCTCGGCCCCGGGCCGGGCGCGCTGCGGGGAACATCTTGAAAACGCTGCACCCCGCAGCCACCTCAGGCTCAGCGCGGAGGCCGCACGCTCCTTTCGAGGTCCGGTCCGCGTCGCCAGCCGCAAAATTAGCGAAATCCCGACCCTCGCGGCCCGGTCGGCCCCTGGCTGTAGGCGCGCTCCGTGCATGGAGGCGTTGAACCCGGGCGTCCCTGAGAGGAAGTCAGCATGTCACAGTCGAAATCGCGCCAGCCGGTAGTCCCGGGCTCGACTGGCTCCTACGCCGTCCTCCCCCTGCGCGACATCGTCGTCTTCCCGCACATGATCGTGCCCCTGTTCGTGGGCCGCGAGAAGTCGATCCGCGCCCTTGAGGAGGCGGTCCGCACCGACCGGCATATCCTGCTCGCCACCCAGATCAACGCGGGCGACGACGATCCGGCGACCGATGCGATCTACAAGATCGGGACTCTCGCCTCGGTGCTTCAGCTTCTGAAGCTGCCCGACGGCACCGTTAAGGTGCTGGTGGAAGGCATGGGCCGCGCGAAAGTCACGGGCTTCACCCGCTCGGACGAGTATTATGAGGCGACCGCCGAGGCTCTGCACGACGAGCTGGGTGACCGCGTCGAGGCCGAGGCACTGGCGCGTTCCGTGCTCTCGGAATTCGAGAATTACGTCAAGCTCAACAAGAAGATCTCGCCCGAAGTCGTCTCCGCCGTGACCCAGATCGACGAGCCGTCCAAGCTCGCCGACACGATCGGCTCGCATCTGCTCGTCAAGATCTCCGACAAGCAGGGCATCCTGGAGACCCCCACGGTGGCGCAGCGCCTCGAGCGTGTGCTGTCCCTGATGGAGAGCGAGATCTCCGTGCTTCAGGTGGAGAAGCGCATCCGGACCCGCGTCAAGCGGCAGATGGAGAAGACCCAGCGCGAATACTACCTCAACGAGCAGATGAAGGCGATCCAGAAGGAGCTGGGCGACTCAGAGGATGGCCGCGACGAACTCGCGGAGCTCGAAGAGAAGATCGAGAAGACCAAGTTCACCAAGGAAGCGCGCGACAAGGCCACGGCCGAGCTGAAGAAGCTTCGGCAGATGTCGCCGATGTCCGCCGAGGCGACCGTGGTGCGCAATTATCTCGACTGGATGCTCGGCATCCCGTGGGGCAAGCGCTCGAAGATGAAGAAGGATCTGCTCGGCGCCCAGGCGCTCCTCGACGACGACCATTTCGGCCTGGAGAAGGTCAAGGAGCGGATCGTCGAGTACCTCGCCGTGCAGCAGCGTGCGAACAAGCTCACCGGCCCGATCCTGTGCCTCGTCGGCCCCCCTGGCGTCGGCAAGACCTCGCTGGGCAAGTCCATCGCCAAGGCGACGGGTCGCGAGTTCGTGCGCATGTCGCTCGGCGGCGTGCGGGACGAGGCCGAGATCCGCGGCCACCGCCGGACCTATATCGGTTCGATGCCCGGCAAGATCGTTCAGTCGATGCGCAAGGCCAAGACCTCGAACCCGCTCATCCTGCTCGATGAGATCGACAAGATGGGCATGGATTTCCGCGGTGACCCGTCCGCAGCGCTCCTCGAGGTTCTGGACCCTGAGCAGAACAGCACCTTCAACGATCACTACCTGGAGGTGGATTACGATCTCTCGAACGTGATGTTCGTGACCACGGCCAACACCCTCAACATCCCGGGCCCGCTCATGGACCGGATGGAGGTGATCCGCATCGCCGGGTACACCGAGGAGGAGAAGGTCGAGATCGCGCGCAAGCACCTGATCCCGAATGCCCTGAAGAAGCACGGCCTCGGGACGCACGAGTGGTCGATCGACGACGATGGCCTGATGATGCTGGTCCGCCGCTATACGCGGGAGGCCGGTGTCCGCAACCTGGAGCGTGAGCTGTCCAACCTGATCCGCAAGGCTGTGAAGGAGATCCTGATCACCAAGACCAAGGTGGTTGCGGTGAACGTGGAGACCCTTCCCGTCTTCCTCGGTCCGCCGAAATTCCGCTACGGTGAGATCGATGCGGACGATCAGGTCGGTGTGGTGACCGGTCTGGCCTGGACCGAGGTCGGCGGCGAGTTGCTGACGATCGAGGGTGTCATGATGCCCGGTAAGGGCAAGATGACGGTCACCGGCAACCTGAAGGACGTGATGAAGGAGTCGATCTCGGCGGCTGCATCCTACGTGCGCTCCCGGGCGATCGACTTCGGCATCGAGCCGCCGCTGTTCGACCGGCGCGACATCCACGTCCACGTTCCGGAGGGGGCGACCCCGAAGGACGGCCCGTCGGCCGGCATCGCCATGGCCACCGCGATCATCTCGACGCTGACCGGCATCCCGGTTCGTCGCGACGTTGCGATGACCGGTGAGGTGACGCTCCGCGGTCGGGTGCTCCCGATCGGGGGCCTGAAGGAGAAGCTGCTCGCCGCCCTCCGCGGCGGCATCAAGACGGTGCTGATCCCCGAGGAGAACGCCAAGGACATCGCCGAGGTGCCCGATAGCGTGAAGAACGGGCTGGAGATTGTGCCCGTATCTCGGATGGACCAGGTGCTGAAGAAGGCGCTGGTCCGGCAGCCCGTGCCGATCGAGTGGGAGGAGCCGCTGCCCGTGGCCAAGCCTGCTCGGACCGAGGAGGACGGCGCGATCTTCGTCGCCCACTGAGCCCCCTGATCGGATGAGACAAGCCCCCGGAGCCACGCACCGGGGGCTTTTTCGTGCGCGGAAAACCGGTTGCGCATCCTGCCGATCACTCCCAGCACCAGCGCGCCGGTGACCGACCTTGTCGTCGGCGGCGCCGCCTGGGGCCGATGCTCCGGGCTATCGTGATGGTGCTCGGCCTGGCAGATGCGCTTGCGACGATCCGAACTGTGGCTCCGAGTGGCGGTGCCATCGCCCGCAACCCGGACGCTGCGCTCGCAGGTTTGGTCGACGCGTGCGGCGCCTGCGTCGGTCATGGCGCCGAAACGATCATCCTTGGCGGTGCTGGTCCGGCGGGACTTGCGGCGCGGATCGCCCAGGAGATCGGCATCCCGCTGATCTGCTCAGTGGAGGCCGGAACGCGCTCAGTCCGCGCGGCTGGAACCCAATCCGTCTCCAACGGGGCCGGCTGCAAACCCACCGAGCGCGCCGGCTTTTCACCGGCCTTCACGGCGCTGGTCGCCGGGCCTTGCGCCGGGCATGCGCCATGCCGTAACGGTCGGCCGCCGGGCGGTTAGCTCAGTTGGTAGAGCGTCTCCTTTACACGGAGAGGGTCGGGGGTTCGAGTCCCTCACCGCCCACCACCCGGCTGAAGCAACCCGCGCCGCCGGGCGGCTAAGAGAACGCGGTGCCTGACCGGCCGGTGCGTTCGCCAGTCAGGCGCGTGATAACCCGTCGAAGACGTCCTTCAGGTCCCGGACGGAGCGCTCGATCGAGAATCGAGCCGTCACCTTTTGATAGCCCGCCTCGGCCAAGCGAGACGCCATCGCGTCATCCGTGATGATCGCGCGCATGGCCTCGGCCAGCGCCACACTGTCTCCCGCTTCGCAGAGAATGCCGTTTGTCGGGTGATCGATGATTTCGCCGACACCGCCGCCCCGCGTCGCGATCACGGGGCGGCGTTGCGCCATGCCTTCGACGATCACCCGACCGAACGGCTCCGGCTCGGTCGACGTGTGCGCCACGATATCGACGGTCGCCATCAGGCGCTGAACGTCCTTCCGAAACCCCAGGAATTTGACGCGGTGGGACAGATTCCTGTCCTCAACCATGGCTCGAATCTGATCGAAATAGGAGCCGTCCTGATAGGTCGCATCACCCACGATGATCGCTTGCAGACGGGGAACCCGCTCGACCGCTTCGATCAGGACATGTTGGCCCTTCCACTGCGCAATCCGGCCGAACAAACCGACAGTCGGCAGATCCGATAAGCCTGCCTCTCCGAGGAGGGTCGCGCGATCCCGCTCGGTGGCGTTGTCACCGAAATTGGTGTCAAAATCGAAGCCATTATAGACGACCGAGATCTTGTCTGCTTTGCCTCCGCATTGGACAAGAGCGTCTTTCGCGGCATAAGAATTTGCGACGACAGCCGACGTCATATGATTAGCGAAGAAAACCAGAGCTCGTCGCATCGCGCCGGAGAAACTCTGGTCGGATACGAGATCATGTAGGATCCACACGAACGGCTTTCGTGCGAGTCGTGCCGCAAGTCCGGCGATGAACAAGGATTTCTGGCTGTTGGCGCAGATGACGTCGTAGTTCCGGAATTCTTTAGCCAAAACTTTAACGACCGCGTAAATGCTGTACAGCGCCGATAGCGCTTCACGGACATTCGACCCCCGCTTCAGCTTCAGGATCTGAGCACCGGCGCTGACAGTCTTGGCCGTCGCACCGGCATCGATGAGATCCGTCTTGAGCGGGCCATCAGCGAGGAAAATGACCGGCCATTCCTGTCCGCTGCTGCGCGCATGAAGCACGACATCGCGGAGAAACAGCTCGGCGCCGCCGTAGCTGGCAGCATGCGTCACGAACAGGATTTTCTTCATGATGCGATCCGGGGCGATGCTCTGACGATCACGGTCGGGTTGTTTTGGCTCGCGGAAACGCGACCGTTTGGACGAAGGCTTGCGCCGGGGGGCAAGCTTAACATTGTCGAGACGAGGTCATCGCGGATGCGCGAGGCAAAGGCGCGTGTGAGGCGCAATTACATTATGCTGAGAACTGCGGATGATCGATGTTTGTTGTTTGTGGCCAGATTTTCAACCCAACTTCACCAGGCCTGCCTTCGCGCGTTTGATAGCCTCAATAGAAAATATGTGTCTAAGCGCTCTCGCCAAACGTTACTTTATCGATCAATAGCGCGCGCTCCGACTTAAGATTAGCGTTTTAAATAAATTGATCGCTATAAGTGTTTCGATAGCACCAAAAAATATTTGAAAGCCGCAAACGAAGGTCATCCAATTCGTTCGATCGTGGCCTTTGACGCATCTATCTAGGCTAGGGTCGTGCTTATATATTGTCCAGGCCGTCAAAACCTGAACGATTCATGGTTTTTTCGATGAAGCGAGCCATTTCCCTCGAAAAGCGATCGACGCTGAATTCGGAGGCGCGACTGGCAATTCGCGTCGGATCGAAGGCGATCTGCCTGCTTCGCTCCAGCGCGTCGATGATCGCGTCGACGCTCTGATCACGGAAGAACGTGCCGGTTATGCCATCCTGAACGGTTTCCGTGGCTCCGCCTTTCGCAAACGCGATGACCGGTCGGCCACTCGCCATGGCCTCGACGGGGACGATGCCGAAATCCTCTTCGCCTGGAAAGATCAAGGCTTGGCAGCGGGCATAATGATGCTTGAGCACCGAGAAGGGCTGCGGCCCGAGGATTTTCACCGTGGGGCCGGCGAGGCTCTGAAGTTCGCGCAACATTTCCCCGCCTCCGATCACGACCAGAGGTTTCTTCAGGCGATTGAATGCCTCGACGGCCAGTTCCGGTCGCTTGTACCGGACGAGTTCACCGACCATCAGATAATAATCGCCGAGCTCATGGTCCGGGACGATCTCGAAGGCTTCCGTATCGACGGGGGGATAAACGACCACGGATCGGCGGCGGTAATACGTTTCGATGCGGCGCGCGACTGTGGCGGAATTGGCTACGAATTCGTGGACGCGGTTGGCTGAAATGGCATCCCAATTTCGGATGTAGTGTGCAGCGGGCGGCATCACGATCCGGTTTATAAAACTCGTGCGCTCTCTGTAATCGTGAAACATGTTCCAGACGTAGCGCATCGGCGAGTGGCAATAGCAGATATGTGTGGCTGTCGAGGGTGGGATGATTCCTTTCGCCGGCCCGGATTCGCTGCTGATTACTAGATCGTAGCCGCGCAAATCCAGTTGCTCCAGGGCCATCGGCATGAGCGGCAGATAGGACTTGTATTTCGATGCCGCGAAGGGAAGTCGACCGATGAAGGATGTTGTGATCCGGTGCGCCTTGATGGTGGGCGACATGGATGCCGGGTCATAGGCGTGCGTGAAGATATCGGCGTCGGGATACATCCTGCAGAGTGCCTCGACGACTTTCTCGCCGCCGCGCATACCGACCAACCAATAATGAACGATCGCAACTTTCATTCAATCTGCCTCAAAGAAAAATACAATTTTCAAATACAGAGATCGTTTTACGATGTCCGTACTCATTGACGCTTGGAAACGCGAGCCGCCCGAACAAGAACTCCCGGCACGCCGACGAGGATCCAGGGCGTACCCGTCCAAGGCCTTGTCCCGCGAGCCACCGTGGGAAAACGGACGGTTGGTGGCGCGCGTTGCATCGGCGGCCGAATGCGCGGCACGCCGCGGTTGAAGCATGGCGGAACCGGTACAGTGTGCGGTCGGCATCATCAGGACGCGCACACACGTCCAGGTTTCTCACGTCCTCAAGGAATGTCCCCGGATTGTCGAATCCCGTGGGGCGCTCCCTGCGCGCTTTGATCTGCCGGCTCTCGGTCCTCGCGTTTTCGCCTGCGTTCGAACCGAACCGGTGCCCATTGCGGCCACGAGCGCTCCAGTCAAACGGCCGCTGTCGCGGCGTTGCGGATCGTCCGTGCGCTACCGGATGCTCTTGAGTTGGGATCCGGGCAACTGGCCGGCGGCCTGCTCGGATCCGAGCTCAGTTCGCCCGCCCTCGGCATCGACTTTCCGATTGATCCGGACCCGGACCACGTCCTCGGGAAATACGGCCGTTCCCTCATCGGCGGCCAATTCCTGGACCTTGCCATCGACTTTGCGAACAATGGTGTAGGACGTCCGGGCGTTCCGGTCGCTCGACTTCGAGATGTATCCATCCGTATCGGAAAGGAGCGCCTGGGCGGTGGTGATCTTTTCCTTCGTCTCCTGCATCTTCAAGGACACGTCGTGAATCTCGTCGGAGACCTCGTTCTTGAATTTGTTGCGCAGCTCCAGGCTATCCCGGTCGGCCTTGCTCAGCTCCTGCTGGGCGCGGAGGATCGACGTGGAGATGTCGAGCTTTGAGGACTCGAACTGTGCCAATTGTTGTTCTAGTGTTGACTGCCGGGCGTTGACGGTCAGTCCTTTATTCATGAGCGTGTCGACGGCATCCCGCTCGCGCTTCGCCAGGTCGATCTGCCGCTGCTGTGATTGCGAACGTTCGTTGAGCGAGGTCACCTCTTGGTTGAGGAGGACCTTGAGCGCCTCGTAAGACTTGAGCTGCGAGCGCATGGACTCCTTGCGCGACTGAAAGATGTTCACCTGCTGCTTGATGAAATCCCGCACGATCGGATTACTGGCTTGGGCATTGACCTCTGGCGGGAACGTCACGTCCTTGGCGTCCGACAATTCCGCATTCAGGCGCGCGAGACGCGTCAGATATGAAGACAGGGTCAGCTGAAGGACGTTCAGATCCCCTTCGCTGCTGATCGACTCCCGCTCGGGGCGCTCATCGGATGTCCGGCGAAACCCGCCCGCGACGCCGACCGCCTGAAGGACCGTCAGATTGGGGCGGAAGGGGTAATCGCCGGGGCGTGTGACCGGACCGAGGATGTAGAACGGTCGATACTGAGTGATCTCGATGGCGATCTCAGGCCGCTTGACGGTGCCGATCTTCTTCACGAGGCCATCGGCTATGATGTCCGCGACTTCGCTGGTCGATTTGCCTGCGGCCTTCACATCGCCGATGAGCGGCAACGACATAAAACCCGAGGAATTGATCGTGTATTCGCCGGATATGGCATCCCACTCGTAGACCTGGGCCTGAGAGGCCCGCCACTCGCTCGCCCGGACGCGGGTCTTGTCGCCCGCACCGAGCCTGTAATCGCCGTCCAATGCGTGGCTGCTCTGAGGCAGCATCACCATCAAGGCGATGAGTAGAGACGAGGCTGCAGCAAAAAAATTCCGGCGCGCGTGCACGTTACGTTTTATACTGCCTTCCATGCAGCCAGTATGTTTATTCATCGTAACAATCCTCGAGCACAGCCGATCCGGGAATTACGCCATTCCTATCCGTCGATCCAGGCGGAATCCCGCCCGAACCGGGTCGGCGGCGCTCGTTCGGATCGCATCTTGATGCCGCAAACCTGCCGAGCACGTTGACCGGGACAGCAACGCTTCGTTTGCCATTCCGAAGCCGTCCGACCGCCAACACGGGTGCTTCGACAATAAAGACCGGTACCATCGCGCGTTCCGCGATCGGTCGTGGGTGCCGGGCCCACGCATCCCCGAAAGACTCTGCAGCGGACGTCCCGATTAAGTCCATAGTGACGAATAGGTTTTTCCCGTTAGTGAATACCGATGCCGTGCGGGCCCGGTCGGTTGGCCCGGGACCTCGCAGCGGGCCGGCCTCGCTGAACGCGGCACGAGCGCATTGGGTATTGGTTATCCGACGGGACGTGGGCATTGCGCTGCCGGTCATCGATCCGGTGCCTCCCGGGCTGATCGTGCCGCCAATTCCATCCGCTCGACGCGCCGGCATCCTCGAAGAGCCCGAACCGCCGGAATGCGCGATGCGTCTCGACGCTCCGTGAGGATACAGGAAAACGCCTGCCAACGCCTACGTGTGCATTGGCTGAGGCTTAAAGAGACGTGACCGCCGTCGGTTGAACGGCCGCCCTATGCCGAGCCGCGTTATCGGCAGCGATCGACGCGCCAGCCAGGGGTGGACCTGCTGCCACCACATATGGGCAGGCCGATCACAGCCGTCGCGTGGATGTGACGCGGCGGCGCTCGATCCAGCCGGCAATCTGGCACCAGAGCGTATTGGGCAGCCAATACAGCTGTACCGCGATTGCACAGGCGGCCAGAAGCAGCAGGAAGAGGTATGCCACGGCGTTCAGAATCGGGCCCGGCGGTTCGTCGACCTCGGCCCGATCGTACCAGATCGGGTCATCGTACCTACGCGGATCGTTATCGTCCAACACTGGGATCTCTCCATCACGCGCGACGGCGCTGCAGGAGGCATTAGCAAATCATTTACCACGGCCGCTGTCACGACCGACTGATGGATCGGTGCGCGTTCAGCCCCCGTGTTCCCTGTGGGTTGCGTGAATCGGCCTCGCAATCGCCGTCGAGCCACGCGCTTCCGCTCGATGCCTCCGAGGGAAACCCCAGCCATTCCGCGGTCGACAGTCGCCTTGCGGCGGAGCGGCCGAAACGCTAGGGATCGAAACCCCTAACGGGGTGTCGGGGTGTGGCGCAGTCTGGTAGCGCACCTGGTTTGGGACCAGGGGGTCGTAGGTTCGAATCCTATCGCCCCGACCATTCGATCAGGAGCATGTCGCGTCAGATGCCGAGCGCCCGCATCTTCCGTCCGTCCCGGGATGCCACGCAGTCGGGCCTCGCCCGCACCAAGCAGTGGGTGCTGGAGTTCGACCGGACCAGCCCGCGCGAGATCGATCCGCTCATGGGCTGGAACGGATCCTCCGACATGATGCAGCAGGTCCGGCTGGAATTCGACACGGAGGAGGAGGCGGTGGCCTACGCCCAGCGCGAGGGCATCGCCTACCGGGTCGAGCAGCCGGCGAAGCCCGCTTTGCGCAAGGGATTGTCCTACTCGGATAATTTCAAGTTCAACCGCACCGCCCCCTGGACGCACTGACGCGTCAGGATTCTCGCCGCGCCCGCCACGCCGCGTAGGGCGAAGTCCCCGCCGGCCGGATCTGACGGAGCCGCATCGGTTGCGCGTCGAGGGGCTGGCACAGCTCCGCGTAGATCGTAGCACTGCCAGCGCCATGCTCTTCGGCTTCCTCGGCCGAGAAGGCGAAATAGCCCTGCTTGAAGCCCGACAGGCGCATCGCGGCATGGCACATCGGGCAGGGGCGTCCGCTCGCGTACATGATGCAGTCGGAGAGATCGCGCCGACCCAGGATCCGGCTCGCCTCGCGCAACGCCACCATCTCGGCATGGGCGCTCGGGTCGTTCGTCGCGTGGACGGTGTTGGCCGCGCGCACGAGGACGGCACCGTCGCGCACGATCACGGCCCCGTAGGGCACGCCTCCGGCGCGCACGTTGTCCGCCGCGAGGGCGACCGCCTCGCCGATATAGGCCTCGTGCGTGGACATCCCCACGATCCTCTCCGCTGATACCGCGCCCGGGACATCAGAGCCGGGCCGATGCTGGCGCTCCAACGCCGCGGATGGCCGGGAGTTCAGAACGCGTAGCGGACCGTGCAGTAGGGCATGGTCTCGGCGAGCAGGCCCTTGAATCGGGCGAGCCACTGGCCCTTCCAGCCGGCCCGGTAGCGCAGATTGGTGCCGCCGCCCTCCGAGACCTTGGCCTCCTGGATGTCCGGCCGCCACAGCAGATCCTCGGCCCGCGGATGCCAGCCCAGATTTACGGCATGCAGATCCGCGTTGTGGGTCAGCAGGATGATCTCGCATTTCAGCTGCGCCTTCGCGGCGTCCGACAGCGAGCCGTCGATCTCGGCGAAGAGCGCGCGCCAATCGGCCTCCCAGCCTTCGTACAGGATCACCGGCGAGAAATTGACGTGGACCTCGTAGCCGGCCGCTACGAAGTCATCGATGGCGGCGATCCGCTCCGGGATCGGGGCGGTGCGCACGTCGACGATCTTGGCGATGCGCGCGGGCATGAGCGAGAAGCGGATCCGTGTCTTGCCCTGCGGATCGTAGTCCAGGAGGGTGCGGTTCACCGCCTTGGTGGCGAAGGACGCCTTGGCGTTCGGAAGTCCGCGAAACAGCGCGATCAGGCTCCGGACGCCGCCGCTCACGGCGGCATCCACCGAAAGATCGGCGTTCTCCCCGATATCGTAGACCCAGTAGGCCGGGTCGATCGTGTCGGGTTCCCGGAGGGGCCCCTGGCGTCCAGCGTGCCGGCCGATCGCCGCGCAGGCCTGCTCGATATTCACGAACAGCGAGATCGGGTTCGCAAAACCCTTGCGGCGCGGCACGTAGCAATAGGCGCAGGCCATGGCGCAGCCGTTGGACGTCGAGGGCGCAATGAAGTGGGCGCTGCGGCCGTTCGGACGCATCGTGAGGCTCTTCTTCACCCCGAGCACCAGGGTCGAGCGCTTGATCCGCACCCAATCCTCCACGGATCCGGCGTTGCCATGCAGTTCCGGGATGTTCCAGTGCGACGGCACCGGGATGAGTTCGGCCTCGGGGAAGCGTGCGAGGATGTCCTGCCCCAGGGGGAAATCCCGCACCGCGGCCTCATGGTAGATGGTCTGGACGTCGAGGAGGTCGCGCGTGAGGGCCATGACGGATCCGAGGCCCGGACGCCGCCCGGGATGCGATGCGATGCGGTGTCCGGTGGCACGGCGCACGAACCGACGTCTTCAGCCAGCGAAGATTGGCTCCGTTCGGACGGATCGTCTGTACCGGTGATCCCGCAACGATATCTTACGATTCGATAGGGATGATGGCGCGCTTCTGAATGGACGCGCGATGATCGTTCGGGACCAGGAGAGATTCAATCCGGATTCGCCCGGCCTCGGCGAGATCTTGGATCCCGCGGGCCCGCGTTCGCGCGCCCTCGTCCGACGGGACCAGCTCGAAGCCATGCGCAGCAGTGTCCTCGCTGCGATCCCCGTCAACATGTTGCTCGGGCTGGCGAGCATGCTGGTGGCGTATCGGAGCGGGCACGGCGAGGCCGGGGCCCTCTGGTTCGCGGTCTCGACCTGCGCCAACCTCCTCCGGATCGGGCTGTGCCGCGCCCCCTGCCTCGGCCTGAATCTGACGGCCGAGACGCCGCCGGGCATGGCCGCCGCGGCGGCGCGGTCGGTCGATCGGCATCTGCGTGCCTGCACCGCCGCGGCGTGCCTGTCCGGCCTGGTCTGGTCCAGCCAACCGCTGCTCTGCGAGGGCTACACCTCCGCGCAGACCTTGTTCTATCTCGCCATCACCTGCGGCATCACCGCGGGAGCGGTGACGCATGGGACCGCCTACGCGCGGATCCCGTTGTCCTTCATCCTGCTGCCGCTGCTCTCGGTCTTTATCTGTCTCTGCGCGGCCGGCGACTTCGACCGAAACTGCCTCGCAGCCTGCGTGCTGCTCTACCTCCTGGCCCTGACGCACACCGCGTTCCGGAGCGAGGCCGGTTTCCGTGAGGCCAGCCGGCTCAAGAACGAGGCCACCGCGCTGGCGCGGTCGCGTGCCGAGGCTCACGCGAGCGTGAGCGCCCTGGCCGATGAGATGCGCCGGCGCGCCACCCACGACGACCTCACCGGCCTCCTGAACCGGGCGGGCTTCATCCAGCAGGCGGAAGACCGCCTCCGGGGCAGCACGCTCGGCCTGCTGCTGCTCGACCTCGACGGCTTCAAGTTCATCAACGACGTCTACGGCCACAAGGCCGGGGACCGGGTGCTGGTCGAGGTCGCCCGGCGGATGAGCGCCGCGCTGCCGGAGCACGGTCTCGCGGCACGGCTCGGCGGCGACGAGTTCGCGGTGCTGTACGATCCCGCCGCCACCGGCGTACCGCAGGAGCAGCTCGCGGCGCGTCTCATCGCGGCGGTGGGGCAGCCGTTCGACGGTTTCGACGCGGGCCGTCTCGGGGTCAGCATCGGCGTTCATTCGGGCCCGGAGCCGAGCCTGACGGACATGCTGAGTTGCGCCGACGAGGCGCTGTACGCCGCGAAGGCGGCGGGCCGGAACCACTTCCGGATGTTCGACGCGGGCCTGCGCGATCGCCTGCAGATGCGCCGCGATTTGGAGCGCGACCTCTCGACGGCCCTCGCGGAGGCCACCCCCGAGGTTTGGTTTCAGCCGATCTACGCCATGGACGCGACGACGCTGGTCGGGTTGGAGGCGTTGGTGCGCTGGCAGCACGCGCGCCTCGGCTGGATTTCCCCCCCGGATCTGGTCGCCACGGCGGCCACCGCCGGCCTCACCGAGTCGCTCCTCCGCTACATCCTCGAACGGGTTTGCGCGATGATGCTGGTCCTGCGAGACCGGGGATTCGGTGGCGTCCGCGTCGCGATGAACGTCTCGCCCCGGGAGATGGCGCAGGTGCCGGTGGACGAGATCGTGATCGAGCGTCTGCAGAGCCTCGATCTGCCGCCCGCCATGCTGGAGATCGAGATCACCGAAGAGACCGCCCTCGATATCGGCGCCGTCCAGGGCAAGCTGCAGGCGCTGTCACGCGCGGGCATCCGGGTCGCCCTCGACGATTTCGGCATCGGATACTCGTCGCTCTCGTCCCTGCGCCAGCTTCGGGCAGACCGGATCAAGATCGACCGGAGCTTCGTCACCGGCCTCGGCACCTGCGACGACAAGCACGGTCTGGTCCTCGCGGTCCTCGGCCTCGGCCGCCTGCTCGGGCTCGAGGTCGTGGCCGAGGGTGTGGAATCTGACGAGGATCTGCGCATCCTCCAGACGATGGGTTGCCCGTTCCTCCAGGGCTACCACCTCGGCCGTCCGATGCCGGTGCCGGTCCTGGAGGCTACGCTGCTCGTGACCTGCACCGAGGCGGCCTGATCGAAGCCTGGTGACATGGTTGTGACCGCTCCGGCTCGAACCCGGCGCGGCGCGTGCATTTGTCGGTCCGCATGGCCGCACCTGGGGCGATGGGCCTGGCTCGGCCTGCCGGGGCAACTGCCGGTAGGCGCGGCACGGTCCGCCGTCCCGACCGCCGGCCGCATGATCACCGGGCGTCCGGGCGAATTCGCATCATGAATATCGAATTGCGGCAATGACCCTTGGAAAACTCGCATTTTCCGCGCTCGGTCTTTCCATTGGGTTATTACTTAACCTAAGCCGTGCGGCATGGTGGCCGCTCAAATGATCATGGACATTGCCATGCGCGCAGCGCGGAAGCGCCACGCCCTCTGCTGGATCGTCGCCGTTGGGACCGCCTGGACGGTCCCCGCTCGGGCCGAGATGCGCATCGAGGCGGCCAAGATCACGGGCGGCGACCTCTGGATCGTCGGGTATGCCGATGATCCGGACAGCGAGATCACGCTCGACGGCCAGTTCCCCCAGCGGACGGACAGCCGCGGCTATTTCGAGTTCCACGTCGTCTATCATCCGGCCACCTGCATCGCGACCGTGCAGACGCCGAAGCAGTCGCGCAGCGTCGTGGTCGCGGGCTGCGGGCAGCAGGGTCCGCAGGCCCCCGGCCTCGTCGGGCCCGCCGGGCCGCAGGGTCCCCGGGGAGAGACCGGCCCGCGGGGGGAGGTCGGTCCCGTCGGCGAGCGCGGTGAGATGGGACTGCCCGGTCCCCCAGGTCCAGCGGGCGTGGCGGGCGCTGTCGGATCCCCCGGGCCGCAGGGCAATCCTGGACCGGCTGGTCCCGTCGGCGAGGCCGGGCCCGCCGGAGAGACTGGGCCGTCGGGCCCGGCGGGCGCGCCTGGTCCGCGGGGCGCGCAGGGACCCGCGGGTCCTCCCGGGCCTCCCGGTGCAGCCGGAAAGGCAGCACTCGCGGCTCCACAGAGGGCAACGCCGGCGCCTAGACGCACGGCGACCAAGCCGCGGCCCGAGCGGGACGAGACGCTTCCGGATCAGACGCCCGAGGTGGAGCCCGGTGGCGGCGTGACGTCCGAGGACCGCTACTGAGCCATCGCCGGCCGCGTTGAACCCGCGCCCGGCGGCGGGACTGCGTGCGACGGGACGCCGGGATCGCGGTCAGACTCGGTAGTAGTCCCGGTACCAGCGGACGAAACGCTCCACGCCGACCTCGATGGGGGTGCTGGGCGCGTATCCGGTCGCCTCGGTGAGGGCATCGACATCCGCGTAGGTCGCAGGCACGTCGCCGGGCTGGAGCGGCAGGAATTCCTTGCGCGCGGTGCGGCCCAGACAGGTCTCCAGGACTTCGATCAGGCGCAGGAGCGGCACGGGCCGATGGCTGCCGATGTTGTAGATCCGATAGGGGGCGCCGCTGGTCCCGGGGTCGGGCGCATTCGAGTCCCAGGCCGGGTTGCCCGCGGCCGGCGCCTCGGCGAGGCGGACGATGCCTTCGACGACGTCATCGATGTAGGTGAAGTCGCGCTGCATCTGCCCGTGGGCGAAGACCCGGATCGGCTCGCCCGCCAGGATCGCCCGCGTGAACAGGAACAGCGCCATGTCCGGCCGGCCCCACGGGCCGTAGACCGTGAAGAAGCGCAGGCCGCTGCACGGGATGCCGTAGAGATGGCTGTAGCTGTGGGCGAAGAGTTCGTTCGCCTTCTTGGTCGCCGCATAGAGGCTGACCGGATGATCGACGTTCTGGCGGACCGAGAACGGCATCTGCGTCACTGCACCGTAGACCGAGCTCGACGAGGCGTAGAGAAGGTGCCCCACACGGTTGTGGCGGCATCCTTCCAGCACGTGGAGGAAGCCCTCGATGTTGCTCCTGACGTAGACGTGCGGGTTGTCGAGCGAGTGGCGCACGCCCGCCTGGGCGGCGAGATGGATGACCGTATCGAACGTCGTGCCCTGGAAGATCGCCTCCGTGGCCGCACGGTCGGCGAGATCGACCTTGCGGAACGTGAACCGCTCGTAGGGGGCGAGTTCGCGCAGGCGGCTCTCCTTCAGGGAGACCGCATAATAGTCGTTGATGTTGTCGATCCCGAGGACGCTGTACCCCGCGTCCAGGCAGCGCCGGGCGACATGATAGCCGATGAACCCGGCCACCCCGGTCACCAGGACGCTCTTCATGTCGTGCTCCGGGGCTGCGTCAGGCCGGCACGGGGTGCAGCTGGCGCAGCCTCATATAGCCGCCGGGGTCCGCACCTTCCAGGAATGCGGTTCGGGGCCGGCGCCGCTTCGACCGCTGATCGGACACCGCTCCGTCCGGCATCGGTTGCCCGGGCGGCGCTGCGTGTTCAGCCCACAAGCCGCAACGCGTCCCCCTTCGCGACGGCGCCCCCGGCGATCACCTCGGCGTAGACACCGAGGTCGCGGTGGCCCAGGCGGGCGTCCAGGGTCCAGGGGATGTCGCAATCGCGCATGCCGCTGGCCGGATCGACGTTGGTCGCCGCGCAGCGCACCGTGCGCTTGGTGATCTTGAGCCGCAGGCCGCTCGGCGCCTCGATCACCTGCCCGACCATCTCCAGCTCGGCGAAGGGTGCGAGGCCCTCCACCAGCAGATTGCCGCGGAAGCGCAGCGGATCGACCGGCGTGCCGAGGTAATCCTCCACCGCCGCCACGCTCGCCCGATTGATCAGCGAGACGTAGCCGGTGGGTGAATCCGTGAAGCGGTATTGCGGCGGGGCAGCGAGCACCTTCGGCTCGCCCCGCAGGCTCTCGGGAACGAACTGCCGCATCAGCTCCGCCAGCCCGCTTCGCCCCGCCTCGGTGTCGAGGCGGAAGGCTTGCGGATCGCCGCAGCCCTCGACGGTGAGCGTCGCCGTGGCGTCATCGTAGCGGGTGCGCAGACGGGCGAGCGCCTCGTCGCGCATCAGCATCAGGTATTTGGTCTTCGGCTGGTGCCGAGGAGCCACCGCGTCGAAGCCCGATGGGCCGTTCTCGATGGCGTAGAGCCGGTCACCGGGGAAGAATCCGCTGGTCTCCAGCTCCGCCCGTTCGAGGGGTTCGGGGCTCAATCCCTTCACCGGATAGCGGTAAAGGGCGCTGACGTGAATCAAAGCGGTCATGCGTGGATCGTGGCCCCGAATTGTCCGGTCACGCAAGCCCCCCATCGCCCCTTGTGGTGCCCAATTGCAACACCACATCCGTGCTACCGGCGGCCATCGATGGCGCCGGGGTCCTCGTGCGGCAGCGTGCCGGAGGGCGACGTTTCGGTGGCGCCGCGCCTCTCATCGGGCGGTGGATGCCGGTACGGGAGGAGTGTGCATGAATTTCGAGAAATACACCGAGCGCGCCCGCGGCTTCGTGCAGGCGGCTCAGAACCTTGCGATGCGCGAGGGACATCCCCAGCTGCAGCCGGGCCACCTGCTCAAGGTGCTGCTCGACGATCCGGAGGGCCTGTGCGCCGGCCTGATCGACCGTGCCGGCGGCCAGTCGCGCGTGGCCCTGGCCCAGACCGAGCAGTGGCTCGCCAAGCAGCCGAAGGTCTCCGGCAACGCGTCCGCTCCGCAGGCGACGCGGGAGCTGATGCGCCTGTTCGACACCGCCGAGAAGGCCGCCGAGAAGGCGGGCGATTCCTACGTGACGGTCGAGCGCCTGCTCCTCGCCCTGGCGGTAGAGAAGGAGTCCGAGGCCGGCCGCGCGCTCCAGGCGGCGGGCGTCACCCCCGCCTCCCTGAACGCGGCGATCAACGCGCTGCGCAAGGGGCGAACCGCCGACAACGCCTCGGCCGAGAACGCCTACGACGCGCTCAAGAAATACGCCCGCGACCTCACCGAGGCCGCCCGGGAGGGCAAGCTCGACCCGGTGATCGGCCGCGACGAGGAGATCCGGCGGACCATCCAGGTCCTGTCCCGGCGCACCAAGAACAACCCGGTCCTGATCGGCGAGCCCGGCGTCGGCAAGACCGCCATCGTCGAGGGGCTGGCCCTGCGCATCGTCAACGGCGACGTGCCGGAGAGCCTGCGGGACAAGAGCCTGCTCGCCCTCGACATGGGCGCGCTGATCGCCGGCGCGAAGTATCGCGGAGAGTTCGAGGAGCGGCTGAAGGGCGTGCTCTCCGAGGTCACGGCGGCCGAGGGCGGCATCATCCTGTTCATCGACGAGATGCACACCCTGGTCGGCGCCGGGAAGGCGGACGGGGCCATGGACGCCTCGAACCTGCTGAAGCCCGCGCTCGCCCGCGGCGAATTGCACTGCGTCGGCGCGACCACGCTCGACGAGTACCGCAAGCACGTCGAGAAGGACGCGGCCCTGGCCCGGCGCTTCCAGCCGGTCTTCGTGTCGGAGCCGACCGTGGAAGACACGGTCTCGATCCTGCGCGGCCTGAAGGAGAAGTACGAGCAGCACCACGGCGTGCGCATCCAGGATTCGGCCCTGGTGGCGGCCGCGACGCTGTCGAACCGCTACATCACCGACCGGTTCCTGCCCGACAAGGCCATCGACCTGATGGACGAGGCCGGCTCGCGGCTGCGCATGCAGGTCGATTCGAAGCCGGAGGAACTCGACAACGTCGACCGGGAGATTGTCCGGCTGAAGATCGAGGCCGAGGCGCTCAAGAAGGAGACCGATTCCGCCTCCCGGGACCGTCTGGTCCGGCTGGAGAAGGAACTCGGCGATCTTGAGGAGCGCTCGGCGGCGATCACCGCCCGGTGGAAGGCCGAGAAGGACAAGCTCGGCACGGCGGCCGGCCTCAAGAAGAAGCTCGACGAGGCGCGCAACGAGCTGGCTGCGGCGCAGCGTCAGGGCCAGTACCAGCGCGCGGGCGAGCTGGCCTACGGGGTGATCCCGGGGCTGGAGAAGCAGCTCGCCGAGATCGAGGCCCGGTCCGATGCCAAGTCGGAGAACGGCCGCGACGCGATGATGGAGGAGGCGGTCACCCCCGCCCACATCGCCGGGGTGGTGTCCCGCTGGACCGGCGTGCCGGTGGACAAGATGCTGGAGGGCGAGCGCGACAAGCTGCTGGCCATGGAGGATGCGCTCGCCAAGCGCGTCGTCGGCCAGCGCGAGGCGGTGGAGGCGGTCTCCACCGCGGTCCGCCGTGCCCGCGCCGGGTTGCAGGATCCGAACCGGCCGATCGGCTCGTTCATGTTCCTCGGCCCCACGGGCGTCGGCAAGACTGAGCTGACCAAGGCGCTCGCCGGCTTCCTGTTCGACGACGACACGGCGCTCGTGCGCATCGACATGTCCGAGTACATGGAGAAGCACGCGGTCGCCCGTCTCATCGGCGCGCCTCCGGGCTATGTCGGCTACGAAGAGGGCGGCGCTCTCACCGAAGCCGTCCGGCGCCGGCCCTATCAGGTGGTGCTGTTCGACGAGGTCGAGAAGGCGCATCCGGACGTGTTCAACGTCCTGCTGCAGGTTCTCGACGACGGGCGGCTCACGGACGGGCAGGGGCGGACGGTGGATTTCCGCAACACGCTGCTGATCATGACCTCGAATCTCGGGGCCGAGTATCTGGTGAACCAGCCCGCGGGCGAGGACACCGACGCGGTCCGCGACGAGGTGATGGGCGTGGTCCGGGGGCACTTCCGGCCGGAATTCCTGAACCGGGTCGACGAGATCATCCTGTTCCACCGCCTCGCGCGGTCGGAGATGGGGGCGATCGTGGAGATCCAGCTCGGGCGCCTGCAGAAGCTGCTGGACGATCGCAAGATCACCCTCACGGTCGACGAGGAGGCCAAGACCTGGCTCGCCGACAAGGGCTACGACCCGGCCTACGGGGCGCGGCCGCTGAAGCGGGTGATCCAGAAGACCGTCCAGGATCCGCTGGCCGAACTCGTCCTCTCGGGCAAGGTCCACGATGGCGAGACCGTACCGGTGACCGTCGGCCCGATGGGCCTGATGATCGGCGACGTCACGGTCGGCGCCGAGCGCCGGCCGGTTCATGCCACGCTGAACTGATCGGTCTGGACAACGGGGGGCGGCTCGCCCGGTGGTAGGCCGCTCCCCCCGTTCCGATCACGGCTGGAACTGGAACAGCAGACCGTACCGATGGTCCCGATGCGCTGCGCGTTCGCTGGCCTGAAGGTGACGCGATGCCCGATCTCGGCGGGGATGGACCGAGAGGAGCCGGATCACCACTCCGGTGTCTGGGCGTGCTCGCGACGTCAGGGGTGTGACGATCGCGTCTCGGCCCGGCGGATCGCCCCCGCGAGATCGGCGGCCTGCGCCCGGTCCCGGCAGACCAGCCAGAGATCGTCGTGGCCGGACAAATCGGCGTCGAACAGATCGATCAAGGCCGCGGGCGGGGCGGCGAGATCCGGCCAGTGGAACAGGCCGAAGCCCAGCGCCTCGAACAGCGGCAGGATCGGCGCCAGGTCCCACAGCATGCTGTTTACGACGGTCGCGTCGAGCCGCCCGGTGGCCAGGAGCGCGGCGTCCGAGATCGACCCGCCCTCGCTCCAGGGGAACCAGCCCCGCCCGTAATCCAGGGTGAAGCGCTGTGCAGCCACAGCGAGCCAGCCGACATGGCCGGTCCGGCGCGCGGGCCGCTCCAGCACGCGCAGCGCCTCGGTCGGGCGCCCGCCCCGGGTCGGAGCCCAGAGGGCGCGCCCGTCGCAGGCCGCCAGCAGGAGGCCGCGCGCCGCCTCCGCGGGTTCAATGCAAGCCGGGCCGGCGCGGTCCTCGTTCCAGACGGGCAGGCTCAGCACGCAGGCCCTGGGCCAGCCGGCGCGGCACGCCGCCACCATCACCCCCCAGCCCGAGAGGCCGCCCGCGAAGGGCCGCGTCCCGTCGATCGGATCGCCCACGAAGGTCCAGGCGTCCCGGGCGAGCATCGCCGCCGCGGCCCCGTGGCCCAGATCGTCGGCGGTCTCCTCCTCGATCAGGTCGGGGCCGAACCGCGCGTGCAGCAGCCGGCTCACAGCGAGGTCCGCCTCGGTGAGGGCCTGGCTGAGATCCGGGCCCTTGTTGGTCATCTGGAGCCCGGCCGCGCGCATGCGCAGCGCGAGCGGGGCCGCTTCCTCGGCGAAGGCCAGCATCCGGGCGAGGACATCCTGCGCGGAGGCGTCGGGTGGGCCGCTCATGCGGTGAACAATCCGGGGCTGCGAAGCATCAG
The DNA here is from genome assembly GCF_022829585.1 of Methylobacterium sp. J-026. Taxonomy (GTDB): domain Bacteria; phylum Pseudomonadota; class Alphaproteobacteria; order Rhizobiales; family Beijerinckiaceae; genus Methylobacterium. The sequence goes on from NZ_JAKSYC010000067.1 coordinate 78,385, forward strand.
CGCCTGGACGAGCACCAGCGTCTTGAGGTCGGGCAGCCGGCCCGAACGCGCGGCCTCGGCCAGGGCCGCCAGGGGCACTTCGACGGGCAGAACCTGCTCGCCCTCCGCGTGAAGCCCGCCGCCGGACGCGACCCTGTCGGCCTGTCCGTAGGGGGCGAGATAGAGCCAGAGGCGCTCCGAGGACACGCTCGGCATGCTGTAGGCATGCGCCACGCGCTCCAACTGCTGGAGGCGCACGCCGGCCTCCTCCATCGCCTCCCGGATCGCCGTCGCCTCCGGTTCGCCCCCGTCGAGGCCCCCCGCCGGCGCCTCGTCGAGGTCGGGGGGCTCACCCCAGAAGGCCGGCCCGACCCGGGCCTGCCGGACCAGCAGCGCCACGCGCCGCTCGGGATCGTAGGGCAGGACGCAGGCCGCCTGGCCGTGATCCTCCAGCGCCCGCGGCACGGTGCTGCCGTCGGGCAAGGTCAGCGTGGCGATCCCGAAGGTGTTCCACCCCCGGTGGAGCACCTTCAGGGGCAGCGCGGCCGGCGTCTCGCTCATCGGGGCGGATCAGCGCTTGGTGGTGGCGGCCGTCTGGCCGAACATCACCTTCTTGGCGTCCTCGCTCATAGTCTTTCCGAAATCCGGATTGACCTCGGGGGCGCGGGCATAGGCAGCCTTCGTGGCGGGCCGCTCGGCGATGGCCGCGAACCAGCGCTTCAGGTTCGGATGATCGTCGAGATTCTGCCCCTGCTTCTCCCACGGCACGATCCAGGGATAGCAGGCCATGTCGGCGATGGAGTAATCCGCCCCGGCCACGTAGGCGCGGTCGGCCAGGCGCCGGTCGAGGACGCCGTAGAGCCGGTTGGTCTCGTTGACGTAGCGCTTGATCGCGTAGTCGATCTTCTCGGGGGCGTATTGCGAGAAGTGGTGGTTCTGCCCGAGCATCGGGCCGAGGCCGCCCATCTGCCAGAACAGCCACTGCAGCACCTCGGCCCGGCCGCGCAGGTCGCCCGGGATGAAACGCCCGGTCTTCTCGGCGAGGTAGAGCAGGATCGCGCCCGATTCGAACAGCGGGACCGGAGCGCCGCCCCCCGTAGGCTCGTCGTCGACGATCGCCGGCATGCGATTGTTGGGGGCGATCTTCAGAAAATCCGGGTTGAATTGCTCACCCTTGCCAATATTGATTGGCTGGATTTGGTAGGCGAGATCCGCCTCTTCGAGGAAAATCGTGATCTTGTGGCCGTTCGGCGTCGGCCAGTAGTACAGATCGATCATCGGCTCGTGTCCCACTTTGCCCCCGGCGAACCGGAAGTGGGCCTGCGCGGTGCTCCGGTCAAGCATCGGGGCGGCGGCGGGGCCGCTGTCCGCCGCCGCCAGCGCGGCCGCGCCGCGCGCAATCGTCAGAGCCGCGACACGTAGGCCGCCAGATCCTTGATGTCGGCCTCGCTCAGCTCCTGCGCGACCTCGTTCATCGCGGGATCGTAGCCGGGCCGGGCATTGCTCTTGTAGCCGGTCAGCGCCTTGGCGAGGTACTCCTCCCGCTGCGCCCGGATCCGTGGGATCGACTCCCGCCCGGCGAGGTCGGCGCCGTGGCAGGAGGTGCATTGGTGCTTGGCAACGAGCGCCTGAGCCCGTTCGGTCAGGGCCGGATCGGCGGGCGCGCCGGTCCGGGTCGGGGGCGGCAGGGTCGCCACCGCGTCGGCATAGGCGCGCAGGTCGTCGTCGGAGAACTCGGCGGCGACGTCGTTCATCGGCGGTGCCTCGCGCTGCTTCTCCCGGAACTGGAAGAGCTGCGTGACGACGTAATCCGGCAGCTGGCCGCCCAGCGACGGTATCCCCTCGGTCTCGGACGTGCCCGCCCCGTGGCAGGCGACGCACGGCGCGAGAAGCTCGTGTGTCGCCGCCTCCGGGGCGGCTCCGGCCGCACCCGCCAGCAGCGTGCCGAGGGCCGAGACCAGCCCCAGCGCCGCGCGCCGTCTCCGCATCGGCCGCATCAGTGGCCGTAGCTGACGCGGTAGATCGCGCCGTTGTAATCGTCCGAGACGAGCAGCGAGCCGTCCTTCGCGACGAGCACGTCGACCGGGCGGCCGACATACTTGTTGTCCTGAAGGAAGCCGGTCAGGAACGGCTCGACCGCGGCGACCATGCCGTCCGCACCCGGCTTGGCCACCACGACGGCGCCGCCGAGCTTGGTGGTGCGGTTCCACGACCCGTGCTGGGCGATGAAGATCGCGTCGTGATAGGCCTCCGGGAACATCGTGCCGGTGTAGAACCGCATCCCGAGCGAGGCCGTATGCGGTCCGAGCAGGCCCACCGGCGGGGTGAACTCCGCGCAGGAATGGCCCCAGCCGTATTCCGGATCGGTGAAGGTGCCCTGGTGGCAGAACGGGAAGCCGAAATGCTGCTTGCCCGGCTCGGTGAGCACGTTCAGCTCGTCGTTCGGGATGTCCTCCGAGACCCAGTCGCGGCCGTTATCGGTGAACCAGAGCTGCTTGGTCTTCGGGTTCCAGTCGAAGCCGACGGTGTTGCGCACGCCGCGGGCGATGACCTCGGCGTTCTTCCCATCGAGGTCGATGCGCCGGATCTGGGCGTGGGTGTCCGGTGGCATCAGGATGTTGCCCGGCGAGCCGACCGGCACGTAGAGCTTGTTGTCCGGGCCGATGGCGATGAACTTCCAGCCATGGGCCTCGTCCTTGGGCAGGTCGTCGTAGACGAGGGCCGGCTTCTCCGGGCTGTCGAGGTGCTTCTCGATATCGTCGTAGCGCCAGATCTTGGACAGTTCGGCGACGTAGAGGGCGCCGTCGTGGAAGGCGACGCCGTTCGGCCGGTGCAGCCCCGACGCGATGGTCTTGATCTCGCGCTTCCCGTCCGCGCCCGCCTGCGGCAGCACTGCGTAGACCTTGCCGACCGTGCGGGTGCCGACGAACAGGGTCCCGTCCGGCGCCTGGGTCATCTCCCGGGCGTTGGCGATGCCGCTGGCATAGACCTCGATCTTGAAACCGTCCGGCACCTTGAGCTTGTCCAGCGGCAGCTTGGCCACCGGGGTCGCGAGCGGCGGACCCGCGACCGGCGCGAGTTTCACGGCCGCGCCGTTTTCCGGGCGACCATAGAGCGCGTCTCCGCGCTCGACCTTCAGGCTCGCCGGCGGGGCGGCGGTGGCGGGCGTCTCTTGGGCATGGGCGGCGTGCGGGCCCACGGCGCCCAGACCCAGGCAGGTGAGGGCGGCGGCGAGGCCCCGGCCCAGGAACGGCTTGGAGGTCGGCGTCATGGTGTCTCCCGGGGCAGCCGGCATCTCGGCCGGTCGGTTTTCGCTGCACTCATTATTCAGCATTCCGGCGCAAGACGCGACTCGCCGGACGAAATCCGATGCGACAGCGTCCTGCGGCCGTAACCGGTTGGCGGATTACGGCTGCGGCGCAGCCGTGCGGGCGCGCTGCACGAACCGGTCGCCATCCTCCCGCAGCAGCAGGCGGTCGGCCACCAGACCATCGACGGCCTGCGCGATCGCCTCCGCGTAGGTGGAGGGGTTCGGATAGCGCTCGGCCAGGGCGGGCCGCGGATCGCCCGTGGCCTCGCGCTCGGCCCGCGTCGCCGCGAAGGGCAGCAGGCTGCCCTCGCGGTCGCACAACTCGCCCGCCGGGAACGGCTCGGCATAGAGGTTCCAGCCGGTATGGGTGCCGTGGGGCACGGCCACGTCGGGCAGGCGGATGCCGGCGACGTCCTGCCCGTCCGCATCGACCTTCGGCACCAGCGGCCGGTATTGCGGTCCCGACTCTGGGTGCGGATCGACATAGGTCGCGAAGCGGGCGATGCCGTTGACGGCCGTCGCGATGGCGAGACCCGGGACATAGGGGAAACCGGTGGCGGCCGGCTCGACCAGGGTCCCGTCCGACAGGCGCGGGACCCGGCTCGGCGGCGGCGCCCGGCCGTCGCGGACCCAGTCCTCCAGATCGACCAGCAGGGCGCGCAGGGCCGGACCGGGATTGAGCGTGTTCCGCGGGTTGGCGCAGGGGCCCCTGTCGGAGACGAGGTCGGAGCGGCCGTAATGGAAGCCCCCCGCGATCAGGTAGGCACGGGCCGTGTCCGGCAGGTCGAGGTCGACCCGGCCGAGGGGATCGGTGGTCAGCAGCGAGGCGCCCTTTTGCCAGTACTCGGTCCCGGTGTTGACCTCCATCCACAGCGGGTCGAACCCGTCGTCGCGCAGGAGCGCGCCGTTCCGGCCGGTGACCGGGTCGTGCAGGGTGGCGGCCGAGAACGGGAAGGCGTTCTCCGGGTAGAGATGGTCCTCGTGTTGGGTGTTGGTGCGCGAAGGCTGGGCGAAGCGGGCGTTCAGGAACACGCCGCCGATCCCGGAGATGTGGGCCAACACCCCGTCGAACACACGGGCGCCGGCCTCGTCCCGGTTGAAGCCGTCATGGACGAAGTCGCGCAGGAACCGGCCGCTCTGCGAGATGCCCAGGGCCACGGCACGTTGTACGCCCCCGCCGGCCGGATTGTCTGCGGAGCCCCCGCGCAGGAAGGCGACCACGTCCCGGGTGGCGGCGAAACCGAGACCCAGCACCTTGGGGCCGACGGCCTCGTAGGTGAACTGGTAGAGCGAGCCGGGCTGCGGCTTCGTGCCTGCGGGCAGCAGCCTGAGCTGGCGCGGCCCCGCGAACGCCCAGGCCGCCCGCGGCACCGGCAGGGGCGCGTCGGCCTCGCGGCGGCGGACGGTCAGCGTGGCCCCGGGCTGATCGGTCCCGGCGGCCTCGAACGTGAGGTAGAACGGCGCCTCCGTGGGCCCGCGCGTCCCGCTGACGAGCTCGTCCCGCACGGTCCCGGTGATCGGCTTGCCGTCCCGAAGGGCCACCGGCACGTCGATCGCCATGCCGCCGTTCTGGCGCAGGGCGTCCGCCTCCCAGCCGGACCAGACGATCGTGTCGCCGCGGTTGAGCACCAGGGCGGTGCCCGCGTCCCGCGCCGTGCGCGGGTCGTTGACCGCCTGTCCGGCCTGCGCAGGCGCGTCGAGCACCCAGTTGAACAGGAACTTCCGGCCGCGGTTCAGCACCTCGTAGAGAAGCGTGCCGCTGCCGCGTGCCGGATCCTTCGGGCGCAGGATGAACAGGTCCGTTCGGTACGCCACGAGGCCACGGGCGTTGCGGGGCGCCAACGCGATATCTGCGATGCCGGCATTGGCCGGGTCCGCCGGGTCGATCTCGCCGCGGGCGAATCCGATCACCCGCTCGTAGGGGCCGGCCTGGCCGAAGCCCGCGCCGTCCGCGAAGGGTTCGACCGCGGTGATGTCGATGCCGACGATCCGGGCGGAGGCCGGCGCCACGGCCGGGGGCAGAAGACCCAGCGCGACGGCGCAGGCACACAGGCGCACGGAGCGGACGCGCATCGCAGGACCTCCCGAATTGTCCCCTGCGCGTCGGCCGTCCGGCCGCGGCAGATGTCTTGGTTGCGTCTGAGCGCTGCATGTCGACAGCATCCCTGAGACCGGTATTTCACGTCTGCGTCGAGGAGAGAACCGGGACGACCCGGGTGCGGCCCCGGATTCGTTCCGCGCGCTCACCTTGCGTTTTGGCGAACGATCTCCGAAAACGCCCCCCGTCCGGGAAGCTTAGGCTTGGCCGGGGTGCCGGCCGTCCGCCGGAGCCCGGCCGACGCAGCGTTCCGATCCGGTTCGGGGACACGCATCGATGATCGATTACGCGCAGGCGCGGCGGATGATGGTCGACTGCCAGTTGCGGACCTTCGACGTGAACGACAATTCGGTGCTCGACGCGTTCGACACCGTGGCGCGCGAGACCTTCGTGCCCAAGGGGCGCGAGCCCTTCGCCTATATCGACCAGACTCTGCAGATCGGCGGGGCGGGCGCCGAGGCCCGCTGCATGCCGGCGCCGATGGTGCTCGCCCGGATGATCCAGGCCCTGCGCATCCGCCCGGGCGTCGCCGCCCTCGACGTCGCCAGCGGCTACGGCTACGCGGCGGCCATCATGGCGCAGCTCGGCGCGAAGGTCACGGCGCTCGAATCGGTTCCGGACCTCGCCGCGGCGGCGCGCGCCCAGCTGGGCAGTGCCGCCGAGGTGATCGAGGGTCCGATCGAATCGGGCGCGCCGAAGCAGGCGCCCTTCGACGCGATCCTGATCAACGGCCGCGTCGAGGTCCGGCCGCAGGCGCTGCTGGAACAGCTTAAGGACGACGGCCGGCTGGTCTGCGTGATGGGACCGCACCGGAACGCGAAGGTGACGGTGTTCGTCCGCGCCGGCGACGCCTTTGGGGGGCGCCCGCTGTTCGATGCGTCGCTGCCCGGCCTCGACGCCTTCGCGGCGGAAGCCGGGTTCGCGTTCTAGCGCGCCCGAGGCGGGTTCAGCCCAGCCGGTAGTCCGCCATGCGGGCGCGCCGGGCGCTCCGGCGGTAGGCCATCACGGAATCCGGCCAGAGGGTCGCATTGCGCCCCTGCGCGTCGAGATACCAGCTGCGGCAGCCGCCGGCCTGCCAGATGCTGTCGGCGAGCCGCGCGCGGATCCGATCGAGGAAGCGGGCCTGCGCCTCCGGGCGGACCTCGACGGCCCGGGTCCCGCGGCGCAGGGCCCCGAGGCAGTCGAGCACGTGCTGGACCTGAACCTCGATCATCGCCACGACCGAGTTGTGGCCGAGGCCCGTATTGGGCCCGAGCAGCATGAAGTAGTTGGGGAACCCGGCGACCGTGATTCCCTGGTAGGCCCCCATGCCCCCGGCCCAGGCGTCCGCCAGGCGCAGGCCGTCGCGGCCGACGAGGTTCATCCGCGTGAAGGTCGCGGTGACGTCGAAGCCGGTGGCGTAGACGATCGCGTCGAGGTCGTGAGTCCGGCCGTCCTGCGTGGTCACCCCGCCCGGCGTGATCCGCGCGATGCTTCCGGTCTCCAGGGTGACGTTCGGGCGCTGGAGCGCCGGGTAGTACGTGTCGGAGATCAGCACGCGCTTGCAGCCGAGCCGGTAGTTCGGCGTGAGGCGGCGCCGCAACTCCGGATCCGGGACCGCCTTGGCGAGGTGCCGCCGCGCCAGGGCCTCGGCCTGACCGGTGAGCTTCGAGACCTTGGTGAAGCCCAGGAGCGCGCGCACCTCGTGCAGCCAGAACAGCCGGGCCCGTTCGAGCCGCCGGGCGAGGGGTAGGCGCCGGTACCGGGCCTTGATGCGCTCCGCGATGGCGTGGTCGTTCTTGGGCATGATCCAGGGCGGCGTGCGCTGGAACAGGGTCAGCTGGCCGGCGACCTCGGCGAGTTCCGGCACGACCTGGATCGCGCTCGCCCCCGTGCCGATCACGCCGACGCGCTTGCCGGCGAGGCTTACGGCATGGTCCCACGCTGCCGTGTGGAAGGCCGGCCCGGCGAAGGCGTCGCGGCCGGGGATGTCAGGATAGGCCGGATGGTGCAGGCCGCCCATCCCGGAGACGATCGCCCGCGCGGTGATCGGGCCGCGATCGGTCTCCACGTGCCAGAGGGCGCGCGCCTCGTCCCAGGTCGCGCCCTGAAAGGCGGTGCCGAGCTGGATCAGCGGCATCAGCCCGTGGCGCTCCGCCGTCTCCCGGAGATAGGCCAGGATCTCCGCCTGCGGCGCATACATCCGGCTCCAATCCGCCTTCGGGGCGAAGGACAGGGAGTAGAGATGCGAGGGCACATCGCAGGCCGCCCCCGGATAGGTGTTGTCGTGCCACGTGCCGCCGATTCCGTCGCCCTTCTCGATCACCCGGAATGGCCCGATCCCCGCCTGCCGGCACCGGATCGCCATCGCGAGCCCGGAGAAGCCGGCCCCGACGATGAGCACCGCCAGGGGTTCGGAGCGCGCGGCGGCGTCTGAAGCTTCAATCATCGCGCGGGGCTCCCGGGGGTGGCCTAGGGGGTGTGCGCCTTCAGGAAGGCGGCAGCCTCGTCGAGGGAGGTGCGCGCCTCCGGCAGCATGTTGGCCGCGAACTGCCAGGCGTGGGACACGACGGGGAAGACCTTCAGCTCCGCCGCGACGCCGGCTGCCCGGGCTCGCTCCGCCATGCGGACGGAATCGTCGCGCAGCACCTCGCGGTCGCCCACGTGGAACAGGAGCGGCGGGAAGCCGGTGGGATCGCCGAGGAGCGGCGAGATCCGCGGGTCGGCCGGATCGGCGCGGCCGAGATACATCTGCCGGATCGTGGCGAGCGCCTTCGGGTCGAACATGGCGTCGCGCCACGCATTCGTCACCCGCGAACCGTCCTCGGAGACGAAGTCCGTGGCCGGGGAGAACAGGGCGGCGGCCCAGGGCATCGGCAGGTTCCGGGCGCGGGCCTCGCCCATCAGCACCAGGGCGAGATTGCCGCCGGCCGATTCGCCCGCCACGCAGGCCGTTTCCTCGGCGCTGAATGCCGCCCAGACGGCCATGACGTCCTCGACCGCGGCCGGAAACGGGTGCTCCGGCGCGAGGCGGTAATCCGGGACGAAGATCGTGAAGCCGCGGCTCGCCAGGGCGCCTGTCACGGGCCGGTGCGTGCGCGGCGAGCAGGCGATGAAGCCGCCGCCGTGGATGTACAGCATCCGGCGCCCGGGTCCGGACTTCGGCCGGACCCACTCGCCGCGCACGCCGCCGACGCTGCCCGCCTCGTAGGTCACGCCCTTGGGATCCGGGAAGGCCTGGGCCTCGAAGATGCGGCGGAAGTCGGCAGCGTCCCGGGCCCGGGCGAGGGGACCGCGGACCCGGCTGCGGATCATGTAGGCGCCGATATAGGCGCGCAGGCTCGCCATCTCAGAGCGTCCCCCCGGACAGTCGCACGATCGTCTTCCAGTAGCCCACCGGCATCAGCCGCTGGATCAGAGCCGCGTTCCGGGCATCCTTGCCGATCACGATCCGCGGCGCCCGGGTCTCGATCCCGCGGATGATCGCGGCCGCCGCCGTCGCGGGGTCGAGGGTTAGGAGCTTGCCGAAGGCCGCGCGGGCCTCCTCGTCCTCCACCGCCGCGCGCTTGGCCGCCTCGGGGTCGGTGGGCGGGCGCCGGCCGCGGGCGTTGCGCGAGATGGCGGTGGCAACGCCCCCCGGATGAACCACGGTCACCCCGAGCCCGCTGCCGGCATATTCATGCCGCAGGGCCTCGGAGAAGCCGCGGACGGCGAACTTGCTGGTGCAGTAGGCGACCTGACCCGGCGGCGCGATCAGGCCGAACAGGCTCGACAGGTTGACGACCTGCGCCGCCGGCCGGGCGCACAGCATCGGCAGGAAGGCGTGGCACATCCGCACGACCGCGCGCAAGTTGATGTCCATGAGCCACTCGAAATCCTCGAGATGCGTCTCGTCGAACCGGCCCCCGAGGGCGACGCCGGCATTGTTGATCAGGAGGTCGAGATGTCCGAACCGCGCCCCGGCCCAGTCCGGCAGCGCGCGGATCGCCTCCGCGTCCGCGAGATCGACGACCCGGGTCTCCACCGCGGTCCCGCGGTCGCGGATCCGACCGGCGATGTCCTCGAGCCCGACCGGATCGCGGTCCACCAGCAGGAGGCTGCATCCCTTGGCGGCGAGCCCGGTCGCCAGGGCGGCCCCGATGCCGCTCGCGGCACCGGTGACGAGGGCGACGGCACCGGCGAGTCGAAATGTCTGAGCCAAACGTCGCCTCCCGCCGCGCCGCTTCGTCCGCGCTTCCCTTCAGGGATAGCCCTCGCCTCCACGACTGTCTAGGGTGTACACCCTAGACCAGGGTCGGAGACGATGGCGCGGGGCCGGAGCCGGGGATTGCAGGAGAGCGAACGGGCTGCCGATGGGCGGCTCCTAAGCACCCGCGACCGGATCCTGGCGGTCAGCCTCGACCTGTTCAACGCCCGGGGGCTCGGCCGGGTGACCACGGCCGAGATCGCCGCCGCCGCGGGGATCCGGGAGGGGAACCTCCAGTATCATTTTCCGCGGAAATCCGGCCTGGTCGAGGCGCTGTTCGCAGCCTTCGAGGCGGAGGCCGTGGCGGTAGCCGGGGGGATGCCGGCCGATGCCGGGGCGCCGGAGGCGCTGCTCGCCTACCAGCGGGCTTGGTTCGACCTGATCTGGCGCTACCGCTGCATCTACCGCGACGGAATCGCCATGGTGGAGATCGCCCCCGCCCTGCGCCCGCGCGTCCACGCCCTTCGCGCGCGGACGCAGGCCCTGGCCCGGGGCGTCTTCGAGGCGGCCGTGCGGGCGGGGCGGCTTCGGATCGACCCGGAGGGCCTCGGGCGGCTCATCGACAACGCCTGGATCGTCTCCGGCCATTGGATGAGCCACCGCCTCCAGGGTGGTACCGCGCTGACCGAGGCGGATCTCGACTGGGGGTTCGCGCAGGTGCGTGACCTGTTCGCGCCGTATCTGGTCGCGCGGCGCCCGGTGTGATGGGGACTGGCCCGAACCTTCCATGGGCCCCCGTCAAGCGCGAACCCGAAAGCCGCGATGCTCGACCGTCTCACCCATGCCGGCCTCAGCCTGTTGCTGCTGCTCGCCGTCGCGGTTCTGTTCTCCACGAATCGACGGGCGATCCGCCCCCGGGTCGTCCTGACTGCGCTCGCGCTTCAGGTGGGGCTCGGGGCCCTGGTCCTGTTCCTGCCGGCCGGGCAGGCGGCGCTGACGGCGGCGGCCGCCGTCGTCGCCACCGTGCTCGCCTACGGCGACCGCGGCACCGCGTTCCTGTTCGGGGGCCTCGTCGAGCCGAAGATGTTCGAACTGTTCGGCGGCTCGGGCTTCATCCTGGCCCTGCGGGTGCTGCCACAGATCCTGTACGTGTCGGCGCTGATCGCGGTGCTCTACCACCTCGGCCTGATGCAGGCGCTCGCCCGGGGCCTCGGGGCGGTGCTGCGCCGGATCCTCGGCACCGCGCCGATCGAATCCTTCGCCGCGGTCATCACCATCGCCATCGGCCAGAGCGAGATCGCGGTGGCCCTGCGCCCGTTCCTCGCAATCCTGACCGGCGCCGAGCTGTTCGCCGTGATGGCGAGCGGCGCCTCGTCCACCGCGGGTTCGATCCTGGCCGGTTACGCGGCGCTCGGCGTCCCGATGACCTACCTGCTCGCCGCCTCCGTGATGGCGATCCCCGGCGGCCTGCTCTACGCCAAGATCCTGGTGCCCTCTACGGAGCCGACCCGGATCACCACCACCCAGGTGGAGTTCGGCGAGACCCGGGCGGCCAATGTCATCGAAGCGGCTGCCGACGGCACGCAGAAGGGCTTGGCGGTCGCGGTCTCGGTCGGGGCCATGCTGATCGCCTTCGTCGGGCTGATCGCCCTGGCGGACGGCCTGTTCGGCACGATCGGCGGGCTGGTGGGTTATCCCGCCGCCTCGATCGAGGGCGTGCTCGGCTGGGCGCTCGCCCCGCTGGCCTGGCTGCTCGGCGCGCCGTGGGAGCACGCGACCCTGGTCGGCGGGGCCATCGGCCAGAAGCTCGCCTTCAACGAGTTCTTCGCCTACGCCAACCTGTCGCCGATCCTGACCGGCGGAACCCTCGACCCGCGTACGCAGGCGATCGTCTGCTTCGCCCTGTGCGGGTTCGCGAATTTCGCGTCGATCGCGATCCAGCTCGCGAGCTTCTCGAGCCTCGTCCCGGAGCGGCGCTCCGAGGTCGCCCGCTACGGGCTAAGGGCGATCCTGGCGGGGACGCTGTCGAATCTCACCAGCGCGGCGATTGCCGGCCTGTTCGTGGGGTGAGCGCGCTTATCGTGTCCACGCCGTCGCTGTGACCGCCCCGCCGAAGCAGCGATACGGAGGGTCCGAATGCTCCACTGCTTCGGCGGCGCTCGGAACGCCGCACAAACGAAAAGCGCCGCTTCGGATGAAGCGGCGCCCATACAGATCGTCGACGTCTTAGTTGAAGGTGTCGATCTCAGCCGACTCGTAGCTGGTGACTTCCATGCCGACGCAAACTTCGGACACGATCGGGGCAGACCAAGCCATGATTTCCTCCTGATGAACTTCGGGTGATTGTCTAGGAGACCACGAAGGGCAGGGCGCTGGGCGCTCCGGCCCCCGCACGTCTTAGTTGAAGGTGTCGATCTCGGCCGACTCGTAGCTGGTGACTTCCATGCCGACGCAGACTTCGGACACGATCGGGGCAGACCAAGCCATGGCGTTTCTCCTCGCTGTTGGTGAGCGGTATATAGCCGATATCTTGGACGCAATACAAGCGAGCACAACACTTATATTTCTCATAGGGACCCCGTCGGGACCCCCGGGGGACCCCTGGTGCCGCCGCGCGACACTCGGGCCTCTCCTGTGGGTTCAGGGCCCCGGCAACGCCGTTTCCGGCACGGTTTCGACTTGACTGACTTTTTTCGCGGGCGCACGAGGCACCGGCGCGACGCTGTCTTCGGCGGCGCCGTGCTCCCCTTCAAGCAGCGACCAGCGAAGCGACGTGCCCGACCGATCGTGCCTGCCGTGCCCGGCCACGCGCCGTCGTCCCGCCTGAGCCGCTGAGAGGCCTGGCCGCGGGGCGCCGACGCGGCGACCGGTCACGGCCTTGACCCAGGATGACCGGCGCCGCGTCGCCTCGTAACTCACGAGGCGAGGCCATGAACGAGATCGCCCCCTTCGACACGCGCATCGACCCGTCCGTTCTGGCTGCGCGGCTCTCGGACGAGCGCGCCCCGGACATCGTGGAGAAACTCAACGAGGAGGCGCCCGAGGTCGCGGCCGCCATCCTGCTGGGCCTGCCGCTGGAGCGGGCGGTCGAGGTGCTCGACCAGCCGGAGCTCGACTGCGCCGCCGACATCATCGAGATGCTGCCCCGGGACCGGGTGGCGGCCTACCTGTCGGGGATGTCGGCCGACCGGGTCACGGACGTCTTCCGCGAGATCGAAGAGCCAGGCCGCTCCGACCTGCGCGCCCGCCTCGACGCCGAGACCCGCGGGGCCGTGGACCGGCTCTCGGCCTACGGCGAGGAGACGGTCGGCTCGCTGATGACCACCGAGTTCGTCACCATCCCCGGCACCTGGACCGTAGGCCAGACGCTGGAGCACATCCGCCACGTCGAGAAGACCCGCGAGACCATCTACGCGATCTTCGTGCTCGACCCGCGGACCCGGGCGCTCACCAAGGCGGTGCCCCTGCGACGGCTGATCTCTGGGGATCCGAACGACAACGTGCTCAGCGTCGCCCCGGGACGGCGGCCGCTCGCCGTCTCGCCCACCGCCAGCCGCGAGGAGGCGGCCCGGCTGATCTCCAAGTACGATCTCCTGGCGCTGCCGGTGGTCGACGCGGTCGGCCACGTCATCGGCATCGTCACCGTCGACGACATGATCGACGCGATGATCGAGAAGCAGACGCAGGACGTGCAGCGCTTCGGCGGCATGGAGGCGCTGCCCGAGCCCTACATGGATATCGGCTTCTTCACGATGATCCGGAAGCGCGCCGGCTGGCTGTGCGCGCTGTTCCTCTCGGAGATGCTCACCGCCTCGGCCATGCAGGGCTTCGAGGGGGAGCTGGAGAAGGCGATCGTCCTGACGCTGTTCATCCCGCTGATCATGAGCTCGGGGGGCAATTCGGGCTCGCAGGCGACCTCGCTGCTGATCCGGGCGCTGGCCCTGCACCAGATCCGCCTGCGGGACTGGTGGCGCGTGGCGCTGCGGGAGTTGCCCACCGGCATCGTTCTCGGGTCGATCCTCGGGGTGATCGCGGTGATCCGGATCGTGGCGTGGCAGAAGCTCGGCCTCTACGATTACGGCGAGCACTGGCCGCTGGTCGCTGTGACCGTGGGGTCGGCACTGGTCGGGATCGTGACCTTCGGGTCCCTGTCGGGCTCGATGCTGCCGTTCCTGCTCCAGCGGATCGGCTTCGACCCCGCCACCGCCTCGGCGCCGTTCGTGGCGACGCTGGTCGATGTCACCGGTCTCGTGATCTATTTCTCCGTCGCGCTGCTGATCCTGCGCGGGACGCTGCTGTAGGGGTTTTGGAATAGACGCGGGTGGGCAATTCCCGCCCGCAGAGGCGGGGAGGGCGCGCGCGGGGCCGGTCTTTGCCCTCATTCGGGAGCGATATGCGGATTTCGGAGCCCACAGGGATGAGGAGGCCGATCGCGCCCTCCCGAGCCGACCTGTGACATCTCAGGTCCGCGCCGGAGAAGGCGCGCGCTCGAACTGACGTGCCGGATCGGAGGACCTGGGCGCGCGCCCCGTCACTCCGCCACGGTCGCCGCCAGCCGCTTCCGCTGCACCTTGCCGTTCGCCGTGCGCGGCAGGGCGTCGAGGAAGCGGATCTCCCGCGGGCATTTGTAGGCCGCAAGCCGCTCGGCGCAATACGCGAGCAGCGCCTCGGCGTCCGGTTCGGAATCGGGCTGGAGCACCACGAAGCCGCAGATCACCGAGACATCCGCGCGCACCGGCAGCTCGGCCACGCCGACCTCCGCCACGGACGGGTGGGCGGCGAGCACCGCCTCGACCTCGTTGGGCGAGACCCTGTAGCCCATCGCCTTCATCAGGTCGTTGTTGCGGCCTTCGAACCAGAGGTAGCCGTCGGCGTCGAGCCGGGCGAGGTCGCCGCCGACGAACCAGTCCCCGCGCGACACCTCGGCTTCCTCCCCGGGGCGGTTCCAATAGCCGAGCATCAGCGCCGGCTCGGAGCGATGGACGGCGAGCAGGCCGATCTCGCCGGCCGGGAGGGGGACGGGCACGCCCTCGACCGGCAGGATCGCCACCCGCCGGCCGGGTTGCGGCTTGCCGGGCGAGCCGGGGCGCACCGGGATGGTCGGGCCGCTGGAGATGTAGGTCGAGATCTCGCTCATCCCGAGGGCCTCGTAGAGGGGCTTGCCCGTGGCCTGAATCCAGGCTTCGAGCAGCGCAATCGGAAGCGGCTCGCCCGCCGTGCAGCCGTGGCGCAGGCACGACAGATCGTGGGCGCCGAGGTCGCCGTATTTCAGGATCTGGCGGTAGAGAGTGGGCACCGCGGCGAACAGGGTGGCACCGTACTCGGCGATCAGGCGCGGCCAGACCGCAGGGTCGCGCGGGCCATTGTAGAGCACCGCGGTGGCGCCCACCGACCAGGGGTCACTCAGGCCCACCCCGAGCGTGTAGGTCCAGTTCATGGTGCCGGCATGCAGCATCACGTCGGATTCCGTCAGCCCAAGCCAATGGTCGAGCATCGGCCGCCGGCCATAGGCGGCCCGGTGGGCGTGAAGCACGCCCTTCGGCCGGCTCGTGGTCCCGGAGGTGTAGATCAGCATCGCCGGATCGTCGGCGGCGGTGTCGGCGTAGTCGGGGCGCGGCGGGCCAGCTTTCATCCGCGCGATCGCAGCGGCATCGAGCAGGCGGCGGTTGCCGAGCGCCTCCGCGGAGACTGTGCAGCCGCTGCCGATCACCACCGCAGCGGCCCCGGAATTCTCCATCAGGAACGCCGCCTCGGGCTCGGTGAGCTGGGGCGAGGAGGGCAGCGCCACCAGTCCCGCCGCCAGGGCGCCGAAATAGACGAGGACGTAGTCGGCCTCGTTGCCCATCCGGATCATCACCCGGTCGCCGGGCTCCAGCCCCAAGGCGCGCAGCCCCGCCGCGATGCCGCGCACGGCCCGATCGGCCGCACCGAAGCTGAGCCGGTCGACCGTGCCATCGCCGACCATGATCAGCGCGGTTTTGTCGGGACGCAGGCGGGCGTTCTCGGCGAGGCAGTACCGAGCGGCGTTGAACCGCTCCGGTGGGTGGCGGTGGTCGGATCGGCTGTCGGGCACCGGGCGTCCCCCGTGTTCGGGCTTTTAGCCCGGTGTCCCGCCTGCGCGTCCTGCCGTCAACCGCGGGTGCGGAGTTCCGACCTGGGTCAGGTCCGCCGCTGTGCCTGCCCCTCCTGCTCCTCGAAGCCCTTGAGCATCTTGTCGAGGGTCAGCGGGTATTCGCGGACGCGGATGCCGGTGGCGTTGTAGATCGCGTTGGCCAGCGACGCGCCGGCCCCGCAGATGCCGAGTTCACCCAGCCCCTTGCTCTTCAAAGGGTTGGTCTTGTCGTCGAGTTCCGGCAGGAACACCGCATCGATCGCCGGGATGTCGGCATGGACCGGCACGTGATACTCGGCCATGTCGTGGTTGACGAAGTAGCTGTAGCGGGGATCGACCACCGCATCCTCCATCAGCGCCGCGCCGACACCGAAGGTCATGCCGCCGATCGCCTGGCTGCGCGCGGTCTTGGCGTTGAGGATGCGGCCGCCCGTAAAGACGCCGAGCATCCGCCGCAGCCGGATCTCGCCGGTGTCGATATCGACTCCGACCTCCGCGAAATGCGCGCCGTAGGAGTACTGCGAGAATTTCTGCTTCATCTCGCCGGGCTTGATCTCCCCCGAGGCCTCCAGACCCGACTTGGCCAAGTCGGTGAGCGCCTCGGTGCGGTTGCCCGACCTGACCGCGCCATCGCGGAACGTCGCGCCATCCGGGTTGAGATCGCCGGCCTTGAGCACGGCCTGCCGGAGGTTGTTGCAGGCGACATAGAGGGCCGATCCCGCCGAGGCGGCACCGAAGGACCCACCCGAGCCGGACGCGTAGGGGAAGTCCGTGTCGCCGATCTCGACCCGCACGCGCTCGGGCGGAAGGCCCAGCATCTCGCCGGCGATCTGGGTGAGGATCGTGTAGGTGCCCGTACCGGGATCGGTCATGGCCATCTGGACGACCAGCACGCCGTCCGGCCCGAGCTTCACCTTGGCGGAGGACGGCATCAGCGGGTTGAGGCGGGCGGCCGCCGACATGCCCATGCCGACGAGCCAGTTGCCGTCACGCCGGCTGCCCGTCGCTTGGCGCTTGTCCCATCCGAACAACCGCGCGCCCTCGCGCATGCATGGCACGAGCTGGCGGGTGGAGAACGGCACCTTCTTCTCGGGATCCTCGGCCGGCTCGTTGCGGACCCGCAACTCGATCGGGTCGATCTTCAACTGTTCGGCCAGCTCGTCCATGGCGCACTCGAAGGCGAGCTGACCCACGGCCTCGCCCGGTGCGCGCATGGACGAGGCGATGGGCATGTTCAAGTTCACCAGCCGGTGGCGGGTGACGCGGTTCTGCGCCGCGTAAAGGGAGCGGGTAACGTTCGCGGCGGTCTCGAAGAATCCGTCGCCCTCGGCGGTGTCGGACCAGGATTCGTGACCGATGGCCGAGAGACGGCCCTCGCTGTCGGCACCGAGGCGGATCCGCTGGATCGTGTCGCTGCGATGGGTCGCGACGTGGAATTCCTGCTGCCGGGTCAGGGCGACCTTGACGGGCCGTTCGATCAGCTTCGAGGCCAGGATCGCCAGGGTCGCCTCAGGCTGGACCTGCAACTTCGCCCCGAAGCCACCGCCGATATACGGGCTGACAATCCGCACCTTTTCGGGGGGCAGCTTGAGCACGGAGCCCAGCGCCTTCTGGCCGCGGTTCGGCATCTGATTGGCGGTATGGAGGACGACACCGTCGCCGTCCCAGGCGGCGATCGTCGCGTGCGGCTCCATCTGGGCGTGGATCTGGTTCGGCGTGACGTACTCCACGTCGAGCTTCACCGGCGCCGCCGCGAAGGCCGCGTCGAAGTCGCCGAGCTTCGAATCCGGCGGCGAGTTGATCGGCTTCGGCTCGTAGGCCGACGCCATCGCGTCCTTGAGATGGCCCTTGGGCGTCTGGGCGTCGTACTGCACCTTCACCAGCATCGCGGCGGCGCGGGCCTGTTCGAAGGTCTCGGCCACCACGAAGGCCACCGGCTGCCCGTAGAAGGCGACCTGCGTCCCCTGGAGCTGCGGCCAGACCTGCTCCTTCTTCTCCCCCTGCGCGGGTACGTTCTCGTGGGTCATCACCAGGATCGTGCCGGGCGCCCGGCGGGCGGCATCGGCATCAATCGACCTGATCGTGCCGGACGCGATGGTGGCGGCCACGATGAAACCGTAGGCGGGGTTCTGCAGCGCCCGGGTCTCGTAGGCGTAGGGCGCGTGGCCCGTGACCTTGAGCTTGCCCTCGACGCGGCTCAGAGGCTTGCCGACGAGCCCGTCGGGACGGTCGTCGAGCGGCGTTTGGCCGATCGGCTGGTTCATCTCCATGGGGACGGTCCTTGAGCGGGAGGGCTACGCGCGGGTCGCCTGCGCCACGACGGCGCGCAGGGTCCGCCGCGTCAGCGGGATCTTGAAGTCGTTGCTGCCGTAGCCGCGGGCGCCCTTGAGGACCGCGTCGGCGGCGGCGTCGGCGGAGCCGGTCTGCACCAGCGCCGTCTCGGCCTCGGCCACCCGCCAGGGCTTGTGCGCCAGACCGCCGAAGGCGAGCCGCGCCGCGTGGGGCTTCCCGCCCTCGGCGCCGGCGATCACCGCGGCCACGGAGACCGTGGCGAAGGCGTAGGAGGCCCGATCACGGACCTTCCGGTAGATATGCAGGCCCGCCACCGGCCTCGGCAGGGTGACGGCGGTGATGATCTCGCCGGTGCGCAGGTCGGTCTCGATCTGCGGCGTGTCGCCGGGCAGCCTGTAAAAGTCGGCGATCGGGATCGTCCGCGCCTGCCCATTCGGGTCCATCGTCTCCACGGTGGCGTCGAGGGCGCGCATGGCGACGTTCATGTCGGACGGGTTGGTGGCGATGCAGGCCTCGCTCGTGCCCAGCACCGCCATGATGCGGTTGAACCCACCGATGGCCGAGCAGCCCGAGCCGGGTTCCCGCTTATTGCAGGGCATGGCCGTATCGTAGAAATAGTAGCAGCGCGTCCGCTGGAGCAGGTTGCCGGCGGTGGTCGCCTTGTTGCGGAGCTGGCCCGAGGCGCCGGCCAGGAGCGCCTTCGCCAGGACGGCGTAGTCCTTCCGGACCCGCGGGTCGGCGGCGAGGTCGGAATTGCGCACCAGCGCGCCGATGCGCAGCCCGCCCTCCTGCGTCGCCTCGACCTTGTCCAGGGGAAGCCGGTTGACGTCGATCAGCGTCGCCGGGGTCTCGACCTGCAGCTTCATCAGATCGAGGAGATTGGTGCCGCCAGCGATGAACCGGGCGTTCGGCCGTTCGGCCGCGAGCTTGGCGGCGTCTTGCACGGTCGCGGGACGCTCGTAGGTGAAAGCCTTCATGTCCGCCCCCTCAGAGGTTGCTGGCGGCGGTGTCGCGGATCGCCGCAACGATGTTCGGGTAGGCGGCGCAGCGGCAGATGTTGCCGCTCATCCGCTCGCGGATCTCGTCGTCGCTGAGGCTGGGGCTCGACGCCACGTCCTCGGTGACGTGGCTCGGCCACCCGGCCTTGACCTCGCTCAGCATGCCCACCGACGAGCAGATCTGGCCCGGCGTGCAGTAGCCGCACTGGAAGCCGTCATGCTCCAGGAAAGCTGCTTGCATCGGGTGCAGTTGGTCGCCGGAGGCGAGCCCCTCGATGGTGGTGATCTGATCGCCGTCGTGCATCGCGGCGAGCGTCAGGCAGCTGTTGATCCGCCGCCCGTCGACCAGCACCGTGCAGGCGCCGCACTGGCCGTGGTCGCAGCCCTTCTTCGTGCCGGTCAGCGCGAGGTGTTCCCGCAGGGCGTCGAGCAGAGTCGTGCGCGTGTCGAGGACGAGGTCGTGCGCTTGGCCGTTGATGGTGAGCCGCACCGGCAGGGTCTGCGGAGCCGGATCGCCGGGGGCGGCGACGGCGGGCGCGGGCCGGACCCCGAGGGCGCCCAGCGCCCCGGCCACGGCGCAGCCTTCCACCACAGACCGCCGGGTCAGGGCGAACGGTCTCTTCGGAGTCGCGTCTGTCATGCTGCTATCCCGTCCGTGCGCGACGCTGCGCGGCGCAACCTGGAATCTGGTCCGCCAACGTCCGGCTCCGCGGATTAGATCCGGTCCAGACTGCGCCCGTTTACCGCGGCTCAGCCTTCGGACGGGGACCCATCGGAGCCATAGCTTCTCGTCGATCGGCCTTGCTCGGTGACGCCGCCGGTCCACGTGAGGGCTGGAACATTCAGCCAGAGGCTTACTGCATGGCCATATCTGTCCCGACCCTGGCCCTGAACGATGGGCACCGCATCCCCCAGATCGGCTACGGCTGCTGGCAGCTCTCCGACGCGCAGGCGCCGGACCTCGTCGGCCGGGCGTTGCAGGCGGGCTACCGCCTGATCGACACCGCCGCCGCCTACGGGAACGAGGCGGGGGTCGGCCGGGGCATCCGCGACGCACGGGTGTCGCGGGACGAGATTTTCCTCACCACCAAGCTCTGGAACGACCGCCAGGGGCGGGACGAGGCCCGGCGCGCCTTCGACGAGAGCCTGGAGCGCCTCGGCCTCCCCTATGTCGACCTTTACCTGATCCACTGGCCGTGCCCGCAGCGGCGCCTGTTCGTGGAGACCTGGAAGACGCTGATCCAGCTCCGTGACGAGGGTCGGGCCAAGTCGATCGGCGTGTCGAACTTCACGCCGGAGCACGTCGCCATGCTTCTGGCCGAGACCGGCGTCGCGCCAGCTGTGAACCAGATCGAGCTGCACCCGCATTTCCAGCGCCGGGCGCCGCGCGCGGACGATGCCCGGCACGGGATCGTGACCGAATCCTGGAGCCCCCTCGGCCAGGGCAAGGAGCTGCACGATCCGGCCATCCTGGCGATCGCTCAGGACCACGGCAAAAGCCCCGCCCAGGTCGTGCTGCGCTGGCAGGTACAGATCGGCTGCGTGGCGATCCCGAAGACCGCCCGGCCCGAACGCATCGTCGAGAACATCGCCCTGTTCGACTTTGCGCTGTCCGATGCGGAGATGGATCGGATCGCCGCCCTCGACCGGCCGGACGGCCGGATCGGGCCCGATCCGGCGACCTTCTACTGAGCCTCAGCCCTTCGGCGGCGCAGCATGACACCGCGCCGCAAAAGATTTATGCTCACAGCGTGCATATCTAGACATGCGCCTCCGGCCCTCATAAGTTAGACGGCACAATGCTCAAACTGAGCATAATGGAGGACGCCATGGCGTCGACCGTGTTACCCGTCTCCCGCACGCCCGGCCGGGGCCTGCCGCTTCCCGATCTCTACGCCCGCGTCAGCCGGCACGTCCCGGCGATCGAGTGGCCGGCGCTCGCGCCCGACATCGAGGCGATCCTGCGGCTGAAGCGCGAGCGCAACGCCGTGATCCTGGCGCATAATTACCAGGCACCGGAGATCTTCCACACGGTGGCCGACATCGTCGGCGACAGCCTGGCGCTGGCCCGCGAGGCGGTGACGGTCGACGCCGACGTGATCGTCCTGGCGGGCGTGCACTTCATGGCGGAGACCGCCAAGCTCCTGAACCCGAGCAAGACGGTGCTCATCCCCGACATGGGCGCGGGCTGCTCGCTGGCCGATTCGATCACCGCCGCGGACGTGCGTGGCCTGCGGGCCAAGTACCCGGGCGTGCCGATCGTGACCTATGTCAACACCTCGGCGGCCGTGAAGGCCGAGTCCGACCTGTGCTGCACGTCGGGCAACGCCGTCGCGGTGGTGCGGTCGCTGAACGCCCCCCGGGTGCTGATGATCCCGGACGAGTTCCTGGCGCAGAACGTCCAGGCCGAGATCCCGGAGGTCGAGATCCTGACCTGGGCCGGACATTGCGAGGTGCACGAGCGCTTCACCCCGGCCGATATCCGCGACGTCCGCGACAGCTATCCCGGCGTCACGGTGATCGCGCATCCCGAATGCCCGCCGGACGTGGTCGCCGAATCCGACTTCTCCGGCTCGACCGCGATGATGATGGACTTCGTGCTCCAGAAGCGGCCGAAGCAGGTCGTGCTCGTCACCGAATGCTCGATGGCCGACAACATCGCCGCGCAGAACCCGGATATCGAGTTCATCAAGCCCTGCAACATGTGCCCGCACATGAAGCGGATGAGCCTGCGCAACATCCGGCGCTCCCTCGAAACCATGACTCACGAGGTCACGGTCGATCCGGCCCTCGCCGACCGCGCCCGGGCGGCGGTGGAGCGCATGCTGCTGGTGCGCACGCGATGAACGCCATCTCCCCCAACACGGCCGACCGCATCGTCGTGGTCGGCGGCGGCGTCGCCGGCCTGAGCGTCGCCCTGCGCCTCGCGCCCCGCCCGGTGACGCTGGTCACCGCCTCGCCGCTGGGTCTCGGCACCGCGACCGGCTGGGCGCAGGGCGGCATCGCCGCCGCGGTCGGATCGGACGATGCGCCGGAGCTCCATGCCGCCGACACCGAAGCGGCCGGCGCCGGGCTGACCGAGCCCGACGTGGCATTGAGGGTTGCCCAGGCGGGCCCCGGGCTGATCGATTGGCTGGTGCGGATCGGGGTCCCGTTCGACCGATCCGAGGACGGCGCCCTGGCGCTCGGCCTCGAGGCCGCGCATGGCCGCCGCCGCATCGTCCGCTCCGGCGGCGACGCCACCGGGGCCCGGGTCCTCGAAGCGCTGGTGCGGGCCGTGCTGACCGCGCCGTCGGTCGAGGTGGTCGAGGCCCGCGCCTGTGACCTGCTGCGGGATACGCGCGGCGCGGTGGCCGGCATCGTCGCCGAGCGCGACGGGGCCCGGTTCCGCATCCCGGCCCGGGCCGTGGTGCTCGCCACCGGCGGCGTCGGCGCCCTCTACGCGGCGACCACGAACCCGACCGGCGCCGTCGGCGGCGGGCTGGCCCTCGCCGCCCGGGCGGGCGCCGTGATGCGCGACATGGAGTTCGTGCAGTTCCACCCCACCGCCATCGCGGCCGGCACCGATCCGATGCCGCTGGCCACCGAGGCCCTGCGCGGCGAGGGCGCGCGGCTCATCGACGAGACCGGCGCCCCCGTGATGGCCGGAATCGCGGGCGGCGACCTCGCCCCCCGCGACGTGGTTGCCCGGGGCATCTTCCAGGCGCTGCAGCGGGGCCGCCTCGTCTATCTCGACGCCCGCGGAGCCCTCGGCGCCGCGATGCCGAAGCGCTTCCCCACGGTGGCGGGCCTCTGCGCCGCCGCCGGCATCGACCCGGCCGTGCAGCCGATCCCGGTCCGCCCGGCGGCGCATTATCACATGGGCGGCGTGAAGGTGGATGCGTACGGCGCCACCTCGGTGCCGGGCCTCTATGCCTGCGGTGAGGTCTCCTCCACGGGCCTCCACGGCGCCAATCGCCTCGCCAGCAACTCCCTGCTGGAGGGGCTGGCTTACGCGCGCTTCATCGCCGATGGGTTGGACGCTCCGCCGCCGAACGCGATCGTACCCGAGACCGTCGCGGCCCGTCCTGGCGCGGACCTTCCGGCGATCCGCACGCTGATGGAGACGCGGGTCGGCGTCGTGCGCGACGCCGCCGGTCTCGAAGGTGCCGTCGCGACGCTGGCGCCCCACGCGCGATCCTGTGACGCCGCCCTGGTGGCGCTGCTGATCGCCCGCGGCGCGCTGGAGCGGCGGGAGAGCCGCGGCGCCCATTGGCGCAGCGATTGTCCCCACACCGCCCCGGCGGCGCATACCGAGACGACGCTCGCAGCGCTCGACGCCGCGTTCCGCGAGACCACGGCCGCCCGGGAGGCGCTGACGCCATGACGCCATCGGTCTTGACGGACGAGATCCTGCCCCTGCCGCGGCTCCTCGTGGAGCCGGTTGTGCGCGCCGCCCTGCTCGAGGATCTCGGTCGGGCCGGCGACATCACCACCGACGCCATCGTGCCGCCGGGTACGCGGATGCGCGGCGTGATCGCCTCCCGCCAGGACGGGGTGATCTCCGGCACCGATGCCGCCGCCATCGCCTTCGCGCTGGTCGATCCGGCGGTAACCGTCACGGTGGAGCGCGGCGACGGCGCCCGCGTCGCCCCGGGCGACGTCGTCCTGCGCCTCGAAGGGCCGGCCCGGGCGATCCTCACCGCCGAGCGCGTGGCGCTCAACCTGCTCTGCCGGATGTCGGGGGTCGCCACGGCCACCCACGGGCTGGTCGAGGCGGCGCGCCCGCACGGCAAGGCGTCGATCGTCTGCACCCGCAAGACCACCCCAGGCCTGCGTGCCCTGGAGAAGCATGCGGTCCGGGCCGGCGGCGGCTCCAATCACCGCTTCGGCCTCGACGACGCGGTGCTCATCAAGGACAACCATGTGGCCGTGGCCGGCGGCATCGTGCCGGCGATCGAGCGGGCCCGGGCGCGGGCCGGTCACCTCGTGAAGATCGAGTGCGAGGTCGACAGCCTGGCGCAGCTGGAGGAAGCCCTCTCGGTCGGGGTCGATGCGGTGCTCCTCGACAATATGGGTCCGGACCAGCTGACCCGCGCGGTGGCGATGATCGGCGGCCGCGCCCTCTCCGAGGCGTCAGGCCGGATCACGCGGGAGACCGTGGGGGCGGTCGCGGCATCCGGCGTCGACCTGATCTCCTGCGGCTGGATCACCCACTCCGCCGCGATCATCGACTTGGGACTCGACGCCGCCTGAGCGCCGGCCTCCGGCCGCCGTCGACGTGCGGGTCGCGCCAGCGTCATCACGTTCCGGTTACAGGTCTTCCCCGCGGTCGCTTCGGAGATCCTCCGAGTCTATCGCCGCGCGGAGAGCTTGTTACAGTTTCGCTCAACAGAAACGCCACTGACCGGATCTGCCCGTGAGCCAAGCCCTCCGAACCGCGGCTGCCCCGGCGGTCAGCCTTCCCGCGGCGCCGGTGGCGCGCAAGCCGGGTGCGGTTAGGCACGGACCCGGGAGGGCGCTGATCCTCGGTGCCCTGGGCGTCGTCTACGGCGATATCGGGACGAGCCCGCTCTACGCGTTCAAGGAGGCGGTGAAGGCGGCCACCGCCGGGGGGGCCTCGGTGCCGGCGGCGGCCACGGGGGCGGTGTCGCTGATCCTGTGGTCGCTGATCCTGATCGTGTCGCTGAAATACGCGGTGCTGATCCTGCGGGCCGACAACCGCGGCGAGGGCGGCATCGTGGCCATGCTGGCGCTGCTCGGCGCCCGGCAGGCGCGGCCGGGGACGTGGAAGGCGCTGCTGCTGGTGGTCGGGCTCGTGGGCGCGGCGCTGCTCTATGGCGACGGGGCGATCACCCCGGCGATCTCGGTGCTGTCG
>NZ_JAKSYC010000234.1 GCF_022829585.1 Methylobacterium sp. J-026
CGGCGCAGCAGGTCGGACATGCCGACGATCAGGGCGTTGGCGTCGGTGACGCTCGGATCGAGCGGTTGCCGACGGGCGAAGGCGAGCAGCCGGTGGGTCAGCGCGGCGGCCCGGTCGGCCGAACTCATCGCCGTGTCGAGATAGCGCCCGAGGGTCTCGATCCGGCCCTGGGCGATGCGGGACCGCATCAGGTCGAGGGACCCGACGATGCCGGTGAGCAGGTTGTTGAAGTCGTGGGCGATGCCGCCGGTCAGTTGCCCGACCGCCTCCATCTTCTGCGACTGGCGCAGATCCTGTTCCATCCGTCCGCGCTCGACCGCCTCGGCGCGCAGGCGGTCGTTGGCCTCGGCGAGTTCCCGGGTCCGCGCCGCGACCTGGCGCTCCAGGTTGGCCCCGGCCGCGCGCAGCTGCCCGGCCTGGGCCTCCAGCTCGGCATACAGCGCGACCACGCCCCGGTTGGTCTCGGCGAGTTCGGCGTTCAGGCGCCGCGCCTCCTCCTCGCGCTCGGCCAGGTCGGACAGGCTGCGCAGGAGGTCGCGGTTGTGCTCGCGCAGGGTCGCGCCGGGATCCTCGGCCTGCGCCCGGGCCGCCGCGTCGGCGAGGGCGGCGAGCTTCGGGCCGGTGAACGCCTCCCCGTTCGGCGGCAGCAGCTTGCCGAAGGTGACGACCGTGCCCTGCCCGGGGGCGGACGCGATCTCGAACCGGTCCATCAGGCGGCGCGAGCCGGTGATCCCGATGCCAAGGCCGGTGCAGGAGCGGTAGCGTCCCTCCAGGATCTCGGCGAGATCGGCGATCCCCGGGCCGCGGTCGCTGATCCTGACGACGAGGAACTGCCCCTCGCGATCCTCGTCCAGGCCGTACTCGACCTTGCCGCCGCCGGCATAGCCGTAGGCGTTGCGCGCGATCTCGGAGACGGCCGTGGCGATCCGCGTCTGGTCCTGGACCCCGAAGCCGATCCGGTCGCTGATCCGACGCACGCGCTGGCGCACCGCGACGATGTCGTCCTCGTGCGCGATCGGTGCGGTGAGCAGCGGCCACTTCACGCGGGCCGGTTCCGGATCACGACCACGGTCGCGTCGTCGCGGACGCGGGTGAAGTCGCGGTAGAGCACCCCCGCGATCAGGCTCGGATGCGCGCCGATCAGGCCCGGGTAGGCCTCGAGCGCCCAGGCCGTGCCGATGCCATCCGAGCACATCACGAACAGGCCGTCCGGGTCGAGCCGGTACTCGAATTCCTGGATGCGGCGGGCGACGTGGCCGGCGGTGCCGGGCAGCGAGACCGTGCGCTTGGTCCCGCCGGCCCCGACCGCGGCGCCGGCGACGTTGCCGATGCCGGCGAAGGTCACCTGCGCCCTGTCGGGATCGTAGCGCGCCACCGAGACGGCGCCCCCGCGGGTATGCCCGAGGCCGGCATGCATGGCGGCCAGGATCGCGCCGGGCGGCGCGTCCTCGTGCTTGCGGAACAGCCGGACCGCCTGATCCGAGGCCTGGGCGGCCAGGGGACCGTGCCCCAGACCGTCGGCGACGATCGCGGTCCATCCGTCGCCCCGGCGCCGGACGCAATAGGCGTCGCCATTGGCCGTCTCGCCCTTCAGGGGCACCGTGACCGCGCCGACCGTCGCCTGCGGGGCCGCCGAGGCGGCGACGGACTTCTGGAGGCGGGCCACCACCGCGGTGCCCCGTCCGGGCCAGGATATGACGTCGAAGGCCTGCGACTGGCGCCGGACCGCGCCGAGGCCCGTGCCCGCGCTCCCGCCGGTCGAGTGGCCGTCGCGCAGGGCGTCGTCGACGTTCGGGAAGCCGGCCCCGCGATCGAGGGCGAGGAGCTCGATGCCGGTGCCGGTCTCGTCCTCGAAGGTGCCGATCAGGACCTCGCCCGCGGTGCCGTACTTGACGAGATTGGTCGCCAGCTCCGTCGCCACGATCGCGACGCGCCCGGCCGCGGTCTCGTCGAAGCCGAGGCCCTGGGCCATCGTCACGGCCCGTCGGCGCGTCTCCGCCACCTGGCTCGCCTCGGTCACGGGCACGCTGAGCATGGTCATTTCCAGCGGGCGATGGTGACGCGGGTGCCGACGCCGGGCGTCGATTCGATATGGAACTCGTTCGAGAGACGTTTCGCTCCCCCGAGCCCCAGCCCGAGGCCGCCGCCGGTCGTGTAGTGGTCGGTCAGCGCCCGGGCGATGTCCGGGATGCCGGGGCCCTGATCCACGAAGCTCAGGCGCAGGCCCCGGCGCGCGCCCTCCTGCATCACGTCGAGGCGGACCTCGCCGCCGCCGCCGTAATCCAGGGTGTTGCGCGCGAGTTCGCTCGCCGCGGTGATGATCTTGGTCTGATCCACGAGGCCCAGGCCGATCCCGACGGCGCGCACCCGCACGGCCTGGCGCACGCGCACGACGTCGTCGCTGGTGCGGATCGGCAGGACCTCAGTCGTCGTGACGGGCACGTGCACTCTCGAGGTCGTCGTCCTCGGCGAGCCGGTCGCGGATCATCGCCAGGCCGCGCTCGACGTTCAGCGCCGTCCGGATGCCCGTCAGCTCCAGGCCGAGTTCGACCAGGGTGATGGCGACGGCCGGGCGCATGCCCGCCACGACGGTCTCGGCGTCGAGCACCCGGGAGATGGCGGCGATGTTGTCGAGCATCCGGCCGATGAACGAATCGACGATCTCCAGCGCGGAGATCTCGATGAGCACGCCGCGCGCGCCGGTCCCGGCGATCCGGGCGGTGAGGTCCTCCTCCAGGGCCAGGGCGAGCCGGTCGTGCATGTCGACCTGGATGGTGACGATGAGCACGCCACCCAGCTTGAGGATCGGGATGCGGTCCATGGAATCGGCCGTCGATCAGGAGGCGGTCGGGGACAGGGCAGATTGCCTGCGGGTGACGATCCGGCCCGTCCGCTTCAGGGCCAGGGCGAAGGCATCGGCCAGGGTCGATTTCGAGACCACGTTCAGTTCGACGCCGAGATGGACCATGGTCTGGGCGATCTGCGGCCGGATGCCGGAGACGATGCAATCGGCGCCCATCAGGCGCGCGGCCGCGATGGCCTTCAGGAGGTGCTGGGCGACCAGGGTGTCGACGGTGGGCACCCCGGTGATGTCGATGATGGCGATCTCCGCCTCCTCGTCGACGATGGCCTGGAGGAGGTTCTCCATCACGACGCCGGTGCGGGCGCTGTCCAGGGTCCCGATCAGCGGCAGGGCGAGGATCCCGTCCCACAGCCGCACCACCGGCGTCGAGAGCTCGGCGATCTCCTGGCCCTGGCGCCCGATGACCTCCTCGCGGCCGGCGAGGAACACCTCCATGGTGTGCAGGCCGAGGGCGTCGAGGAGATGGCTCGCCGCCCAGGTGCCGCCGGTCGCGGCCGCCGGGTCGCCGCCATGGGTCCGGTCGATGGCGGCGAAGACCGGTTCCTTGAGCGAGAACACGAAGTTGGCGGTATCGGTGGGCGTGAAGCCCTGGATGGCGCGCGAGCGCGAGATCTCGGACAGGGTGTCGCGCAGGGCCGCATAGGCGTCGGCCCGGACATCCGTCCCGGCGGCCGCGAGGCCGTCGCGCAGCTGCTCCAGGACCGTGCGCGCCTGCGTGTCGAGTTCCGCCTCCCGGATGCGGCCGGTCTGGAGCGAGCCGCCCGCCTTCAGGAGCGCGAGCCAGGCCGCGCGGATCCCCGCTTCCTCAGCGGCGACGGTCTGGGTCAGCGCCGCCGTTCCATCGACCGCCATGCTAGAAATCCCGCAGGTTCACCAAAGTCTTCAGACAGCCTCTACCTGAAGCGCGGCCATATCGATAGCTAATCGTTGCCCAAGCGGCCGGGGCGAGACCGTCCTGATCCGATTTGGATACGATCGAGTGTGATCGGCGTGCGGTCTCTGGCGTGGTCGAGCGCCTGTCCCGGGCCAAGCCGGGGATCGCGGACGGGCCTCGGTCTGAGCCGCGTGCGCCGGGGCGCGGTCTCAGGTCGGGTCGCCGTAGCCGGAAAGGTCGGGCTCCCCGGAGGGACCGCCGAACAGTTTCGCGCCCGTGCGCCGGATGGCGGGCGTGCTCGCGACCTTCAGCACCCCGTGGAGCAGGCGGATGCCGAGCCGCGTGCGGGGGTTCATCAGCTTCGGCGCGAGCGTGGGGACGCCCTGCGCCTTCGCGACGAAGGGGCGCATGACGCGCGCGTAGGCGGCGACCGCGTCGGCGACCGCGTCGGTGCGCACCAGCTCGCCCGCCAGCACGCGGGCGCCGGTGAGCGCCAGCGTGGTCCCGATCCCCGCCAGCGGCGTCGCGCACCACGCCGCGTCGCCGGTCAGCACGACGCGGCCGGCCGACCACCGCGCCATCCGCACCTGCCGCAGGACGTCGACGTAGAAGTCGTCCGTCCCCTCCAGGCCGGCGAGGACACGCTCCGCCTGCCATCCGGCATCGGCGAAACGCGCCCGGAGGTAGGCCTTCTGCCGGGCGGCGTCCCAGCCCTGCTCCGCGCCGGGCGGCTGTCGGAGCATCAGCATCGCCCGCGTGGTGCCGTGCCGGTCCGGCCGCAGCGCGATGCCGCGCCCGCCCGTCGCGTTGAACCAGCGCCACATCCGGTCGTCGTCGGGCGTCCGGGGGATGGTGAAGTAGGCGATGGTCAGGCCCATCCACCGCGGTTCGTTCTCCCCGGGAAAGACGAGGTCCCGGGTCGCCGAGCCCACGCCCTCAGCGACGATCACCGCATCGTAGCGCTCGACCCCGCCGCTCGCGAAGGTGACGGACGCGGCCGCATCGTCCTGGTCGATGCGCGCCACGCGGTCGCCGAAGCGGAAGCGCGCCCGTTCGCGGGCCGAATCGTAGAGGAGGCGGGCCAGGTCGCCGCGGAGGATCTCCATCTCGGCGGTCGGGCCGTCGCCCGCGAACCCGGCGACGTCGAACCGGGCCACCGCCCGGCCCCGTCCGTCGACCCAGGCCGTGCCCTCCTCGCCGGTGCCGTTGTCGAGCGCGGCCTGCTCCAGGCCCATCCCGCGCAGCACCGCGCGGCCGACGCCGCGGACGTCGATGTTCTGGCCGCCGTCCCGGAAGGCGGGGGCCCGTTCGACCACCGTGACGTCGAAGCCGCTGCGGCTCAGCCACCAGGCGGCGGTGTTGCCGGCGATGCTGGCGCCGGTGATCAGGATGCGACGCGCCATGGGGAAGCGACCTCCGGGTGGGGCAACACGGCCCCGCGCAACCGGTTGCCATCGGGCGTGTCGGCCCTTCGCGCCGCCCGGACGCCGCGGCGGCGTTTCCGCGCCTCAGGCGACCGTCACCCGCACCCGGTGCCAGCAGGTGCAGAGGTAGCCCTTGTGGTTCCAGGTGTCGTCGGGGCGCGCCGGCTGGGTCTGGCCGGCCGAGTCCCAGGCCCGGACGGCGATCTCGTGCTCCCCGGGCGGCAGGTCGAGTTCGGCCGTCCAGAAGGTCCAGGCGAACGGCGCCTCGGGGGCGTGCTCCAGGGCGGCCTGCGCCCAGCGCCGCCCGCCATCGCCGGAGACGTCGACGCGGATGACGGCCCGGTCGCCCGCCACCGCGTAGCCGCGCACCGCGTTCGGTCCGGCCCGGAGGGCCGCGCCGCGCGCCGGCTCGCAGATCGCGGCGTTGAGGGGCATCGCCTCGATGGTGTGCCCGCGGGTCGGGTCGGCGGTCTCGGCCGTCACGTCGGCCGGGTACAGCTTGTAGTCGCCTGCCTGGATCGGGTTGTCGGAGGGATGGGCCTGGACCGTGATGCGCCGGAGCCATTTGGGGCTGCGCACGCCGGCGAAGCCCGGCACCACCACCCGGACCGGGAAACCGTGCTCGGGCAGCAGGGCTTCGCCGTTCATGGCGTAGGCCAGCAGGGTTTCGGGGGCCATCGCCTTGGCGAGCGGGATCGAGACCCCGTACGGGTGCCCCTCCACCGTGTCGTGGCTCTCGAAGGCGACGTGGAGGCCCGCATCCGTGCCGATCCCGGCCCCGCGCAGGACGTCGCCGAGCCGGACGCCCGTCCAGTCGGCCGTGCCGATGGCGCCCCCGTCCCACGGATCGCCCGAGACGGGGGCGACCGCCCGCATGTCGGCGCGACGATTGCCGGCGCACTGCATCGTGGCCGTCACCGTGACCGCGGGGAAGCGGGTGCGCAGGCCGTGCAGCGTGAGGTCCAGCGCGGTGCCGACTGCGCCATCGACGATCAGGCGCCACGTGTCCGGATCGATCTTCGGCAGGTCGCCGTGGGAGCGGACGTAGAAGTCGCGGGCGGGGGTCCGGTAGGCGTCCCGCAGCCGGCCGAGGGGCGGTTCGGCATTGTAGGGCTGGTCGCCGTGGACGATCAGGCGCGCCTTGCGCTCGGACAGGCTCGACATCGGGGCTCCGGTTCGGCGGGGACAGGACGCCAACGCGCGACGCGCGCAGTCGCTCAACCCGCGCCGGCCCGGATGCGAGCGGTGGATCGCGGCGGATCCCGGTGAGGGTCACCGGATCGGATGCGCGTCAAAACCCCTTCGAACCCCTTAGAATCCGTTGCCCACACAGATCCGGGCGGAGGCGGCGGAGCGCCGCGGATCCGCGCGTGCCGGACATCGGCTGCGCCGCGCTCTCGACAGTCCGGACCGATGACTTCATGTTCGTCATTATCCGAAGGGTTAGCTGCAGTGAAATTGGCGATCGTGACGGTTCAGAACGGCGACTTTCCCGGCCGGTTACTCCGATGGGCCGCTCCCGTACCGGGGGTTCCTGGCCCGCGCCGGCCCGTAGGCCCCGCGCCGTCCGCCGGCCGCCTTCCCTGAGGCCGGCCATGCTGGACACCCTCGTCACGCTCTTCCCGCCCGGTCTCCGCGCGGCGCTGCGCGCCAGGGCGGCGCCCTTGGTGGCTCTTTGGCCGGCCCGGCGACCCGGCGGCTCCGTCCCCCTGGCGGGCCGCGACCCGAAGCCCGCGGCGATGCGGCCCCTCCGCCCGCCGGTCGCCACGAACGACAACCCGCTCCTGGCCGTCCACGAGGCCGTGGAGCGGGATCTGCGCGCCAGCGGCCACCTGCGCTGAGGCCGTCACCGCCCGGCCGGGGCGGGACGGTCGGCCGCCCCGGCCTCGATCCAGTGGCAGGCCGTGGTGCTCCGCAGGGCGGCGCAGTCGTAGCTCCGGCCGCCCAGGGCGACCCGGTCGGCGATGCCGGTGATGTCGGCGCGGGGCAGTGCGGCGCAGCCGAGATGGTCCGCCTTCGGATCGGCGAGCTGCGCGGCCGCCGCCTGCGCGCCGCCACGCATCAGCATCCGGTAATTGGCCAGCGACGGGCAGCCGATCACCGGTGGCCCGGCCCGCCGCTCGGGGGCGGCCCGGCCCGGGGCCCGGCCCGCCGGCTCGCCCGAGGCCGGCAGCGCCGACAGGGCGAGCGCGACGAGTGCCAAGCGGAGACGGAAGCGTGTCATGGGCCGCTCCTAGCATGACGCCCCGGCGATTTCGCGGCCGTCGCCGGGGAGGCCTGCGGCGGCGGCAGGGCTCGGATGCGGCGTTTCAGGCTTGACCGGACGCCCGCCATTTGCGAGCGCCGCGGATGAGCGTGGAGGAGTGGCCATGGCGACGGCGATCGACAGCGACCAGAAGCTGCATCTGGTCTTCGGCGGCGAGTTGCAGGATCTCGACGGCATCCGCTTCCGGGACATCGCGAACCTCGACATCGTCGGGATCTTTCCGGACTACGCCTCGGCGCAGGCCGCATGGCGCGCCAAGGCGCAGGCCACCGTCGACAGCGCCCAGACGCGCTACTTCGTGGTCCACCTGCACCGGCTGCTGGAACCCCCGGTCGCCTGAGCGGCCTGTGCGCACATCCGTAAGGACTGCGTGAAGGCATTGTGACACTTCCGGCCCGCTGCTAAGAGCCTCGCCCGTCATCGCATCGTTCCGGCCCATCGCGGGACCGGTCATCGGAGCGCGGCGGGCAGCCCGGCCGCGAGTGAGCGGCCGCCCATGAAATCCTCCATCAAGATCGTCGCCGGGAATGCCAGCCGGCCCCTGGCCGAGGCGATTGCGGCCTATCTCGAGCTGCCGCTCGCCAAATGCATGGTGCGGCGCTTCGCCGACATGGAGATCTTCGTCGAGCTGCAGGAGAACGTGCGCGGCGAGGACGTGTTCATCGTCCAGTCGACCTCGTT
This sequence comes from Methylobacterium sp. J-026, assembly GCF_022829585.1. Taxonomy (GTDB): domain Bacteria; phylum Pseudomonadota; class Alphaproteobacteria; order Rhizobiales; family Beijerinckiaceae; genus Methylobacterium. Next base: position 8,109 of record NZ_JAKSYC010000234.1, read on the forward strand.
CCCGGCCAACGACCACCTGATGGAACTGCTGATCATGATCGACGCCGCGCGCCGGTCCTCGGCCCGGCGCATCACGGCGGTGATCCCCTATTTCGGCTACGCGCGGCAGGACCGGCGCACCTCGGGCCGCACCCCGATCTCGGCCAAGCTGGTGGCCAACCTGATCACCGAGGCCGGGGCCGACCGGGTCCTGACCCTCGACCTCCATGCCGGCCAGATCCAGGGCTTCTTCGACATCCCCACCGACAACCTGTTCTCCGCCCCCGTGATGGTGCGCGACATCAAGGAGCGGCTGCCGAGCGCCGACCGCATGGTGGTCTCCCCCGACGTCGGCGGCGTCGTGCGGGCACGCGCCATCGCCAAGCGGATCGACTGCCCGCTCGCCATCGTCGACAAGCGCCGGGAGCGCCCGGGCGAGTCCGAGGTGATGAACATCATCGGCGAGGTCGAGGGCCGTTCCTGCATCCTGGTCGACGACATCGTCGATTCGGGCGGCACCCTGGTCAACGCCGCCGAGGCGCTGCTCAACGCCGGCGCCAGGGACGTCTCGGCCTACATCACCCATGGCGTGCTCTCGGGGGGCGCGGTCTCGCGCATCGCCGCCTCGCGGATGAAGGAGCTGGTGATCACCGATTCGATCCAGCCGACCCAGGCCGTCAAGCTCGCCCGCAACATCCGGGTGGCGACCATCGCGCCGCTCCTCGGCGAGGCGATCGGCCGGACCGCGACGGAATCCAGCGTCTCCAGCCTGTTCGACTGAGCGCGGCCCCCGGAAACTGAGCCGCAGTCCCGTCCGGGCGGGAGGGCCCTATCTGGCCGGTTCGGCACTCTCTTCGGTCTGGGAGCGGACACTGGGTCGGGCGCGCATCATCGGCATCCACGGGCTCGCCAACAAGCCGCCGCGCGACGAGAAGGCGGCGTGGTGGCACGCCGCGATGCGCGAGGGGCTCGCCCGCAATCTCGGGCTGCAGGTGCCCGAGGCCGGCCTGCCCTTCCGCTTCGTCTACTGGGCGGACCTGCGCTACCCGCAGCCGCTGACCGGCGCGGGCAACCGCGAGCCCTACCGCCCCGATCACGGCCTCGGCCCGTTCCCCTCGCCGGCGGGGGATCCGGCCAGCGCCGCGCCGACGCTCACCGACCGGATCTACCGCGGCCTCTCGCACCTGCAGGAGGCCACCGGGCTGACCCCGGTGGACGACCTGATCCTGGAATACCGCCTCGACGACCTCTGGGGCTACTATGCGGACGCGGCGTTCCGGGCCTCCGCCCGGGAGCGCCTGCGCGTCGCCCTGGCCGAGGCCGCGGGGGAGGACGTCCTGATCGCCGCGCACTCGATGGGCGGCCTGATCGCCTACGACGTGCTGCGCGCCGCCGAGGCCGACGGGACCCCCCTGCCCCGCTGCACCCTGGTCACCCTCGGCTCGCCCCTGGGGCTGGCCGAGCTGAAGCTGAAGCTCGCCGACGAGCACGGCGCCCTGCGCGTCCCGGCCGCGCTGACCGCCTGGACCAACCTGATGGACCGCCAGGACATCGCCACGGTGGGCGACGATCTCGGGGCGATCTGCGCGCCGAACGCCGCCGGCGTGCGGGTCCGGGACGTGCCGGTGATCAACGCCTACCGGGGGCCGGACGGGACCGAGAACCGGCACAAATCCTACGGCTACCTGCGGACGCCGGAATTCTCGAAGGCCGTGGCCGGGTTCCTGGCGGCGTCCCCGGCGGAGCGCGGCTGATCGGGCCGCCGTGCCGGCCGCGCGGACCGCCGTCCGGGAAAAAGAGGAGGCGCCCGGGCGTGGCCGTCAGCGGAGCGCGGCGGCGGGGCCTTGCGCGCACCGGCGCGAGGCTGTCCACTCGCCGCCAACGAAGCCCGGCGCCCGATACGAACCGGCCGGGCCGCAGGGAGGATCGATATGGTGCGCGCGTCGCGGACGGGCTCGTTTCGGCTGGGTCGCCGCCGCCTCCTCGGGGTGGGGCCGGCCGCCCTCCTGCTGGCCGGGCTGGCGCTCGTCGCCCCCGCCCGGGCCGAGGATGCCAGGGTCCGGATCAGCCGGCAGCCGGGCTTCGTCTACCTTCCCGCCGTGCTCGCCGAGCAGCACAAGCTCATCGAGAAGCACGCCAGGGCGGCCGGCCTCGGGGACGTGACGGTGGACTGGGTCAACCTGACGAGCGGCGCCGCCGGCAACGACGCCTTGCTCTCGGGCAACATCGACATCGTCGACAGCGGCTCCACCAACATGCTGCTCCTGAACGACCGGACCCGGGGCGACGTGAAGGGCCTGTGCGGCGTCGGCTCGACACCGATGCTGCTGCTCACCCGCGATCCGGACGTGAAGACGGTCAAGGATTTCTCCGGCAAGGACAAGATCGCCCTGCCCTCCGTGAAGGTCTCGTCGCAGGCGGTGCTGCTCCAGATCGCCGCCACGAAGGCCTTCGGGCCCGAGAACGCAACCAAGCTCGACCCGCTCACCGTCCAGCTCGGCCATCCCGACGCGGTGGCGGCGCTGGCCAGCCCCCGCAACGAGGTCAACAGCCACTTCTCCCTGCCGCCGTTCCAGCAGCGCGAATTGCAGGATCCGGCGATCCACGTGGTGCTGAACTCCTACGAGCTGGTCGGCGAGCCGGTGAGCAACGCGATCTTCTACGCCCGGACCGGCTGGTACACCCGCAATCCGAAGCTCGCCGCCGCGATCGTGGCCGCCATCGACGAGGCCAATGCCGAGATCGCCAGGGACCCGCTCCAGGCGGCCAAGGACTACGTGGCGGCCACCAACGAGAAGACGCCGCCCGAGACCCTGGTGGCGATCATGAAGGAGCCCGGGACCAACTTCTCGACCACCCCCTACGGCATCATGCTCCAGGCCCGGCACTTCTACGCGATGAAGACCATCAAGGCCGAGCCCAAGGACTGGAAGGACACGTTCTTCCCGATCGTCCACGGGCTGCCGGGGAAGTAGCCCCCGGCGCCGCATCCGCCCGTCAGTGCGCCTCGACGGGCCCGGCGGCGCGCTGGGGCCTCTTGAGGATCGCCACCACCGCGAGGCTCGCCACGAGGCTCACCCCCACCAGCCAGAACCCGTCCGCATAGGCCATGACATAGGCCTCGCGGCGGACCTGGGCGGCGAGCTGACCCAGGGCGACGCCCTTGGCGGCCAGCGGGTCGGCGATCCGGGCGTGCATCCCGGCGGCGAGCGCCGCGAGCCGGTCCTGGGTCCGGGTCGCGTTGACGGTGATCGCCTCCGCCAGCACCGAGAAGTGGAAATGCTCGCGCCGGTCGATCATGGTCGACAGGAGGGCGATCCCGATCGAGCCGCCGAGGTTGCGCATCATGTTGGACAACGCCGAGGCGTCGGCGGTGTCGCGCGGGCTCAGGCCCACGGTGGAGAGCTGCGAGAGCGGAATCGTGAACAGCGGCTGGCCGATGGCCCGCATCACCTGCGGCAGGATCAGCTGGTCGGCGCCGACATCGTGGGTCAGGCCGACATTGATCCAGCAGCTCGCGATGAAGAACAGCGTGCCGGTGACCACGAGGAGCCGCGCGTCCACGGCGCGCATGAGCAGGGGCATCATCGGGAACAGGACCAGCTGCGGCAGGCCCGACCACATCACCACGGTGCCGATCTGCTCGGCGTTGTAGCCCTGGATCTGCGCGCAGTAGACCGGGATGATGTAGATCGACCCGAACGAGACCGCGCCCAGCACGGTCATCAGCACGCAGGCGCCGCCGACCGAGCGGTTGGCCAGCACCCGCAGGTTGATGAACGGGC
>NZ_JAKSYC010000081.1 GCF_022829585.1 Methylobacterium sp. J-026
CGTAAGCTAAGCGCTTATACGACAACGGCGCAGCAACCTTGAGGTCACTGCGCCACTGGTCGGGCCGCCTGAGGGGGCAATGACGGCCACGACGAAACGGATACGCCCAGCCCCGCCTTCGCGGGGTGCGCCTGAGCACAGACAGTCGCATGTGGCGCGGCACTGTCACGCATCAAAGACTACCCGGAGACGACGACGGCTGCCTCTGATTGATCAAGGTTCAGAGGCGAGCGTGAGATGCCTTCTCCGATCCGACATCGCCATTTTCGCCAGTTACCACGCCTTCATCCACATTCATAGCGAGCGCTTCGCCGTGCTCTTGTCCTCGGCCCTGTTCTTGGCTGGCGCCCTGCAGCTGTTCTGGGCGATCGGCTGAACCTCTCAGCGCCTAATCCCAGAACAAAGAAACACCCCGGGAGCGGGTGCTCCCAGGGTGTCGCCGACCTCGCGGCCAGGGTGATCGAGCTGGGGGTGCGGAGGTCAGCCGGACGGCTGCTCTTCGGCGATGAGGGGCGGTGAGGAGGACCAACTACCCCTCGCCCGCCATCGCATCTTCCGGCACGGATGCCGGGAGCAGCGCGACCGGATCTTAGTACGAGCCGAACTTGTAGTTCAGGCCGGCGCGGACGACGGCGAACTCGTCGGAGCGGCGGCCGATGCCGCTGCTGTAGACGGCGGGGAAGTTGCTGGCGGCGTTGATGACGAACGCGCCCTGGTTGCGGGTGTTGCGGTCGAGGTTGACGTACAGGCCTTCGACCTTGAGCGTCACGGCCGAGGAGCGGAAGAAGTTCAGGAACGAGTCAGTGGGGAGCGCGTACTCGACGCCGCCGCCGACCGCGTAGCCGGTGCGGAAGCTGTCGTTGCCGGCGTAGCCGCCGAAGGAGCGGTCGGCGCTGCCCGAGCCGTAGGCGAAGCCGCCGGTGCCGTACACGAGGGTGCGGTCGAAGGCGTAGCCGAG
>NZ_JAKSYC010000083.1 GCF_022829585.1 Methylobacterium sp. J-026
CTCCGCGTCCCTCGCCCGGCAGGCGGTGGACGAGGCTGACCGCACAGGGGCGCTGGTCAACGAACTGAGCGGTACCGTCGAGCAGATCAGCAACGTGGTTGGGTTGATCTCCTCGATCGCCGGGCAGACCAACCTGCTGGCTCTGAACGCCACTATCGAGGCGGCGTGGGCCGTGGAGGCCGGCAAGGGCTTCGCCGTGGTGTCGGTCGAGGTGAATGAGCTCGCCGGCCAGCCCGCCCGGGCGACCCAGCAAATCCCAGCCCAGATCGCCCGGACCCAGACATCCACCGGTCAGGCGGTAGCGGCCATAGGCGGCATCCACTAGCCGATCCGCGACATCACCGCCACGGCCGTCGTGACGGCGAGCTCCTTCACCACGACCGCCAACACGCCGAAGCCCTTGCCGTCCTCCCCGGCCCGGGCCGCCCCGATAGTGGCGTTCAGGGCCAGCAGGTT
>NZ_JAKSYC010000091.1 GCF_022829585.1 Methylobacterium sp. J-026
TAGACGCAAGGGGGGCTGTCGCCGCGCGGTGCCGAGACGGTGGCGAGCGGCGTCGGCGTCCAGTCGATGCCCATCGCCTCGGCCCCGCGGGCGAGCACCTTGGCGGCGGCGTTCAGCTCGTGGGCACGGTAGCGGTAGCGCGGGCGCTTGGGGCCCCACGGATAAGTGACCGGACCGGAGATCTTCAAGTCGTCCTCGACCTGATCGTAGTACGACCACATCTCGCGCCAATCGAGCGGCCAGTCCGCACCGTAGCCGAGCAGCGTGCGCGACTTGAACCATTCGGGCCGGAACCGCAGGGCGACCATGGCATAGTGCACGGTGGAGCCGCCCACCGACTTGCCGGAATTGTTCGAGCCCATCTGCAACGGGTTCTCGCCGTCGACGATGCGCTCGTCGGTCCAGTAGAGCTTCGATTGATGCATCTCGTCGGAGGCGAAGTCCTCCAGCGGGCGCCAGTACGGGCCGGCATCCAGCGCCGCGACCGTGAAGCCGTGCTCGGCCAGGCGGCACGCCAGCGTCCCACCCCCGGCGCCGGTGCCGACGATGACAAAATCGACCTCCTCCTCGTCGCGGAACTGGCGCATCGGCACCCACTCGCCCCTGCGCATCACGTCGGGCGCGCGCCCGTCGACGGCGCGGGGCCGGTGCATCGGATCATCGGCGGGCGTGCCGCGGCTCGGGTTGTCTGCGGCGGTGCCGGTTCCGGAAAGTCGCATGTCGATCAACGATCCTCAGCGGCCGACGCGCAGGTTCTCTTGGTAGGCCTCTTCCTCGCGGCCGGGCTTGGCCTCGGTCGCCTCCCATGGGTCGCGCCGGTCGAAATCCATGCGGACGTAGCCGCGCGGACTCGCCGGACCGCCCCAGCCGATCTCGTTCCAGGCCGTGGGATGGGCGTAGTAGGCCTTCACGAGATCGGGGATGATCCGCTTCTTGAAGAACAGGTCGCTCGGCATGTCGGCCCAGGCCGGACCGCGCAGCGCGCCGTCTTCGCAAGTCTTCAGCAGCATATCCTGCGCCCAGGCACCGAGCTCGCCGAAGGCCGCGCCGAAGGCCGCACGCGCCTCGGCATCGAGGGCCTTGAGGCCGAGGCGCCACGCCGTGCCCTGCTCGGGCAGGCCGGCCTGACGGTAGCCGTCGTGCTCCCCGCTCGCGAGCTTGTGGTCGACCATCGCCGCCGCCGGCACCGGATCGGTGCGGCCGGCCGGCTGGGGCACGATGCGCCCGGCGACGGCCAGGAGGGTGGCGAACTCCGCTGCGTCGAGAAAGCGGTGCGTTCTCGGCGTGATCGCCAGCCGCTCGTCGATCACGGACCGGGTCTTGGGATTCCAGGAGGGCGTGTCGCGCTTGGCGAGCACGTCGTAGCTTGGAAAGAGGTCTTTTCGGGATTGCACGGGACCTCGGGGGCTAGAACCGGGAGCGGTGACGTTCGAGGAGTTCGAGGGCGGCGAGACCGCCCAGCGCGACGCCGGAGAAGGAGGGAGGCGCCGGGAGCGGCGGCCCGTCGATGAGGTTCTGGCGCCAGTTGCCCCAGCCGCCCATCATTCTGGCAACGCCGTAGGCGTGGAAGGCTACGCCGATGATCCCCATGGCCGAGACCGCCCACATCGCCGCCTTGGCCTCGGTCTGGGACGCGCCGGGTGCGCGGGTGGCGGCGAGCGCCAGCGCCGCGGCGCCGAGCGGCGGCAGCGTCACCGGCAGCAGCATGGCCGGGTTCTGGAACGCACCGCGAAAATGCAGCAGCCCGGCCTCCGCGGTCGTGCCGAGCAGCATCCCGGCGGTGGCCAGGGCGAGGACCTTGCCGGCGGGCAGGCCGGCCAGCTCCGGCGCGTCCGGGTCGGCATCGCGCACCCGTTCGGCGACGACGCCGAGGATGCCGGCGAGCGTCAGCGCCATCGGCGCCCCGATCGGGGCGGCATAGAACAGGTTCTGGAAGGAATACCCGCCCTCACGCTTGCCGACGTTCCAGGCATGGAAGCCGAAGCCCACGAGGCCGGTGAGCCCGGCGAGGGCCTGCGCGGCGTGGCGAACCCGCGAACTGCCGGGGTCTGTGTCGCCCGCCCCGTGCAGCGACGAGGCCAGGGTGATGCTCGACACCACGATCGGGGTGTACATCGCCCGGTTGAAGAACTGGCCGCGATAATGCTCCAGTCCCGAATCGAACAGCACGGAGGCGGCGAGCATGGAGGAGGCGTGGTTGAGACGTTGCGCGGCGCTGGCGGTCACTTCCGCGCCGCGCGAACCGTAGCTGCGCCCACGATCGGGCAGTGCCTGCCGGCCGCCCTGGGACGCCGGACCTGCACGCTTCGATCGACCGGCGGCGAGCCAAGTCAGCAGGCCCGCGCCGGCGGCGGCGAGGGCGAGCGTCGCGACCGGATGCCCAGGAAGTTCCAGGCGCAACGGCGAGGCCCGACGAAGGGTCGGCGGCACAACGCCACCTGCGGTATCCGCCGAGGATCGGTGACGCTCGCGCAGATGCGGCGCGCGACTAGACGGCATAGACATCGATGTCCTGGAATTCGAGCAAGCGTCTGGGCCGGATCGCCCCGCGATGTGGAACCGGTACCTTATCGAGACAGTAGCTTCCGATCCGCGCAAGATCCCGGAAGGCTCGCGCCGTCATCGATCCGATCGACGGGTCTTCCCGCGTGCCGGGAGGCCGATCCTACCTGCTGCCGGGCAGGACGGAGCTCAGTACCTGCCGCGCGGTGTCGACGAGCAGGTGGCGCTCCTTCGGGTCCCCCTTGCCGAGCATCGACATGAAGTTCCGCACCTGCTGGAAGGTGAAGAACGGCGGCAGCGGCGGCACCTCGGGATCGGTCTTCACCTCCAGCACCACCGGCACCGGGCTCGCCAGAGCCTCGTCCCAGGCCGCGCCCATACGCTCCGGATCGTCGACGTAGATGCCCTTCAGTCCGATGAGCTCGGCGAACTTGTGGTAGGGCACGTTCGGGATCGTCTGGCTCGCCTCGAACTTCGGGTTGCCCTCCATCACCCGCTGCTCCCAGGTGACCTGATTCAGGTCCTCATTGTTGAACACGCAGCAGATCCAGGTCTTGTTCGACCAGCGGTGCATGTACTTCGAGACGGTGATGAGCTCGGCCATGTTGTTCATCTGCATCGCGCCGTCGCCGACGAGCGCGATCACCGGCCTGTCCGGGTGCGCGACCTTGGCCGCGATGGCGTAGGGCACCGCGGCTCCCATCGAGGCGAGGCCACCCGAGAGCGAGCACATCTGGCCGCGGCGCATCTTGAGGTCGCGGGCGTACCAATTGGCACAGGAGCCGGAATCCGACGTGATGATCGCTCGATCGGGCATGCGCGGCGAGAGTTCCCAGGTGACGCGCTGCGGATTGACCGGGTTCGCCTTGGCCATCGCCCGGTCCTCGGCCTCCTTCCACCAGGAGACCATCCCCTTCTCGATGCCCTTGCGCCAGGAGCCGCCTTCTTTCTTCTGTTCCAGGAGCGGCAGCAGAAGGCGAAGGGTCTCGGCGGACTCACCACAGAGCGGCACCTCCATCGGGTAGCGCAGCGAAAGCATCTCGGGCGCGATGTCGATCTGCACGCCGCGAGCCTGGCCTTCCTCGGGCAGGAACTCGGCCCAGGGAAAGCCGGAGCCGATCATCAGTAGGGTGTCGCACTCCTCCATCATGTCCGAGGACGGCTTGGAGCCGAGGAGACCGATCGTGCCAGTGACGAAGGGGAGGTCGTCGGGCAGCGCCGCCTTGCCGAGCAGCGCCTTGGCGACGCCCGCCTGGAGTTTCTCCGCCACCGCGATCACTTCGTCGGTGGCGTGCAGCGCGCCGGCGCCGACAAGGATCGCGACCTTCTTGCCCGCGTTCAGCACGTCGGCGGCACGGCGAAGGTCGGCCTCGAACGGCACGACCTTCGGCGCCGTGTAGCCGACGCCGGAGAACGTGTTGCCGTGCGCCCGGACCGGTGCCTCGTAGGGAACGTCCTGCAGGTCGTTGGGCAGGATGATCGCCGAGACCTTCCTTTCCGCCTTGGCGATGCGCATAGCACGATCGACGATGTGGCGGACCTGGGCGGGCGAGGAGGCCTGCTGCACGTAGGCGGCGACATCCTTGAACACACTGGTGAGGTCGAATTCCTGCTGGTAGTGCGCGCCGTTGACGTTGCGGGCCTGCTGCCCGGCGATGGCGAGCAGAGGCACGTGGTCCATGTGCGCATCGTACATGCCGGTCAGCAAGTGGGTCGCGCCCGGTCCGGAGGTGGCCATGCATACGCCAACCTCGCCGGTGAACTTGGCGTAGGCCGCCGCCATGAAGGCGGCCATCTCCTCGTGGCGCACTTGGATGAACTCGAAAGGCAGGTCGGTGCGCTGCATCGCGCCGAGCAGGCCGTTGATGCCGTCGCCGGGGTAGCCGAAGATCTTCTTCACGCCCCACTCGGCAAGACGTTTCCAGAAGAAGTCGGCGACGGTTTCGGCCATGTCTGGTGCCTGTCGATGTGGGGCGGCGTCCGTGCAGACGGCGGTGCGGGTAAGGAAGCTGCGGGCCGGCGTCGAGGTGCACCGCGTCGGGTCGCGCGTTCGTTCCTCGCTAACCTGACTGTGGATGTGCGGTTCCTGGCTAAGTTGCGCGCAATCTGACGATCTCGTGAGGCAGGCTCACCCAGCTCGGCCGGTGAGATCGAGCGCGTAGAGGTGCTGCTTCGAGGTGACGAACAGCGTCCGCTCGTCGGGCGAGAAGCATAGGTTGGAGCAGACCTGCGGCGTCGGGATCAGCCCGAGCCGATGCCCCTCGGCGGAGAACACCTGGATTCCAGCCTCCGAACTCGTCCAGACCCAGCTGCGGCTGTCGGTCCGCAGGCCGTCCGGTATGCCGGGCTCAATCTCGGCGAAGACGCGACGGTTCGTCAGAGCGTGGTCGTGGGCCACGTCGAAGGCGAAGATCGTGTGGCGCCCTCCGCCGAGGGAGCGGGAGGTATCGGTGACGTAGAGCGTCCGTTCGTCGGGCGCGAAGGCGAGGCCGTTGGGCTGTTCGAGGTCGGCCATGCGTGACACCGCGCCGGTGTTCGGGTCGAACCGGTAGACGCTGCGATGGTCGAGTTCGGCCTCGGCGAGCGCACCCTGCTTGGGCAGGACGAGACCGTAGCCGGGGTCGGTGAACCACAACGCGCCGTCGGCAGCGCAAGTCACGTCGTCCGGCGAATTGAACCGCTTGCCGCCATACGCGTCGACGACGACCTCGTAGCGGCCATCCGGCATCGTCCGCGACAGGCGCCGCGTCCCATGCTCGCAATGGATCAATGCGCCGTCGCGGTCGATCGTATGCCCGTTGATAAACGGCGTAGCGTCGACCACCACCTCCACGCGCCCGTCTTCCCGCCAGCCGAGGACGCGGCGCCCCTCGACATCGGACCAGACCAGCAGCTGCCGGGCCGGCCACCACACGGGGCCCTCACTGAACGTCGCCTGGTCGTAGAGGGATATGAGCCGCGCATCGTGCGGTACGACCGCCGCGAAGCGCGGATCGCCGGCCCGCGGCGCATCGACGTGCGGGACCGGATGCGGCGCACCTGCATGGCGAAGCAATTCGGGCATGGCGTCATCTCCTCGAGGCGACACTCGGCGTCCGAGCGTTCGGGCGGCGTTCGCAGAACCAAGCGATCGGAGTGGCTCGCGCGCGACCGTCAGCCGCCGCCGCGGTCGATGACCGGGCCGGACAGGCTCAACGCTGTGTTCACGACGCCGAGATGCGTCAGGGCCTGCGGAAAGTTCCCGCTGAGGCAGCGGCCGGGGACGTCGTATTCCTCCGAGAGAAGCCCGACATCGTTGGCCACGCCGAGCACGCGTTCGAGGTAGGCTTCGGCCAATTCGTGTCGCCCCTGGAGCCGCAGGCAATCGGCCATCCAGAGCGAGCAGGGCAGGAACGCCCCCTCGTCGCTGGCGTCCCCCTTCGCCCGCATGCGTCGGATCAGGCCGTCCTGGTCGAGGTCGGTCCTGATCCGCTCGATCGTCGCCGCCATGCGCGGCTCGTCGGCCTTCAGGAAGCCGACGAGCGGAAGGAGCAGGAGGCTCGCGTCGAGTTCATGGCTGCCATAGCTCTGCGTGAAGGTGCCGAGGCCGGCGTTCCAGCCCTCGCGGCAGACCTCAGCATGCGCCCGGTCCCGGTTCGCCGTCAGCGTCGCGCGAAGCGTCTCGGACGGGTCGCAATGCCGGAGCACCCGGTCGAAGCCGACCCAGCACATGGCCTTGGAATAGGTGTACCGCTTCGGATCCCCACGCGATTCCCAGATCCCCGCACCGCGATCCTGCCAGATCCGGGCGAGGTGTTCGACGAGGCGCCGTTCGACGGCACGTTGATGGTCCGTTGCCTCTATGCCGGCCCTGCGCGCGAGAGCCAGGGTGTCGAGGACCTCGCCGTAGATGTCGAGCTGCTTCTGGGTGGAGGCGGCATTGCCTATACGCACGGGCCGCGCCTCCCGGTAGCCGGGAAGGGCGTCGACGGTCCATTCGGACAGGTGCCTCGACCCGTCGACGCGGTACATGATGCGAAGCGCGTCCGGATCTCCGGCGATGGCCCGCAGGAGCCAGTCGCGCCAGGCGGTCGCCTCGGTTGTGAAGCCGGCATTGAGAAACGCGCCGAGCGTGAAGGTCGAATCGCGCAGCCAGGCGTAACGATAATCCCAGTTCATGCCGCCGGCCGGCACTTCGGGCAGGCTGGTAGTCGGCGCTGCGATCAGTCCGCCCGAGCGCGCGTGCGTCAAGGCCTTCAGCGTCAGGAGGGAGCGCTTGACTGCAGCGGGCCAGCGGGTTCGCGCGGCATCGAAACCGGCGATCCAGCGCTCCCAATGAGCTTGCGTTGCAGTCAGCGCGGCCTCGATGTCGAGGCGCGGCACGTCGGCGTCCCAAGCGGAGGTGCGGGATAGGACGAAAATGTGGCGCTCGCCCTCGCGCAGCGTGAATGCCGCCTTCGCATCACCATCCTCGACAGTGGCAGGCATGCTCGCGCGGAGTGTCAAACGATGCCGGCCAGCTACCGCCACGGCGCCGTCCTCGCAGACCTCCCACCACGGCTTTAGGGCGCCGTAATCGAAGCGTGGACACACGTTGCACTCCAATGCGACGGTGCCCGACAGCCCCTCAACGATACGCACCAGAGCCGATTGCGTCTCGCGGATCGGCATGAAGTCCGTGATCCGAACGGTTCCGTCGGCTGTCCTCATCTCCGTCTCGAGGATCATCGTGTCGCCGCGATACCGACGGCTGACATGTATGACAGGTCCCCGGGGGGCGATCGACCAGCGGCCATTCCTCTCGGTCCCGAGAAGCGCGCAAAAACACGCGTCGTCGTCGAAATCCGGCCAGCACAGCCAGTCGATCGAGCCATCCCGAGCGACCAGAGCGGCGGTCTCGCCATCGCCGATCAAGGCATAGCTTTCGATAGGTTTGCTCAAAATTCTTCTCCCCAAAGAAGCCCATGCCGAGTGCGTCGGCCAGCCTTCCGGCGGCATGCACGTGATGGAACGTTGTGCTGCCTAGGCCAGCCTGTCGGCGATGTGGTCGGCCACGCGCAGGGCGTTGGCGATGATCGTCAGCGTGGGGTTCACGGCGCCGATCGACGGGAAGAAGCTCGCGTCCGTGACGTAGAGGTTGTCGAGCTCGTGCGCTTTGCAGTTCAGGTTTAGCACCGACGCCTTCGGGTCAGTGCCGAAGCGCAGCGTGCCGGCCTGGTGCGCGGTGCCGCTCAAAGGAATATCCTTGCCAAGGTAGAGCGAGCGCTCGAACAGGTAGGTGTAGAGGCCGCCGGGCCGGAGCAGGTCCTCGAGCTTGCCGCGCAGGCGGTCGTGCGCCTCGCGGTTGGTCTCGCGCACGTCGAGGATGACCCGGCCGTCCGAGCCCAGCATCACCCGGTTGTCGGGGTGCGGCAGGTCCTCGCTCTGCAGCCAGAAGTCCATGGAATGGCGCGCCACCATCTCGAACGGCGCGTTCGGGAGGAACCCGGTCCATTTCGGAAACTCCTCGCCGCGGATCTGCTCCGGATGCGTCTTAGCGCACATCTGGATCAGACCCATCGGGAACTCCCACTCCTTCGATCCGAAGTAGAAGTCCGAGACCGCGAGGGTCTTCTGGAAGACGGTGTCGTTGACCTCCTTCGACAGGGCCATCAGCACCGACATGGTATGGCGCATGTAGTTGCGCCCGACCTGATCCGAGCCGTTGGCGAGCCCGTTCGGGTGGGCCGCGTTGGCCGAGCGCAGGAGCAGCAGCGCCGAGGAGAGTGCGCCGCACGCGACCACGACAATGTCGGCGGTGTAGCGCTCGTCCTGCCCCTCGCGGGTCACGCGAACCCCGGTCACCGTCCGGCCCGAGGGATCGGTCTCCAGCGTCGAAACGTAGGCATTGACGAGCAGGGTGACGTTGTCGTGGCGCGCGAGCGTCGGGTCGACGGTCATCACCTGCGCGTCGGCCTTGCCGTTGAGGAGGCACGGGAAGCCGTCGAAGGCGTCGCAGCGGATGCAGATGCTGGTCGGCGTCGGCTTGCCGTTCCGCTCGTCGAGCTTGATGCCGAGCGGCAGGTGGTACGGGTTGAGACCGAGCTTGGCCCAGTCGTCCGAGAGCTTCTGGATGCGCGGCTCGTGGCTGACCGCCGGATGGTCGTAGGGACCGCTTGACCACGGCTCGTTCGGATCCTCGCCGCGGTTGCCGTGCACTGCGAACAGCGCCTCCGCCTGCGCGTAGTACGGCTCGAACTCCGCATACGAGACCGGCCAAGCCGGTGACAGGCCGTCCACGTGACGGACCTCGCCGAAGTCGCGCGCGCGCAGCCGGAACAGGGCGGCGCCGTAGACCTTGGAGTTGCCGCCGACATAATAGTGCAGTGCCGGGCTGAAGGACCGCCCGTCGCCGCCGTACCACGTTTCCTTGGCTTGATAAGCGCCATCGACGAAGACGGTTTTGGACGACCAGTTGTCCTGCGAGCGCGGAAGGTAGTCGCCGCGCTCCAAGAGCAGGATGCGCTTGCCGGTCTTGGCCAGCCGCGACGTCAGCGAGCCGCCGCCGGGGCCCGAGCCGATGACGATGACGTCGTAGTGGTCCTGCGGCATCGCTCGGTCTCACGCTGCGGCCCGCTCCGGGACGGGTTCGCCCGCCAACGGGACAAGCTTGGAGACGTTCCAACGTCCGGAGTCACGGGATCGTGCTCGCCGCGCTGCAGCAAATCCTCTCCCTCCTGCGGCGTCGCGCGGCAACCGTGGAAGTCAAGCGGCGTTGGGCACCCGAACACCGTTCCCGCCCTCCCCCCGCCGGACCCTCCCATGCACCCGACGTCCCACTTCCGATGACGTGGCTCAATCTCGTCGCCGTGCCGCTCCTGGCCAAGATCTGCCTCGTCGGCATGTTTCCGTTGAGCGCCTACGACAAGGTTGCGCATTGGGACGAGGCCATGGGGCAGGCGCGCTCCGGACCGTTGCCCTTCCCGAGCCTGCTGCTCATCCTCGGCATCCTGGTCGAGGCGGTGACGCCGGTTCTGATCGTCGTCGGGGTGTTCGACCGGGCAGCGGCCTTCGTGCTCGCCGGCTTCTGCGCCGTCACGGCACTGATGTATCACCCGTTCTGGCGGTTCCCGGACTTCTGGTCGAAGAACGGTGAGGGCCGCACCCATTTCTGGGACTTCTTCAAGAACTTCGGCCTCGTCGGCGGGCTTCTTCTGGTGGTGATCGGCGGTGCCTACGCGCCGGTCGTGCAGGTGGTCGCGCATCCGCTGGCGAACGGCCCCTGGGCCGCCGCGAGCCGCTCCATCCCCGACAACCGTTGAAGGAACAGCCTATGGCCAATCAGGACAACGGAGGCCCGCCGCCTCGGGTGCCGTACTGGCACGTCTACACCGATGTAGACGGCGTGAGTCGTCAGGCGCGATTTGAACTCGACGCGTTCACGTTCGAGGGCGTGAACTCCGAGACCGCCCCGCAATGGAACGACAAGCAGGAGCCGACGAAGTCCAACGTCACGGTCACGGTGCTCCCCGTTGGCTGGGTCGGGCAATGGCACGAGAACCCGAAGCCGCAGTGGATCGCGATCCTGTCGGGCCGCTGGTTCGTTGAGACCATGGACGGAACCCGCGTCGAGATGGGGCCGGGCGAACTGATGATGGGCGAGGACCAGAACACCAGGGAGCGCGACGGCAAAAATGGTCATCTGTCGGGCACCGTCGGCGATCAGCCTTGTGTGATGATCGTGACGGGCCTCGACGTGGAGCCGACTGTAAACCAGCCGGGTCGCTTCAAGTAGTCGTCCGAGGGACCAAGCGCCGCTCAGGCGCGCAGGTCGACCGCCAGAAGGTAAGATTGCGCGGCGATGAACAGGCGACCGCGGCCCGGGCCGCCGAAGCAACAGTTCGAGGGCGTGGCGGGCATCGGGATGAAACCGAGGCGAATGCCGTCCGACGCGTAGATGTGGATGCCGTCGCCGGCCGTCGTCCAGACCCAGCCGCGCTCGTCGACGGCAAACCCATCCGGATAACCATGGTCGGTGCGGCAGAACAGTCGCCGCTCCGAGAGCTCGCCGGTAGCAGCCACGGTGAACGCCTGGATCTCGTGGGTGTCGCGCGCGTGGCCCCCGATGATCTCGCCGAGGGACCGAGCCGTGTCGGACACGTAAAGTGTGCGCCCGTCCGGTGAGAAGAACAAACCGTTCGGCTGCTCGAAGTCGGCCATGCGACGCAACGCGCCGTCGCGGGAATCGAACCGGTAGACGCTGCGGTGGTCGAGTTCGGGATCGACGAAGCTGCCCTGGTTCGGCATGAGGATGCCGAAGGTCGGATCCGTGAACCAGATCGAGCCATCCTGCGCCACGGTCACGTCGTTGGGCGAGTTCAGGCGCTTGTCCTCGTAGTGGGTGACGATCGGTTCCGGCTCGCCGTCGGCGTTCGAGCGGCTGATGCAGCGTCGGCCATGCTCGCAATGGACGAGGCGCCCCTCGGCATCGACGGCATTGCCGTTCATGAACTGCGTATTGTCGATGGCGACCTCGACACGGCCATCGGGATACCACGCGAGGAGGCGCCGGTTCGGCACGTCGGACCAGATCAGGCGGTCGCGCGACGCATCCCAGATCGTGCCCTCGCCGTGCAGGGTGAATTGATAGAGGATCGACGGCACCTCATCGAGGGACAGAGCCTCTTCGAGCCTGGGATCGTGCACCTCGATACCGGTGAAGCTGTCGAGCTTCCGGGGCGGCCCCGCCTTACGCAGAAGCCGGCCCGGCGACAAATCGATGCTCTTCGACATCATGCTTCCCATATCCTACCAACCACGCGTCGATCGCGATGCGCGTTGAACCCGAACGCGCCCTCGACGGTTCGGTGCCCCTGCGAGCGTGTGACCGGATGAGCCCCGCTCAGGCCCTCGCCCGGCTCGGATGATCCGCCTCAAGCCAACGGCTGCTGTGACCGGCAGGTCTGCGCACGACAACCGGCCTGTCGGCGGGACATGAAAATCGTCCGGCCGGCGAACTCGGCGCGCGGCTCCACATCGGGCCCAGCGCGATCACGCCGCTCGTCGACAGGCTGGAGGCCGCCGGCTTCGTCGCCCGCGCCAGGACCTCGGACCGGCGGGTGGTGCTGGTCGCCCTGACCGATGCCGGGCGTCGACTGGAGGAGGAAGCCTCGAAGGCGCAGCAGGACGTCGTATGCCGGGTGGGTCTGTCGGACGGCTCGCTGTCGGCTCTGCGGCAAGAACTGATGAATCTCGCGGACCGCGTCACCGCCCCCGTCGCGGTGCAGGGCGCTTCCCCGGGTCGGCCGCGGCAGGGCAGATGAGGACGGCGCTCGGTCCCGTTCCGTCCTCGGGCGCCCGACGCCCGACAGGCTGTGCGTGCCCGTCCATCGCGTCCGGAACCATTCGGGATGGAACGACCGGGATTGCGCCTTCGTGGCGAGGATGGTGCAGTCGGAGCGCCTTGCGGACCGAGCCGCGTCGTCGAGCGTTGACGCCTTGCAGCGCGAAAACGCTTTCCACCTCTTCGAATCCGAGGCCGAACATCCGTATGTCCGCCCACCCTCTCGTCACCGACACATGGAGCCCAGGCCGGTGCTCCGCTTCCGAGGCCCGAACCGAGTCCTGCGAGGCGTGAGGTGGTGATCGACGCGACGGCGTTCCTCTCCGGGGGCGGCGAGGCGGCGCGCCTGATCCGCGAGCGCGATTGGTCGGGGCATCCCCTCGGTCCGCCGGAGACATGGTCGCCAGCATTCAAGACCGCGCTCGCGCTGGTCCTGAACTCGCCCGAGAGCATGGTCCTGGCCTGGGTGCCGGACCTGCATTTGTTCTTCAACGACACCTATTCCAGGCTACTCGGCCCACGGCTGGCCTGGGCCACGGGCGAGCGCTTCGACCGGGTCTGGTCCGACGCCTGGGACCAGGCGAGGCCGATCATCGAGGACGCCTTCGCCGGCCGCAGCCGCCGCTTCGAAAACCTGCCATGGAAACTCGACACCGACCGCGGGGCGGCGGAGACGTGGTTCTCCTTCTCCTATTCGCGCGTGCTCGACGCCGATGGCGCGGTGGCGGGCCTCTTCATCTTCACCAACGAGACCACCCAGCGTGTCCTGGCGGACGCGGCCCTTAAGGGGTTGCCCGACCTCGCGGTCCTCGGGCGTGAACAGCACGTCGGCGCTCCGGCCGACGATGTCCTGGGATGCGTAGCCGAAGACCTCGGCCGCCCCGGCCGACCAGGACGTGACGGTACGGTCGGTGTCCAGGGTGAGGATCGCATAGTCGGTGGCGGCCTCGACGATGAGGCGAAGCCGCTGCTCGCGCTCGCGCAACTCGTCGGTGGCGACCTTCATCTCGGTGACGTCCGTGCCCTCGACGAAGATGCCGGCCACCGCGCCTGCCGCATCCCGGATCGGCTGGTAGATGAAATCGAGGTAGCGTCGCTCGTTCGGCTCGCCTTTCCTGTGCTCCAGCCAGATCTCCACCCCGCGTCCGATGAACGCCTCGCCGGTCCGGTAGACCTGGTCGAGGAGGTCGAAGAACGGTTGTCCCTCTATCTCCCCCAGAGCCTCTCGGACCGTCAGACCGACGACGTCGCGGTCGCCGATCAGTCGCCGATAGGCGTCGTTGGTCATCTCGAACCGGTGTTCCGGTTCGCGCAGGAGCGCCATGAAGCTCGGCGCCTGCCGGAACATCGCCGAGAGGCGGTCGCTCTCGGCCTTCAGCGTCAGGTTCGCCTCGTAGACGCTGCGCGCCCTGTCGAAGATGCCGGTCTGCGCGGGATGCAGGTCGACATCGCCCGCGCCCTCAACGCCCCTGACCACTTCGCGTAACCGTTGGAGCTCGGTCACGTCGATGGGGTGCTGGAGCACCGTCGCGACCTCGCCTGCGGCGTCGAGCACGGGGCTATGGGTGATGCTTCAATAACGTTCCTCGAAACCCCCTCCATCGGCCTCCGGCCTTGGGATGTCGAACCGGAGCAGCGCCATCGTGTCCGGCTGGCCGGTTCGGATCACCCGCTCGAACGACGCGATGGCCTGCGCCAGGGTCGCCGGGTCGGTAGGGAAAGCGTCCCACGCCCAGCGTCCGACGAGGTCGCGGAGCTCACGTTTCGTGCTTGCGAGATACGCTTGGTTCGCGTCGACGATGTTCAGGGCGCGGTCGAGTACGAGGTACGGATTGGGTGATGCGTCGAAGGCTGCCCCTCGGTCATACGGTGTGCGTTCCAACTTCCACTCCGAACCGGTTCGGCCGTCGTCCGCGCAGGGACCGAGGCGGACGACCTCATAACCCTGGCGACATTCCGTTGCGATGCAGCGGTCGGTCACGCGTCGCCCGTCCACCCGGGTCCCGACTATCGCTCCCCGGCGCCGATCTGCTTGAGCAAGGACAGGTTGTCCATCAGAGCCCAATGCTCTGCCAGCCGTCCGTCCGCGACGCGGAAGAAATCCATCACGGCGATATCGACCGCGTTGCCGGTCGCGGGCGTGCCCTGGAACGTCCCGATATGACGGCCGGTGAAGCGGAGACGCGCCAGCACCCGGTCGCCCTCGGCGATGACCTCGGCGACATGCATCTCGATGTTCGAGAACGCGCTGTGCAGCACCTCGCCGAGCCTGGCGACGCCCGCCGGGCCACGGACGTCGAAGTCCAGGCCGGGGTCGTGGCGCACGAAGTCCGAAGCGATGAACCGCTCCCACCACGTCGCGTCGCGGTCGCGGAACGCGATGAAGTACGCGCGGACCAAATCCTTGTTCGATTCCATCGACATCGCTCGGCCCCTCAGCGTGGCTCGACCTTGACGCAGGTGAAGGCGACCGGCAGCGGCTTGCCGTTTTCGGTCTTCACTGTGAACGAGGCCGCGTTCGCCGTCGTCGATGCGATGGCATGCTCGGCGTCGGGGCTGTCGACAGGCAGGACGTAGTCCTGTCCGGCCGCCATGCCCTTCGTTGGGTCGAACACCCGGATCGTCACGTTGAACGGCTTGAGATCCGTCTTCATCGTGCCCTCCGCCCGAAGTGGGCCTATGGTTGTCAGGGTGATTGCCGCGAGCACGGCAACCGTGGTGAGGCTTCGCATCCCCGTCTCCCTTAGCGGCCGGCAGGCTCGTGGATGGGGCAACCGTTGAAGCGCTCGCGGAACTCGGCCGAGTGCCTGTACGGCGCATTGCGGGCGCGATTGATGTTCCCGAGCGGTCGGTGGGCGGCAAGGCCGGTCCAGACACCGAAGCGCATGCGCTCGTCCACGGCATCCACGCGGGCGGGGTCCCAGCTATCCTGGGGACGCACCCGGATGGTCGCGACCTTCAGGAAGGGGGCCTCGTCCTCCTTCCACTCTACCGTGGGATCCTCAACGGGCTGGCGTTCGAGGTCGCGGCAGAGCTGCACCCGGAACTCCCAGACGCCCTCGATGCCGGTCATCCCCGATTGCACCGTCTCGCGGATGGCATTCGGGCAGCCGGAAGCGTCGATCTCGGTGCCGGTCAATGCGGTCAGCGCCGGGGCCACCGGGGCGACCGAGAACTTGGCGATGTGGTCGCCGTACCGGAACGGGGTCACGCTGTAGTAGGTCTCGCCGAGCGGATCGACGTTCGGTGCGCCGCCCAGCCCGCCAATCGTCGGGCTTTCGATGCCCACCGCGTGGAGCACCTTGTTGACCCCGCGCAGGACGGTGGAGGCGGCGACCTTCAAGCCCTCGACCTTGTCGGTGGTGCCCGCGAGCAGCTTGAGGCTACCCAGGAACTTCTCGGCGTTCGGGGCCTGGAACACCTTGCCGTTGACCATAATGAAGTTCTGAGTCGTGCCCTCCGCGTCGGGAAGGCGCTCGCCCTCCACGTCCAGGACCTTGATCGCGAGACCGCGCGGCAGGGAGATCGCATCGGGCAGGATGTCGCCGGCGTTGGTCGACATGCGCATGTAGACCCGATGCTCACCAGGCTTGGCGAATAGGCCTTGGGCGAGCTCGGGCGGCAGGTCGGCCTCGACCGTGAAGGTGCCCTCCAGAATGCCGTGTGCCTTGGCGTGCACCGAGCGCACCGCGTGCCCGGAGTTGTCGGCCACCGTGGTCAGGATCTTGTCGAAGGTCTCGTTCAGACCCTCAATGGTCTTGCCTTCGTTGGCGGCGATCTTCTCGACGTCGGGGGAATAGCGAACGGGCGCTGCCGGCATGCACGATCTCCAAAAATCATTTGTGCACAACCGATTGAATCGGGACCCGTTCCGGTCATCTCCCTGATCAACTTTTCTCACTGACCTCACGTGATCGGAAACTGATCGCGTCGCCCTGGCGGTGGACCGTCAGCGTCCCGGTCCGGTTTGAAACTTTCCCCTCCATGCCTCCGTACGGGTTGGCGTACGCCCGGCCTGGGCGCGGCGCGAGGCCCTGCCTCGACGTCAGATTTGTTGCGCCCAGACTCTGTCGGACGACTATTTTTATTCGATAAATCAGGAACTTGGTGGTCGCACCTTCTCTTCTCTCCCTGTGCGAAAGGGGATTCCTTCCCCGAACAGGAGACGTCGAATGAAGATCACCACCCTTGCCCTCGCCGCTTCGGTCCTCGGCAGCCTCGCGCTCGGGGCCGGCGCCGCCTCCGCCGCGCCGATGGGCCCGAACGGTCTCCAGGCCGGCTCCTCCGCGGTCACCCAGGCCCGCATGGACCGCAGCGAGCGGATGATGATGAAGAAGCGCATGATGCGGAAGCAGATGATGAAGCGCCGCATGATGAAGAAGCGGATGATGATGAATCGCGGCATGTGATTTCGAGGCGCGGTGCGCTTCCGGAGGCCCCGATCCCGGGACCTCCGCCCTGGCCGTCCTGAGTGCGGGAAAGACCGTTTGGCTCGAACCTACCTGACCCGTTCCGCTCCCGAGACCGGCGAGGTCGAGCGTCGCCGCTGGATGTTTCGCCACCCCCTCGTCATCCGTGTCACCCACTGGGTGAACGCGGCCTGCCTGCTGGTCCTGCTGATGAGCGGCCTGCAGATCTTCAACGCCCACCCGGCGCTGTACTGGGGCAAGGTCTCGACCTTCGATGCGCCGCTGCTGGCGATGTCATCGACCGAGGACGATCCGCCCAAGGGCGTCACAACGGTCCTGGGGCGGGCTTTCGACACCACCGGTGTCCTGGGCTCCTCGGTCGGATCCAACGGCGAGGCGGCCGACCGCGGCTTCCCGGCCTGGGCGACCTTGCCGAGCGACCAGGACCTGACCGGCGGCCGCTCCTGGCACTTCTTCTTCGCGTGGACCTTCGTCCTGAACGGCCTCGCCTACCTGCTCTACGGCCTGGCCAGCGGGCAGCTTCGGTTCCGCGTGATCCCGTCCCGCGACCAGATCCGGCATTTCGGCGCGTCCATCTGGGAGCACCTGACGCTGCGCTTGCCGCAAGGCGACGAGGCCAAGCGCTACAACGTCATCCAGAAGCTCACCTACCTCGTCGTGCTGTTCGTGCTCCTGCCGGTGCAGGTCCTGGCCGGCCTTGCGATGTCTCCGGCGATGGATGCGGCCTTCCCCTCCCTGCTGACGTTGTTCGACGGACGCCAGTCGGCCCGCACGGTCCACTTCGTCGTGGCGGCCCTGCTCGTCCTGTTCGTGATCGTGCACGTCGCCCTGGTCCTGCTGTCGGGCTTCTGGAACAACATGCGCGGCATGTTCACCGGCTGGTTCGTGATAGAGCGCAAGGTCGAGCCGGCACCCGTCACCGGGGAGACCCGGGCATGAGCCGCCCTCCCAGCCGACGTGCCCTCCTGACGGGAGCGTCCGCCCTGGCCGCGGCGGCCATGCTCGGCGGCTGCGACCGCCTCGGCAACGCGGAGTGGTTCCGCCGCACGCTCAAGACCGGCGAGGACGCAAACCTGTTCGTCCAGCGCCTGCTGCTCACTGATCGGACGCTGGCCCCGGAATTTACCGAGGCCGACATCTCGCCGTGGTTCAAGCCGAATGGGACCGAGGACCCGCCCGACAGGGACTACAAGGCCCTGGCGAAAGGCAAGTTCGCCAAGTACCAGCTGGAGGTCGGCGGCCTCGTCGAGGCGCCCTTCAAGCTGTCCCTGGCCGACCTCCGCAAGCTTCCCGCCCGCACCCAGATCACCCGGCACGACTGCGTCGAGGGGTGGAGCGCCATCGGCAAGTGGACCGGGGTGCCGCTCGCCGAACTGCTCAACCGCGCCAAGCTCAAGCCTCAGGCGCGATACGTGGTGTTCCACTGCGCCGACACCATGGATCAGGGCAGTCCGCTCGAAGGCGGGGGAGACGACGAGGGGGCCGACAAAGTCCCCGCCGGCAACGCCAACCCGAGCATGACGAAGCAGTCGGGCGGCGGCGAGAGCAGGAAGGACTCCGGCGGCCAACAGGCGACGGAGGACGATGCGGCCAGCGGCGGAACGCCGGTTCGGTTCTACGAGAGCATCGACCTGGTCGACGCGTTCCACCCGCAGACCATCCTCGCCTACGACATGAACGGGCAGGCGCTTCCCGTGTCGAACGGCGCGCCATTGCGCCTGCGGGTCGAGCGCAACCTCGGCTACAAGCAGGCGAAATACGTGATGAGCATCGAGGTCGTCGAGAGCTTCGCCCACATCGGCGACGGCAAGGGCGGGTACTGGGAGGACCAGGGCTACGCCTGGTACGCCGGCATCTGAGTTGGCGTGGACGGGACGTCGACGTCCCTGCGGGCATTGCGAGCGCAGCCCGCTCGTGGCGAGTTAAGGACAATGCCGTCATGTCCCTACATTTTGAACGCGTCGGCACGGGCCGGCCGCTACTCATGGTCCATGGGCTGGGGTCCAATCTCCGCACCTGGGATCCGCTCTTACCCGCATTACGCGGCTCGCATGAACTGATCCTGATCGACCTGCCGGGACATGGCGGATCGGCCCCGCTCGCGGGTCGGCAGACGATGGAGGCCCATGCGGACGCCCTCGCCGGCTTCGTGCAGTCGCAAGGCCTGACGACGGCGGACCTCGTCGGCAGTTCGGTGGGAGGCCGGCTGGTGCTGGAGCTGGCACGGCGGGGCATCGGTCGGCACTGCGTGGCGCTCGATCCCGGCGGCTTCTGGCGCGGGTGGGAAACGGGCTGGCTTCACTGGACGCTCGCGGCATCGATACGCCTGGTGCGGTTGCTGCGGCCCTTCCACCCCCTCCTGTCGCGCCACGCCGCCACCCGTACGCTGCTGCTCGCCCAACTGTCCGCCCGCCCCTGGGCGCTGCCACCGCAGCTCGTCGTAGGGGAGCTGCAGAGCCTGGCAGCCACACCGGTGTTCGATGCGATGCTGCGTGAGCTGGCACACGGGCCGTTGCAGCAGGGTTCGACAACGACCCCCGGCCTCGTCACCATTGGCTGGGGCCGCCAAGACCACCTGCTGCTGCCGCGCCAAGCCGCACGCGCCCAGCTAGCATTCCCGTCGGCCCAGCTGCACTGGTTCGAGCGCTGCGGCCACTTCCCGCATTGGGATCAGCCTGCCGAGACGGCGCGCGTGATCCTTGAAACGGTTGGGAAGGATGCGCCTTGAACTGGCTTGTCGCACACCCGAGCCCGCGGCCCCTTCGATATTCGGAACGGCATCCCGTTCCCGGTTCGATACGTCGAATCCCGAGTCCGCCGCGCGCTCTCCTGCCGCGATCCGCTTCAGTTTCCCGATCACCGTGAGGAAGATCATGACCTATCTTCGATACGCCCCCGACATCGAGAAGCCTGCTGCGGACGAGCAGGAAACCATCGACGGCATCATCGCCGGCATGACGCAGCAATCCGAGACGGTGGAGAAGCGCGAGCATCACGCGGTCCGTGCCAGCCACGCCAAGAGTTCGGCCTGCGTCACGGGCGAGCTGACGGTCCCCGCCGGCCTTCCGCCGGAACTGGCGCAGGGGTTGTTCGCCACGCCCGGAACGCATCCCGTCGCGGTCCGCTTCGCTCAAGGGCCGGGCGAGACCCTGGGCGACCGTGTCTCGACCCACCGCGGCATGTCGATCAAGGTTTTTGACGTCCCCGGCGAGAAGCTGCCCGGCCACGCGGTCGACACCCAGGATTTCGTCCTCGCGACCGGGACGACCTTCCCGTCCGGGACGGCGGCGGGCTTCCTGCGCGACGGCACGGTCATCGGCAAGTCGACCGGCCTGCCGGAGGGCGTGAAGAGCGCGGTGTCCTCCACCATGCGCAACCTGAACAAGGCGCTGCATGCCTTCGGCACCGAGAGCGCGTTCGCCGACTTCTTCGGGCACCCCTACAGCCACCCGCTGGCGGACAGCTACTTCAGCCAGGCGCCGGTACGCTTCGGCGATTACGTTGCCAAGCTCGGGGCTGTACCCGCGACCGAGTCCCAACGCTCGCTGTCCGAGTGGCGGCTCGACCCGCACCAGGACGAGGACGGCTTCCGGCACGCCACCGTCGCGTTCTTCCGGGAGAACGAGGTGGTGTTCGAGCTGAAGGCGCAGCTCTGGGCGGATGCCGAGCGGCAGCCCATTGAGGACGCGTCGGTGGACTGGCCGGTCTCGGTCAGCCCCTACCTCACGGTGGCGACGCTGCGCCTTCCGCGCCAGGACGCCTACTCTCCGGATCGGGTGCGCTACTTCGACGAGGTGATGACCTTCCGCCCGGCGCACAGCCTCGCCGCGCACCGCCCGCTCGGTTCGGTGATGCGGGCGCGCCTCCAGGTCTACCGGGCGCTGAGCGACTTCCGCCACCGCGAGAACGGCGTGGCGGCCGAGGATACCGCCGGCATAGACCGCATCCCGACGTGAGGAACGGCACGAACGGCGCCTCCGTTGAACGACGACATCCAGAAGGACGATGACATGAGCTTGCAGGGCAAGAAGATTGCGATCCTGATCGCACCGCGCGGCACCGAGGAGCCGGAGTTCGCCAAGCCCCATGAGGCGGTGAAGCAGGCTGGGGCGACCGTGACGGTCATCGGCCTGGAGGCCGGCGAGGCCGAGACGGTGAACAATGACCTCGATCCCGCCGGCCGGTACAAGGTGGACAGGACCATCGATGGGGCGTCGGCCGCGGACTTCGACGGGCTCGTCATCCCCGGCGGCTGCGTCGGCGCCGACAAGCTCCGGGCGAGCAAGGACGTCGTGGCGTTCGTTCGGGACTTCTTCGCCGCGGGCAAGCCGGTCGGGGTCATCTGCCACGGGCCGTGGACCCTGATCGAGGCCGACGTCGTGAAGGGCCGGACGCTGACCTCCTACCCCACGGTCCGGCGGGACATCGAGAACGCCGGTGGCACCTGGGTCGACGAGGAGGTCGTTTGCGACAAGGGGCTCGTCACCAGTCGCACGCCCAAGGACCTGCCGGCCTTCTGCGCCAAGATCGTCGAGGAGTTCGCGGAGGGCCGCCATCCCGACCAAGCCCGGAGCGCCTGAGGAGTCGGGAAGCTAACGATTGGCTCTTGAGTTCCGGGGGCGGCCCATGGGTCGCCCCGGGTCAAACCTGGACGACGTCCCCTTGGCCGGGACGCCCTCGCGGAAGCCACCGTCAGCCCTCGATGGCACCGATCTGCTTGAGGATGCCGAGCTCGTCGGATGAGCCCCACCGCTCGACCATCTTGCCGTCGACGAAGCGGCCGATCTGCATGCCGCGGACCTTGATGGCCTTCCCGGTCGGCTTGTGGCCGTTGAAGTCGCCCTGGTGCGTGCCGGTCAGCGTGTAGGCGAAGGCGACGCTGTCGCCGTCGGCGACGAGCTTCTTCACCTCGACCTGCATGTCGGGAAAGGCGGAGCGGAGCTGCGTGAAGAACGCCTGGTATCCCTCTGGACCCATATGCTGGCCTGGCGCCGGGTCGTGATCGTGGCAATCGGAGGCGACGACCTCGGGGAAGGCGTCGAACCGACCGTCGTTGACGAGTTCGCCGAACTTCTCGGTCGCCTGGATGCTGGTCTCGCGGGACATGATGTTCCTTCAAGCCTGAAGGCGGCCGGACGGCGCCTGGATATCTCGACGCACTGGAAACTCCCTCCACGGGCGGACGTTGCCGAGGGCGTCATCCACGACGGCGGATGTGGTCGAACCGCACGCCGTCGTCGGCTTCGACTGATCGATTGGAATTCACGGAGAGAGCGATCGCCCGGCATGGAAGGCTGCCAGCTGGGACGGACCAAGGGGATGCGGACGGACGTATCTACCTGCTGCATCATCAACCGGGTCGACTTTCAGATGACCGACGATCCCCTCGACTCCGTGCCGCCGGATCCTGCCGACGGCGACGACCATCGACGGGTGAGGCGCGAAATGGTGCCCCGCTCTGGGGGCGATCTTGTTCGAGGTTGCGTATGGAAGAGACGATCAAGGCGTTCACGCTGTGGCTCGCCGTCGGTACGGAGGCGGGCGCCGCCCTGATCATCGGTTTGGCCACCATCGAGGCCGTCCTCTCGGCCCTGCTGCTGTTCGTGCCCGGGGCAGCCTCGCGCATCGTCGGGGAGGGGCCGCAGGCCGCCAAGGAGCAGGTGCGGCTGAAGCTCGGACGGTGGCTCGCGGTCGCGTTGGAGTTCGAGTTGGGCGCCGACATCCTGCGGACGGCCGTGGCGCCGACTTGGTCGGAGATCGGCCAGCTCGCGGCCATCGCGGCGATCCGCACGATCCTGAACTACTTCCTCCAGCAGGAGATCGACAAAGCCGAACGGCGATCCCCCGCCGGGCCCTCAACCCCGCCGACCGCCGATCCGGGCTGAGGTGCCGTGTCCATGCTGCAACTCGACGCCTGGATCCGCACGTTGGCGACGCTGATCGAGTTCGGCGGCGGTCTGCTCGTCGTGTTCGGCTGTGCGCGAGGTCTGCTGCGACTCGCCGTAGGGTTTGGCAGCCGCACCAGCATCGTGGCCGCCCGGCTTGCCGTCGCCGATGGCATCGTGGCCGCACTCGGCTTCAAGACGGCGGCGACCCTCCTGAAGACGATCGAGCTGCGGAGTTGGGAGGCGATCCTGATGTTCGTGGCCGTGTTCGCGCTTCGCACATTCGTCAAGCAGGCCCTCGTACGCGAGGAAGCCGGGCTGAGGATCGACCGGCAGCTCGGTTGAACGCCGCCTTCGCGGTGACGACGAGATCCACGCGGTCGTCGACCGGACGCTCTTCCGGTCCACCCGAGCGGCAACACGAGCGACGCCCGCGATCCTGTGAGGGCAGGATCCGGAGCGCGGGCGTCTTCTGCTTACCAACCACGATCCGCTCCCAACGGAACGGCGTGCGCGAACGTCGGCCCCAAAGGCTAGCTGCACGCATGCGACTCTGACTCGCCTTGCCTGGTTCGAAGCTGCGAGGGCGTCTCCAAGTGATCGGACCGCTCCGCACCGCGCTGTTTCCGATGGACAGGTCGAAAGGCAAGCCGCAAAGGACCCCATGGGCCCTGATCGCATCCTCATTATCCGTCACGCCGAGCAGCATGGCGCTCCCGGAATTGACGGCGATGGCCACCCCGATGGGCACAGCCTCACCGTGCGCGGTTGGCAGCGTGCCGGTGCGCTGATCCCCTTCTTCTGCTCGGGACAGGCGACGGTCTTCGCCCCGAATTCGATCTTTACCTCGGCGGTTGCCCCGGGTAGCGAGAGCCATAGACCTAGGCAGACCGTCGCTCCCCTGCACGCCGTCCTGCGCGAGCGTGGCGAAGTCGCGTACGACGAGCGCTTCACCAAACCCGAGACCGAGGCTCTGATGGCCGAGGTAATGACCCGTGGCGGTACCGTGCTGATCGCCTGGGAGCATTCCCGCATCCCAGCCTGCGTCGCAGCGTTGCCCGATGCTCCGCCCGTCCCGTCCGGGTGGCCGAACGACCGGTACGACCTCGTCTGGGCGCTG
Source organism: Methylobacterium sp. J-026 (assembly GCF_022829585.1). Lineage (GTDB taxonomy): Bacteria > Pseudomonadota > Alphaproteobacteria > Rhizobiales > Beijerinckiaceae > Methylobacterium. The sequence goes on from NZ_JAKSYC010000091.1 coordinate 23,239, forward strand.
GAGCGGCGCGGCAGCGGATGGGCCTTCACGCAGATCGCGCAACGTCTGCTCGCCGGCGACGGACGCGTCTGAACGCACCTGGGACGAAACCGGGAGGTGCCGGTCGTTGGGCGCGCGACCAGCATCAAGACTTCATTTCATCGGGTCGAGGATCTGCGCGCGGATCCAGGCCCACTCGTTCGTGGTCTTGTTAAACAGATCGTTCTTGTCCTCTGCGTTGAGATCCGCTCCGAAAAGATCGGACTCATTCGCGCTCTTCACGACCTGATCGAGATTGGTCACGACCGTTCTGACCTCGTTCGCATGCTGGGTACCCAGGATGGCGAACAGGCGCACGGTGAGTTGCTCCAGAATGGTAACGCGGGCCCGCAGGCGGAGGGTGGTGTCGTCCATGAAGCAGTCCTCGATATCGGGGGTCTTGCGGAGCAAGCTCCTCCCGAGAATGATTTCGTGGGCGCCGAGTTCGTCGTCCGGACACCTTTCGCGTACCGCGGGCGCCTCGATCGTCCGACAGCGGTCCATCGACGACCGGGTCGCTGCATTCTCCAGAGCGGACGGACAGCCTTCGGCTCGATCCGGCCAAGGTCCACGCGATCTTCCAAGCGGGTCCGAGGCCATCGGCTAAAGTCCGAGCGCTCGTGGAGTACCTGGGTGCATCGCTTGATCGGGCCTGATTAGACAACCCCCGCCCCAACCAGGGAGGCGAGGAGCGTACCGCTGCCAGATCCACAGTGGGATGGAAGTCCGCTTTTGAAAGCCTCGAAGCCTCGCGTGTACGGCTAGGTTGGGTGGTTTTCTGCCCGTCCGCTTCCGCTCGATAATGTAGCGGAAGCGGACGTTCGAGGGTTCGTGTCAGGCTGCACGTACGGTGGCTAGGAAGCGCCCGACCTCGCTCCGCAGATGCTCCGATTGGCGCGACAGTTCCGAGGCCGCCCCCAGCACCTGGGTCGCGGCCGCGCCCGTCTCCTCGGCTGCCCCCGCGACGCCGGCGATGTTGCCCGTCACCTCGCCCGTCCCGGTCGCCGCCTGGGCGACGTTGCGCACGATCTCTTGCGTCGCGGCGCCCTGTTGTTCCACCGCAGCCGCGATTGAGGTCGCCGTCGCGCTGATGTCGCGGATCCGCTGGGTGATGCCGCCGATGGCCGCCACCGCCTGACCGGTGGACGTCTGGATCCGGCCGATCTGGGCTGAGATTTCCTGGGTCGCCCGGGCGGTCTGGCCGGCGAGCTCCTTCACCTCGACCGCCACCACGGCGAAGCCCTTGCCGGCCTCCCCGGCCCGGGCCGCCTCGATAGTGGCGTTCAGGGCCAGCAGGTTGGTCTGCCCGGCGATCGAGGAGATCAACCCAACCACGTTGCTGATCTGCTCGACGGTACCGCTCAGTTCGTTGACCAGCGCCCCTGTGCGGTCAGCCTCGTCCACCGCCTGCCGGGCGAGGGACGCGGAG
>NZ_JAKSYC010000096.1 GCF_022829585.1 Methylobacterium sp. J-026
CATCGTGATGTTAGAGCGCCGCGCCAAGCTTCGTGTAACGTCAACGTTGGAGGGACGCGCGTCGTTCGCGGGCACCCCCGTTCAATCCCCCTGCCTGGTGCTCAACCACAGCTCTAACGGCGCATGCATCCTGTTCGCCGCAGGCATGAAAGTGCCGCACACGTTCGATCTCTCGATCGGCAGGGCCAGCACCGCACTGCCAGTCAAGGTCGTGTGGCGTCGCAATACGACTATGGGCGTTACCTTCCTGATCCCGCGGATCGTGCCGGACGTGATCCCGGGCTGAACTGGGGCGATTCGACATGCTGATCGCCGACAAGCTCGTCACTGCCTTCGAGTCCGACCGGGATGGAGCGCCTTTCCATCCAACCATGAGCGTAACCGTCGTGTCCGTCTTGGTGCGCAGCCTTCTGCTCGTTATGCCTACTGTCTCGGACGACGCCCTCGCAGCAGCGTGCAATCGCGAACTCAAGACTGTGGTCGGCGCAATCGGGATCGGCGGCCCGCACGTCGAGGCGGTCGATCCCGATGATGGGTCGGTGACGATGCGGGGCGGTTGAGCGGACCTTCGGTACAGAAAGATTTCATTAACCATAAGACCAGCACCCTGCTCACGGTCAGCCTGCAGTTGCCGCCGAGAACAGTGCCTATCCCGTCAGCGCCGAGGATTCGGCCGGTGACTGCCCGGTGCCGATCGATACGCTCAGCCAGCTCTACCGCGCAGGGCCCGAGGCATTGTCCGATCAACTCTGCGGCATCCCCGAGGCGACACGAGCCCGGCTCGCGATCTATCTCTACGGGCGCAGTCACACCCACAAACTCGGGGTGCAGATCGCCGCGACCTGCGAAGGAGCCAGCCTACGCCGTGTGGCCGGGTTAGTCGGCAATGCGCTCTACGATCTCTCCCGACAGAACCGTGCGGCGAGGTCGGAAGCCAGCCCTGACCGGTGGTAGGCGTGGGGTTAGCCTTGCAGGGTCAGGCGCCGCAACGCTGTGAATCGGCTCCGAAGCATGACCCCAGCAAAAATTTAGCTAACGCTTTCTCCAAAACGCGAAAATCGAGATAGAGGTGGGGTCACTATCGGCGCCGACCGTGACTCCACCTCGAAGTAAAATTCAGCACCTATCTCAACGCATTGAACCCAATTCCGGGAGGGGTGAGGCTTCGACGCCTATTGATATCTCGCGCTCGGGAATGCCGTTGGCGACGTCGTCCTCGGTGAAGAAGACCCGGGCGAGCTTGCCGCACATCTCGGCCTCGGACCAGCCGAGGATCGCCTCGGCCCCCGCGCTCCAGCCGGTGACGAGCCCGTCGAGGTCCATCGTCACCATCGCGTAGTCGATGGCACTGTCGAGGATCTGGCGATACCGGGTGTCCGCCTCCCGGGCGCTTCGAAGGGCGTCGTCGCGGGCGGCCATCGACCGGCGCAGCTCCATCTGCGCCATAACTTGGCGGGCCAGCGCCTCCAGCGCCTCGGCCTGGTCCGGGGTCAGCCCCTCGGGTCGGGGCTTGCCGTCGGTCACGCAAAGCGTCCCGAGCGCGACGCCCTCCGGGGTCTCCAGGCGGGCGCCGGCGTAGAACCGCAGGTGGGGCTCCCCGCTGACCAGGGTGTTGTCCCGGGTGCGCGGGTCGGTGGTCAGGTCCGGGATCACCAGCAGGCCCGGTCGCGCGAGGGCGTGCGCGCAGACCGATTGCGACAGCGGGGTCTGGCACGGGTCGAACCCGACGCGGGCCTTGAACCACTGCCGGTCGCCGGCCACCAGGCTGACCAGGGCCACCGAGGTCGCGCAGATCCGGGAGGCGAGCAGGACGATGTCGTCGAAGCCCCGCTCGGCCTGCGTATCGAGGATGCCGTAGCCGTCGAGGACCGCGAGCCTCGCCGGATCGTTCGCGGCGTCCGGGATCACATCCTCATGCCCGGTCATGGACGACCTCGACGGAAGCGGCCGGCACGGCGCCGCGGGCCTTCGCCTCGTCGCGCTCGATCAGCAGGCGCAGCGCCGTCCGCGCGGTCTCGTTGGTGGAGGTATATTCGCCCCCGGCGACCTGGTCCTCGACGCAGGCGACTAGGGGGCCGGTCGGGGCGATGTGTCGGGCGTGTTTCGCTGCCATGCGCAGCCACTACCAGCTACGGCGACTGGTGTCGCACAAGTGACACCCGCCATACGTGGACGTGTCCGCTCGCAATGTCGCGGGGGCGGGCATGCCCCCCGGAACCGGATGCCTGCCATCGACCGCCGCCTTCAGGCTTAGGATGGCAGATGAACACCTGGATGTGGGAGGCGAATGATTCTTTCACGAACGGCTTGGTCAGGAACCAGTCCACGGACGTTTCGGGCGCGCGTTTCCGCGTCATTCGTGGTCCGATCCCGATACATGTAAGGCATTCAAGGGCCGCCCCTACTTCCTTCGGCCTTTTAGAGGCTCCGGTTTCCGACCATCCGTAAGGATCCGGTCCAGGTGTTCATGAACCACCTGGGCGCTAAAGGGCTTGTGGAGGAACACGGCACCGGCGGGAAGGTCCCCCGGTCCGGGCTTCTTCCCACCCGATGCCACCACAATGGAGATGTCCGGCCAGCGTTCGGCGGTTGTTCGCGCTAGTTCGAAGCCATCGGGGCCCCCAGGCATCTCAACGTCAGTGAATAATAGGACAATCGCCCCGGCATACTGGTCCAGGAGCCGGATCGCCTCCACGCCGTTCTCCGCCGACAGGGCCTGAAACCCGGCGTCCTCAAGGATTGTCTCCGCGTCCATCCGGATCAGGAGGTCGTCGTCGGCGACCAGGGCATACGGTGTGTCGGGATGGTTCGCCATCCGCATCAAAGCGAGGAATGGTTGAAGGTTCAAATCCACGAGGACGCGGACGTCGCCGTAATTTCAGCGCGCAACCGCGACACCTTCGGCCGCATGCCCAAGATCTTCTGGTTCCGGAAGCGAACGCGCGTCGACACGTTAAGCGCCACCGGTTTGCCTCGAATGCGTTGGATGAGAACACAGGGCGAACCGAATGTCGGTTCGCACGACCGAAGCTTCTCATGACATGAACCAGCTTACCGCCGGTCAACCGCCGACATCCATCGACCTGTCATCGTGCGACCGCGAGCCCATCCACATCCTCGGGGCGGTGCAGCCGTTCGGCTTCCTGCTCGCCGTGTCGCCCGATTGGATCGTCGCCCGGGCCAGCGCGAACGCGCCGGACTGGCTTGGTCAGCCGGTCAACGCGATGCTCGGGCTGCCCCTCGACCAACTCATGGACGGCGAGGCCATCCACATCCTGCGAGGGCATCTCCAGACGCTTCGCGGACCCGACGCCGTCGACCGGGTGTTCGGGGTGCGTCTGCTGCCGGACAAGCCCCTGTTCGACGTCGCCCTTCACCTCTCAGGCGGTTCCATCGTCATCGAGGCCGAACCCAGCGCGCCCGAGCACCTCAGCGCCGGCAACCTCGTGCGCAGCATGGTCACGCGCCTGCAGCAGACCGCTGGCTTCGAGCCGCTCTGCCGCGAGGCCGCCCGGCAGATGCGGGCGCTGACTGGCTTCGACCGGGTCATGGTCTACCGCTTCTCCCCCGACGGCTCGGGCGAGGTGATCTCGGAGGCCGTGCGATCCGGCCTCGACCGATATCTCGGACTGCACTACCCGGCGTCGGACATCCCGAAGCAGGCAAGAGTTCTCTACGAGCGCAACTGGCTGCGCATCATCGCCGACGTCGATGGGCCCGGCGCCGCGGTGGTGCCCGCGCGCGACCCAGACGGCGAACCGCTCGACCTGTCGCTCTCCACACTTCGAACGGTCTCGCCGATCCACCTCGAATACCTGCGCAACATGGGCGTCGCGGCCTCCCTATCGGTGTCCATCCTGCGCAACGGCAAGCTCTGGGGGCTGTTCGCCTGCCACCACATGGAAGCCCGGCACATCTCGCTGGAACGTCGCACCGGCTCCGAGCTGTTCGGCCAAATGTTCTCGTGGATTTTGGAAAGCCGGGAGCGCGAGGCCGAGGCCGCCCAGGAGGGCCGGTCGCGCGAGATCCACACCCGCCTGATGAGTGCGCTGGCCTCCGGAGGCACTAGCCTGGAGGACCTCTCCGGCTTCCTCGACGAGCTTTCCGGCATCGTGCCCTGTGACGGCATCGGCCTTTGGGTCAACGGCGAGGTCACCCTGCAGGGCGCGACCCCGACGGCGGAGGAGTTCACCGGCCTGGTGCGCTTCCTCAACCGGACCGCTGCGAGCCGACCCTACGCCGCCGACGAGATCGGCCGCGTGCATGAGCCCGGACGCGACTTCACCGAGCGAGCCGCCGGCATGCTCGCCATTCCGGTGTCACGCACCCCACGCGACTTCCTGGTGTTCTTCCGCTCCGAGGTCGCACGCACGGTCACCTGGGCCGGCAACCCCGAGAAGCCTGCCACCCCGGGCCCGAATGGCGTTCGCCTGAGCCCGCGGAAGAGCTTCGAGGCCTGGCGCGAGGTCGTGCACGGGCGTTCGCTCCCCTGGGCCGATGTCGACCTGCGAGCCGCGGAGGCGCTGCGCGTCACGCTGCTGGAGGTCATCCTGAGGCTGACGGATTCGGCAGAGAAGGAACGCAAGGGCGCCCAGGAGCGGCAGGAGCTCCTCATCGCCGAGCTCAACCACCGGGTCCGCAACATCCTCAACTTGATCCGCGGCGTGGTCACCCAGAGCCGGTCGGAGGAACTCAGCGGCAAGGAGTTTGCGGCCCTGGTCGGCAGCCGCATCCAGGCGCTCGCCCGGGCTCACGACCAGATCACCACCGCGAATTGGGGTCCGGGGTCCCTGCGCAACCTCATCCTGCTGGAGGCGGGCGCGTACCTAGGACCCAAGGCAGACCGCCTCGTCCTCGATGGCACCGACGTGCTCTTGGAACCGCAGGCATTCTCGACCATGGCGCTGGTCATCCACGAGATGATGACGAACTCCGCCAAGTACGGCGCCCTGTGCGACACCCGAGGGCGGGTCGATATCCGTTGGGAGCGCGACGCCCTCGACCACCTCGTCCTGCACTGGCGCGAGAGCGGCGGCCCGGCGGTCCGCGCGCCGACCCGCCGGGGGTTTGGCACCACCATCATCGAGCGCTCCATCCCTTACGAGCTCCAGGGCGAGGCCGACATCCGCTACGACCTCACCGGGGTCGAGGCGCGGTTCACCCTGCCGCCTGCCTTCGTCCAGGCCGCCCCGCCTGTACCAGTGGCTGCCGTGGTTCGCGAAGAGGCTACGGTGCCGTTGCAGTTCGCCGGTACGGTGCTGGTGGTCGAGGACAACATGATCATCGCGCTGGAGGCCGAGGAGGTCCTCACGTCGCTGGGCGCGGATGCCGTCGACATGGCGGCCTCGACCCGGGATGCATTGCGCCTGATCGAGGCATCGCCGCCGGATCGGGCGCTCCTCGACGTCAATCTCGGGTCCGAGACCAGCATACCCGTCGCACGTCGGCTGGCCGAACTCGGCATCCCCTACGCCTTCGCGACCGGCTACGGCGAGAGCTTCAAGATCCCCGCCGACCTCGGAACGGTGCCGGTGGTGAAGAAGCCGTACGATGCCGACGCCCTACGACGCGCGTTCGCCATATGACGCCTTCGGGACGTCGCGCGTACGCTGAGCAAGGGGGTGGGACTCGTCCGTTGGTCGAACGTTTCCCGCCCGTTCAGGCCGTTGGCCGTGGGAGGGTCAGGTCGAGTTGGGCGCTCTCCATGTCGCGTCCCATCCGGCGGTCGAGGGCGCGCAGCGCCGGCGTGACCGTGACGCCGTGCAGAAGAATGGAGATCAGCACGGTTAGGCCAGCCGTGGACCACAGAAGCTCCGTCCCCTCGAAGGACGCGTGCCCGGTCTCGAACGCGAGGTAGTAGATCGTCTCCAGTCCGCGGATGCCGAAGAAGCTGACAACGGCACGGTCCTCGGCGGATCGACCGCTTCCGAGCAGGCCGATCCAGCAGGCCAAAGGGCGGACGACGAGGAGGGCGACCAGCGCGAAGGCGACGGCGGGTCAAGTCAGGTCATGGAGCAACTCCCGCCGACGAGCACCGCCCCGAACCCGACGAGTAGAACCATCATCAGGAGACGTTCGAGCTCCTCGGCGTAGTCGTGCATCTTGCGATGGTAGTCATGCCCGCGGCTAGAGGAGCGTAGCGCTAAGGCTGACGCGAACACGCCGACGAAGCCGTAGCCGTCGACGACCTAGACGCATCCGCAGGCGATGCAGGTCACGCCCAGCGCCACGAAGCCGTCGCCGGTGCGGGAGAGCTTCGACAGGTTGGGCAGGTGGAACATCAGCCATCCCAGCGCCTGACCGATGACCGCCCCGAGCACGGCGCTGACGGCGATCTTCCAGAGCATGTCGACCGCGAGCCAGTGAGACCACGACAGACCGGCCAGACTGCCGGTGCCAGCCAGGGCGATGGCGAGGTTCACGAACGGGAAGGCGAGGCCGTCATTGAGGCCCGCCTCGGATGTTAGGGCGAACCGCGGCTCGTCCTCGTGGTCCTCATCGGGGTGGCCGACCTGGACATCCGACGCCAGGACCGGGTCCGTTGGCACCAGGGACGACGCCAGAAGAAGCGCTGAGGCAAGTCCAAGCCCGAAAAGGGGAGACCCCAGGGCGGTCAGCGCGAGGATGGTCAGGGGCATGCCGATGCCGAGGAGGTGCCACGTCACCGACCAGCTCCGCCAACCGAAGAGGCGGTCGATCTTGAGGCCGGCTCCCATCAGCGAGATCACAACCACGGCCTCGGTGGCATGCTCAATAATGCCTATGTGCGACCCGGGATGGGGGGTGAGGTGCGCCACCGCCGGGATGGTCGATAGGGCCGCGCCGATCCCGACGCAGCAGATGGGAAGCGACAGGGGTAGAGCCCGGAGCACCATCAGCAACCATGCCGTGAGAAGCACCAGGACACCGAACCCGGCGACGACGACGACATAAATTTCCATGTGGATTCAAGCGTTTCTGCAAGCCACGGTTCAATGAATCGAAGCATCCGCGACGATGGCGACGGGTTCGCTTCGACCGGGCCGGTCGGATAAATGCAATGGAATGCCACGGACCGCGGATGCCACCATGTCTAGTTCCGCCGGTCCTCCTCCTACTTCCGCGGCTTTCCGTCGTCATCCAGGGCTACGTAGGTGAAGACTCCTTCGGTGACCTTCTCGGGATCGCCGCCTGTCCGATCCCGGACCCATACCTCGACCCTCACGCCCAACGATGTCTCGCCGTCCTGCTGCAGGGTGCAGTAGCAACTCACCTCGTCGCCGACCGCAATCGGCCGTAGGAAGCGCATCGCGTCGATGCTGACGGTCGCCACGCGTCCCTTGGTCCGCTGGGCCGCGAAGGTTCCGCCCGCCAGGTCCATCTGCGACACCGTCCAGCCGCCGAAGATGGCGCCGGCCGCGTTGGTGTCGCGTGGCATGGCGATGGTGCGCAGGTGTGGGCCATCGGAAATTTTCGGGACCGTGTCGCTCATATCGTATGCCTCGCCCGTGGTTTCGGTCAGGTCGGAAAACGGATAATCGGCGTGGATGGGTTCATGTTCGAGCGCTGTTCCCTGATCGCTCCGGGGCCGCCGCGGCCGGGGCACCCTTCCGGGCATTCTGGCCGGATGCGGGGCTGACCGCCCCCGCCGGCATGACGCCGGCGCCGGCCCGTTCGAGTTGCCCTGTGACCGCGGCGATGAGCTCATCCCAGCTCGCCTCGAACGAAGCGACGGCCTTGGCCTCCAGGGTGGCGGCGACGTCCGCCATGTCGATGCCGAGCCGCTCCAGTTTGTCGAGGACGGCCTCAGTCGCGCTGGCGGGCGCATGGATCGTGTCCGGCCGGATACGGCCATGGTCCGCCACGGCACGAAGCGTCGGCTGCGCCATGGTGTTGACCGGCTCGGGCCCTACGAGCTCCACGACGTAACGGGTGTCGTCGAGGGCCTTGTCCTTCACCCCGGTGGATGCCCACAGAAGGTGTTGGGGCCGTGCTACCCCCCAGGGCGTGCCAGCGCGCGGAGGCGACGCTGTCCTCACACATCCCGTACGCGAGGCGGGCGTTGGCGATGGCCGCCTGGCCACGGACGCGTTCGTCTGCATTGCCTGCCCCTTCGCCAGCCGGCGATCCACCTCAATGTCGACGCGGCTGAGGAAGAACGAGACGACGCTCTCCACCCCAGCGAGGCTTTCGCCGGCGGCCCCCGCGGGTGACCGTCGGGTGCCGGTTCAGCCGCGGATGTCACCGTGGAAGGTCGCGAAGGAGGACAGCACCTTCTCGGCGATAGCGTCGTCGACCGCGACGGAGACCCTGACCTTGCCGGCGAGGGCGGGTTCGCCCTCGGTCCCGGCCTTCAGGTGCCCGTCTTCGACATCAGCCCGCGCCGCCTCGGTCCCGGCCGTGTTCTCGTCCAAGGCAGGACCGACCTGCACCGCATTCCGATCAAGGCCGTGATCCTGCACGATTTGCTCGACGGCCATCTCCGCATCCCGGCGGGATTTGAAATCAGCTGAGATCGTCCTGGACATGTCGTCTCCGGTTTATTGCCGATGGGTCCGGAAGGATCGCGAAATATCATTCGGGATCGACTTCCATTGTCTTGGGCAAAGGGCCGGCGCGCGGGACCGTTCCGGTGGCGAACCATGAATACGGACGCGAGGGTGGAATTCACGATGCCGTCCGAAGCTGAATCGACCACCGTGCTTCAGGTCGCGGCAAGCTCCCACCCTGGACGTCCGTGACGCCTCGTCCGGAAATCCGACGGTCAGAGCGCTTCCTCCCTGTCCCGCCGATCTGGAGCCCCTGTCCGTTCCCCGCCCTGGTTCAGCGCCCCTTCGGCCCAAGTCCTGAGGGATTCATTCGGCCTTGGGGGCGACGGCAGGCGCTAGCGACTGGGATGGGCCGGGATGCACCGTCATGGACGGAGGCTGGTTTGAAAGCTGCTGACGCGCCTCTGCGAGCTTGGCCTGGGCCGCGGCAAGCTCCTGCCGGGTCGTCCCGATCCGGTCCTCAAGGGCGGCCATCTCCTTGTTCCGAGTGGCCAGCGTCTCGGTCAGGGTCGCCAACTGCGCCTGGGCGTCGGCCTGCCTCTTCTGCAGCGCCTCCAGCGCCGAGGTCGCATCGTCGCGATCGGAAGCCAGCTTCTGGACGGCCTGCTCAGCCTGGTTCCGTTCGGAGATCACACGGTCCCGCTCGGACTGCGCCGTGGCCAGTTCCTTCTGCGTCGCCGCCAACCCATCTTTGGCTTGCTGCACCTGCTGGCCAACCTGCGAGACGCCGCTCGCCAGCTTCTCACGATTGGCGGTCAGACCGTCGACGGCCCGCTCCAAGTCAGCCTTCTGCCTCGTCGCCTGCTCGGTCGCGGCGCCGGCATCGGCGAGATCCTTCTGAGCGGCGGCCGAGCCCTCGCGCGCCTTCTGCTGGCTCTCCTCGGCCTTGGCGAGGTCGGCGGTCTTGGCGGTCGCCTCCTGGGACATGGAGGCGATGTCGGATCGCAGCTTCGCCTCTTGCTGGCGCGTCTCCTCCAGCCGACGGCCGACGTCAGCCAATTCCTTGGTCCTGGCAGTCGCGGCCTGCTCGGCGGCCGTGGTGGCCTCCTTCATCGGCGCGAGTTTCTGCTCCGCCTGGGTAAGCTGGGCCTGAAGCCCGGTGAGCTTGGTCGTCTCGGCCTCCGCGGTGGCCTTCGCCTCGCCGGCCTTGCGCTCGGCCGCCTGTTGTTCGGTCGCCAAGCTCGCGGCCTTCGCCTTTGCCTCTTCCCCGGCCTGGGTCGCGTCCCGCTCCTGCTGCTGGGCGGATGCGATCTTCGACTTCAGTGCATCGAGGGTCCCCGCGGCCGCCCGCTGCTGATCGAGGTCCGATTGAAGCGCGACTTGCCGTGTCTCCAGGTCCTGGATGTGGTGATCCCGCACAGTCCTCTGCCTCGCACCGACGATGGAGGCGACGACGAGCCAAACCAGGAGGACCGCCGCCACGACGGCGAGGCTAAACGGCAGGGGCCTGCGGAGTTCGGAACGGTAGTCGATGGCCATGGCGGTCTCGCGGGCGTTGGAGGAACGGATCAGATCGACGTGGCAGCCTCGCCAGGGGTCGGTTCGGCACCGGCGGCCCCCGGCTCGGGGGTGGGACTGCTCGATGCGAGTTCGGCACGATCAGTCCTGACGAGGGAACCGATCATACCGAGGAGGGCGCGGTGCTCGGGGGAGCCGTCCGCCGCAGCAAGGAAAGCTGCGAGCTCGATGCGGGACGGCCTCCCGCCGGATGGCCCGTTCGGTTCATGCAAGACGTACACGTCGGCAGGGTCACCGCCGCGGCATAGGTACCAGCGGTCGTCGTTGGACCCGTCGTGGATCAGCGTGCGCATGGGTGGCATCGAGGGTCCCCATCGTCTCGTCCCCGATCGGGGACCACGCCTATCGTAAGCCTAACCCCGGACGGCAACCGTTCAGCGACGGCCGTGGATCACCATCGCAAGCAGGTATCCAATGGCTCCGGCCATGGCCGCCAGCATCAGCGGGGACTCCTTCGCATACTGTGCGACGGCATCTCCACCCTGGCGGTAGGCACGCTCGGCCTCGGGAAGGGCGTCCCGGCCCCTGTTGATCGCCTTGTCGGCGCGGTCGCTTGCCTGTCCGGCAGCGTCGCGCACGGCGTCCTTGGCCTGTCCGTACAAGTTCTCGACGGTCCCCTTTGCCTCGTTGGCCGTGCCCTTGGCCTGGGTCTCGCGGTCGCCTGTGACGTCACCGACGGCGCCCTGGACCTTGCCGCCGAGTTCCTTGGCGGCGCCGGTGATGCGGTTCTCGTCCATTGGTCAATTTCCATCCGGTTCAAGGTTGAGCTGGCCCGCTGCGAAACGCGCTTCGAGCCGATGCGAGGCACTGACTAATCCTTCGACACAGCCTTTCCGGGTCGCGCCTTCATCGAGCTTTGGTTGGCTTTCTTCGCCCGGTCGTCGGCCTTCGACGCGTGCTCGGCGGCCTTCTCCTCGTTGCCGGCGTCGATGTGTCGAGCGGCCTTCCGGTGTGACTTCGCCGCAGCCTCATGGTGTTCGGCGGCCTTGGCGTGCGCGTTTCCGGACATCTGTCCCTCCCGTGACGGGGATTTACGTGCCCCGGTGCGAACGTGGTGGCCGGTCGGTTCCGATCCTCGACACTGGCGGGATCGACCGGGGGTTCATCACGCCGGCATGCCGGCGACCGTAGACGGTAGCCTGCCGTCGGGGGTGTAGCGGTCCACCGCGGACGGCAGCTCGCGCGAGAGCCTGGACAAAAGGTCGTCGTGCGAAAGGCCGGTCTGCCGCGACAGCGTATCGAGGACGTCGGAACCGATGGCCGACCTCAGGTGGTCGGGCTTCATCTCGGCGTTCGGACCATGGTGCACCCAGGAGTCGGCGGCCTCGCCGTGGCCGTTCTCGCGAAAGCGGTCGACGAGCTGGCCGAGGCCGCCACTGAGCAGGCCACCGGCACCAGCACCCCCGAGAGCGCCTCCGAGATTACCCAGCAGGCCGCCGAGACCACCCTGTCCCGCGATCCCGCCCTGTCCGGCGGGCGCACCTGGGGTTGTGGGAACACCGTGGCCGGCTCCGCCGAGCATCTCCTGGATCTTATCCCGGTTCTGGAAGCCCGCCACGGCCAACAGGCCGAGCAGCGCCGTCATAGAGGGGAAGCCGTCACTCATTGGGTGTCTCCGTTCCGGTGAGAGGGGTCGTCGTGCCGATCAGCAATCGTTGTCGCCGGGCTTCACCACCTTGCCCTCGGGCGGCTTCGCCTCGTTGGCAGAGGGCGTCGCATTCGAGCCGACGTTGTTCATCGCCCCGACCGTCCCGGGGGATTCGGCCTTGGCACCGGGCGAGACCTTCGCGGTCGCGTCCCCGTCGACCTTCGAGGAAGCGTCCGCCGAGCCCTTCTGGCTGGCGCTGTTCGTGGTCGTTCCGACCGCACATGGCTTCGCCGAGGCGAGGCCAACGCCAAGAAGCGTCATCGCCGTCGCGACGGTCAGGGTGGTGAGGATCTTCATGGTGTTTCCTTCGGGATGGGGGGTGGACCGGGCAGGCGAGCGGCCACTACCGCGAGGGAACGGACTGTTCGGAAGCCGTCTCGACGTAGTCCGCGATGGCCGCGCGGCAGCCTGGCGAGACCTCCCGGGCGTTCCTGCGGAAGCAGGCGACGACCTCGGGTCCGTTCAGGTCGAGGCCGTTGCAGAGACGGGCATAGTCGGCGGAGCAGAAGGGTTTCAGCGACGCCCTGGAACCGGTCTTCTCAAGAGCCTGCGCGCCGAGCGGGAGGCATGACGATGCGACGGCCGCGAACACGACGAGGTGGCGGAGCTTGGTCACGGCAACGGGGCTTTCGCGAAAGGTGGACGTGGGATCGTACGGAGCCGGGACCGGCTCGAACCGGTCCCGGACTTGAGCGTTTCAGAGCGGCTTGCGCGCGGTGGTTTCCGTCGTGGTCCCGGTGGTGCCGGTACGGCTGACCGTTCCGCGACCGTCCTCGACCTCGACCTCGGTGTGACGGACCTTGTCGGTCACGATCTCCACCCGCTGGGCCGCATCCTTGCGGATGCCGACCTCACCGACGACGCGGGCGTCCTTCGACACGACCGCCTGCTCGCGCATCTCGGTCGCCTCAATGACCTTGTCCTCGAACAGCGCCATGTCGCCCGGGGTGACGGCGCGGTCGACGACGCGACGGTCGACGCTCACGGTCTCGTCGTGGAGCGTGACGTTCTCGCTGACGTCCTTCTCGACGGCGTAGGACCGAACCCGGACCCGGCCAGCGTCGACCATGCGCTTGCCGACGTTGAGGCGCTCCTCGACCACGGGGATGTAATCGGTGCCGGTTGCGGTCCCGCGGGCGGCGAGGTCCTCGGACGATCCGGCTGCGTGCAGGCTGGTGTCGCGGGTCCTGGCGGCGTGGTCGGACGACATCGCACCCTCACCGAGCGCTCCGGCGGCAACCGGTGCGGTTCCGGTGGTGGAACCGGTCGCACGACCGTCCCAGCCTTCCTTGCGCCAGGCGGCCTCGCGCTCGTCGAGATCGACCGAACCGTGCTCCTCCAGGATATCGGAGGCGGCGTGGACATGCGCGTCGTCGACCTCTGCGCTCAGCATCGTGCCGCCGCGGTGCAGTCCCTCGCCGTATGCGTGACGGTCCTCCTCCGGCATGAAGAAGTCCTTGATCGAGCCCCACATGCCTTCGTCGGCCTTGGTCGCGGTTCCGGCCGAGCCGGCCTGGGTGCCGGAAATCAGCTTGATCGCGCCGGCGGGAATGCCGAGGCCGACGAGCTTGCCCTGGGCGGCGACCGCCTCGGGATGGGTGTCGTACATGGCGGTGATGGTCTGGGTCATGATGTCGGCTCCTGTGACGGGTGCGTGGTGGCCTGTTCCGTGACGTGCCCCTCGGGGGACACGCGTTCGATCACGGCGTGCTGCCTGCGCAGCGTCACCGGCATCTCGACGTCCTCGCCCGCCGTGGTCCGGCGGATGTGCACCTCCTCCTTCAGGACGAGGCGTTTCTCGACGACGAGGATCTCTTCCAGCACCGGGATGATGGTCACCCCGGCCTCCGTCCTGACCACCGGGGGTGCCTCGCCCTCGGCGAGGGTCCGGTTGATGGGCACCCGGGTCACCCCGACCATGTCGCTGCGCAGGGTCTCGCGCAGGACCTGGTCGAGGGTGTCGGTTCGCGTGCTGACACGGACCCGTCCGGTCTCGACCGCACGCTTCTCTATGCGCGCAGTCTCCTCGATCAGCGGGAGGACCGCCTCCTCACCGATGGCGACCTCCGCCGCGGTGCCGAAGCGCGTCCCGAGCCCGTGGGGCTCGGTCGCGGCGGGATCGCCGACACTCATGCCCGGCGCGGGGTCAGGGTATTCGGGGCGGTGCGGGTGACGGTCGGATCGACGGCCGAACCGCGGCCGGCGAAGAAGGAGGCGAGCGCCCCGAAGATCAGCGCGAGGGCCCCGAACAGCGCACCCTGGGACACGCGGCGCGCCGTGGCGTCGGCGATCTGCTTGGACTGCTCCTTGGCCGAGGCGACGGTTTCCCTGAACTGCTGGGTGTACTGCGCGACCT
>NZ_JAKSYC010000097.1 GCF_022829585.1 Methylobacterium sp. J-026
GACCGGGTGAGAACCAGCGACTCACCCGCGCCCGCCCCACCCCGCAGGGGCGATCACACCTCTCAATCCGGCACCGACGCTGTCGGCAGGGCGCAACAGGCCCCCCTCTCCCGCGCGGGCTACGATATTCACATATCTTCATGGGAGGCGGCCGGCCACACGCGCGTCCCCCTCCCCCCTCTGCGGGGGGGGGTGGCAGCCGAAGGGGGTCGGGACGCGGTACCAGGCCAGCCGGCTCGGGCGCAAGCCTTTCTCAGCGGTGTCGCACTCTTCCGCAACCGGGCTAGGCTCGCCGCACCCC
>NZ_JAKSYC010000125.1 GCF_022829585.1 Methylobacterium sp. J-026
TCTCGACACGGCGATGAGTTCGGCCGACCGGGCCGCCGCGCTGACCCACCGGCTGCTCGCCTTCGCCCGTCGGCAACCGCTCGATCCGAGCGTCACCGACGCCAACGCCCTGATCGTCGGCATGTCCGACCTGCTGCGCCGCCGCCGCCCCTCGCCCCGCCGCAACCGGACCCTCCCGCCCCGCCGGACGCTGTCGATCCGCTGGCCGCCGCGATGGCGTCCGCCCCGCCGGTCGCGCCGGCCGAACCGGTGCCGACCGTCGCCACCCCCGCGCCGCCGGTCCTCCCGGCCGCTGTTCCGGCTGCCCAGCAGAAACCCCAGCCTCCGCAGCCGCCATCCCCCGCCCCGATTCCGCTCCCGCCCGCAGTGCCGCCGAAGGCACCGCCGGTGTTCCGGCCGCCACCCGCGCCGCAGCCGGCGCCGTCGGCGCCCAAACCCGACGCCAAGACCTCGGGCAACCCGTTCTCCGTCGAGGAGATCGAGGCCGAGTTCGCCCGCCTCCTGGGGCGCCCGCTGGACAAGCAGGGCTGACGGTTTTCTCAGGGCCCGACGATGTCCGCCTCGGGGACCGGGGAGGCCTCCGTTGGAGGGCACGGATCGCACCGGGACACGCGATCCCGCACCAATCCGGTTCCCTGGCGGCCGATGTTCACGCGGCGCTGCCGGATACGGGTGACGGCGGGTGCGAGGCGCGTCTCCCCCTCCCCCCTTGCGGGGAGGGGTCAGGGGTGGGGGTGGTGCAGACGGCACCGCACCGTTCGATCCTCCACCACCTCCAACGCCTCGGATGGTCCCGGCCGCGCCGATGCGGGCCGGGCGCACGCCGTTCACGATCGGTTAACCCTCTGCTGGAACGCTCCTGTGCGATGGAGGAGCCGATGCTCGCGTTGAATGCCGATACCGCCCGTCGCAGCCGCGCCTATCGGGCGTTCAAGCTCGACCGCGCCGGACGCGTCGCCTCCGCCGAGATCGTCGCGGCCGAGGACGACGGCCAGGCGCGCCGTCAGGTCCGCGCCATGGTGGGGCGCTGCACGATCGAGCTCTGGGAGCGGACCCGGTTCCTCGGCCGCTTCGAGCCCGCCGCGCCGGGGCGGCCCTGAGCCGGGCCGCGCCACTCAGCGGCCGGATGTCTCCGGCATGGCCAGGACCGCGAGGAAGCTGAGGATCGCGGCGGCGGCCAGATAGACTCCGACGAAGCCGATTCCGCCGACGGCGACGAGTTCCTGGGCGATGTAGGGCGCCCCGGAAGCCCCCAGGATCCCGGCGAGGTTGTAGGTGACCGAGGCCCCGGTGTAGCGGACCCGGGTCGGGAACAGCTCCGGCAGGACGGCGCCCATCGGGCCGAACACCCAGCCCATGGCCATGAGGCTGAGGCAGAGGAAGCCGAGGACCGGTGGCCATGACCCGGTCCCGGCGGCCGTGCCCAGCATCGGCCCCATGAGGAAGCCCAGCAGGAACACCCCACCCATCCCGGACAGCAGGACTGGCCTGCGACCGAACCGGTCCGCCGCGGCGCCCGACACGACGATGCCCAAGGCCATGAAGCAGACCGCGATGCATTCGAACAGCAGGAAGGTCGGCCGCGGGTAGCCGAGGGTGCCGGTGCCGTAGCCCAGGGCGAACACGGTGGAGAGATAGAACACCGCGTAGACCGCCACCATCGCGAAGGTGCCGACCAGGACCGCGCGCCCGTGCTGCGTCAGCATGGTGGCGAAGGGCACGCGCTCCGGGCGCGCCTGGCTGAGGGCCGCCCTGAAGGCCGGCGTCTCGGTGAGCTTCAGCCGGACGTAGAGCCCGACGCCCACGAGCGCGGCCGAGGCCAGGAACGGCAGGCGCCAGCCCCAGGCCTGGAAGCTCTCGGAGGACAGGCCGAAGCTCAGGGCCAGGAAGCCGAGATTGGCCAGGACGAAGCCCACTGGCGCGCCGAGCTGGGGGAAGATGCCGTACCACGCGCGCCGGCCCGGCGGCGCGTTCTCCACGGCGAGCAACGCCGCCCCGCCCCATTCCCCGCCGAAGCCGATGCCCTGGCCGCAGCGCAGCACGCACAGGGCCGCCGGCGCCCACCAGCCGACGGCGGCGTAGCTCGGCAGGCAGCCGATCAGGACGGTGGAGAGGCCCATGATCAGGAGCGAGGCCACCAGGGTCGCCTTGCGGCCGACCCGGTCGCCGAAATGCCCGAACAGGGCCGCCCCCACGGGGCGCGCCACGAAGGCGATCGCGAAGGTCGCGAAGGCGCTGAGCTGCTGCACGCCCGGCGCCCCGGCCGGGAAGAAGACCGGTCCAATCACCAGCGCGGCGGCGGTGGCGTAGATGTAGAAATCGAAGAACTCGATCGCCGTGCCGACGAAGCTCGCGGCCAGGATCCGGCCAGCGCTCGGTGCCGCGCCTGTCGCGTCGGCGGTCTCTACGGTCTGCAGCATGGTTCTGGCGGAAACGGATCGGGATCGGTCGCGGCGCTTTCGCACGCGGCGGGTCGCGCGGGAACCCTGAATCCGGCGGCCGGACCTGAGAAGGGCCGCGTTCGCGGACCGACGCGCGCCTGCTCAGGGTTATGATCGAGTGCGGGTTCCCGGCGCAAAACCGCGGGGCTCCTGTGCGAAACCCGCTCGGGTCGCTGTGCGGTGCACCCGCGCCGGCCTTGCGTTCCCCGGTCCCGTTCGCCAAGCTGAACGGCCATATTCCGCGACGGATGCCGGCCGCGGCGCCGTCCCCACCACTCGAGTATTGCGATGAGAGTCACTGTCGAGCGCGCGGCCCTGCTCAGGTCGCTCGGCCACGTGCACCGGGTCGTCGAGCGCCGCAACACGATCCCGATCCTCTCCAACGTGCTCCTGCGCTCGGAGGGTTCGAGCCTGCAGCTGCGGGCGACCGATCTCGACATCGAGGTCACCGAGAGCGTGCCGGCCGACGTCGCCGATGCGGGCGCCACCACCGTGCCGGCGCACGTGATCTACGACATCGTCCGCAAGCTCCCCGACGGCGCCCAGGTCTCTCTGGAGACCGGCGGCGAATCCGGTCAGATGACGATCCGCTCCGGACGCTCGCGCTTCGCCCTGGGCGCCCTGCCGGAAGGCGATTTCCCGGATCTCGCCGCCGGCGAGATGCCCCACGGCTTCGAGATCGCGAGCGCCGACCTCAAGCGCCTGATCGACAAGACGCAGTTCGCGATCTCCACCGAGGAGACGCGCTACTATCTGAACGGCATCTACCTGCACACGCTGGAGACCGAGGGCGGCCCGGTGATGCGCGCGGTGGCCACCGACGGACACCGGCTGGCCCGGGTCGAGATCCCGGCCCCGCAGGGCAGCGTCGGCATGCCGGGCGTGATCGTGCCCCGCAAGGCGGTGGCCGAGATCCAGAAGCTCCTCGACGACGGCGGCGAGACCGTGGCGGTCGACCTGTCGCCCGCCAAGATCCGCCTGCGCTTCGCGGGCGGCCTGACCTTGATCTCCAAGCTGATCGACGGCACCTTCCCGGATTACCAGCGGGTGATCCCGGCCAACAACGACAAGCGTCTGACCATCGAGCGCGACGCCTTCGCCAAGGCGGTGGACCGGGTCTCGACGATCTCGTCCGAGCGCGGGCGGGCGGTGAAGCTCGGGCTCAGCGAGGGGCGCCTGGCGCTCTCGGTCAACAACCCGGATTCGGGCAGCGCCACGGAGGAGCTCGACGTCGACTACGAGGCGGCCGGCCTCGATATCGGCTTCAACGCCCGGTACCTCCTCGACATCACCGCGCAGCTCGAGGGCGACACCGCGCTGTTCAAGCTCGCCGATCCGGGCTCGCCGACGCTGATCCAGGATCGCGAGGGGGCGCCGGCGCTCTACGTGCTGATGCCGATGCGGGTGTAGGTGCAGGCTGCCATGCCGAAAACCGTCATCCGCGATCCCGGTCAGGAAGCCTCACGCGATCGCCTGATCGCGGCGGGGCGCTACGGTTCGCCGGAGGAGGCGGTGGCGGCCGGTGTCGCGTTGCTCCGCCCGCACGAGGATCGCCTCGCGACGATGCCTGAGGCTTGGCGGGAGGGCGTCGCGAGTGGAGATCACGAGCCGCTCGGCGCCACGCCGGATGCCTTGGCGGCGCGCTATGCCGCCATGGAAAAGGCCGGCCCTTGAAGCCTGTCGTCGTGTGGCGGCGAGCCCGAACCGATCGGCGCGAGATCGGTGACTTCATGGCGGCCGACAATCCGACGCGCGCCCGCAGCGTCGTCCCGGAGCTGCGCACCCGTTGTCAGGCGCGCGGTCGCCGGCCGATGATGGGCAGGCCCGCCCCGGAGATGGCTCTCAACGTACGGATCCTCAGATTCCGATCTTCCTTGATCCTTCATCCCAACCTCGACGACCGCATTTCGATCGATCGCGTGCTGCACTCGGCGCGCGACCGCTCCATCGTGCCGCCTTATGAGTGAACTCGACACGGCTCGATCCACACGCCTCACCCGGTTGATCGCCCGCGACTTCCGCAATCACGCCGATCTCGAACTGAACCCCGGCGCCCGCTTCGTGGCCCTGGTCGGCGAGAACGGCGCCGGCAAGACCAACCTGCTGGAGGCGATCTCCCTGTTCGTGCCGGGCCGGGGCCTGCGCCGGGCCGAGTTCGCCACCATGGCGCGATCGGGCGGTCCCGGGGGCTTCGCGGTGTCGCTCACCCTCGACCGGGACGGCGCCGAGCACCGGCTCGGCACGGGGCTGGAGCCGCCGGGTCCGGACGGCCGCACGAGCCGGCTCTGTCGGATCGACGGCGCCCCGGCCTCCTCTCCGGTGGCCTTCAGCGAATTCGTCCGGGTGGTCTGGCTGACGCCGGATCTCGACGGCCTGTTCCGCGGCGCGGCGGGCGACCGGCGCCGGTTCCTCGATCGCCTCGTGCTGGCGGTGGATGCCGGCCACGGCGCCCGGGTCTCCGCGATGGAGCGGGCCCTGCGCTCGCGCAACCGCCTCCTGGAGGACCGGACCGACGACGATCGCTGGCTCGACGCGGTGGAGCGGGAGGTCGCCGAACTCGGCGTCGCGGTGGCGCTCGCCCGTCGCGAGACCGCGGAGCGCCTGGACCGGCTGATCGCCGAGACCCGGGACGATGCGCAGCCCTTCCCCTGGGCGTCGATCCGCCTGGAGGGCGACCTCGACGACCTCGTCGCGGTCTGGCCGGCCATCGAGGCCGAGGACCGCTTCCGCCTCGCCCTGCGCAACGGCCGCCACCGGGACCGGGCGGCGGGCCGCACGCTGATCGGGCCGCAGACCAGCGATCTCGTGGTCCGTCACGGCCCCAAGGACGTGCCGGCTGGCACCGCCTCGACCGGCGAGCAGAAGGCCCTGCTGATCGGCCTCGTCCTCGCCCATGCCCGGCTGGTGCGGGCGATGAGCGGCATCGCCCCCGTGATCCTGCTCGACGAGGTGGCGGCGCATCTCGATCCGCGCCGCCGGGCCGGCCTGTTCGAGGCGCTCGATGCCCTGCCCGGCCAGGTCTGGATGACCGGCGCCGACCCGGCCGCCTTCGCGCAGGCCGGCGACCGGACCGAGGTGCTGCGGATCGGAGCCTAGATTCCCGGCAGAGCCGCCGGAACGGTGGGGGTTGGGTCTCGTGACGCTGCGCTAGGCGGCCCGGATCGTGGCCAGGAAGCGGGACACCTCGGCGCTGAGATACTCGGACTGGCGCGACAACTCGCCGGCCGCGCCGAGCACCTGGCTGGCGGCCGCACCGGTGGCTTCCGAGGCCTGGGCCACCCCCGTGATGTTGCTCGTCACCTGATCCGTTCCGGTGGCCGCCTGGGAGACGTTGCGGACGATCTCCTGCGTCGCCGCGCCCTGCTCCTCCACGGCGGCCGCGATGGTCGTGGCGACCCCGTTGATCTCCCGGATGCGCGCGGTGATCGTGTCGATGGCCGAGACCGCCTGACCGGTCGTCCCCTGGATCTGGCCGATCTGCTGGCTGATCTCCTCCGTGGCCTTGGCGGTCTGCGCTGCCAGTTCCTTGACCTCGGCCGCCACCACGGCGAAGCCGCGGCCGGCTTCACCGGCGCGCGCCGCCTCGATCGTGGCGTTGAGCGCCAGGAGGTTCGTCTGGCTCGCGATGTTGGAGATCAGCCCGACCACCTCGCCGATGCGGCTGGCCGCCTGGCTCAGCTCCTGCACGAGGTGCTGGGTCTGGTCGGCCTCGCCGACGGCCGTCTGGGCGAGGTTGGCCGAGCCGAGCACCTGCCGGCCGATCTCCTGCACCGACGAGCCCAATTCCTCGGCGGCCGCCGCCACGGTCTGCACGTTGGCGGAGGCCTGCTCGGCCGCCGCCGCGACGGTGGTGGACTGGCTGGCCGTCTCGGTGGCGCTCGACGTCATGCTCTGGGCGGTGGCCTGCAGTTCCGTGGCCGAGGATGAGACCAGCCCGACGATGCCGCCGACCGCCCGCTCGAATCCGTCCGCCAGCTCCAGCATGGTGCGCTTCCGCTCGGCCATGGCGGCCTCGTCGGCGCGCCGCTTGACCTCCGCCTCCTCGGCCGCCTTCCGCGCCACCATCGCCTTGATGCCCTCGACCGCCTTGCCGACCGCGCCGATCTCATCGCGGCGGGCCGCTTCGGCGATCTCGGCCTCGATCTCGCCCTTTGCCATGCGCTGCAGGACCTTGACCAGGCGATCGAGCGGGCGCGTGATGCCGAATACCGCGATGAACACCGCAGCGACCAGGCCTGCCAGCATCCCCATGGCGCTGAACATCATCAGGTTCTGCCGCGTTTCATTCGTCTGATTGGTCAGGTCGTCCGACGATTTCGACGTATAGGCCGCAATGTCCAGGGCGAGCTGGCTGCCGTCGGCCAGCAAGATCGAGAAAATCGGATCGATCGCCGAATGGACCAGCGCAATGGCCTTGTCGTTCTGGTTGGCGGAGCCGAGTCGGCGCACCTCGCTCACGTCGCGCAGGTAGCGTTCGATGCGGGTCGCCTGTTCATCGATGCGCGTCGCGAAAGTCGGCGCATGAGAACGCAGAACGGGCAGCAACGCCTTCACCTTGGGCACCGCGGCCTCGAAGCCTTTATTGGCGTCCTGAATCTGATCCGGTTCGGTCTCCGCGATGACGCGATAGACCCAGTAGTTGAGTTCCGTCATCAGGCGGTTCAGGTAGCGAGTCTCGGCGACGGCCGCCGCCTCGTTGACGATGAAGCTGCTGTATGCGTCGTCGATCTTCGTCATGCGCGATTGTGCGTACCAGACGCATCCGCCGACGATCAGGCTGATCAGTGCGATGACGGCCGCCAGCTTGGGCAGCACTTTGATGTTCGACAGCCGCAGCATAGCCTTGCCCTCCGGGTTTGGCACTGTGAGAAGGATTCCGTCCTGTGTAGATTCTGTATCTTAAAAATCTGCGAAAAATCGAATTATGCGGTCAATATATTTACAAATATCTATGGCGATCTATATCAATATACATGCTCTTGATCGAATAACTTCCGCGATATACCCGAATTTTCTGGAATTTCGACGACTATAAATCCGGAGTCGGACGGTTCTTGCGAAAGAGATACTGAAAGCGCGCGTTCGGGAACGATCGACCGGCATGCTCGAGACCCCGACAGCGGCTTGTGCCGATCTGTCCGTCCCCTGATGGGCCGGGATGGAGGTGGCGGAACCGGTGCGCGGCCCTCTCACCCGCCGGGCGCGATGATCCTCCGGAACGACCGCTCTTTCCGCCGGCGCGGTCCGGCGCCACATGTGCCGGGCACCGCCCTCTCCGCCAGAACACGGAACTGTCGAAGCATGTCCAAGCCCGTCCACGCCATGATCCGCGTCCTCGACGAGACGCGTGCGCGCGACTACTACGCCCGCGCCTTCGGACTGGAGGTGTCGGACCGCTACGATTTCCCGGACTTCACCCTCGTCTACCTGCGCGATCCCGCCTCGCCGTTCGAGCTGGAGCTGACGGTGAACAAGGACCGGGACAAGCCCTACGACCTGGGCGACGGCTACGGCCACATCGCCTTCGTGGTCGACGACGTGGAGGCCGAGCACGCGCGGCACCGGCGCGAGGGCTTCACGGCCACGGACGTGAAGTCGCTCAAGCACGGCGCGGATGTGCTGGCGCGGTTCTTCTTCGCGACGGATCCGGACGGGTACAAGATCGAGGTCATCCAGCGCGGCGGCCGCTTCGCCTGACCGCATCCGGATCGGCGGCCATCCGCCGGGGAGCCGCGCGCATCGTCCCGAACGGCGGGTCCAGGCCGTCGAGTAAAAGACGGTCTGCGTCGAAAAGCCAGCGCATCGTCCCGGTTCCGATTTTCGGGACGATGCGCTAGCCGGGATCCATGCCGCACAAGACCCGCATCGTCTGCATCCGCCACGGACAATCGACCTTCAACGCCGCCCACCGGCTCGGGGGTGGTGATCCCGGCTTGCCCGACGCGCGGCTGACGCCCGAGGGCCGCGCCCAGGCCCGGGCCGCGCGGGAGCGGCTGCACGCGGTCCCGTTCGATCTGGTGGTGGTGTCGCCGCTGACCCGGGCGATCGAGACCGCCGCGATCCTGTTCGGCGACCATCCGCGCCGGCCGCGGGTGCTGGTCGAGGTGCTGCACCGCGAGTGCCAGGAGAGCAGCTGCGACGTGGGGCGGGCCGCCTCGGAGATCGCGGCCGAGTTCCCGCATCTCGATGTCGGGCATCTGCCCGAGGTCTGGTGGCATGCCGAGCCCGGCTGCGAGGTCGGAGGCTATCCGGTGGAGCCACGTCCCCTGTTCGATGCCCGGGTCGCGGCGTTCCGGGACTGGCTGCGGGTGCGGCCCGAGGACACCATCGCGGTCGTGGGGCACGGCACGTTCTTCTATCACCTCACCGGCATGTTCCTGGAGAATTGCGGCTCCATCGAGCTCGACCTCGACGCCGCACCCGCCGCCGCGTGATCAGGCCGGGGTTAGCGCCCGCGCCGCATCGAGGCGCTCCCGGGCTCCCGCGAGGGCGATCTCCGGCGCCTGCCGTCCGATCGACAGGGCCGCGTCGAGGATCGCGCAGGCCCGGAGCCACGTGTCGGGCATGAAGGGGGCGGCCTCCTCGGCGACCTCGGCGGCGCAGCGCGCATCCGCCCCTGCGGACTGGGCCGCCGTGGCGGTCCGGGAAACGGCCGCGGTCAGGGCGCCGGCGCGCCAGCGCCGTGCCCGGCCCGCCGCCTCGGACAACGTCCCGGCGCGCCATGCCGCCGCCTTGGCGGCCGCCAGCGCCGCTTCCAGGTCCGGCGCTCCGGTGCAGGCCGCCGCGTCCTCGGCCATGCCGGCCAGGACGCAGAGGGGCGCGAGAATCGCGCGGATGCTGTCCAGGGCGAGGCGTCCGGTCCGGGCGTTCTCGACCGCGGGGGTATCGGCGCTGCCCGCGAGGCGCAGCACGAAGGCGATCAGGTGCGGTCGGACCGCGTCCGGCATGGCGTCGTTGAGCCCCAGGGCGTAGGCCGCGATCGGCCGCGAGAAGCACGGCGGACAATCCGCGCTGGAGCGGATCGCCCGGTAGGGCAGGCCCGCGGCCACGATCGCCGCCTCGTTGATGCAGGTGCCGCCGTCCGGGCCGGGGAAGGGATGCGACCCGGGCAGCAGGCGCCAGTTCAGGATCGGCTCGAAGTCGGCGTGCATCGGCGCTGCCCTCGTCGGAGGCGACCAGCCTCGCACGGCGCGGACCCGTTGGCGAGGGCCCTCAGCCGCCCAGGCCCGGCGCGCGGCCGGAGAGCATCGCGACCCCGAGCACCAGCACGAAGGCGGCGGCCAGGAGTTCCAGGCCGCCGAGCGCCAGGATCCCCGCCCGACCCCGCCCGCCGGCGAGGCGCAGCGCCGCACGCTTGGCGAAGACCGCAAGGCAGGCGAGCGCCGTGGTGGTCAGCGCCGTGCCCAGCGCCATGGCCAGGACCGCCAGGATTCCCGCCCCCGGCACGCCCTGCGACACCGCGAAGACCAGGACCAGCACCGCCCCCGCGCAGGGGCGCGATCCCGCGGCCAGGACCACCCCGGCCCGGGCCCGCCAGGTCTCCAGGGTGTCGAGGGCCTCCGGCCCCGGCATATGGCTGCAGCCGGGGCCGCAGGCGGCGCCGAGACCGGCGAGGCGCCCGGCCTTGCGCCAGGTCAGAACCAGGCCGACCAGGGCTACGAGCGTGAAGCTCATCGTCTCGATCAGCGTCCCGGCTCGGGTGATGCTCGCCGCGGTGGCGTCGAGGATCAGGCTGCCGATCCCGACGATCGCCCCGGCCACGCAGGCCTGGAGCAGGGCGGCGCAGAGGCTCAGCGCGCAGCCGCGCCGGAGCGCCCGCTCCCCCGCCAGGATGTAACCGGCGATCACCGCCCTGCCGTGGCCGGGGCCGGCGGCGTGGAACACCCCGTAGGCGAAGGCGAGCCCGATCAGCGGGCGCCAGTCGCCGCCGCCCCTGAGCGCGCTCACCGCGACGTTGAGGCTGCGGGAAAAGCTCGCCTGCAGGGCCAGGATGATTCCGCCGAGGCCGGTCGTGACCGGGGCGGCTTCGCGAAAACCGATCCCGAAGGGCGAACGTGGCGGCGGCACGGCGAGGCCCGGGGCGACGAGCCACGCGATTCCGGCGGCCAGGAGCGCGGCCAGTCCGACGGCGAGGGCCATGAGGCCGAGCCTCAGCGCCAGACGCCCCGTCCCGGCGATCCCGATGCCCAGCGCATCGCCCCCGTCCGAAAGCCGGCGGCCATCCTTCGGGGCGATGCCTAGGGACATGCCACCAGCACCCGGCTGGCGAACTGCACCCCGTAGCCGGAGGCGGCGGTGAGCGCCTCGAAGAACGCCTCGGTCATGCCCGGGGACCCGGCCTCCGCGGTCTCGGGCTGCGCGATTTTGGGCGGCTCGGTCTTCGGGCGCGTGACGGTGGCGGCGCAGCCCTGGGGGGCGCCGGCGAGGGTGGCCGCGTCGGACCCGTCCGCGAATGCGAACGCGACGAAGTAGGTCGGGTCGTAGACCTCCAGGGCGGCGACCCCCCGGCCCTGCTGGACCGGGTTCTTCAGCGGCAGCAGGAAGGTCATGACCAGGGCCCCGTCCTCCATCCGCGCCGCCGGCTCCTCCGGTTCGGCGAAGGCCTGTTCCCGGCCGCCGACCTTCAGCTTCGTGAAGTAGCCGAACTCGGCGAGGTTGGCGGCGTTCTCGGCCGCGAGCCCGGCGAGTTCGTCCGGGCTGAGGGTGCCGTCCTTGTTGGCGTCGAGGCCCTGCGTGACGAAGGCGGTGTATTCCGGATCGAAGCGCCAGGTGTCGCGCACGCCGACCAGCCTGCCGTCCGCATAGACGAGCTGCGCCTTGGCGGTCACCCAGACATGGGGATGGGCCGAGGCCGCCGAGGCGGCGCAGGCGAGGGCTGCGGCGAGCAGCGCTCGCAGGGTCGGGCGGTGCGCGGCGATCAGCATGGGGCGGGGGCACGCTCGCGGCGGGAGGGAGGCTGTCGAAGCGGTCCCTCCTCGCCCGCCGGTGGGGCGAAAGCGAGGCGCCCCGGCCGCTCACTCCCCCGTGTCGAGGCCCATCAGCTGGAAGCTCACCCGCAGGTCGTTCGACATCGGGATGTCGAGGCGTTCGCCGTTCGGCAGGCGTTTGAGGAACCAGCGCTCGTAGGTCCAGCGCAGGGCCCGGCATTCCGCCAGCCGGGTGAAGGTCTGACTGACGATCCCGGCCAGTTCCGGATCGTCCTTGCGGAACATGATGCCGTAGGGCTCGTAGGAGAGCTTGTCGGGCAGCACCGTGTAGTTCGCCCCGTCCCGGGCGTCGGTGGCGATCAGCCCGTAGAGCAGCACGTCGTCGGTGGCGAAGGCATCCGCCTGGCCGGCCTTCACCATCGCGTAGGAGGCGGCGTGGTCGGGGGCCGTCACCACCTTCGCGTCGATCTTGAGCCGGCCGAGCAGGTCGCGCACGGCCTTCTCGTTGGTGGTGCCGGCGGTGACCACCACGGTCCTGCCGCCGAGGTCGCGATAGGAGGCGATCCCCGCTGCCCGCTTCACGAGCAGCTGCGTGGCGCTGATATAGTCCACCGGCGAGAAGGCGACCTGCCGGCGCCGCTCGGCATTGGCCGTGGTCGAGCCGCATTCGAGGTCGATCTGGCCGGATGTCACCGCGGCAATGCGGTTCTCGGCGGTGATCGGCGCGTAGCGGATCTTCACCGGCCGGCCGATCGCCGCCTGGACGTCGTCGGCGACCTCGCCGCAGAGGTCGAGGGCGTAGCCGATCGCCCGGGGCGCACCGTCCGGGTTCCTGCCCTCCACGAAGGAGAACGGCACCGAACTCTCCCGGTAGCCGAGCACGATCTCGCCGCGCTCGGCGACGCTTTTGAGGGTGCCGGTGAGCACCTCGACCGCCGCGGCCGGGTGCGCGCCCGCCAGCGCCAGGACCAGAACAGCCACGGACCGCATCGCCATCACCCGCCCTCCCAACCGCGCCCCGCCGCTATTCCGCCGGCGACGGCACGGTGCCGACATGGTCGAGGCGCTGGTCGGTGGCGGTGAGCTGCCCCTCCCACTTGGCCACCGCCACGGTGGCGACGCTGTTGCCCAGCACGTTGGTGGCCGAGCGGCCCATGTCGAGGAACTGGTCGATGCCGATGATCAGCAGCAGCCCGGCCTCCGGGATGTTGAACTGCGCCAGGGTCGCCGAGATGACCACCAGCGAGGCGCGCGGCACGCCGGCCATGCCCTTCGAGGTGACCATCAGCAGGAACAGCATCGTGAGCTGCTGACCCCAGGTCAGCGGGATGTTGTAGGCCTGGGCGATGAACATCACCGCGAAGGTGCAGTACATCATCGAGCCGTCGAGGTTGAACGAGTAGCCCATCGGCAGCACGAAGGACGTGATGCGGTTGGGCACGCCGAATTCCTCGAGGTTGGTCAGCATCTTCGGATAGGCCGCCTCGCTCGACGCGGTCGAGAAGGCGAGCACGAACGGCTCCTTGATCAGGTTGATCAGCCGCATGATGCCGTTGCCCCCGAGCATCAGGAAGCCGACGAACATCAGCAGCGACCAGAGAACCCCGAGGCCGATGTAGAATTCGATGAGGAACTTGCCGTAGGTGATCAGCACCCCGATCCCCTGCGTGGTGATCGTCGCGGCGATCGCCGCGAACACCGCCACCGGGGCGAACATCATCACGTAGCCCGTCACCTTGAGCATGACGTCGGCCAGGCCCTCGATGCCCTTGGCCAGGAACCGGCCCTTCTCGCCGAGCGCGGCGAGCCCCACGCCGAAGAAGATCGAGAAGACCACGATCTGCAGGATCTCGTTGTTGGCCATCGCCTCCACGGCGCTCTTGGGCACGAGGTGGGTGACGAACTCCTTGAGCGAGAGCGAGGCGGTCTTGAGGCCGGTGTTGGCCCCGACATCGGGCAGCGGCAGGTTCAGGTTCACGCCCGGCTGCATGAGATTCACGAGGATCAGGCCCAGCATCAGCGAGCAGAACGAGGCGCCGACGAACCACAGCAGCGCCTTGCCGCCGACGCGGCCCACCGCGGCCGTATCCCCGAGATGGGCGATGCCGACCACCAGCGTCGAGAACACGAGCGGCGCGATGATCATCTTGATCAGCCGCAAGAACACGTCGGAGATCAGCGCGATGTAGCCGGCGATCTCCTTGGCGGTCTGCGGATCGGGCCAGGTGATGCTGCAGGCGTAGCCCACCGCTATCCCCAGGAGCATGCCGATGAAAATCATCGTCGTGAGCCGCGAACCCGTCATCGGTACTGCTCCTCGCCTTGGCTCGGGATGATCGAGCATAAAGTTCGTTAACGTGAAGCACGATCTACGCCATACGCAAGCCCATTCGGGGGATGTTACTCGGCTAGTCGACTGTTTTCGCGCGACGCCCGCGCGGGGATGAAACCTGTGGCCCTCGTGCTACGGCTGCGGTACGGGATTTGCCCCGCCGTGCGGCCTGCGCTCTGCGCGGGCGGCACTGAAACCAGCGTGCGCGAGAGTTCATGGACGTCTTCGTACAGCAGTTGATCAACGGCCTGACGCTCGGCTCGATCTACGGCCTGATCGCCATCGGCTACACCATGGTGTTCGGCATCATCGGCATGGTGAATTTCGCCCACGGCGACGTCTTCATGGTCTCGTGCTTCATCGCCCTGATCACCTTCCTGATCCTGACCACGTGGCTCGGGGTCAGTTCCATCGCCCTGGCCTTCCTGGTGGTTCTGGTGGTCGCCATGGTGCTCACCGCCCTGTGGGGCTGGGCGATCGAGCGCGTGGCCTACCGGCCGCTGCGCGGCTCGTTCCGGCTGGCGCCGCTGATCTCGGCGATCGGCGTGTCGATCTTCCTGTCGAACTTCGTCCAGGTGGTGCAGGGCGCGCGCAACAAGCCGACGCCGCCGATGCTGTCGGGGGGGATCACCCTGTTCGAGCGCGACGGCTACGCGGTGTTCCTCGCCTGGAAGCAGGTGCTGATCATGGTGGTGACCGCGGTGCTGCTCACGGGGTTCTGGTACCTCGTGCAGCGGACCCCGTTCGGACGGGCGCAGCGCGCCTGCGAGCAGGACCGCAAGATGGCGGCGCTCCTGGGCATCGACGTCGACCGCACGATCTCCCTGACCTTCGTGCTCGGTGCCGCGCTGGCGGCGGTCGCGGGCGTCCTCTACCTGATGTATTACGGCGTCGTGTCGTTCTCGGACGGCTTCGTTCCCGGGGTGAAGGCCTTCACCGCGGCGGTGCTCGGCGGCATCGGCTCGCTGCCCGGGGCGGTGCTCGGCGGGCTGATCATCGGCCTGATCGAGACCTTCTGGTCCGCCTATTTCTCCATCGAGTACAAGGACGTCGCCGCCTTCTCGATCCTGGCGATCGTGCTGATCTTCATGCCCTCGGGCATTCTGGGCCGGCCGGAGGTCGAGAAGGTCTGATGGCCCGTTCGCAGACTGCGCTCCCCGGCTCGGTGATGGCCGGAATCCTGCGCGACGCCGGGCTCTACGCCCTCGTGGCCTTCGGCCTGTGCGTACCGATCATCGCCTACCGCACCGATCCGGGCCCCGGAACCGACCTGGTGCTGGTGCCGCGCTGGGGGCTCGTGGCGGCCCTGTGCGCGGCGATCTTCGTGGTCCGCCTCATCCAGCGGCTCGTGCTCCTGCGCCGGGACGCCCGGCGGGCCCTGACCCCGGCCCCGACCCAGGCCACCGAGGCGGTTCATGGCGAGCCGGCTGCGGGCCAGAAGAACGCCAAGCTCGGCGTCTGGCTGTTCATCGGCATCGCCCTGACCCTGCCGATGATCGCGGCGCTGGCCACCGGCGGCCTGTCCTCGGCCCGCTACTGGATCGACCTCGGCATCCTGATCCTCACCTACGTGATGCTCGGCTGGGGCCTGAACATCGTGGTCGGCCTCGCCGGCCTCCTCGACCTCGGCTACGTGGCCTTCTACGCGGTCGGCGCCTATTCCTACGCCCTGCTGTCGACCACCTTCGGCCTGTCGTTCTGGATCTGCCTGCCGCTGGCGGGCCTGTTCGCCGGGCTGTGGGGCATGATCCTCGGCTTCCCGGTGCTGCGCCTGCGCGGCGACTACCTCGCCATCGTGACCCTGGCCTTCGGCGAGATCATCCGCCTCGTGCTGATCAACTGGACCGACGTGACCGGGGGCGGGGCCGGCATCTCGTCGATCCCGCGGGCGACCTTCTTCGGGATCCCGTTCACCGCGGGGGAGGACGGATTCGCGGCCCGGTTCGGCATCCCCTACGATTCGATGCACCGGCTCGTGTTCCTGTACTACCTGATCCTCGGGCTCGCCCTAATCACCAACTTCGTCACCCTGCGCCTGCGCCGCCTGCCGATCGGCCGGGCCTGGGAGGCTTTGCGCGAGGACGAGATCGCCTGCCGGTCGCTCGGCATCGACACCACGGCCACGAAGCTCACCGCCTTCGCCCTGGGGGCGGCCTTCGGGGGCGTGGCCGGCTCGTTCTTCGCCGTGCGCCAGGGCTTCATCAGCCCCGAGAGCTTCAACTTTTTGGAGAGCGCCATCATCCTGGCGATCGTCGTGCTGGGCGGCATGGGCAGCCAGGTCGGCGTCGCCATCGCCGCGGTGGCGATGGTCGGCGGGCCGGAGATGCTGCGCAACCTCGGCTTCCTCAAGGCCGTGTTCGGCGAGGGCTTCGATCCCAACGAGTACCGGCTGCTTCTGTTCGGCCTCGCCATGGTGGCCATGATGGTCTGGCGGCCCCGCGGGCTGATCTCGGTGCGCCTGCCCTCTGTGTCGCTCGGCGAGCGCCGCGCCGTCTCGGGGGCCCACGTGAGCGAGGGGCACGGCTGATGGCACATCAACCGGATCCCCGGGCGGCGGCGCAGGCCCCCGCCCCGCCGGTGCTCGCCGTCGAGCACCTGACCATGCGGTTCGGCGGCCTGACCGCCGTCTCCGACCTGTCCTTCGTGGCAAGGCGCGGCGACATCACCGCGCTGATCGGCCCGAACGGGGCCGGCAAGACCACCGTGTTCAACTGCATCACCGGCTTCTACAAACCCACCGAGGGCATGCTGAGCCTCGCCCACGCCGACGGCGCGACGCATCTCCTGGAGCGCCTGCCGAACCATGCGGTGAACAGCACCGCCCGGGTGGCCCGCACCTTCCAGAACATCCGCCTGTTCCAGGGCATGACCGTGCTGGAGAACCTGCTGGTCGCCCAGCACAAGCCGCTGATGCGGGCCTCGGGCTACACGATCCTGGGGCTGCTCGGCCTGAAGACCTACCGCGACGCGCAGGCCGCCGCGATCGAGCGGGCCAAGGCCTGGCTCACCCGCATCGACCTGATGGACCGGGCCGACGACCCGGCGGGCGCCCTGCCCTACGGCGCGCAGCGGCGGCTCGAGATCGCCCGGGCGATGTGCACCGACCCGGTCCTGCTCTGCCTCGACGAGCCGGCCGCCGGCCTCAACCCGCGGGAATCGGCGGAGCTGAACGGGCTCCTGCGCCACATCCGCGACGCGCACGACACCTCCGTGCTGCTGATCGAGCACGACATGTCGGTGGTCATGCAGATCTCCGACCACGTGGTCGTCCTGGATTACGGCCAGAAGATCGCCGACGGCACGCCCGCGGAGGTGCAGTCCGACCCGAAGGTGATCGCCGCCTATCTCGGCGTCGAGGACGAGGAGGTGGAGGCCGTGGAGGCCGAGGTCGGCATCACCGTGCCGCATGCGGCGGGGCCGCGGGCCGGCGCACCGGCAGGAGCGTCCGTATGAGCGTCGCCGGCATCAACGTCCTCGTCGAGGAGACCCGGGCGATCCAGGCGGGGGCCAAGCCGCCGCTCCTCGCGGTCCGGGACGTCTCCACCTATTACGGCAGCGTCGCGGCGCTGCGGGGCGTCGATCTCGACGTGGCCGAGGGCGAGATCGTCACGCTGATCGGCGCCAACGGCGCCGGCAAGTCGACCCTGATGATGACGGTGTTCGGCAGTCCCCAGGCGCGCTCGGGGACGATCACCTATGACGGGCGCGACATCACCCGGCTGCCGACCCACGCCATCGCCCGGCTGGGCATCGCCCAGTCGCCGGAGGGCCGCCGGGTCTTCCCGCGGATGAGCGTCTACGAGAACCTCCAGATGGGTGCCGCCCTCCATGACGGCCGCTTCTTCGCCGAGGATCTGGAGAAGGTCTGCACCCTGTTCCCGCGGGTGAAGGAGCGCCTGAACCAGCGGGCCGGCACCATGTCGGGGGGCGAGCAGCAGATGCTGGCCATCGCCCGGGCGCTGATGAGCCGCCCGCGCCTGCTCCTCCTCGACGAGCCGTCGCTCGGCCTCGCACCGCTGGTGGTGAAGGGCATCTTCGACGCGATCCGGGAACTAAACCGGACCGAGGGGATGACGATCTTCCTCGTCGAGCAGAACGCCTACCACGCCCTCAAGCTCGCCCATCGCGGCTACGTTCTGGTCAACGGCCGGGTGACGATGAGCGGCACCGGGCGCGCGCTCCTCGACGATCCGAACGTCAAGGCGGCCTATCTGGAAGGGGGCCATGCCGGCCCGGTGGGGGCATGAGCATGTTGCAGGGGCTCCTGTACGAGGAGGACTCGGCCTGGCTGTTCCTGTTCGTCACCGTGGTGATGGGCGGCTGGGCCGGCTGGATGGCGGCGCGCGGCATCGCCCGGGGCTGGCGGCCGTTCTGGCACTGCGCCCTGGCGCTGCTGCTCGTGGCGGCCGCCGTGCGCTTCATCCACTACGCCCTGTTTTCCGGCACGCTGCTGTCGCTGCACTACTATGCGGTCGACGCGGTCGTCGTCATGATCATCGGCGCGGCGGGCTTCCGCTACACGCGGACGCGCCAGATGACGAGCCAGTACCGCTGGCTCTACGAGAAGACCTCACCGCTGACGTGGCGTGCGCGTGCACCCGAGGCGGGCGAGGTCGTATGAGTGCGGCCGGATCCGCACGTGCGGTCCTGACAACATGGGGATGTACGCGATGAGATCGATTCTGCTCGCCGGGCTCGCGCTCGGCGCCATGGCGGCGGCCGCGCAGGCCGCCGAGGTCAAGCTCGGCATCGCCGCGCCGATCACCGGCAACAGCGCCGCCATCGGCGCACAGCTCAAGAACGGCGCGAGCCAGGCGGTGGAGGACCTCAACAAGGCCGGCACCCTCAAGGGCACGACGCTCTCCGTCACCGTGGGCGACGACGCCTCCGATCCGAAGCAGGGCGTCTCGGTGGCCAACAAGTTCGCCAGCGACGGCGTCAAGGTGGTCGTCGGGGACTACAATTCCGGCGTGTCGATCCCGGCCTCCGACGTCTATCTCGACGCCGGCATCATCCAGGTCACCCCCGCCTCCACGAACGTGAAGTTCACCGAGCGCGGCATGTGGAACACGTTCCGCACCTGCGGCCGCGACGACCAGCAGGGTGCGGTGGCCGGCACCTATCTCGCCACGCACTTCAAGGACAAGAAGATCGCCTTCGTCCACGACAAGACCCCCTACGGCAAGGGTCTGGCCGACGAGACCCTGATGGTGCTCAAGGCCAAGGGGATCAAGCCGGTGATGTTCGAGGGCATCAATCCCGGCGAGAAGGACTACTCGGCGCTGGTCTCGAAGCTGAAGTCGGCGAATGTCGACGTGGTCTATTTCGGCGGCTATTACACCGAGGCCGGGCTGATCCTGCGCCAGATGCGCGACCAGGGCCTCAAGGCGCCGATGATGGGCGGCGACGGCATGGTCGACCGCGAGCTCGTGTCGATCGCGGGTCCCGCCGCCGAGGGCACCCTGACCACCTTCCCGCCGGACGCCCGCAAGAACCCGAACGCCAAGGGGACGCTCGCCGCCTTCAAGGCCAAGAACATCGATCCCGAGGGCTATACGCTCTACTCCTACGCGGCCGTGCAGGTGCTGGCCAAGGCGATGGCCGAGACCGGCTCCAGCGACGGCAAGAAGCTCGCCGACTGGCTGCATCAGGGCAAGGCCGTGGAGACCGTGGTCGGCCCGATCGCCTATGACAAGAAGGGCGACATCACCCGGCCGGATTACGTCATGTACGAGTGGAAGAAGGGCGCCGACGGCAAGATCGACTACAGCGGCAACGAACTGACGAAGTAAGCCGCCGCGGCGTCCCGCGCCGCCAGCTAGGCTGCCGCCGTCCCGTGCCACCGCGCGGGGCGGCGGCGTCGTTTCGGATGCGGTGAATTCGTCAGCCTTGATGGGCGATCCGGTCTCGACACCGGGTGCGTCCGCCTAAGAAGTGTGCATGATGCCGCCGGCGCGGGCGACAGGTCGGCTCGGCCGCCGGGGAGATGGCCATGGGGACGGCAGGGATCGCCGCGGCGGGCATCCGCGTGAGCTTGGCTGCGGCAGCTCCGTACTCGGCCGCAGTTTCCCGCGGCGCCTCGACCCGCCTCCCGGCACCATCATTGCAAAGGCGTCGCCCGAGCGGGCAGGCGCATGCGCCCGGCCGCCAGCCGACGCCGTTCGGCCTGATCCAGGAGTTCCGTACCGATGCAGTCTGATATCGCTCGCCGCGGCGTCGCCGCGGCGCTGGGCTTGGCCCTCGCCTTCGCCCCCCTGAGCCTGCGGGCCGAGGATCTCACCGGCACCCTCAAGAAGGTGAAGGAGACGGGCGCCATCACGATCGGCTACCGCGACGCGTCCGTCCCGTTCTCGTATCTCAGCGGCGACCAGAAGCCGATCGGCTACGCGATGGACATCTGCTACAAGATCGCCGACGCGGTGAAGGCCAATCTGGGCCTTCCCAACCTCGAGGTGAAGCTCAACCCGGTCACCTCCGCCACGCGTATCCCGCTGATGGCGAACGGCACGATCGACCTCGAATGCGGCTCGACGACCAACAACGCCGAGCGCGAGAAGCAGGTGTGGTTCACCAACTCGCACTTCCTCACCGCAACCCGCTACGTCTCGAAGAAATCGGCCAACCTGCACACGATCGAGGACCTGAAGGGCAAGACCGTCGTCTCGACCTCGGGCACCACGAACATCAAGCAGATCAACGAGGCCAACACGGAGCGGAAGCTCGGCCTGACGATCCTGCCGGCCAAGGACCATGCCGAGGCGTTCCTGATGGTCGAGACCGGCCGCGCGGCGGCCTTCGTGATGGACGACGTGCTGCTCGCCTCGCTGGCCGCCTCCTCGAAGGACCCCTCGGCCTACGAGATCTCCACCGAGGCCCTGTCGAAGCCCGAGCCCTACGGGATCATGCTGCGCAAGGACGACACGGCCTTCAAGAAGGTCGCGGACGACGCCACCGCCAAGCTCTACACCAGCCCCGCCGGCAAGGCTCTCTACGACACGTGGTTCACCAAGCCGATCCCGCCGCGCAACATCAACCTCAACCTGCCGATGAGCGC
This sequence comes from Methylobacterium sp. J-026, assembly GCF_022829585.1. Classification (GTDB taxonomy): domain Bacteria; phylum Pseudomonadota; class Alphaproteobacteria; order Rhizobiales; family Beijerinckiaceae; genus Methylobacterium. The sequence goes on from NZ_JAKSYC010000125.1 coordinate 20,755, forward strand.
GGATATGAAGAAGCAGTTCACGACGCCGATCGCCAGCCCGGATCCGGCGGCCTACTGAGATCGCGACGACGCGATGACGTGCACCGCGGAGCCCGGCTCCGCGGTGCACCTTTATAAGATCAGGGCAGAAGCGGCGCGATGAACTACAATTGGAACTGGCGGATCTTCTTCGACGCCTCGCCGGAGGGTAACGGCACCTATCTCGACATGCTGCTCTCCGGGCTCATGTGGACGATCGCGACCGCCCTCTGCGCCTGGGTGATCGCCTTCTTCCTGGGCTCCCTGGTCGGCGTGCTGCGCACCCTGCCGTCGAAACCCGCGAACGCGATCGGCACGGCCTATGTCGAGCTGTTCCGCAACGTGCCGCTGCTGGTGCAGATGTTCCTCTGGTACTTCGTGCTGCCGGAGGTCGTCCCGACCCGGCTCGGCGACGCGATCAAGCAGATGCCCGATGCGCCGTTCTACACGGCGGTGGTCTGCCTCGGCTTCTTCACCGCCTCGCGGGTGGCCGAGCAGGTTCGCGCCGGCATCCAGGCGCTGCCCCGCGGCCAGGGCATGGCCGGCACCGCGATGGGCTTCACCACCTACCAGACCTACCGCTACGTGCTGCTGCCGAACGCCTACCGGATCATTCTGCCGCCGATGACCTCGGAATTCCTCAACAACCTCAAGAACACCTCGGTGGCCCTGACCATCGGCCTCCTGGAACTCACCGCCCGGGCCCGCTCGATGCAGGAATTCTCGTTCCAGGTGTTCGAGGCGTTCACGGCGGCCACCCTGCTCTACGTGATCATCAACCTCGTGGTCGTCACGGCGGCGACCTTCCTGGAAAAGGCGGTCGCCATCCCCGGCCAGCGCTGAGGACCGCCCGCACCCGATCCTCCGGCGCCGCCCGACGGCCACCGCGAACAGGCCCCGATGCTCTCGAATTTCGACTACTCCGTCATCCTGTCGTCCCTGCCCTACCTGTTCGGACAGGGCATGGTCTTCACCGTGACGCTCACCGCCATGGCGGCCGCGGGCGGCGTGGTCATCGGCACCCTGCTGGCGATGGCGCGGCTCTCGGGCATCCCCGGCCTCAGCCATGTCGCCAAGGGCTATGTCGAGCTGTGCCGCTCGCTGCCCCTCGTGCTGGTGATCTTCTGGTTTTACTTCCTGGTTCCGTATATCGGCGCCTACGTGACCGGCGCCACGACGCCGATCCAGGTCGGGGCCTTCCCGTCGGCGCTCATCACCTTCATGGCGTTCGAGGCGGCCTACTTCTCGGAGATCATGCGCGCCGGCATCCAGTCGATCGCCAAGGGCCAGACCGCCGCCGCGCAGGCGCTCGGGATGAATTACTGGCAGACCATGGGCAACGTCGTCCTGCCCCAGGCCTTCCGCAACATGCTGCCGCTGCTGCTGACGCAGACGATCGTGCTGTTCCAGGACACGTCCCTGGTCTACGTGCTCTCGCTCACCGACTTCATGGGGGCCGCCTCGAAGGTGGCCCAGCGCGACGGCCGGCTCGTCGAGATGTATATCTTCGCGGCGATCGTCTACTTCGCGATCTGCTTCTCGGCCTCGTTCCTGGTGCGCCGCCTGCAGCGCCGCGTGGCCATCATCCGCTGACCGACACTGGAGACCGCGTATGACCTCGTCCCCGATGCCGGCCCCGCATGCCGCCGAGCCCGCCCTCGACGCCGCGCACGCCCCGGCGGATGTCGGCCTGCAGCCGGGCGGCCTCGTTTCCGCCGTGCCCGCGGCGGCGCCCGGCGAGACGATGATCGCCATCGACGCCATCAACAAATGGTACGGCGACTTCCAGGTGCTGACGAACTGCACCACCAAGGTCGCCAAGGGCGAGGTGGTTGTGGTGTGCGGCCCCTCCGGCTCGGGCAAGTCCACCCTGATCAAGTGCGTCAACGCCCTGGAGCCGTTCCAGAAGGGCCAGATCACGGTCGCCGGCACTAAGGTCGCCGACAAGGCGACCAACCTGCCCAAGCTCCGCTCGCGGGTCGGCATGGTGTTCCAGCATTTCGAGCTGTTCCCGCACCTGTCGATCACCGACAACCTCACCATCGCCCAGCGCAAGGTCCTGGGACGGAGCGCCGAGGACGCGAAGAAGCGCGGGCTCGACCTGCTCGCCCGGGTCGGCCTCGGCGCCCATGCCACCAAGTTCCCGGGCCAGCTCTCCGGTGGCCAGCAGCAGCGTGTGGCCATCGCCCGGGCGCTCGCCATGAACCCGGTGGTGATGCTGTTCGACGAGCCGACCTCGGCGCTGGACCCCGAGATGGTCGGCGAGGTGCTCGACGTGATGGTGGAGCTCGCCAAGGAGGGCATGACCATGATGGTCGTGACCCACGAGATGGGTTTTGCCCGCAAGGTCGCCGACCGGGTGATCTTCATGGACCGGGGCGAGATCGTCGAGGACGCCAAGAAGGAGGACTTCTTCGGCAGCCCCCGTTCCGAGCGTGCCCAGACCTTCCTGTCGAAGATCCTGCAGCATTGAGGGTCTGAGTTGGTCCAGAGCCAATCGATCGGGATGGCTCGAAACGATGGTGCCGCCACCGCGGAACTTGCCGGGTTTCCCGGCCGCTGTGCGGGTGCGGCCGAAGACGTCCCGGCCCGGTGGTGGTTTGCGGATGCGCTGGAAAGACGCGAGCGGCGCGATCTACGAATGGGACTACCAGCACGGGCACGTTGAGAAATATGATGTGCGCGGCAGCCATCTCGGCGGGTTCGACGCTGCCACTGGTGAGCCGGTGTCGCGAGCTGACAGCAAGAGGCGCGTAGAGCCATGAACGTCGGACATATCGTGGCCGGATATGACAAGGCCACGGAACGCCTCACCATCGAGCATGATGTTCCTCTCACACTCTTCGCAGAGGTGCGAAGCCTTGCCGAAGTGCCCGATACGGACCGCCAGGCGCTCGGATCGTATCCGCTCAGCCTGTCCGCGGTTCGCAAGATTGCTTCCAAAATGCCGGCTTCCCTGAACGTGGATGCCTACGATTGGTTTTTGGAGCCCGTGCGTTCAGAACTTTGATGGCTCTCAGCGGGAGGCATGCGACGGTTAAGCCAGAGCCTCCTGCGCAACCCGATAGTCCCGCCCGTGCCGGCAATAGCCCTCGACGATGCGGATCATGGTGGCGCGCTTCTCGGCATCGAGGGGGGCGAGGATCCGCGCCGGACGGCCGCCCCACAGGTAGCCGGCCTCTAGGATCTGGCCGGGATCGGTGGTCGCGCCGGCGGCCAGCATCACGTCGTCGGCGATCAGGGTGCCGGGCGCGATCGCGGCGCCGATCCCGATGAGCGCCCGGGCGCCGATCCGGCTGTCGGCGATCCGCACGTTGTGGGCGATCGTCGTATCGCGGCCGATCACGACGCCATCGCCCCGTGTGCGGATGACGGTATTGTCCTGGATGTTGGTGTCGGCGCCGATCACGATCGGGCCGACCTCGGCGTTGAGATCGCAGCAGAACAGCACGCTCGAACCCGCACCCAGGCTCACCCGGCCGCGCAGGGTCGCGGTGCGGGCCACGAACACGCTCTCGTCGACCTCCGGCGGCTCTCCGGCCGGCGGAAGGGCGGGGCCGTCGCCCATCCGCTCGCGCAGGCGCTCGGCCCGCTCGGCCACGTCCTCGGGGCTCACCGGCTGGCGCGGCCGCGCCGGGCTTCCCGCATAGGCGTGGCCGCCGGGGAGCTGCGCCCGCGGGAACACCGTGGACCCCGCCTCGATCACCGCACCGTCGCCGATCTCCGCCCCGTCGAGGATCACCACGTCGTCCTCGATCACGACGTCGGAGCCGACGGTGCAGGCATGCACGACGCTGTTGCGCCCGACCGTCACGCGGTCGCCGACCTGCGTGCCCCGCACCAGGGTGGCGATGTGCACCGTGGAGCGGTGACCCAGCCAGAACCGGTCGCCGAGGGTGACGCTCTGCCCGTCCGCCCGGATCACGGCCTCGTCGCCGATCCAGGCCTGCGCGCCGATGCGGGCGGCCCCGATCACCGTGCTGCCGCGGCCGCACCAGACCGGTCGGCTGGCGAAGTCGGGCTGGACGCCGTCGTAGGGCAGGATCAGGTCGGGGGTCACGCGGATATCCTTCTCCACCGCCGGTCGGGGCTCGCGGGGTGATCCGAGCCGGCGGCGAACGATGCGGGGCCAGCGGGGCGCGGCGGACCGTCTCATATAGAGCCGCGCCGCGGTGTGACAGGCGCGGGGCTGGTCGGCGACGCTCCGGACCCCTATGGACCGGAGGATGAGCGCGCCCGTTCCGAGCGTCGGCATCCAGGCCGAGCCCTTCGACACTGCGACCGAGATCGCCCGGGTGAGCGCTGTCCTCGGGGGGCGCGTCGGCGCCATCATGACCTTCTCGGGCCTGTGCCGCGACGAGGACGGCCGCCTGGCGGCCCTGGAACTGGAACATTATCCCGGCATGGCCGAGGCGGAGATCCTCCGGGTCGCCGAGGAGGCCGCTGCGCGCTGGCCGCTCCAGGCCCTGCGGGTGATCCACCGGCACGGGCGCGTGCATCCGGGCGACGGCATCGTGCTGGTGATCACCGCCTCCAGCCACCGGGTCGCCGCCTTCGAGGCGGCGAGCTTCCTGATGGATTACCTCAAGACCCGGGCGCCGTTCTGGAAGCGCGAGCACCTCGTCGACGGCACCGTCGGCACTTGGGTCGAGGCCATGGCGCAGGACGACGCCGCGGCCGACCGCTGGCGCTGAGCCCGGCTAAACGATCAGCGCGTTGAGCAGCACCGCGAGGGCGCCCCCCGCGATGGCGATGCCCATCAGGATCACGCTGCTGAGCTGATCGCCGGTATCGACTGTCCGGCCGGGGCCGAGGGAGCGGCTCGGCGTCTCGCCATAGGGATCCATCATACCGTCTCTCCTGCCCGCGTCGGCGCTCCGACGCCGGCGACCAACGCGCGAACGGCGTTTCGGTCCCATGCACTGTCGGCGGCCTCGGACGCGCCGGCGGCGCCCCGGCATGCACACGTCCCCCGCCCGCCGCACTTGACCCTGGCGGATCCGCGGCGTTCGTGGGGCCAGGGCTCAGGAGCGGTGATGTCAGACGGACAGGTGCAGGAACTCAAGGGTCCGGTCGGGCCCTGGCGCGGGACGCTACCGCTCGCCGCCTCGGGCATCGCGGTGGTCTGCTTCGCGGCGGCGCTCGCGCTGGCCTGGATGTCGGTGGGCACGCTGCTGCTGATCTTCGCCGGCGTGCTGCTCGGGGTCTTCCTGGACGGTCTGACCCGCGGGCTCGGCCGGGTCCTGCCCCTGCCCCGGGCCCTGCGGCTGACCATCGCCAGCCTCGCGGTGGCGGTCGCGGTGGTCGGCTTCGGCAGCTACGGGGGCGCCACCGTCGTCCAGCAGGGGCGCGATCTCGGCACCACGATCAAGGATCAGGCCGGAACGGTTTCGGGCTGGCTCGCCGAGCGGGGCATCGACGTCCCGAGCCTCGCACCGCAGGGGGGCGGCAAGGACGGCTCGACCGAATCCGGGCAGCGGGAGGGCGGCCTCGGCGGCCTCGCCAACGGCCTGCTGAAGGGCAGCAGCTCGATCGTCTCGGATGCCGGCAGCGTGCTGGGGCCGGCCGCGGCCGTGATCCTCGGGCTGTTCGACGCCCTCGGCAATCTCCTGGTGATCGCCTTCCTGGGGCTCGCCTTCGCGGCCGATCCGAAGGCCTATCGGGACGGGGTGCTGCGCTTCGTGCCGCCGCAGAAGCGCCGGCGCGCGGCCAAGGTCCTCGACGGCGCCGGCGAGACCCTGCGCCACTGGCTGTTCGGCCAGTTGATCATCATGGCCGTGATCTTCCTCTGCACCTGGGCCGGGCTGGCCTTCCTGGGGATCGGCGGCGCGCTGATCCTCGGCCTCCAGGCCGGGCTGCTGGCCTTCGTGCCGACCGTAGGACCGCTGGTGGCCGGCATCGTGATCATCCTGGCGGCCCTGGCCTCGGGCCTCAAGGCGGTGATCGGCGCCGTGGGCGTCTACCTGGCGGTGCAGTGCCTGGAGAGCTACGGCCTGACCCCGTTCATCCAGAAGCGGGCGCTGGACATCCCGCCGGCCACGATCTTCGCCGGGCAGCTGATCCTGGGCGTGATCTTCGGCCTCTGGGGCATCGCCCTGGCGCTGCCGATGATGGCGGTGATCAAGGTCCTGCTGGAGCAGCTCTACGTGGAGGATACCCTCCACGAGCAGCCGAGCAGCTGACCGGCGCGCCGCTCAGCGGCGCAGCGCCGCCTCGATCATCCCGGCGACCGCCAGCGCGCAGCCGTCGTCGCCGAAGCGGCCGATCACCTGCACGCCCACCGGCAGGCGCTCGCCCGGCACCGGTACGTTCACGCAGGGCACGCCCATCAGGGTCCAGAGCTGGTTGAAGCGCGGATCGCCCGTCGAGGCCAGGGTCGCGGGGGCCGGGCCGGGGGCCGAGAAGGTCAGGATCGCGTCGTAATCGGCCAACAGGCCCTTGAGCACCCGGCGGGCCCGGTGGGCATGGCGGCGGGCATCGTCGTAGGCGGCCGGGCCGATCGCCGCGCCGGCCTCGAGGTGCTCCCGGACTCGCGGCGGAAGGGCATCGGCCTGGGTGTCGTATTCCCAGGCGAGCGCCAGCCGTCCCTCGTAGTTCTGGATGATCCGGTGCCGCTCCCAGGCCTCCGCAAGCTCTGCCGGGAGCGCGAGGTCGGTGACCTGCGCGCCGGCCCGCTCGGCGGCCTGCCGGGCGCGGTTCAGGGCGGCCTCGGCGGCGGGCTCCGGCGCCTCCGCAAAATCCTGCCGCACGAGGCCGATCCGGGGCGCGGATCCGGTGGCGGCGCCCTCGATCTCCGGCCGGCCGGTGATCAGCGCCAGGGCATGGGCGACGTCCGCGACCCCGGCGGCGAACAAGCCGACCGTGTCGAGGGCCCAGGAATAGGTCTTCACACCGACCGTGGGGATCAGCCGGAACGAGGGCTTCACCGCCGCGCAGCCGCAATAGCTCGCGGGCCGGATCACGGAGCCCGCCGTCTGGGTGCCCAGCGCGAGCGGCAGCATCCCGGCGCCGACTGCGGCCGCCGAGCCCGCCGAGGAGCCGCCGGGCGTGTGGCCGGGATCGTGCGGATTGACCGTCTCCGTCGGATCGCTGCTCGCGAAGGCCGTGGTGGTGGTCTTGGCCAGCGCCACGGCGCCGAGCTGCTTCAGCCGCGCCACGATGGCGGCGTCGCCCCGCGGGTGCCAGCCCGCATAGATCGACGAGCCCATCTGGGTCGGCAGGCTGGCGCTGTCGATGATGTCCTTCACGCCGACCGCGATCCCGGCCAGGGGCCCGGCCTCCGGGATGGCAGGCAACGCGTCGAGGGTGACCAGCGCGTGCAGCGCCGGCTCCCGCGCGGCGATCGCCGCGCGGCACAGGTCGATCGCGCCCGTCGGCGTCAGGGTGCCGGCTGCGATGCGGGCGCGGAGGTCGATGAGTGAGAGCATTCTGTATTCACCCGTTGTTTGCAGGGCCTGTCAACCGGCCCGCCACAGGGCGCCGCATTCCCGAAACGCCGTTGACGAACGCTTTACGGGACCGTGCGCATCGTCCGGACCATGTGGCGTGGCGTATCCCTGTTCTCGGCCCTGGCGCTGTTCGGCGCGGGGCTCACCGCGTGCTCGATCAACCATTTCGAGCGGCGCGACCCGTGGCGCGATCAGGCGGAGCAGGTCTGCCTGGCCAAGAAGCTCGTCGAACCCTCGGACTACATCACGCCGATCGCCGCCATGAACGGCCCGGGGCCCTGCGGCATGCAGCAGCCCTTCCGGGTGACCCGGCTGGCCGGCGGCTCCGTGATCCTGAAGCAGCGGATGACCCTGGGCTGCCCCGCCCTCGCCGAGGCGGAGGCCTGGCTGGCCGACACGATCCAGCCCGCCGCCAATCTCTATTTCGGCGTGCCGGTCGCGGAGATCAACGCCGGTTCCTATTCTTGTCGCGGCCGCAACAACCAGCCCGGCGCCAAGCTCTCCGAGCACGGCTTCGGCAACGCCATCGACGTCATGTCGGTGAAGCTCGCCGACGGCCACGTGATCACCGTCAAGGGCGGCTGGCACGGGACGGAGGCCGAGCAGGGCTTCCTGCGGGAGATCTTCCTGGGGGCCTGCCAGCGCTTCACCACCGTGCTGGCCCCCGGCTCGAACGTGTTCCATTACGACCACATCCACGTGGACCTCGCCCGGCACGACCCCCGCGGCCTGCGGCGGATCTGCCAGCCGCTGATCAAATTCACCCCGCAGCTCGGGACCGGCATCGAACGGCCCCTGTCGCGCCCGGTGCCGCCGCCGCGCCAGCCGGCCGCGCCGCAGGCCCCGGTGGATATCGAGGAGGACGATCCCTACGGCCTCTCGCCGATGTCGAAGGCCGGGAGCCCGACCCAGGTCGCCCGCGCCCCGGCGCGCCCGCCCGCCGCCTCGGCCTACACGGCCGCGCCGCCGGTGCGGCCGGCGCCGCGGGTCGCCACGGCCGTGCCCGAGGAGCCCGCTCAGGATTACGACGAGCCGCTCCAGCTCGGCGCGCCGCCGCCGAGCACGGGGCCGATCTACTGAACGGGCCTGCGGGCCTCCCCATCGACCCCTCCGCCGGCGGCCGGTCACTGTAGCGGCCGCGCCGCACCGCGCGGCAAAGCGTCGTCGCGGCCGAGCTTGCGCTTGACTGGCGGTGCGGCCGGTTCATCGTTCCGGGATGCAGGACCGCACATCCGCCGAGACCAGCGCCATGCGCCCGATCCGTCACGGCCTCGCCCTCGGGCTGGCCCTCCTCGCCCTGGCGCAGCCGGCGCTGGCACGCACGGCCCGCGAGGATATCGAGCCCGCCGAGGAGCGGGAATTCCCGTTCGACGCGCAGATCCCGGGCTGCCAGGACCCGTCGGTGCTGGAGCGGGTCTCGACCAACTTCGCCGAGAAGGAGGCGAAGTACTGGAACTCGTCGATGACGATCCTGTCCTTCGACACGATCGAGCGCACCGCCTGGCGGCCCTGGGGCCTCGACACCTACCCGCGCCGGTTCTGCAGCGCCACCGTGACCACCTCGGACGGCGTGCGCCGGAAGGTCGACTATTCCGTGCGCGAGAGCCTCGGCATCATCGGCGCGACCTGGGGCGTCGAGTTCTGCGTCCACGGCCTCGACCGCGATCTGGCCTACGCCTACGCCACGGCCTGCCGGATGGCGCGTCCCTAAGGATGCGCGGCCCCGCCGCCTGCCTCGCCGCCCTGCTGCTGGCCGGCCCGGCCACCGCCCAGGATTACGGCGGCTTCACCCGCCGCGGCACCCCCGGCGAGTTCGATTTCTACGTGCTGGCCCTCTCGTGGTCGCCAAACTTCTGCGCCGGGGCGGGCGGGCATCGGGACGACGTCCAGTGCACCCCGGGCCGCGGCCTCGGCTTCGTCGTCCACGGGCTGTGGCCGCAATACAGCCGGGGCTTTCCCGAGGGCTGCTCCGCTTCGGTGCGCGCGCCGACCCGACAGGCGATCGAGGTGGCCGGGCAGGTCTATCCGAGCGAGGGGCTCGCCCGGCACGAATGGCGCACGCACGGCACCTGCTCGGGGCTCGATCCCGTAGCCTATTTCACCGCCGCCCGGGATGCCCGGCTGGCCGTGACGATCCCCGACAGCCTCAAGGGCGGTTCCCCGCCGCAGACCCTGGCGCCCATCGAGATCGCCCGGCAATTTGTGGCCGCCAATCGCGGCCTGCGCCCCGACATGATGGCGGTCACCTGCACGCACGGCCAGTTGCAGGAGGTCCGGATCTGCTTCGGCAAGGACCTGCACGGCTTCACCCCCTGCCCCGAGGTCGCCCGCGGCAATTGCCGGGCGCCGGAGATCACCCTCGACGCCGCGCGCTGAGATTTTTTTGGGGCCCCTCGGCGTTCGGCGCTGGACCCGGGCGGCCGGATCGGCTTCACCGCGCTCCCATGAATTATCGGCATGCCTTCCACGCCGGCAACCACGCCGACGTGCTCAAGCACCTCGTGCTGGCGCGGGTGCTCGACCACCTGCGCCTCAAGGACAAGCCGTTCCGCGCGCTCGACGCCTTCGCGGGCCTCGGCGTCTACGACCTCGCGGCCGACGAGGCGACCCGCACCGGCGAATGGCGGGATGGCTGGGGCCGGATGGACGCGCCCTTCGCGCCCCCCGTGGAGGCGCTGCTCGCCCCCTACCGGGCGGCGGTCGCGGCGGTGCGGGCGCGCCACGGCGCCACCGCCTATCCGGGCTCGCCCGCGCTGATCCGCGAGGCGCTGCGGCCCGGGGACAAGGGCGTGTTCGTGGAACTGCACCCGGCGGACGCCGACATCCTGCGGGCGCGGTACGCGCGCGACCCGCGCACGAAGGTCATGAGCCTCGATGGCTGGACGGCGGTCAACGCCCAGGTCCCGCCGCCCGAGCGGCGCGGCCTCGTGCTGATCGATCCCCCCTACGAGGTGCCCGGCGAGATCGAGCGGCTCGGCGCCCACCTCGCCCGGGCGGTGACGAAATGGCCGACCGGCCTGTTCCTGGCGTGGTACCCGATCAAGGATGCGGCCGCCCTCGACCGCATGATCCGGGACCTCGACGGCGCCCTGCCCCGCCCGGCGCTCCGACTCGACCTGCTGATCGATAGGCCGGACGACCCGACCCGCCTCACCGGCAGCGGGCTGATCGTGGTCAACCCGCCCTGGCGTCTTGCGGAGGAGGCGACGGTCTTCCTGCCGGCACTGGCCGAACGTCTGGCTTTGCAGGACTTCGGCGGCTTTCGCTGCGACCCGATCGGCCGGAATGATTGATTCGCCAACATCGAGCCGCGTTCCAGGACGCTGATTCCTTCGATCGGACGAAGATGAGGGTTCGCCCGCGATTCTGATTGTTGCGGCAACGACACATTTTCCCGGCGAACGTGTCCTCGAGCACAAAATTGCTCAAAAAATATGCAACTGCTCCTTGTTTGATTTTGTGTCATTTATCTCTTGATGTCAGCTTGGCCGTGAGTGAACCGGAACGAGCTGCGACCCATGCTGAAGCGATCCACCCTGGCCGGCCTGGCGACCCTGCTGTTGTCCTCGACCAGCATCCTCGCGGCGGATCTGGCGGCGCCCGCCCCCGCCCCCGTGGCGCCCCCGGCGGAACCCTGCAAGGCCACGCTGCTCGGCCCGACCTACGGCGGCGTGATCAAGGCCAACCCGACGCCGACCTGCTTCGCGGCCGGCCCGCTCGGCGACCTCTATGTCGGCGGCGCGGTGACGGGTTACGGCTACGTCCAGACCAACCCGTTCGCGTCGTTCTCGACCCCCGCCGCGCCCAACGACCGGGACCGGGCCGCGCGGTTCGACTTCTCCAACATCCAGGGCGTCATCCAGAAGCCCGAGGGCGGGTTCCAGTTCTACGTCCAGGCGGGCGGCTACTCGATCCCGCAGCTCGGCTTCCCGACGCTGGGCACCTTCACCCAGACCGATCTGCTCTTCGGGCCGGTCCCGGTGGCCTACGGTAAGGTCCAGATCAACGACGAGTGGTCGATCCAGGGCGGACGGATGTTCACCCTGATCGGGACCGAACTGCTGTTCACCTATCAGAACCTGAACATCAACCGCGGCCTGCTGTTCGTGCAGGAGAACTTCATCAACCAGGGCGTGCAGGTCAATTACAGCAGCGGCCCGCTCTCGGTGTCGCTGGCCGGCACGGACGGGTTCTTCTCCAACGAGATCACGTGGTTCACCGGCAACGTCGCCTACAAGCTCGACGACTTCAACACCATCGGCGTCAACGGCGGCTTGAACCTCGGCCGCACCAACGCCCTGGCCCGCAGCCCGCGCTACCAGTTCGCCACGCCGAACCTCCAGCAGAACAGCGGCATCTTCGACATCAACTACACCTACGCGAACGGTCCGTGGATCGTCTCGCCGTACTTCCAGTTCACCAACGTCGAGCGGGATCCGCGGGTGGGGATCTACAACTCCGCCTCCACCTACAGCGGCGCGCTGCTGGCGGCCTACTCGTTCACCGACCACTTCTCCCTTGCCGGCCGCGTCGAGTACATCGAGCAGACGGGCGTGCGGGGCTCCGGCACCACGAACCTGCTCGGCTTCGGCGCCGGCAGCAACGCCTTCTCGGTGACCGTCACGCCGACCTTCACGTTCGACCGGTTCTTCTTCCGGGTCGAGTACGCGCATGTCGAGCTCGGCGGCATCACCCGGGCGAACATCTCGGATACGGGCCTGCTCACGCCCGGCACCGGCTTCGGCCGCACCGGCAACCGCACCGCGCAGGACCGCTACATGGTCGAGACCGGAATCACCTTCTGATCCGATTCGCATCCCGGCCGCGAGGCCGGTTCGGACAAGCCCCCGGCCTGAAGCCGGGGGCTTTTTTGTTGCTTGTAATGGCTCGCACTACATGCGATCCAATATTTCTTAAAGCGGCAGCAATATCTCGGCATTGATCAAGTTAGGCATACGCGTTTGATTATCGCTGTGGCTCATGGGACTTGAGCTGCGGTGACCGGTTCTGTCGAACACTTGAAATGTCACCGCTCCGCCATGTATTCCTCGCCCTGCGCCGGCCGTGGCCGGATCGGGGGGTTAGTGAATGACTTCGATCGAGGCTCTGTCGGCGACCCTGTGGAGGGTGGCGGCGCCAGGCATGACGCCGAAGGCGCTGCGCGCCGCTGTCCGCGAACACCATCCGGAGGCGTCCAAGAAGCATGTCGTTCGCGCCGCCTTCTACGCCCTGATCGACGCCCGCTCCCAGGATGGCCTGACCTTGGACGCGTTGCATGGGTTCGCCCTCAACGAGCGCACGCCCTCCGACGAACCGCCCGTGACGATCGGCAAGTCTCGGAGGCAGAAGCACCGCCGTAGCCCCGAGCGGGCCGTTCTCGAGGCCCCCGCGGTCCCGGAAGCCTCCGAGCGTCCCGAGGCCGCTGCGGCGGCCTGAGGGGCACGGTCGCCGGGTCCGCTGCGCGGAGGCGCGCCCACGCCCTGAACCGGCCGCCGATCGAGGGCGGGGATCGGGGCATCGTCCTGGAGACGAGACCACTCTCCGGGACGATGCGCTAGGCCCGCCGGAGCAGACGGCGGCCGGGGCGATGGCCCTCCTCGCCCGTATCGCGGAAGCCGAGCTTCTCCAGCAGCCCCCAGGACGCGATGTTGGCGGGGCGGCACTCCGCCACGATTGTGCGGCCGGGGAACCGGCCACACAGGAGGCCGATGATCGCCGCCACCGCCTCGAACGCGAAGCCGCGCCCCCGCGCGGCGCCGCCGATCCAGTAGCCGATCTCGATCGCGCCCGTTCCCCGCATGTGCGTGCCCACCACGCCGACGAGTTCGCGCCCGACCGGATCGGATGGCGTCTGCGTATCGCCGTCACCGCGAAGCCAGGCGCCGAGAAAGCAGTCCTGGCCCCGGGCACCGCTGCGGATCAGGTCCTGAGCGTCCTGCAGGGTGAACGGCGACGGCAGGAAGTCCACCGCTGCGGTGATCGCGGGATCGTCCGTGAGCCGGCGCAGGGCGTCCGCGTCCTGGATGTGCAGGGCCGCGATCGACAGGCGCGGGGTTTCGATCCCGGGCAGGTCGACGAGGCTGGCACGGGCGGCGCGGATGGTAAACATCCCTCGGATGTGGGGTGCCCGCCGGTGCGGAAAAGGCACGTGTATGAGCCCCACTCTCATCCCCGGGACGCGGCGAGGACGCCCGGTCGTCCTTCGCGCGACGGTCGCAGACAGGCCGGACGGGAACGGTTGCTTAACCTGAATCCGTCTTCATTGGGGCATCAAGTTGCGTCAGGCAAACGGGTGCGTCGATGCGGGTGCGCGGTACGGGTCAGATGTTGCGGACGCTGTCGCGCGTCGCCCTCATCGGCATCATCGGCGGGGCTGCGGCCGCCTGTTCGTCGGATGCCTCGCGGCTGAGCAATCCGTTCACGAACCCGTTCGAGGGGGAGCCCGCCGCCACCGGCAGCCTGCCGGACGGCAGCCTCAAGCCGGCACCGGTGATCCGCACCGGCCGCATCCAGTCGGAGGCGCTGAGCCCACCGGCAGCCTCGCGTCCGGTCTCCGCGGCCAATCCGGTGGCGACCCATGCCGCCGCGCCGGCGACCCGCGTCGCCTCGACCGGACCGGTCGGCTGGAGCGCCCAGGGCGGCACGCAGATCACCGTGTCGCAGAACGACAGCCTGAACCAGATGTCCACCCGGTTCGGCGTCCCCGCCTCGGCGATCCTGTCGGCCAACGGCCTGACCAGCGCCAGCCAGATCACCCCCGGCCGGCAGATCGTGATCCCGGTCTACAACGCGTCGGGCATGAATCCCGCCGCGGCCCCCATGACCGCCCGCCCGGCCCGGGCTGCGGAGGAGAAGCGCGAGGACGCCAAGCAGGTCGAGGGCAAGCTCGCCGCCAAGCGCGAGGAGGCCGCGCGGGACGCCAAGCGCGAAGAAGCCAAGCGGGACGAGGCCAAACGCGAGGAGGCCAAACGCGAGGAGGCCAAGGAAGCCGCCAAGGAAGCCACCCGGCGGGCTGCCGACAAGGAGGCGGACCGCAAGGAGGCGCTGGCCCGCGATGCCGCTGCCCGGAAGGTCGCCGACGCCAAGACCCACAAGGAGGTGGCGAAGGCCGACGACAAGCCGCGGCACGTGCGGCCCGGCCAGGTCGCCAAGGCCGAGGAGCCCAAGGCGGATCCGAAGGCGGAGGCCAAGGCAAGCGCCAAGGCGGACGCGAAGGCCAAGGCCGACGCGAAGGCCGCCGAGGCGAAGGTCGAGGCCAAGGCCGCCGCGAAGGCGGAGGCGGTCCAGAAGCTCGCCGAGGCCAAGGCCGCCAAGGAGGCCGCGCAGAAGGCCGCCGCCGCGGAGAAGGTCGCCGCCAAGGAGGCGCCGAAGCCGGTCGCCGCGGCAGCGCCCGCCAAGCCCGAGCCCGCCGCCACCGGCTCCGTCGCCGACGCCACGCCGTCGGAGAGCTTTCGCTGGCCCGCCAAGGGCCGGGTGATCTCGGGCTACGGCACGTCGGGCAACGAGGGCATCAACATCGCGGTGCCGGAGGGCACGCCGGTCAAGGCCGCCGAGGAGGGCACTGTCGCCTATGCCGGCTCGGACGTGAAGGGCTACGGCAAGCTGGTGCTGGTGCGCCACGCCAACGGCTTCGTCTCGGCCTATGCCCATAACGGCGAGATCGACGTGAAGCCCGGCGACAAGGTCAAGCGCGGCCAGACGATCGCCAAGTCCGGCGCCTCGGGCAACGTGACCTCGCCGCAGCTGCACTTCGAGATCCGCAAGGGCGGCGCGCCGGTCGATCCGATGTCCCAGCTCGCCAGCAACTGAACGGCGCCTGCAGTCTGAGATCAGCGGCGGTCCCGGAAGGGGCCGCCGTTTTCGTTGGCCGCCCTAGGATTTGGGCTCCTGCAGCGTGCCGTCGGGGCTGTGGTGATCCACCGCCTGCGGCAGCGTCTGGGCGAGGGTCGGGAACAGCTGATCCACCGGGACGCCGAGCTTCTGCGCCATCTGGCGGACCTGCTCGTTGTCCAGGACCTTGCGCAGGTCGTCGGCGGTGATCGGCTCGTTGGGGCCGCGGCCCAGCCAGGAATTCACCTGGCTCTCGTAGCCGGAGCGGCGGAGCTGGTCGAGCAGCGCGTTGAGGCCGCCGGGCAGCACCTGCTGGATGACGCCCGGCAGCGCCTTGAGTGCCATCTGCCCCAGCGAGCCACCGAGGGAATCGAGCAGACTCATCCTGTTCTCCTGTCGGTCACGCCGTCCCATCGGATTTTAGGGCGGCCTCCGGGAAACGGGAGAGGGCGCGGGCCGCCGCGTCGCGTGAACCGCAATTTAATCGACAGCGCCTGGATGTTGGCCCGGTATGCCGCCTCGGAATCCATCCACGGTCATGCGGTCATGCGATCTCTGGTGCTGTCTGTCGTGCTGATCGTCGCGGCCGACGCGGCGCTGGCGGTGCCCGACGAGATGTCCCGTCCGGTCCACGTGGAGCGGGCCCTCGCGGACGCCGTCTTCGTCCGGCCGCTCTACGGCGTGTACCGGCATTGCGGCGGGGCCTGCCTCAAGAGCGGCGCGCTGACCTGGTACTGCTTCGCCAAGCAGAGCTGCTCCCTGAGCTGTGCGACGGCGCCGCCCCAGATGAAATGCGCGACGCCCTAGTGCCGCGCCCCCGGAACGACGCACGCTTGTCAGGGCCCGCTCAGCGCACCTGAGTGCTGAAGTTCGGCTGTGGCTTCAGCCGGCCGTCCACGCTCTGCCCGGCGACCGCGGCCGGCAGGAACTCCGAGAGGGCCGTGGCGACGCGGCCCTCCGGCAGGCCGAGATCGTAGGCGAGGCGCTCGGTGACCGCCTTGGGCAGACAGGTCGCCATGGCGGCGGCCGGGACGG
This sequence comes from Methylobacterium sp. J-026, assembly GCF_022829585.1. GTDB lineage: Bacteria > Pseudomonadota > Alphaproteobacteria > Rhizobiales > Beijerinckiaceae > Methylobacterium. Next base: position 37,086 of record NZ_JAKSYC010000125.1, read on the forward strand.
TCTGCCGTTCCCCGGGGGACAGCCAGGAATCGACGGCGGCCCCGTGGCCATCCGCGCGCAGGCGGTCGAGGAGGCCCACGAGGCCCCCGGGATAGAACTTCGCCAGCGCCATCGGGAGCTTGCCGCTGCCGGTCTCCTCGAGCGCGCGGTCGACCGCTGCGACGACATCGCCGATCAGATTCTTCGCACCGTCGAGCAGGCCCATGATTCTCCACCGCATCGCGCTTCGAGGGCTTCGAGAATTCGGGCGTGATTGGCCGCCGGCAAGCGCGTGCGGCAATTGCGCGGTGGATCGCCGCGTGGGTCCCGCGCGCAGGCGAGCACCGGCTCGCTCCGGGCGCGCGACCGATCAAAGGCTTAGCCGGGGTTGCGATGGCAACACATTCGCGCCCGGTTCTGGAGCCTCGTCCCGAAAGGTGGCCGCGGGCGTTCGGAGAAGGACGACGCGGAATCAAGGACCCACAGCCTCGTGCCGGGCCCAGTTCCCGAAAAAAAGATGATGCAGGACCAACGACCTAGCGCATCGTCCTGATTCCGCTGGTCAGGACGATGCGCTAGGATGCGCGCCTCGAAGCTCCGGGAGCCATCCATGAAGCGCGTGCATGCGGGCGTCTTGGACGTCGCCTATCGGGAGGTCGGACCGCCGGACGGGCCGCCCGCGGTGCTGCTCCACGGATTCCCCTACGACGTCCACGCCTGCGACGCGGCGGCCGAGCACCTAGCCGGCGCCGGTGTGCGCTGCCTGATCCCGTTCCTGCGCGGCTACGGGCCGACCCGGTTCCTCGACCCCGCGACGCCCCGCTCGGGCGAGCAGGCGGCGCTCGGGGCCGATCTCCTGGCCTTCCTGGACGCCCTCGGGATCGAGCGGGCCGTTCTCGCCGGCTACGATTGGGGCGGCCGGGCGGCCTGCGTGGTCGCGGCGCTCTGGCCGGGCCGGGCCAGGGGTCTCGTCAGCTGCGGCGTCGGCTACAACATCCAGAACATCCCGGCCTCCGGGCAGCCCGTCGCCCCGGAGGCCGAGCACCGGCTCTGGTACCAGTACTACCTGCACGGGGAGCGCGGCCGGGCCGGGCTCGCGGCGAACCGCGAGGCCTTCTGCGGCCTGCTCTGGCGCCTGTGGTCCCCGACCTGGGCGTTCGACGCGGCGACCTTCGCGGCGACCGCCCGATCCTTCGACAACCCGGATTTCGTCGACGTGGTGGTGCATTCCTACCGGCACCGCTTCGGCCTGGTGCCGGGTGATCCGGCCCTCGCGGAGATCGAGGCGCGGCTGGCCGCGCAACCGGAGATCGCAGTGCCGTCGATCGTGATGCTCGGCGCCGACGACGGCGTCGGGCCGCCGCCTGAGACCGACACGGATGCCCGCCACTTCACCGGCCCGTATCGGCGCGCGATCGTACCGGGGATCGGGCACAATTTCCCCCAGGAGGCGCCGGAGGCCTTCGCGGCGGCGGTGCGCGCCCTGCTGTGACGGCGATTCGGCCGCGCGTCGCTTCGGCGTTGCTTTCGGGAAGCCCCTGGCTATAGTCCGCGCGCTTTTCGACAGGTCTGCAGACGCCGCAACCGGCGGCAGGCCTGCGTGCCAATCGCAGGAGACGCTCGTTGATCACCCCCGCCTTCGCGCAAGGGGCCGCTACGGCCGCTGGCGGAGCGGAGATCGCCTTTCAGGTGATCCCGTTCGTCCTGATCTTCGTGATCATGTATTTCCTGATCCTGCGGCCGCAGCAGAAGCGGGTCAAGGACCACCAGGTGCTGCTCAAATCCGTGCGCCGGGACGACACGATCGTCACCAATGGCGGCCTGGTCGGGCGTGTGGTCAAGGCGGTGGACGACCAGCCGGAGATCGAGGTCGAGATCGCCCCGAACGTCCGTGTGCGGGTCGTGCGGACGATGATCTCCGAGGTCCGGGCCAAGGGCTCGGTGAAGGCCGCTTGAACTTCCAGTTGAACCGGCCGGCGTAACGCGCCGGCCCACAAGAGAAAAAGACGGCCGATGCTGCGCTTCTCCCGTGCGAAGATCATCGCGACCCTGGGACTGATCCTGGTCGGCCTGATGCTGGCCGTGCCGAGCTTCTTCTCGCCCGAGCAGCGCAAGGGCTTCGTCGCCAGCCTGCCCTCCTGGTTCCCGAGCTGGGTGGTGCCGACCCGCGCCATCGTGCTCGGCCTCGATCTCCAGGGCGGCTCGCAGCTGCTGCTGGAGGTCGATCAGAACGAGCTGATCGCCTCCCAGGCCAAGGCCCTGCGTGACGACGTCCGCCGGGTGCTCCAGCAGGAGAGCGTCCGCGCCGACGGCGGCATCGGCCTGCTCCAGCGCGGCGTCCAGGTGAAGATCGCGGACGACGCGGCCCGCGCCAAGGTGCTGCCGAAGCTTCAGGAACTGGCCCTCCCAATCACCACCTCGCTGGGCCAGACCGCCGCCCGTACCCTGGACGTGTCCGAGCAGCCGGGCGGCCTGGTCCGCCTGACACTCACCGATGCCGGCATCACCGACCGCACCCGCCGCGCGGTGAGCCAGGGGATCGAGGTCATTCGGCGGCGCCTGGATTCCACCGGCACCACCGAGCCCTCGATCCAGCAGCAGGGCGCCGACCGCATCCTGATCCAGGTGCCGGGCGAGCAGAACCCGGAGCGGCTGGAGAAGCTCCTCGGCTCCACCGCCAAGCTCGAATTCCGCATGCTTGCCGACAGCCCCTCGGGCGATGTCGACATGCTGCCCTCCAAGGACGAGAAGGGCGCCAAGGTCCCGGTCGAGCGCCGGGTCATGGCCGATGGCGGCGAGCTGACCGATGCGCAGCCGGCCTTCGATCAGCAATCCCACGAGCCGATGGTGAGCTTCAAGTTCAACCTGCGCGGGGCACAGCGCTTCGGCCAGGCGACCTCCGAGAATGTCGGTCGGCGCATGGCGATCGTGCTGGACAACGAGGTGGTCTCGGCCCCGGTGATCCGCTCGGCGATCACCGGCGGCTCCGGCCAGATCACCGGCAACTTCACCGTGCAGCAGGCCAACGACCTGTCCGTCCTGCTGCGGGCGGGCGCGCTGCCGGCGAAGTTCACCGTAGTCGAGCGCCGCGTCGTCGGGCCGGGGCTCGGCCGCGATTCCATCGAGGCCGGCAAGCTCGCGACCCTCGTCGCGGCGGGCCTCGTCGTGGCCTTCATGTTCGCGACCTACGGGACCTTCGGCTTCATCGCCAACATCGCCCTGATGGTCCATGTCGGGCTGATCCTGGGCCTGATGTCGGTGCTCGAAGCCACCATGACGCTCCCGGGCATCGCCGGCATCGTCCTCACCATCGGCACCGCGGTGGATTCCAACGTGCTGATCTACGAGCGCATGCGCGAGGAGAGCCACGCGGGCCGCTCGCTGATCTCGGCGCTCCAGGCGGGCTTCGACCGGGCCTTCGCGACCATCATCGACTCGAACTCGACCATGGCGATCGCCGCCCTGATCCTGTTCTTCCTCGGCTCGGGCCCGGTGAAGGGTTTTGCCGTGGTCTTCATCCTCGGCATCCTGACCACGGTCATCACCGCGGTGACCCTGACCCGGATGATGATCGCGGTGTGGTACAAGACCTTCCGGCCGAAGGCCCTGCCGTTCTGAACGCGTTCATTTTCGGGAGATCGATCACCGCCGGCAAAGGCTGCTCCAAACCACGCCCTCATCCTGAGGTGCCCGCGCCAGCGGGCCTCGAAGGAGCCCTCCAGCAGGCGCCGTGAGCTCTGGAAGCCTCCTTCGAGGCCTCCGCTGCGCTCCGGCACCTCAAGATGAGGGTGAGGATGGGATGAGCGGGTCGGCGCTGAGACTCCCCAAACGTTAGGTCCGAAACGATGCGCCTGCTCCGCCTCTGGCCCGATGAATCGCATTTCGACTTCATGCGATTCCGGCGCTTCACCTTCCCGCTCTCGGCGGTGCTCTCGCTCGCCACCGTGGTGCTGTTCCTGACCGTCGGGCTGAACTTCGGCATCGACTTCAAGGGCGGCACCCTGGTGGAGCTGCAGGCCAAGTCCGGCACCGCGGATGTCGCGGCGATCCGGCACACGGCCGTCGGCTTCGGCTACGGTGAGCCGGAGGTGCAGGAACTCGGCAACCAGGGCACCGTGCTGGTCCGCCTGCCGCTCCAGCCCGGCGAGCAGGGCCAGACCGCGGTGATGAACAAGGCCCACGCCGCCTTCGATCAGGATTACGATTTCCGCCGCACCGAGACCGTCGGCCCGCGCGTCTCCGGCGAACTGGTCCAGTCCGGCACGCTCGGCGTCGTGCTCTCGGTCGTGGCGGTGCTGCTCTACCTCTGGTTCCGGTTCGAGCGGGAACTGGCGCTCGGCGCCATCGTGGGCACGCTCCACGACATCGTGCTCACCGTGGGTGTGTTCATCATCACCCGGATCGAGTTCAACATGACCTCGATCGCCGCGATCCTGACCATCGTCGGCTACTCGCTCAACGAGACCGTGGTGGTGTTCGACCGGACCCGCGAGTTGATGCGCCGGTACAAGACCATTCCCACGGTCGACCTCCTCAACCTGTCGATCAACTCGACCATGTCGCGCACGGTGATGACCTCGATCTCCTCCGGCCTGTCGCTGCTGGCGCTGGTCCTGTTCGGCGGCGAGGCGATCAAGGGTTTTGCCACCGTGATGCTCTGCGGCGTCCTGATCTGCACCTACTCGGCGATCTTCATCTCGACGCCGGTGCTGATCTATCTGGGCCTGATGCTCTCCGGCGCCCGCGCGGCCGCCGAGCGCGCCGGCGTCCCCCAACCGGCGGAGTAGCGTGTTTCGGACATGGCCGAGCAGGAGACCTCGAACGGCTTCGAATCCGGCTTCGTGCCCGGGCGCCACATCATCGACACCTACGGCGACGGCGGCTTCCGCTTCGCCGGGATGTCGCATCGGGGCTCGATCCTGCTCCTGCCCTCGGGGGTGCGCGCCTGGGACGTGACCGCACCCCGGGCGATCGACCGGACGGCCCTGCGCCCGGTCCAGGCTGAGGCCGCCCGAATCGAGCTGCTGCTGGTTGGCACCGGTCTCGACATCGCGGCGATCGACCCGAGCCTACGCGGCTGGCTCAAGGATTTCGGCGTCGGCCTCGACGTGATGCAGACCGGCGCCGCCGCCCGCACCTACAACATTCTGGTGGCCGAGAACCGCAAGGTCGCGGCCGCCCTGATCGTGGTCGATTGATGCCGGAGGTCGGCGACAAGCCCGCGGAGAGCGGCTTGGCCTTCGCGCAGTCCCATTGCGAGCAGCTTGTCCGGGAGGGCGACCCCGACCGTTACTACGCGACCCTGTTCGCCCCGGCCGCCGCCCGCCCGCACCTCTTCGCGCTCTACGCCTTCAGCCTGACCGTCGCCCGGGTGCGCGAGGCCGCCTCGAACCCGATGGCCGGCGAGATCCGCCTGCAATGGTGGCGCGACGCCCTCCAGGGTGAGGCCCGGGGCGACGTCCGCGCCAACCCGGTGGCGGCGGCCCTCGAAGAGGCGATCCGCGTGAACCGCCTCGGCCGCCAGCCCTTCGTGGACCTGATCGACGCGCGGGTGTTCGACCTCTACGAGGACCCGATGCCCCGGGTGAACGACCTGGAGGGCTATTGCGGCGAGACCACCTCGGCCCTGTTCCGGCTGGCGAGCCTCGTGATCGGCACCGGCGCCGAGCCGGGCGGCGCCGGTGCGGCCGGGCATGCCGGCGTCGCCTACGGGATCACCGGGCTGCTGCGCGCCCTGCCCTGGCACGCCCGTTCGGGCCAGGTCTACCTGCCCGCCGACATCCTCGGCCGCTACGGTGTCACCCGCGAGGACATCACCAGCGGCCGTGGCGGCCCGGGCCTGCGCCGAGCCTGCGCCGAGCTGCGCGACCTCGCCCGGACCCATCTCACAGCGTTCGAGGCCGCCCGCCCGGCCATCGCGCCGCTCGCCGGCACGGCATTCCTGCCGGTGGCCCTGGTCGAACCCTACCTCGCCGCCATGGAGCGGGCCTCCTACGACCCGCTCAACACGCTCATCGACCTCCCGCGCTGGCGGCGGCTGTGGCGACTGTGGCGGGCGTCCCGGCGGATCGGGTGAGCGCCTTCGGAGGTCCCACTTCCCGCCCCAACCTGAGATGCCCAGCGGTCGAACATCGCCGCCGGGCGTCGGAGGAGCCCTCCAGGAATCGCCGCGATACCCCGGGGGGCCTTCGACGCTGAAGCCACGCTTCGGCATCTCGGGATGAGGGGGGGATTTGGAGATCCGGATTTCTTGGTCGTCTCCGATGGTAAGGCCCACACCGTCCCTTCGAGCATAGCGAGGCAAGCCACGGCAACGCGCGATTTCAGAACGTCGGCGTTTCCCTGTGTCGCGTCGCCGTGCCCAATGACGGCACGAAGCAGGCGGCCTTACAGCACCCGCGCCAGCCCCGGCACCAGCGCCCCTAAACGCGTCGGCGGGCCGAGTTCCGGTTCAGCCTCGGGGGTCGCCAGGGTCGCGATCCGACATCGGCCGCCCTGGGTGAGGCCCGTCACCAGTCGTCCGCCCGGTTCCAGGGCGGCGCGCCAGTGCGGCGGGATCGCGTCGACGCTGCCCTGGACCAGGATGCGGTCGAAACCCCCGTCCGGCAGCTCCGGGGCGAGACCGTCGGCCCAAACGACATGCACCTCCGACAGGGCGGCGAGCCGCGCCGCGGCGTCGGCGGCGAGGGTGGCGTAGCGCTCCAAACTCAGAACCGCGCCGGCCCCGAGCCGGGCGAGCAGCGCCGTGACGTAGCCCGAGCCGGTGCCGATCTCCAGGACACGCTGGCCAGCCTCGAGCCGCAGCAGCGCCAGCATCACCGCCACCGTCGAAGGCGCCGTCATGGACGCGCCGCAGGGCAGCGGCAGGCCGATGTCCCGCCGCGCGTGATCCCGATGCCGGGGCGGCGCGAAGGCCTCCCGCGGCACCTGCTCCATCGCCCGGAGCACCGCGGTGTCCCGCAGGCCCCGGCCCCGGAGCGCCATCACGAAGGCCGCGTTCCCGGCAGCCGCCTCCAGGCTGCCGAGGTTGATCACGCGTCGAAGGCCTGGGCGAAGCGCGTCAGCGTCGGCTCGTCGGTGAGATCGAGACGCAGGGGCGTCACCGAGATGCGTTTCTCGGCGATGGCCTTGAGATCCGAGCCGTGGCCCGGCTCGAACCGGGCCTTGGCGAAAGCCAGCCAGAAATACGGGTTGCCGCGCCCGTCGACCCGGGCGTCGATCGACAGCAGCGCCTGATTGCGGAACCCCTGCGCCGCCACCGCGACGCCCTGCACGGCGTCGGGCTCGCAATCGGGGAAATTGACGTTGACCAGGATGCCGGGCTCGATCCCGGTCTCAAGGATCTTGCGCACCACCTTCGGCCCGTGCGTCCGGGCGCAGTCCCATTTGAGGGCGCCGCGCCCGCCCGCCCCGTAGGCCTGGCTCATCGCGATGGAGCGGATGCCCAGGATCGTCCCCTCCATGGCGGCCGCGATGGTGCCCGAATAGGTCACGTCCTCGGCGACGTTCTGGCCGCGATTGACCCCCGACAGGACGAGGTCCGGCCCGTGCTCGGCCAGGATGTGGCGCACGCCCAGGATCACGCAGTCGGAGGGCGTGCCCTTGACGGCGAAGCGCTGCTCCGAGACCGGCCGCAGACGCAGCGGGTCGTTGAGGGAGAGCGAGTGCGACACGCCGGACTGGTCGCTCTCCGGCGCCACCACCCAGACGTCGTCGGACAGCTCCCGGGCGATCTCCTCCAGGGTGGCGAGCCCCGGCGCGTGGATGCCGTCGTCGTTCGTGACCAGGATGCGCATCAGCGGGCCCCTTCGATCCGGTTGAGCCCGCCCATGTAGGGCTGGAGCACCGACGGGATCGTGATGCTCCCGTCCGGGTTCTGGTAGTTCTCCATCACGGCGATGAGCGCGCGGCCGACCGCGACCCCCGAGCCGTTGAGGGTGTGGACATAGGCGGGCTTGCCGTCCTTGCCCCGGTAGCGGGCGTTCATCCGCCGGGCCTGGAACTCGCCGCAGACCGAGCACGACGAGATCTCCCGATGCGTGCGCTGGCCCGGCACCCAGACCTCGATGTCGTAGGTTTTCTGGCTCGCGAAGCCCATGTCGCCGGTGCAGAGGGTCATCACCCGATAGGGCAGATCCAGCTTTTTCAGGACCGCCTCCGCGCAGGTGAGCATCCGCTCGTGCTCGTTGGCGGAGTCCTCCGGCGACGTGATCGAGACCAGCTCGACCTTGTTGAACTGGTGCTGGCGCAGCATGCCGCGGGTATCCCGCCCCGCCGCCCCGGCCTCGGCCCGGAAGCAGGGGGTGAGCGCGGTGAAGCGCAGGGGGAGTTCGTCCGCGGAAAGAATCGACTCGCGGACGAGGTTCGTCAGCGGGACCTCGGCGGTGGGGATGAGCCAGAACTTTTCGGCGCTGCCCCGCCCGGCTTCCGCCTCAGTCTGGTCCCGCTCCGCTGCCCGCCCGTCCTGTTTCGCAGCGTCGAGACCTTTGAAAACGGAGAACTGATCGTCTTCAAACTTCGGCAGCTGTGCCGTGCCGAACATGGCGGCGTCGCGCACCAGCACCGGCGGCGCGACTTCCAAATACCCGTGCTCCTGCGTGTGCAGGTCGAGCATGAACTGACCGAGCGCCCGCTCCAGCCGGGCGAGCTGGCCCTTGAGCACCACGAAGCGCGAGCCCGAGAGCTTGGCTGCCGCCTCGAAATCCATCAGCCCGGCGGCCTCGCCGAGCTCGAAATGCTCGCGGCCCTCGGTCAGCCGCGCGCGGGTCGAGGCGTGGCTGCGGTAGAGGACGTTGCCGTGCTCGTCGGTCCCATCCGGCACATCGGCCTTGGGCCGGTTCGGGATCGCGGCGAGTTTTTCGGCCAGCGCCGCGTCCGCCCCGTCCTGCGCCGCCTTCAGTTCCGGCTCGGCGCTTTTCAGCGCGGCGACCTCCGCCATCAGGGCGGCGGCGCGGTCCTCGTCCTTCGCCTTCTTGGCGCCGCCGATCTCCTTGGCCAGCGCGTTGCGCCGCTCCTGGTTGGCCTGCGCGGCCGAGACCGCCGACTTCCGCGCCTCGTCGAGGGCGATCAGCGCGGCCGAGAGCGGCGCGAGGCCCCGGCGGGCGAGGTCGCGGTCGAAGGCGTCCGGGTTGTCCCGGATGGCGCGGATGTCGTGCATGGACTCGGCTCGGGTCGTCGGCGCGGCGTCGGCGCGCGGGCCCCGCTTTGCCGCATCGCGTCCGGTGGGACAAGCGCGAGGGCGTCAGGCCTTCGGGGGCGCGATCTTGAGCTGGTCGATCGCCCAGAGCCAGGTGCCGTCCGCCTGCTCCCGGGCGAGCTCCACCGACAGCGCCCCGTTGGGCAGCAGCGCGAAGGTCATGGCGAGGGGACCGTTGCGCAGGGGCGGCAGCGTCTCCGGCAACGCGAAGTCGGATTTCCGCGCCAGGAGGTCCGCGTAGAAGCGCCGGATCTCGGCATGGCCGGTGGCCACGACCCGGCCGGCGGCCAGCACCGCGGCGGGCTCGTAGAGGGCGACGAGACCCTCGACATCGCCCGCATTGGCCCGGCGGTTGAACAATCCGGCCAGCGCCTCCGGCGCGCGGGCTGGCTCTCGCGTCTCATCCGACATGGCGTCTCCTCGTCCGGTCGCCGCGACCGGTTCGTGCTGCGGGAATGCGCCGGGTGGCCGTTCTTTCCGCGGGGCGGGTCATTTCAGGCGCGTGCCGTCGCGATCCGTCACCGAGACAGCCACCGGGATCCCGGCCTTCACGCTCTCCGAGACGGTGCAGAACCGCTCGAACTGCTCCAGGACCCGGTCGATCCGCGGCATCTCCGCGATCGCAGCACCGAGCCGGATGCGCACGTCGATCCCGGCGAGGCGGAGACGGCCCTCGGCGTTACGCGCCACCCGGCATTCCGCCTCGGCGGCGACGCCCCGCGCATCCTGCCGGAACTTGCCCAGGGCGAAGACCAAGCTGGCGCAGAGGCAGTTCGCCACGCCTGAGATCAGCAGCTGCTCGGGGACGGGCCCGGTCCCGCCGCCGATCGGAGCCGCCTCGTCGGTGAGCAGGTCGGGCAGGGCGGCGCCGAAATCGACGGTGAAGACGTATGCCCCGACCTGGGTGATCCGAATCGTCGGTCCCGCGTCCATCGGTGCCCTCCCGGGCTCCCGCCCTCGCGCAGGATCCAACGCCCGATCCGGGGCCGCGTTCGGCACCGGGTCGAAGCCATCGTCGGCCGGGTGATTTCCGCAGCCGAACGCCGTAGTACGGTCGCGCGACAGAACCGGCAGCGAACCCCCCGATCCGATGACGAGCCCCGCGACCCTCGACACCCTGATGCCGCTCCTGGAGCGCATCGCCGCCGCGCTGGAGCGGGCCGCCCCCCCTGCCCCGCCGGCCTTCGACCCCGACGCGGCCGACGCCTTCCTGTGGGGCCCGGAGCGCCGGCTCACCCCGGTGCCCCAGGTGGCCCGGGTGGAGATGGGGCTGCTCACCGGCATCGACCGGGCGCGCGACACCCTGGTGGAGAACACCGAGCGCTTCGCCCGGGGCCTTCCGGCCAACAACGCCCTGCTGTGGGGCGCCCGCGGCATGGGCAAGTCCTCCCTGGTCAAGGCGGCGCATGCCGAGATCAACGCCCGCCGCCCCGCGGGCAGCCGGCCGATGAAGCTCGTGGAGATCCACCGCGAGGACATCGAGGCCCTGCCGGACCTGATGGCCCTGCTCCGGCCGGACCCGCATCGCTGGCTCGTCTACTGCGACGACCTCTCCTTCGACGGCGACGACACCTCCTACAAGTCGCTCAAGACCGCGCTCGACGGCGGCATCGAGGGCCGGCCGGCCAACGTCCTGTTCTACGCCACGTCCAACCGCCGCCACCTGCTCGCCCGCGACATGGTCGAGAACGAGCGCTCGACCGCGATCAACCCCGGCGAGGCGGTGGAGGAGAAGGTCTCGCTCTCGGACCGGTTCGGCCTCTGGCTCGGTTTCCACAAATGCAGCCAGGACGAGTATCTGGCGATGATCCGCGCCTATGCCGACCGCTACGGCCTCGACCTGCCGCCGGAGCGGCTGCGCGCCGAGGCGCTGGAATGGGCGACCACCCGGGGCTCCCGCTCGGGCCGCACCGCCTTCCAGTTCATCCAGGATCTGGCGGGGCGGCTGGGCAAAGTGATGGATTGAGACGGCCAGCCGGCTCGACGCGCGAAATCCAACGCTCACCCACGTCCTGTTCCAAGCTCACCCTCCTTCGAGGTCTCCGCCGCGCTCCGGTGCCTCGGGATGGCGGCGTGGATGGGAAGGACGCGTCCGATGCGCGCTTGATCCGGATCGCGCTCCACCGCCGCGTCTCAGAAATCGACCGCGGCCGACAACCACACCGTCCGCGGCGCCCCGAGGATGAAAGCGCCGTTCGGGTTGCCGATCCAGAAGTGGTTGTCGGCGACGTTCGTCACGGTCGCGCGCAGCGTGACCGGCTTGTCCTGCATCAGGGTCGCGTAGCGCAGGCCGAGATCCACCGTCGTCCAATCGGGGATCTTCGAGAAGGCGGCGGCGGTCAGGGTCGTGCCGACGTAGGACTGGCCGGTGTAGACCACCGTGGCGAGGGCCGTGAGACCGCGCAGGAACGGCGTGTCCCATTCGAGCCCGGTGGTCGCCTGGAAGCGCGGTGCGCCGGTGGCGGGGTTGCCGTCGTAGAGGCCGCCCCGGGTCCGGCGCCAGCGGGCATCGAGCAGGGTCGCGCCGGCGATGACGCGCAGGTCCGCGGCGATCTCGCCGAAGACCGTCGCCTCGAAACCGCGGTTGCGCTGGCTGCCGCCGACCCCGAAGGTGTTGGTCAGGGCGTCGATGCTGCCGGCCGGCTGGGTGATCTGGAAGGCGGCGAGGGTCGCCCCGAAGGTCTTGAAGTCGAGCTTCGCGCCGATCTCGTATTGCCGCGACCGGGCCGGCGCGAAGGTCTGGGTGCTGTTGATCGCGCTGCCGGGCGCCCGCAGAGCCGTCAGGCCCTGAACGGCGTTGGCGTAGAGCGCGAGCGCCTCGGTCGGCCGCACCACGAGGCCGAAGGCCGGGGTCGTCGCGGTCTTGTCGTAGGCGGTGCTCAGGAGGCCCGTGGTCGGCGCGTAATTGCCGAGCTCGATCTCCTGCCGCCGCGCCCCGATCATGAACTCGACGAGGCCGTCGGCGACCGACATCGTGTCGGCCACGGCGTAGCTCGTCATCCGGTCGTAGCTCGCTCGGCCGCGGGGATAGGTGCCGTTTGGCTTCGGTTGCCCCGGCCAAGCCAGGCGGACCGGCGCGTAGAGGTTCGACGCGTAGTCCGGATAGGTGATCTGGCCGAGCGTCAGATCCTGGTCGAGGCGCGTCGTGGTGAACACGGCCTCGTGCCGGATCCAGCCCGTGTCGAACCGCGCCCGGGCCCCCGCCTCCCCCGACAGCGTCGCGGTATCGCCGGTCTGGAAGACCGAGTTGACCGTGGTGGTGCCGCGGGCATCCAGGAGCGTGAAGGCGGGATTCTCCCGCTTGGCGTAGCTGAAGCGGTTGGCGCCGAGGGCCGCGAACAGCGTGATGTCCGAGGTCAGGTCGAATTCCGCCCGCCCGAGCCCGGTGAGGCTGTCGGCCCGGGAGAAGTCGAAGCGCTGGGACATGTTCCGGCGCGGGTCGGGCGCCCTGGGGATGCGCAGGCCCGGCACCGGGTTACCGCCCCGGGTCTGGCTGTCATAGGCATCGTGCTGATAGATGACGTCGGCGTAGAGCCGGAGCCGGTCGCCGGTATAGTCGAGGGCCAGCGAGCCGACGCCGTTGCGCTGTCCGGTATGGTCGATCGGCGTCTCGCCGCCGATCCCCGCGCCGTTGATGCGGATGCCGATCTCATGTCCCTCGCCGTAGCGCCGCGCCACGTCGAACCCGCCCCCGCCGCGGGTGGTCGACACGTAGTCGACGCCCGCCCGCGTCAGCGGCGCGTCGCCCGCGCGCTTGGTGACGACGTTCACCGTGCCGGCGACGCTGCCTAAGATCGGCGTGCCGAACAGGAACGCCGCCGGACCCTTGAGCACCTCGACGCGCTCGAGGGGGGCTGGGTCGATCCGGTAGTCCGGCACGAGGCCGTACAGCCCGTTCAGGGCGAACTCCCGGTTGTCGACCCGAAAGCCGCGGATGTTCAGCGCGTCGTAGCGGTTGCCGCTGCCGATCGCGGCGCGGACCGAGGGGTCGGTGCGGGTCAGGAGGTCGCCGACGCTGATCGCCTGCGTGTCGCGGATGGTCGTCTCGGTGTAGCTCGCCGTGCCGAACGGCGTCTCCATGTAGTCCCGGTTGCCAAACAGGCCGAGCCGGCCGCCGCGGGCCACCTGGCCGCCGGCAAAGGCGGGCGGCAGATCGCCCGCCCTTGCGGGGCCGCGCGCCTCCACGGACAGCGTATCGAGCCGGACCGAGGCGCCGGCCTCGTCGCCGGGCGCGGTCTCGGCCCGGGCCGCGGGCGCGATGGCCGCGACGCCCGTCAACAGCATGGCGCACCGCAAAAACCGTTTGTCTCGCTTCCTTGCGAAGTCGTTTATGGATTTCGGCGCAATTTCGCGCTGCATGTCGTCTCGCATTTCAATGCAAAATTTCGATCAAGGATTTTTTTGATGCTGTGACCGTGATCTTATCGGCCGGTATCAGCCCATATCCGGTCCGGCAAGATAAAAAACCTAGATTTTATTCAATCAAAAATTGAAAGACGGGGAGATATAAAACAAGAGTTTGATCAAAATCGAATTTTAAAACTGATTAATAATGTAAAAAACAACGAGATCGCAGCGATACCAATCGTCGAATTGTCTTGGCGCATCGATCCGAAAAAGCAGCAAGCGGGATCAGACGCTCGATCGTGGTGACGCCTCGGGATGTCTCGAAGGCCGGCAGCTGCCCCTCGGGGCGACGCATTGTGAGATGGGGGATCATGGTCCCAACCCCGGAGGCCGGCGGATGGGCCGGCCCGACGCATCGGATGCCGCTTGGCGGTGGCGGGGACGACACGAAGCGGCCTCGGCGCACCGGGGAGGGCCGGATCCGGTCGGGCGATGGATCGCCCGAGCCCAGCCGGCGGATCAGCGCCCGCTCGATCCGAACCCGTCCGATCCGCGCCCCGAGCCGGGGCCGGGGTCGCCCGCCAGCACGGTGAGGACCGGCCGGGCGATCCGCGTGAACACGAGCTGGGCGATCCGCTCGCCCGGCTCGATCCGGACCGGGTCCGCCGGGTCCCGGTTCCAGGCGGAGATCAGGAGCGGCCCCTCGTAATCCGCGTCGATGACGCCGGTGCCGTTGCCCAGGACCAGCCCCTCGCGGTGGCCGCGCCCGGAGCGCGGAAACACCAGCCCGCACCAGGCCGGATCGCGGATCAGCACGCAGAACCCCGCCGGGATCAGCACCGGCCGGCTCCGGGGCTCCAGGACCAGGGGCGCGTCCAGGCAGGCATGCAGGTCGAGACCCGCCGCGGCGGCGGATCCCCAGCATGGAAAGCCCCAGCCCGGCAGCCGCGGGTCGAGGAGGCGCAGGCCGATTTCGGGCAGGTTGACGTGGGGCAGGTCGCTCACACGCCGAGCCGCGCGATCGCGTCAGCGAGGGCCAGTGTCCGCCGGGCCGCCTCGACATGGAGGCGCTCGATCATCCTGCCATCCACCGCGACGACACCGCGGGTGCGGTTCTCCGGCGCTTCGAAGACATCCATCAGGCGGCGCGCCTGCGCGATCGCGTCGGCACCCGGCCCGAAGGCGGTGTTGGCCGGGCCGATCTGATTCGGATGGATCAGCATCTTGCCGTCGAAGCCGAGGTCCCGCCCCTGGGCACACTCGGTTTCGAAGCCGGCCGCATCGTGGAGGTCGGTGAAGACGCCGTCGATCGCCTCGATCTCGTAGGCCCGGGCGGCGGCGAGCACGGTCATCAGCCAGGGGACGAGGGCCGCACGCCCCGGCGGCGGGATCCGGGCCGCCTTCAGCAGATCGTTCGGGCCGATCACCAGGGCCGCGAGCCGCCCGTCGACGTCCCGGGCCGCGCCGGCGATCTCGGCGGCGTTCACCACCGCCATCGGCGTCTCGATCATCGCCCAGACCCGGGTCGCCTGCGGCGCCCCGAGCCGGCGCAGGCGCGAGCCCACGGCGATCAGCGTGTCCGAACTGCGCACCTTCGGCACCAGGATCGCGTCCGGGGCGGCCGACGCGAGGGCCACGAGATCGGCCTCGCCGTCGTCGGTCTCGGGCGGGTTGATCCGGACCACGACCTCGCGCCGTCCGAAGCCCCGGGCGGCCAAAGCGGCGGCGACCTGCACGCGGGCCGCCGCCTTGACGTCCGGTGCGGTCCCGTCCTCCAGGTCGATCAGGATCACGTCGGCGGGGAGCGTCCGCGCCTTTTCCAGCGCCCGGGCGTTGGAGCCGGGCATCGCCAGGACGCTGCGGCGGGGACGGATCTCGCTCATCACGCTATTCCCGGATCGGCGGCGACGCGCACGCGCTGCGGATAGCCGTCCGCGCCGACCCGGACAAGGACGCAGCGCGGGCGGGGTTCCACGGGGAGAGGATCGCGATGGCGCGGTGGGTGGCGGGGCTGGACGGCTGCCGGGGGGCCTGGGCGGGGGCGCTGATCGATCTCGACGACCCCGCCCGGCACCGCTGCGCCCTGTTCCCGGACGTGGCCGCCCTCCTCGATGGGCCGGAACGCCCCCTCGTGATCGGGATCGACGTCCCGATCGGCCTCCCCGACCGGATCCTCGGCGGCGGCCGCTCCGCCGATCGGGCCGCGCGCGCCCGTCTGGGACCGGGGCGCGCCTCGGTCTTCCCGATGCCGTCCCGGGCGGCCGTCTACGCGCCCGATTACGAGGCCGCCAAGGCCGCCGCGCGGGCCTCGAGCGATCCGCCCTTCGCGCCCTCGATCCAGGGCTACAACATCTTCCGCTACGTCCGCGCGGTCGACGGGCTCCTGCGGGCCCGGCCGGAGCTGCGCGACCGCGTCCACGAGGTCCACCCGGAGGTGGCCTTCCACGCCCTCAACGGCGGTCGGCCGCTCGGCCTGCCCAAGAAGGGGCCCCGCGCCCGGGACGGGCTCGACCTGCGGCGGAAGCTCCTCGCCGCCGCGGGCCTGCCCGGCGCCCTGATCGGCCTCCGGACCCGGGGCGTCCCGGAGGACGATCACCTCGACGCCCTGGCGGCCCTGGTCGTGGCCCGCGACATCCTCACGGGCCGCGCCGTGCCGCTCCCGGAGGCGCCGGAGCGCGACGCGTATGGCCTGCCGGTGGTGATCTGGGCGCCGGCCGAGCGGCGCGATGGGCCCGAGACGCCGTAGGGCCGGCCTTTCGCGCGCGACGCGAGTGTCCATCCGCGCCCTGGCGCGCTAGCTGTCTCCCCATGAGCGCATCCCCGTCCCTTCCGATTCGCCACGTGGCCCGGGCGATCGTCCTCGATCCGGAGGACCGGATCCTGCTGATCGCCTACGCTTCGGTCCACGCCAAGGGACCGGACGGCGCGCCGCTCCGGTTCTGGTTCATGCCCGGCGGTGGCCTGGAGCCCGGCGAGGACCACGTCACCGCCTGCCGCCGGGAGCTGGAGGAGGAGATCGGCCGCGGCGACGCCGCGATCGGCCCGCAGGTCGCCGCCTGCGACGGCCCGTTCCACCTGTTCCGCCAGCCCCGGGACGCCCGCGAACGCTATTTCCTCGTCCGCCTGCCCGACGATCGGGTCGATACCGGCCGGCTGGCCGAGACCGAGGACAACCCGGTGCTCGGCACCCGCTGGTGGCCGATCGCGGAGCTGCGGGCGAGCGGCGAACGGGTCGAGCCGGCGGGCCTCGCCGATCTGGCGGCCGATCTCGCCCGCGGGATTATGCCCGCCGCGCCCCGCGTTCTGGCATGGCGACAACCCTGAACTCGGCCGCGCCGAGGCGAATGGTTCAACCGGAGGTGATGCGATGTTTCCCATATACCTGACAGAGGGCTACCGGTCGTTCCTGCAGGAGCGGTTTCCCTCCGAGCGCCGCCGCTTCGCGCAGCTGGCCGATTCGCAGAAGCCGGAGATCCTGGTCATCAGCTGCTGCGACAGCCGGGTCTCCCCCAGCGCGATCTTCGATGCCGGGCCGGGCGAGCTGTTCACGATCCGCAACGTCGCCAACCTCGTGCCGCCTTACATGCCGGACGAGCATTACCACGGCACCTCGGCGGCACTCGAATTCGCCGTCCAGGCCCTGGAGGTGAAGCACATCGTCGTGCTCGGCCACGCCACCTGCGGCGGCGTGAAGGCCTATGCCAACAGGGCCAAGCCGCTCTCCCCCGGCGATTTCATCGGCAAGTGGGTCTCCCTCGTGGGGCAGGCCGAGGCGAAGGCCGGCGATCCCGGGATGCCCGACTATCTCACCCGCCTGGAATACGCCGTCGTCGCGCAGGGGCTCGAGAACCTGATGACCTTCCCGTTCGTGAAGGAGCGGGTCGACGATGGTCGCCTCGAACTGCACGGGGCGCATTTCGGCGTGGCCAGCGGATCCCTGCTCGTGCGCGACGCGCAGACGGGGCAGTTCGTCTCGCCGATCGACCGGACCGGCCTTCCGGTCCGATCGGTCGCCGCCATCGCGTGCGATTGAGACGCGCCGCGCGCGGAATCACGGATCGAGGTCTTGGCTCTTGCCCGGCGGTCCTCGCTTCGGTTCCCGCGCGGGTGCGGGTATCTCCTCTCCCCGCAAGCAAGCTACCGGATCCACACGGCTCAGTCTGACACCACCACCCTGGAAAAAGAGCGCTTTTCCCCTCCCCCTTGCGGGGAGGGGGCAGGGGTGGGGGTGGTTGAGAAGGCACCGCAGCGCTCCATCCTGCACGACCCCCGCCGCTAACGCTTCCCCTCACGGGCTACGGGCGACACAGGTTTAAGGCACGCGGCCCATGACGCAGCGCGACAGGCCCCCTCTCCCACACGGGAGGGGGGACCCGCCCAAGATGCGGTGTCGAGAGGCCTCTCTCGAAGCCGGCCTCGCCGTGGACCGGCCGCACGAAAAAGGGCGGCCCGCTCGCGCCGGCCGCCCGTGCCTGGGGACCGGCCGGAGCCGGTCCCACGTTGAAGCGCTATGACTTACATCGCGCCCGGCAGGCGCTGGGCCTGGTCGTAGTGCATCTGCAGCGCCGGCAGGGCCTGCTGGGCGTAGTTGCGCAGGGCCGGGTTCGGGCCGCCCTGGGCGTAGGCCTGGGTCATCGCGATGGTCATCTGATGAGCCTGGATCTGCTGCGTCGCGTACAGCCGGTCGAAGCGCGGGCCGGCCGGGGTCGCCGACAGCTCGGACAGCATCGCCTGCTGCTCGGGATTCGGCGGCACGATCGTGGAGGCGCCGGTCGCCATCATCTCGCCGCGGCCGAGCTGACCGCCCGCCGCAGCCCCGTTCGCCGCACCGGCACCCGCGCCCTGGAGGCCGCCGACCGGACCGCCGGAGAGGGTACCGCCGACCACGCCGGTTGCCGCGCCCACGCCCGCGCCGACGGCGCTGCCCGCCACCGCGATCGGGGCCGTGATCAGGCCGCCGAGGCCCGGATCGCCGGCCGCCATGGCGCCGGACTGACCACCGGCGAGCGCCACATTGGCAGCGCGGTGATCGCGGATCACCTCCTGGGCGTAGGACCGGACCCGCGGGTTGCGCGACTTCGACAGGGCGATCTGCGAGGACTGAACCTCGTAGGCGTTCGCCTGCATCGACTGCACGCGGAAGTCATTGGCGCTCTGCGCCAGAGCCGGGCTCGACAGGGCCAGGACCAGCGCGGAGGCGGCAGCGTAATTCTTCAGCATCAGGAACCTCGTTTCGGAATGGACGCGCGAACTGGCATGGGATGCCACATGCGGAGATCGAGAAACCTCTCGCCGAACGTTCGCGAATTGGTGCGTCAACGGGGCCATCGGCCTATGGTTCCTGTCGTTTTCGCTTCGGACCGTCGCCCCGGATGAGAATCTTGTGCCGCGCGACCCCGGGGGGTGGGACGACGCCGTGGCCCGGTCGCGGCTCGCCGGCGGCGCGACACCGCTCGCAGTTCGACCTGCAGCCGAGCGCCCGATGATCCTCGTCCCGATCCAAATCCTGCGCGCCCTCGCCGCCCTGATGGTGGTCTGGCACCATGCCCGGCACGAGGCGGGATTGCTGGCCGAGCGCGGCGCCGGCCGAGCCCTCGATCCCGGCACGCTCCTGCCCTGGTGGGGCGGCGTTGACCTGTTCTTCGTCATTTCCGGCTGCGTCATCGTCCTGGCGAGCGGGCGCCTGTTCCGGGTGCCCGGGGCCCGGGGCCGCTTCCTCGCCCACCGGATCGCCCGGGTCGTGCCGCTCTACTGGCTGGTGAGCCTCCTCTACCTCGCCCTCGCCCTGGCGCGACCCGATCTCCTCGGCGAGGCCGCCGCCCTGGTCCGCGAGCCCGCCGCGCTCCTGGCCGGCTTCCTGTTCTGGCCGGCCGCCCGGCCTGACGGCATCGTCCAGCCGCTCTACGGGCTGGGCTGGACCCTGAACTACGAGGCCTTCTTCTACGTTCTTTTCGCCGCCGGCCTCGGCCTCGGCCGGCGGGGCGCCGTGGCGTGGCTCGTCGCCGTCCTGGCGCTCCTCGTGGCCGCCGGGGCCGTCCTGCCGGACCTGCCCCTGCCCCTGCGGTTCTGGGCGAACCCGATCGTGCTCGAATTCGCCGCCGGCGCCGGCCTCGCCCTCGCCTATCGGGCGGGTGTCCGGCCAGCGCCGTCGGCCCGAATCGCCCTGGCGGTGCTCGGACTCCTCGGCCTGATCCTGGCGGCCCGCCTGCTCGCCGGCCTCGGCGAGGCCGACGGCGTCCTGCGCCCGCTCCTCGTCGGGGTGCCGGCGGCCCTGCTCGTGGCGGCCGCCCTCGGGCCTGAGCGCGACGCCGCGCAGGTGGCGCGGCTGCCGGGCCCGATGCGTGCCCTCGTGCATCTCGGGGACGCGTCCTACGCCCTCTACCTCGTGCATCCCTTCGCGCTGCGCCTCGTGCGCGAGGGTCTGCTCCGGCTCGGCGTCGCGCCCGCCCTGCACCCGTTCGGCGCCATGCTCCTGATGCTCGCGGCGGGCGTCGCGGCCGCCATCCTGGTCCACCGGTTCATCGAGAGGCCGCTGACCCGCCGTCTCCGGGGCTGGCTCGATCCCGGCGACGCGCGAAACCGTGTGCGCGCCGCGCCGGTCCCGGTTCCCCGCGGGGGACGCCGGGATTAGGCATCGTCCCGAACGGCGGCCCCCGGCTTTCGGAAAAGACGATGCGGCTCAGAAAGCTACGCATCGTGCCGGTTCCGGTATCCGGGCCGATGCGCTAGCCTCGCCCCCGAGGAGGACATTGCCATGAAGACCCTGCTCGTTCCCGTCGCGATGCACGACGCCCTGCCCTCCGTGTTCGAGACGACGCGGCTCGCGGCGACGCGCTTCGGCAGCCTGATCGAGGGCGTGTCCCTGCGCCCGGCCCTGGCCGAGTACGTGCCGGTCGACATGGTCGGCGGTATGACCTGGCTGCGCGACGAGGAGGCCGACCGGGCCGAGGCCGAGGAGGCGGGCGGGCGCTTCGTCGCCTTCATGGATGCGGCCGGGATTCCCCGTCATGCCCGCGACGGGTTGTGCATACCGGAACGGGTGCCGGATGCCGGACCGCGCTACCGGTGGCGGCAGGACGTGCCGACCGGCGACGCCTTCCTGGGCCAGTATGCGCGGCTGTTCTCGGCGACGGTGGTCGGCCGCCCCGGCACCACCGACAACGCGCCCCGGATGACCACCTTCGAGACCGCCCTGTTCGAGAGCGGCCGCCCGATCCTCCTCGCCCCGCCGGCCCCGCCCGCGAGCCTCGGCACGGCGATCCTGGTCGCCTGGAACGGCTCCACCGAGACCGCCCGGGCCTTGGCCTTCGCGATGCCGTTCCTGCGCAAGGCCGAGCGCGTGCTGGTCCTCAGCGTCGAAGGCGGCATGGTGCCCGGGCCCACCGCCCAGGACCTCGCCCAGGCCCTCGCCTGCGAGGGCGTGGACGCCGCGCACCGCGCCCTGCCGGCAGGCCGGCGCGCCCCCGGCGAGACGTTCCTGGCCGAGGCCCAGGCCTTCGGTTGCGACCTGCTGATCAAGGGCGCCTACACCCAGAGCCGCCTGCGCCAGATGATCTTCGGCGGCGTCACCAGCCACGTGCTGGCGCATGCCGACATGCCGGTGCTGATGGCGCACTGAGCGTCCGGTGGCATCTGCGGGGAACGTCGGTGTTTGGCTTGGCGTTCGGCCCCCGCATCCGGACCGAACCATCAAGAAGGATCCCCGTGACGAGCCCCGTGAAACGCCTCCTCACCGCCCTCCTGGTCATGACCGCCAGCGCCCCCGCCGTCCGGGCGGAGCCGATCGGCATGCGGTTCCGCGGCACGGTCCTCCGGGCGGAGGCCGACCGCCTTGAGATCCGCCGTTCCACCGGGAGCGCCCTCACCCTGCGGATGGATCCGCGGACCCGCGTCTACGCGGTGAACCAGACCGACCTGCGGGCGATCAAGCCCGAGAGCTACGTCAGCGTGGTCGGTGCCGCGGGATCGGAGCCCCGGCGGGTCACGGCGGTGACGCTGTATTCGCCCTCCGAACGCGGCTTCGAGGCGGGGAGCCAGCCCTGGGACACCGCCCCCGGCGCGACGCTGACGGCCGGCTGGGTGGCCGATCTGCGGCGCGGCGCGACCCTGCGGCTGGCGCTCGCCTATGGCGGTGGCCAGTCGGCCTTCGAGATCCCCGGGGACACGCCGGTGACCCAATTCTCCCCCGGCGAGAAGGCCCTGCTCGAGCCGGGCGCGGCCGTCACGGTCTTCGCCCGGTCGGATCCGGACGGGGCCCTCGATGCGGGGACGATCGCGGTGGGCCGGCAGGGCGCCGTGCCGGGCCTCTGACGGGCCGACCGGCCGCCCCGGCGGATGGGCTGGGCGGATGCGTCACCGTTCCCGCCGCCGGACCGCGCGCCCGGCGCGAAGCTGCGCTACATCGGTCGATCATGACCGATTCCGCCTTCACCCTCGATCCGCGACTGGCCGCCGACACCGTCGAGATGGGCGACCTCGCCCTGTGCCGCGTGCTGCTGATGGACGATGCCCGGTTCCCCTGGCTGATCCTGGTGCCGCGCCGCGCCGACGTGACCGAGATCACCGACCTGTCCGGTCCGGACTCGGAGGCGCTGTGGCACGAGATCCGCCTCGCCACCGGGGTGATGCAGGGGCTGGCCAAGCCCGACAAGGTCAACGTCGCCGCCCTCGGCAACGTCGTGGCCCAGCTCCATGTCCACGTGGTCGGCCGCTTCCGCTCGGATCCGGCCTGGCCCGGTCCGGTCTGGGGCGTCGGGACCCGCACGCCCTACCCGCTCCACGCCCGTGCCCAGCTCATCGAGCGCGCCGGCGCCCTGTTCTCCGCAGCCTGATCCCTCGCATGACCGATCCCCGCGACACCCTGGGCTTCGTCCGGAACCGCCTCGACCGCCATTCGGCCGAGCAGCCCGAGGAGGCCGTGCCCGCCTTCGATGCGCCCGATGCCCACCTCGTCCTCCTGTGCGGCGACAGGATCGTCCTGCGTGGCGCCACCGCGCTGATCGCCCCCGGCGACGCCGCCGACCTTGCCGACGGCCCGCGGGTCTTCCTCGGCCATCGGGACGGGCGGCCGGTCTTCGCGGCCGCCGCTCCGGCCGAGGTCGCGGAGCGCTTCGCGGGCGACGAGGTCCGGACCCTCGACCTGCGCAGCATCGCCACGGAATCGGCCGTGGAGGCGGAGGAGCTGGGCCTCCTGGCGGTGGCCAAGTCGATGCTCGACTGGCACGCCCGCCACGGCTTCTGCGCCAATTGCGGCACCGCGACCGTGGTGCGGGCCGGTGGCTTCCGTCGGGAATGCCCCACCTGTGCCGCGCACCACTTCCCCCGGGTCGATCCCGTGGTGATCATGCTGGTGCGCCGGGGCGATGCCTGCCTGCTCGGCCGCGGCCCGCACTTCCGACCGCAGATGTATTCCTGCCTCGCGGGCTTCCTGGAGCCCGGCGAGACGATCGAGGACGCGGTGCGCCGCGAGGTGTTCGAGGAGACGCACATCCGCGTCGGCGCCGTCACCTACCGGACCTCGCAGCCCTGGCCGTTCCCGTCCTCGCTGATGCTGGGCTGCGCCGCGGAGGCCCTCGACGAGGCCATCGTGACCGATCCGAAGGAGCTGGAGGATGCGCGATGGTTCGACCGCGCCGCCGTCGCCGCGATGCTGGCGGGGAGCCATCCCGAGGGGATCCAGGCCCCGCCGCCCATGGCGATCGCCCACTACCTGATGCGGGCCTTCGTGGCCGGCGAGACCTGATCGTTCCGCGGCCGGGTCAGCCCGGACCGCCGCTGCTCCGGCTCGGATCGTCGGCGGGGTCGATGTAGTTCAGCCCGAACGGGCCGGAGCCGTTGACCGGCAGCTCCACCGGGTGGCAGGTGGGCCAGAGGGAATGGGGAATTTCCTCCGGCCGGTAGAGGAAGCCACCCGACGTCAGCGCCGCGCCCGTCGTCCGGTACAGGGTGCGCCCGTGCGCGGGGTAGAGCGACCCCGACAGGATCGTCAGCGTCTCGGGCCTCCCCTCCGTGCGGGGAGCGATCACCGTGTGGGCCGCGAACGTCAGACC
>NZ_JAKSYC010000136.1 GCF_022829585.1 Methylobacterium sp. J-026
GGGACGGGCTTCTTCACGGTGGCGCAGAAGACCGGGGACGCCAACGGCGCCGCGACCTTCAGCGGGACGAACGCCTACACGCGGCGCGGTGACTTCGCTCCCACCGCCGACGGCACCTGATGAACGGGGCCGGCGGCTACCTGACCGGCAACAACCTCGATCCGATCAGCGGCCAGGTCACCTCGTCCGGACCGATCGTGATCGGGTGGCCGCTGTCGAAGCGGTAGGGGCCAGCCATTGGATCTCGCAGGTAGACGTCGATTGCCCCGATGATCTCCTGGCTGGTGACGACGCCTGCCTTGCGCAGGTCCGCGAGGGTCGAAGGTCCAGCCGGCATGGTCGCGCTGATCATTCCCTGACGTTGACTTAACCGTGCCGCCCGGCCGACATGCCATGTCCGGCTGACGCGCACCTCACGCGAGTCGCCGGCACCATCAGGAGATCACGCCGCCGCAAGTCGACCCCTGAAAAGCAAACGGCCCCCCAGTCGCCAAACTGGAGAGCCGTCGAAATCGAGAGTGGCCGTGTGGGGCCCATTTCCAACCCCCACAAGCCACGCCGACGCCCCAGGCGTCAAGCGGGAACGCCAATTCCCGCGACGATGAGGCTTTGCCTTGTGGACCGGACGCCCCTGCGGCGGACCGGAACGCCTTGTTGCGGCCCGATGAGGGCCGAGACACGTGTTTGCAGACGAAATCCGCCGCGCGATCGAGGCGGCCGACCGAATCACCCTGCCGTCCATCACGGCGCTGCTCTGGCGCGCCTATGGGGAGGGGAAGGTCACGGAGGCCGAGGCCGAGGCGCTGTCTGGCCTGATCGAGGCGCGGCAGACCAAAAGCGAAACCGTTTCGCATTTGCGCTCCCCCAACCCGGGGACCTCGAATGCC
This sequence comes from Methylobacterium sp. J-026, assembly GCF_022829585.1. Lineage (GTDB taxonomy): Bacteria > Pseudomonadota > Alphaproteobacteria > Rhizobiales > Beijerinckiaceae > Methylobacterium. The sequence goes on from NZ_JAKSYC010000136.1 coordinate 888, forward strand.
CGCCCCGAGGGTATTTCCTCAGATCGCGTAGGCAGCCCTAGGACAGGCGTCGGCTCCCGCCCCCGCACGGATGCCTCAATGGAGCGTCGTCGCCGCTGGGCCGCCTCTGGCAGGCTCCCGCCGGCTATCGCGGCACGCTTCACTCTGGCCGAGCAGTCCGTGCTCGCCCTCGTGGCCGCCGAAGTGGCTCGCCGGAAAGATTGCCGCCTCGCTGTGGGCAATCTCGCGGCGATCGTCGGCGTGGCCGAGACCACTGTGCGCAACGCCATCCGCCAAGCCGTGAAGCTCGGGCTCGTCACCGTCGAGGAGCGGCGCGTCACGGGCTTTCGCAACGACACCAACATCGTCCGGGTCGTCTCGGCCGAGTGGTCGGCCTGGCTGCGGCTGGCGCGGAAGCCGACAAGGGATCTCCATCACGGGGATACCCTGCCAAAGGGGGGAGGGTGCAAATCCGCGAAGGGCACGCCTACTGAAGTTCTAGATCTGGGGAAATCGAGGCCAGCGGAATCGGAGAAGGGCTGCCGACGAGCGGCGGGCGACCTCGATCGATCAGACCGAGCGAGAATCCGCGCGGGTGGTGGAAGCGGCCGAGCCATGCGGTGACGGTCTACAGGCGTTCGGCAAGGCGGACGGCGGTCGGATAAGGCGGAGTTTGTCGGCTGTCGTTCAGCGCTCAACATCAAACTATTTGGGCGTTGTGCATCATCCGTATGCACCGTCAGAATTCCAGCCGTGTTCGGCTAGCGACGATTCTACATCATCCCGGCCTTGAACCGTTTCTCACCCAGATCAGTTCTGAGAGGATGTTGCAGCGTGATCCCGTCTTTGTAGGTGACTTGAAGCCGGTCGGTGCGGCCCGGCCACTCCAGGTCATTAGGCCCAGCAGCCACCTGTCATCTTGGGCCACGATCTCGATTTCATGCCTTTCAACCCTCGCTGTGTTCGCCGCTGGCGCGGCGTGGCTTGTCCCGCCCAGCAACTGGATCTTCTCAACGTCCGCCCAACGTGTGGCATCGGTGGTGTCTGCCGAAGCTTCACCTCCAGCGACATTCCCACCATGGGTAGAAGTCCCACACCTGACAGGGCCTCTCTCACACGCGGGTGACCCAGACACTTTCTCCCTTGCCGACGGACCGCGCAGCTTTCTGGATCCGAACCCCGCGGATACGGTTGAGCAGCAGGAGTTCCTGCCACCCCGCGCCAACCCACGCCTTTCGCTAATCAGCCGCGCACCCCTCGATGCAGCGCGTCTCACGCACGAACAGGCACCCGCGTGGACTGACCACACCGAGCGTCAGGATATCGCGACGATGATCCCGCCATCCGTGGTCGCGACCTTCGAACCGGACGCGCCGCAACCGTTGCTGGGTCGACCCGAGTTGGGAACGACGCGAACCAAGCCAGCGGACCCGACGGCCACGCCGACCCTGCTACCCAGACCGGCTCCAATGCGGCCGCCGACCGAGGTCGTCGTTGGTCTTGCGCCGACGATCACTGCTGCAGCTCCGCCCGAACGCGTAGCGACGCTCGGCCCAGATCCAAAGCAGCCGGTGCTAGACCGGACGATTTCGATGATGCCGCCGCGCGACGCACAGGGCGTGGTCGGGCCGGTCCTGAACCCCGGACCGGCGCGGCACGCTCGATCGCTCAGACAGCCACGAGCGCGGGCAACGGTCTCGAAAATACGCGTACCTACTCATGACGCCGAGCAGACGGCGGGTCTCATCAGTTCGCCGACGGCGACGCGGCCGCGGATCGATGCCGGTGCAATCGCCTACGCCTCCATGCACCGGGTACGGGTCGATCGCTCAGCCACCCCGCCGACCGCTTCTGTGCCGCCCTCACCCTGGACGATGCCGTCCGCCCTCTCGCCGACGGATTAGGTTCATGCCGCGGCCCCTCGTTCACCCTCGCGAAATAGGAGAGCCTTGATGATTCGACGTTCGATCTGCTGCGCTACCCTCGTCTTTGCTCTCGCCGGACCTGCCCTGGCCCAGGACGCTTCCGCCCAGCCCGACACGTCTGCCGCTACCTGGCAGATGCCCTGGCAGATCGCGCCGATCGGGGTCGCTTCATCTTCGGCCGGTGAGCAGACCGTCCTGTCGATGGTGCCCGGTACAGGACTGGTGAAGGGCACCTCCGCAGCTCTGCAGACGATCGGACAGCCCCTGCCGGAGGTGCCGGGTCGCAACCGCACGGTCGATACCTGCCGCGCCACCGTGATGAGCGAGGCGACCAAGGCCGGCATGAAGCAGGTTGAGGCGGTCTCGGCCGGCGCCGACAAGACGGATAAGAAGGGCGACTACTTCGCACCGGTGCTGTTCCGCATCACCTACGAGCGGCCGATGATGTACGAGGTGCGCCAGGCGGCGATGATCTGTGTTGTCAGCCGTAAGGGCGCCATCGTCGACGCCTACATGCCGGCCGACGACGCGGTGATTACGCAGTGGCCGGCGCTCAGCCGCCGGTGAGCTGACGGCGACAGCACCTCCTGCACCTGCTACAGCATCGCTTCTTCCCGTTCGCGTGCCCGAGGCGTTCGCGACACCGCACGGCATGCGGCGGGCAAGCACGCGACGACAGGTACTCCGTGGGCCAGTTCCCCATCGGGCACCCGTGATGCCTTGGCCGGGCGGTCTCGTGAGGGTCGGCGCAGCGCGGCGGGACTGGAAACTGCAAGCGCCGGCCTACAGCCCGGATCCTCCGGTGGGCGGCTGAGTTGTTCGGTCTCTTGCTACGAGGCGGCTGCGTCCCCGCTCCTCGCGGAAAATCCGACAGCTCGGCACCCTCATGCCTCTGATCACGTCGCGGCTTGTGCTGCTCTTTGCGCTCGTGCTGCCGGGAATGGCCCTGGCGGAAACCACGCCCCTGAACGTGCCGATCTTGATGCACGGGTCGATCGGCGACGATGCCTGTCCTGAGAAGGGGCGCGTCGTCGAGGTCGGATCGGAGCCCGAGAGCTTCCTGCCTGTGCAAAGCGGGCCGGGCGATGCGCCGTTCCGCGAGATCGGGCGGCTGCACGACGGAGACATGGTCGCGGTATGCGAGAAGCTCGGACCGTGGCTGGGTGTAGTTTACGGCTCAGCACCGCTCGGTTGCCAAACCACGATCCTCGTGCCCGTCGAGCAGACGTATACCGGGCCCTGTGACCACGGCTGGGTCATGGCCCGCAATGTCAGCGCTGGCACGAAGTGACGCTGGGTCTGACCACCATATCTTAAGCATAAGGCCCGCCGAACAGGTCGCCGAGCGCTTTCCGCCGGAACAGCGTGCGCCAGCGTCGCCTCTGATGCTCGGGCCGGTCGTGGATCATGTGGCAGCGCTGGCAGAAGGCCGCGAGGTTGGCGTCGGCGTTGTTCGTGGTGTCGTGGTCCCGATGGGCTGCAGCCAACACCACCCAAGTCCGGCGAGCTCGTCCAAGGATGTCAGCTTCCGCAGCTATCCGGATCCGCCTGCCCCAGCCGTTACGCCACCGCCCGACGTCCGCGTCCCACCAGCGCCCGTCACCGAGGTGGTAGACCATCCGCCCGTGCGGCCGTCCGCACCGCTCGCAGCAGCCCTTCGACCGGGCATTGATCATTTTAGGTCTAGCGACCGTGGCCAGGAAAGAGCTGGCCGAGCTATGCGGAGACGATCTGTCAGCGTTCGGCAGGTCAAGCAGACCTAGTAAATATGTGCCGCTTTGTCGCAGCCGTTAACGGCTGATAAATCTAACTTGGATCAGGCTGCAATCCTGGGTCGTACTCAACCCCGGTTAGCTCGCCTTCAACCAGGAAAGTTGATGATCAAGCGCCCACGTCGGGTCTACAAGCCACGTAACCGGAGTGCCCTCGAGCCAAACCAGTTGAATGCTAACGTTCAGGCTGCCTTTCAGCCGATCGAGGATCTGCGCACAGGCGAGATCGTCGGCTACGAAGCGCTCGCGCGGCTCATGCGCGGCGACCAGCTCCTTCCGCCGGCGGACTTCCTGTCCGGCCTGCCACAGGACGCCCTCACCGAACTGTTTCGCACAATGCTCGGGCAAGCGGTCTCGCTGCGGCAGAGCTTGGGAGGTGATGGCCCAGGCCCCTACGTCAGCGTTAACGTCGAGGTGCCGCTGGTGCTCGCGGATGGGTTCGTCGATCTTCTGCGCGACGTACTCGATCAGCACGCCTTCAGCCCGGATGGCGCAGTGGTGCTGGAGCTGCTGGAAGGCCATGCGACCTCGGACTTCGCTCGAATGTCAGAGCGTCTGCAGGCCATCCGTGCACTCGGCATCCGCATCGCACTCGACGATATCGGCAGCGCCTACTCGTCCCTGATCAATCTGCGCGACCTGCCCGTCGACATCATGAAGCTCGACCAGTCGTTTGCGCGCGGGCTCCGACAGAAGCCCCGAGACCTGCACTTCGTGCTCAGCCTGCAGAGCCTGGCTCACAGCATCGACAAGCATCTCGTCGTCGAGGGCGTGGAGACGGTCGAGATCCGTGATGCCCTGCGCGTACTTGGGGTCGATCTTGGTCAGGGGTACGGGATCGCGCGGCCGATGCCGAGGGAAGCCATAGCCTCATGGGTGGCGGGTCGTCCCAGGGCGACTAGGGCAGTGGAGCAGACGCCGAAATCGCTGCTGGGTGCCTATGCCGGTCACCTGCGGGTGGTGGAAGCGTGCCGCACGCTGATGGGCCAGCCTCTTCCAGTCGCGTGGGAAGAGGCGTCCAAAGACCCGCATGCATGTGGCATCGGCGTGTTCTTCGACAAACACGGCTTGCACGACACCAACTTCGGGCGCGCGCACAAGCGCTTCCACGAGGTCATGGCGCTGTACGAAGCCGATCCGGCTAGCTGGCGGGACGGAGCCGAGGGATTTCGGCAGGAACTGGAACGGGCACTTGCGGATCCCTCGCAACGCTTCCGCTGTGACGCCGTCGCCGCATGAGCAAGAGCGTCCCAACGGTTTGCCCGGCTACGGGCCCCCTACAAGCTGCAGCTTGTGCTGAATGGTCGGGGTATCCTGCTGCTTCGCACAGCGGGTCTGGTTGCGACCTCCCGCTTTGGCTTCATAGAGCGCGCCATCCGCAAGGCGGTAGAGGTCCGTCAGCCCCGTGGTCTGCCCGCCGTTTGGCATGACGGCAGCGACACCGATGCTCACCGTGAGGGCACCCGCTCCGATGCCGGCAGATCCGATTGCCAGGGTGGACACCTCGGCGTGAACCTTCTCGGCAATGCGGAACGCGCCCGACTGATCCGTATCCGGCATGAGGATAGCGAATTCCTCGCCGCCGATCCGGCTGACGAGGTCGTGCGGGCGATGGACACTCGCAGATAGACAAAGTGCCAACCCTCGAAGCACCTCATCCCCGACCTGATGGCCATAGCGGTCGTTGAAGCGCTTGAAATGGTCAGCGTCGACGATGAGCAAAGACAGCGGCTTGCGGTTGAGCCGCGCAGCCTCCCAGGCACGTGACCCGCTATCCTCAAAGGCTCGACGGTTCGGCAGACCGGTAAGAGCATCGGTCAGCGACAGCCTTTCGAGTTCAGCCTGCATGGCTTCACGGCGGCGCAGCTCGCGCCCGAACAGAAGCGACAGCGCGACGGTGAGGCCGCACAGCACCAGCACGATGCCGCCGATCACGAGCGCCTTCACCCGCCACGCGGCTTCGATCTCGTCTGTCGAAAGAGCAACGTTGAGGATGAGCGGTAGGTCGCCCACTTGCGTGAATGTGTAATACCGTCTGATCCCGTCGCGGACCGACGAACCTACGAAGCTACCGGTGCGCTTTCCGACGAACCGCGCGAAGTTCGGACCGCCCGCAATGTTCGCACCTATGTCTGCCTCGGCATAGGGCTGCCGCATTAGCCGTGTGCCATCATGCAGATATAGGTTGATCGCACCGCCCCGTCCGAGATCGAGATGGCTTAACAGGTGCATGAAGAAGGACAGCTTCAAGGTGCCCAGAGCCACACCGCCGAACGTGCCGTCAGGCTTGTCGATGCGCGACTGAGCACGACGATGCGGGTGCCCATCAGATGGGAGACCACCGGCTCGCTGATGTAGAGGCCGAGATCGGCTCGGGCCTTGTGTGCTTGGAAGTAAGCACGGTCAGCGTTGTTCACCTTGCGTGCGGGCACCGCACCCGCATCGATGATGCTGTCGCCGTTCTCGTCGAGGACGAGCATGACGCCCATGTCCTGGGCGGTGGCAGCGCGGTCAAATAGGATGAGCTGGCGTAATTCAGGGCTGAGCTGTGCGACGCCAGGAGCTTTCAGGTTGTCGACGACAGCGCGCAACGAGAGATCGTACAGCTCGATGTTGCGGGCGATGTCGCGTTCCAGGACCTGCAGGAGGTTCTTGGACGTCTGCTCGGCCTTGTCCCAGGCGTCCTGCCGCAGATCGAACAGCATCAGCCCGGAGAGCGCGACCATGCCGACCGGAGCCAGAACACCGAGGGCGATCCAGGTTCGGGCCGATCGGAACGGGCGAGCCAGCCGTAAAAGCGTAGGCATTTTGTACCGCGCTGGTATTTCACCTCTGCTAAAGTTTGACATACCAAAAATTTAAAAAAATCCTCTCGTCGCTGAAAATTTCGAGCTGCGGGGGCATTGGGTTATAGACCAGGATATGATCATGGAGACTGCAATCGACGCCGGGAATATGCATGTCCTGGTTGAGGCCATGCGGACCGAACGCGATGCGTGGCGGAAGGAAGCCGAGCGATTGCAGACACAAGCAATCTTGGCCGCTGGCATCTAGACAGCCGGCGCGGGAGACCCCACGCGATCCCGCACGAAGGCTGCGACATTATGCCACTTGCATGATTAGCGTGCTGTTAACGTAGCGACGGAAATTGATCCAAATCAATTCCCAGGTAGGATTAGCTGCTCAGTCTAATTAATTGGCAGAGAATGTCTGATGTCAGGCTCATTGCCGTAGCGTTGCTCGACGAAGTAACAAAATAAAATCATCACAGTTTGGAATATCGGAGCGAACCTTACATCTGAGATCTTATCGAAGCCTATTAATTCCGCATTATATAAAATAGTTTATTTAAATGTGGCAGAATATCTGTTCAGACCAACTTTTTTATTCGCGGCCTGATGTCTTGATAAATAATTTTGGCCATAAATTTAAGTCTAAGCGCGCTCGTCGCTTTGAATGATAAACCGACGAGCAATCAATTGCTTTATAATAGTCACACTAATGCGTAATTCGAGATGCCGGAGCGTCTTCAGCGGTATCCGTTCTCGGTGAAGTACGACGAGGACTTCGAGGCGACGTGACTGAGGTCGGGGACACCTCCTTGGGGGGGGATGGCGTCTCTCAATGATCAGGAAGCCCGGTTATGCCAGAGCAAGACCAGGCTTCCTCTATTCCAAGGATCGGGGATTAGCCTTCCTTAGAACCGATAGCGGAAGCCGCCATTGACGGAGTAGTCGTCGCCGTTGGCACGCTCGAAGGTGGCAGAACCGTTGATCATGCCGCTAAAGCCGCCGCCGAAATCCACGCTCAAACCCGCGGCTACCTTGCCGTATGTCCGTCCATCGTAGCCGCTAATCCGCGTGTTAATCGGCAGATCGAGGGCGTAAGTTTGAGCCGTCGTGATGGTGCGGTTGCTGTTGAAGAAGTCGTGCTCAGCCGTCACGTTCAGGAAGGGGTTGATAATCCGGCCGAAGATCTCGAATGGCGCCCGGATCTGGATGCCGAGGCCGCCGCTCAACTCGTCAAAGCTCTGCGCCCGCACCGACTGCGTCAGCAGCGGGTCGCCGCGCTCGGTGTATCCGTCGATCCAGACCTTAGTGTAGGTCAGGACGCCGAGCGGACCTGCCCGGAATGGGCCAAAGTCGAACAGGTAGGCTGACTTGCCCGCGGCGACAAAGGTGTTGCCGCTGTGGCTCGACTGCAACTGATCAACGATGCCCGCCCGAGTCGTGTCGTACTGGTTGAAGCCGTACCCGAACACGAAGTCGGCGTAGAAATTCGGGTAGTTGAATGAGGCGAAGCCGCCGACTTGGTAGGTGTCCACGTTGATCTGCGTGGCCCCGGCCGAGCCAAGGCTCGTCAGGTTGATGTACGGATTGCCGTAGTTGAACGCTGCACCGAGCAGCAGGTTGGGCGTGGCCCGATATTCGGCGCCCACGGTCACGTTCGCAAAGTCGTAGTCGAAGCTCGGGGCACCGACGCGGCTATCACGGCCGCCCGTGGCGTAGCCACCCTCGGCGAAGAGCGAGACGGGATTACCAAGGAGGATTGCGGTCGGGATGACACGGGGCGGCTGCCCCGGCAAATCTGCGGTGTAGGTTGCCGGAACCGTCTGCGATGTGTTCAGCGAACGGTATGCGTCGAGGCGGAGAAGCAGACTGGAGGCGAAGGCTTGAGCGCCGACAGCCGCAATCTCACCCTGCGGTGCGATGGTGAACGGTGCGATCATCTGATTGGCGATCGATTGCGCCAAGATTTCGTGGAAGCGATTGGTGTAGTGGATGCCGTCCCAACTTAGAAATTGGTTCTGCACGGCGAAATTCGCATTTGCCGGGCAGGATGCAGGGGTCGTCCCAAGCAGGGAGACGCAGTTCACGTTGGGCTGAACGCCTAAAGCTGAGAAGCCGTAGGCAGTGGGATTGGCCCGGATCTCGTTCACCAGCAGGTTGGTGTCGAAGTAGTGGATGTTGGCGCCCGTCTGAGCATGGAGGACGGCAAGGCCACTCTCCAGGCCCGCGTTCACGAGTTGGCTCCCGACCCTAAGCGCGTTCGGATCGCTCGTAGCTGCCCCAAGATTGCGGGTGAAAAAGTTGAAGGTGCTGGAGTCGGGCAGGTTGAGCACGACGATATTGCGGGCACCGAGTCCGATAAGCTGGTTGACGCTCTGGACCTGGTTCGCCACGTCAGCCGCGGCGATGGCTCTAACGGTAGCACCTGTGACGCCGCCGCCGCTGAAATCGTTGATCCCGGAGAACTGGATAGCGATGTCGTTCGGCGCGAAACGGCCGTAAGCGTTGCTGAACTGACCGATCTGCGGGAGTGCCGTGGCCGAGGTGGTGCCAGCCTGTGCGAAGTTGGTCGGGGTCGGCGTGGCGAGTGGAGTCGTCGAGCCGGATCGGTTGAAGGCTCCGATCAGCGGCGACAGCAACTCGACGTAGATGGCATTGCCGTTCGAGAAGCGATCACCATAGCCTGGAAACACGGGTGTTGTACTGCGTGTGTCACTAGAGCTTGAACCGAAATCATACACCGTACCGAACCCGGTGATGGCCTGAACCCGCGTCAGCGGCTGGCCGTTGTTCGGCACGGAGGCTGGGAAGGTTGGTGGCGCGGCCGTGTTCAGGCTAGGAAGCAGTGGATCGAGCGCTTGGGCGAAAACTGGTGTCGCAGCGGTGAGGGTACTACAGGTCAGCAGTGCCCGGACGAGCCTGTTCTTCATAATGTCTCCCCCTCTTTTTATTTAGCTAAAAGAGCATACGAAATGATCAGATGCGGTAAATCCGAATTTCGGACGTGACTTTTGGCATCCGGACACAATTCAAATCTTAGCGCAGGGTGTTGCGGAATTGTGACGGTGTCATGCCAAAGGCGCCCTGGAAAGCTGTCGAGAGGTTGTTATGTCTAATGAAACCGGTTTTGGCAGCAATTTCTTGTAATGATAGCTTTCCCTCTAATATCAGATCTTTGGCCATATCGAGACGGCACATAGTAACATACTGGTATGGGCTAGTTCCTGTAGAAGCTTTGAATGACCTACAAAAATGACGTACACTCAAATTAGCTGATTTTGCGAGTTCGTCGACTCTAATTTTGGATGATATATTTGCGCTGATGAATGCTTTCGATCTTCTTATCTCGGGATCATTGCAGAATAAGACGTTACTGGCCGGTTGAATAACATTTGGCGTTTCGTTAAGGCGATAGATGATCGCTGCAACGATGCTGTCGCCTAACGTAGGGCCACCGGAACTGCCCGTCAGGCTATCTATGAGCAGTGCTCTAAGTAATGTCTCAATAACCTGATCGCTCTGTGTGTGTTTAGCGTGAAAATAAATCTTACCAACAGGAAGGGGGCCACCAAGCACGGTTTCACAAAAATGAGGGGCTATGAATAGATTGACCGTTTCGCTGCTCTCATCCCATGCACCACGTGCCACCTCAAAGGGCGGCCAAATTCGGAGACTTGCAGTCGATCGGTGCAATCTTCCATCTTGATCAACATCAAAAAAGTTTCCTTCCTCACTTAGCCGATAGCTGAGCATTATTGTGTTCCAGCAGCCCTCGAAGCTGCCCTTTTGGGAAGTCTTCATGTGTGTCAACATTGCTCCGGTCCATCCCGAGCGCGCGCTGGTATGAAGATAGGTCATGGGGTTCGACGTTTTCAGGCTCACCCTGCCCAGTAGGCGCCCGAGCTCGGCCATCTGCTCCTCCTAGCTTGTTGGCGTGCCATCTGCATTCGCAGACGAATACAGGGCAGCAAACATCAGCCCTCTGTTTGCGTGAGGGCTGATGCATTCGGTCATTTACGCAAGTCTGATAGCCGCCAGCGCGCAACAAATTCGAAGGGTTGAAACTAATGGCAGAAATTCGAAGCGATGTCCTGTTCAGGTGACCGCTTAGCTAAGTTGCAACATGCTGTTCATCACCGTCTTACTGATGGAAGGCTTTGTGACCCATTCATCGTTGTGATCTGCAGAAGCGTTGGTCGCTTTTAGATTTCGCTAACCATTCTGAAGCAAGGCTAGTTATACGCAGATCGGGATGAGCATGAGACTGCGTCGAGCTGGCTCCGGCCCCCGCAACGGAGGCAGCAGCTGATGCATCCTCCGCTATGATGTTTCGATGCCCTCGACTGCTGAACCTCGTCACGCGACCGCATGGTTCCAGGGCTTGACGCCTTCGAACCTAAAACTCGGGCACAAGCTTGCCACGGTCATGGGCCTGATGCTTGCTGCCGTGACAGCCTTAAGCGTCCTGAGCTTTGTGGATACTAGAACGTCGGCACTCGACGATCGTGCGCTAATGACTAGGCGTCTGGCCGAGGTCGCACAGAGCCTGATCGTACATTATGAAACTCTTGCTTCCTCGGGTCAGATGCCCCTCGAACAGGCACAGCGATCGGCACTGTCAGCCATCTCCGACTTGCGCTTTGGCGAGAACGACTACTTCTTCGTTGTTGACATCAAAGGCACGCTGATCGCCAACGCCTTCAATAAGAAGAATATCGGTGGAGACACGCTGAATCAGACCGATGTCCCGGGTGGCAAGCGGTATTTCGCTGAGATGATAGAGGTCGCGAAGACGCAGGGTTCCGGCTTCGTCAGCTACATGAAGCCGCGACCGAGCGGCACGGAGCCGGTCGAAAAAGTCGCGAGCGTACACCTGTTCAAGCCGTGGGGCTGGGTCGTCGCGACCGGTCTATACCTTGATGATGTACACGCAGCCGTTCGCAGTCGGATGATAACAAACGGGCTCTGGTCTGTTGGCCTCGCCCTTCCAGCCCTCGCCCTACTGGTCCTAATTAGCCGCAGTCTCTCACGCCCGATCACCCGCCTCACGGAGATCATGTGCAATCTTGCAGGTGGGAATTTGACGGCAACCGTTGAGGGGCAAGCTCGCAGCGATGAGATGGGTGAAATGGCGCGGGCTGTGCAGGTGTTCAAGGAAGCCTTGATTGCCAAACGTCAGGTCGACGCTGCTGTAGAGGCGGACAGTGACGCGAAGATGCGCCGTGCACTGGCCCTAGACGCCCTCACCAAGCGCTTCGAAGCCCAGGTGAGTGCGCTGACGCAAAGCGTGTCATCGGCTGCCACGGAGATGAAAGCTACCGCTGTGGAGATGACCTACACGGCTGCCCGCACGACCGAGCAATCCGTCCGCGTGGCTGCTACTTCTGAGCAGACCTCCGCCAACGTTCAGACGGTCGCTGCGGCAAGCGAGGAGATGTCCGCCTCGATCCAGGAGATTGCCGCACAGGTGGCGCGTTCCTCAACGATCGCAGATCGGGCGAGTGCGGATGCAGCCCAGACGAACGACATTATGCACGGCTTAACTTCAGATGCTGAGCGGATTGGCGAGGTTATAGGTTTGATCACTGGTATTGCCGGGCAGACCAATCTCCTAGCCTTGAACGCCACCATCGAAGCGGCTCGGGCTGGTCCGGCGGGCAAGGGCTTCGCAGTGGTGGCGGCTGAGGTGAAAGCGCTCGCCGAACAGACAGCTAAGGCGACCGATCAGATCCGCGGGCAGATCGCTGCGATCCAAAGCGAGACGCGCCAGGCCGATGAAGCTATCCAAGCAATCGGGCATACGATCGACGAGATGCGCGCCATTGCCATGGGCGTGGCATCGGCCATGGAAGAGCAGGGCGCGGCGACAAGTGAAATCGTCCGCAACGTCTTACAGGCTGCTCAAGGTACGCAGTCGGTAACTATGGACATCGCCGAGGTACGGCAGGCCGCCAGTGAGACCAAAGTAGCCTCCGGTCAGGTTCTCAGCGCTGCGCAGGAATTGGCGCGCTACTCCAGCAATCTTAGCCATGAGGTTGCAGCATTCCTCGCCGACGTCAAAGCGGCATGAGATTACGCATAGCCGTCGAGCATGTTTACGGAGCGGATTAGCGGTACTCATAAAAAAACCGTTCCCGCTATGCTCCTTAACCGCGTTCGCCCGCCGGGTATAACCAACCATGGTCCACAGGTCCCGGGGCCGCCGTCGAGGAAGGTGTGCCAGCGTTGGTCGACGCCCGCGAGGTAATCGGCGTTTTCCAGACGATGGTCTGAACGATGGCGCCGGATAGGCTTGACGGATGGCTCACGCGGGCTGGCGCGAGCTTCGTTGCCTCCTTCGCCCACGGTATCGGTCAGGACCAATCTGCAGTTCAAGCCGCGATCACGCTGCCATAATCGAACGGCCCGACGGAGGGACAGATCACGAAGCTCAAGCTCGTGAAGCGACAGATGTACGGCCGCAGTAAGATCGATCTGCTTCAGGCCCGTCTGATCGGCCTCTCGTTTTTGATCAGCGAAAGAGCGTCGGAGCCCTTACTCCGCGACTAATCACAGCTGTTCAAGATCGCTTCGCAATTACCCACGCGGTTTGGGAGGCGTGTACATTCCACCGAGTACGGACTTCATCCCTATCGCCTAACATGTCGGCAAAGCGACCGTTTTCCCGACGATCCGGTGGAGCTGGTCGCGGGCCGCTCAAAATCGCCCAGTTTTTGTCGGAGAAACGTGTCGGCTTTTCTATTGCCGGGTAAACGGGATTTTGGCACGATCCCGACATGCTCGTTGGATATGCCCGCGTTTCCACCCTCGACCAGAACCTCGACCTGCAGCGTGATGCGCTGACAAAGGCCGGGTGCGAGCGGCGGTTCGAAGAGAAGAAGTCCGGCAAGGCCGGCACCAAGCGACCGGAGTTCGAGGCGGCGCTCGCCTATCTGCGCCCCGAGGACGTGCTCGTGGTGTGGAAGCTCGACCGGCTCGGCCGGTCGCTCGTCGAGATGATGCGCACCATCGACGGCCTGCGGGTGAAGGACGTGCACTTCCGCTCGCTCACCGAGCAGTTCGACTCCGCCACCGCTCACGGGCGCTTCGCCCTACAGATGCATGGGGCCATGGCCGAGTACTTCCTCGACCTCAACCGCGAGCGCACCATGGAGGGGCTGAAGGCGGCCCTCGCCCGAGGTCGTAAGGGCGGTCGGCCGAAGAAGCTGTCCGAGGATGACATTGCAGTCGGCCGCGCCCTCCTTGCCGCAGGCACGATCAGCGTGGCCGAGATCGCCAAGCGGCTCGGGGTCAACCGGGACACCTTCTACAGCTATTTCCCGCGCGCCCGCGCCAACAGCACTGCAGGCAGGCGCTGACGCGATTGGGATGGCGAATGTCTCGTGGCGACCGCCTCTTTTTTTATAGGCGGGAAATTGGTTGGCGCGCACGATGCGTTACGCGCTCGGGCTATCGCTAGTTTGATCTTACAGACAGCTCGCGCCCCTTCCCCGGGGCCCGGTCGCTTGATCGCGGCATCTCGACCGGCGCTACCTGCACCTGCTCAAGGGTCAGGGCGGATGTCAGGCAATCTCCTCGGCCAACTCGCGCATGGCCCTGATCCAACCGTTCAGCTCGCGCCGTCGCGCGATGGCGTCGTTCGTGTAGCGCCCGTGTCGGTACATGCCGTTCGCCTCACCCATCGGGGCTCCTGGCGAGCTACCGCCGTGCATACGGCACTTGCCGTTCGGCATTGCCGGCGAGGAGCATGGGCTCCCGCTCCGCGTCCGAGCCCCGCAGCGGGGAGACAGGTGCATGGAGAAGCCACTTTGCATGGGGTTGCCCTCGGATTTCATCGGGAGCCCCTCCCCCCGTCCAGCGGCGTCTCGACTGTGCCGACGACCGCCTGACCGCCGGCGTGGACGTGGACATGCTCGACCGTGACTTTCTGCTGGCCGATCTTGCCCCGATGCCGGTTCAGCGCCTCGAGGAGCTGGACGTAGGTGCGGGACAGCTTGCCCGCGTGGCTGAGGTTCGACTGCCGGCCTTCGTGGCTCTGCTCGCTGATCATGGCACGTCGGTAGCACTCCATCGAGGCGGCGTGCGCGGCGACCATCTGTGCCGCCAGCATGCCCTCGATCTCATCCTTGGGAGCAATCGATACCAGGGTAGCCAGAGCGGCCGATTGGAGCTGGTCCCTGCCCTCCTTGTCCGTGTGAGCCAGCCAGAGGGATTGAACGACCTGGTTCGCGATCACCCGGTTGAAGTCGTCCGACCCAGATCCCCCTATGGGCCGTAGTTTGCCTGCTCCGGTTGCAGGGTCGGTAACCCGTAGAACGGGTGCCTCTTTCGGCGCTGCCATGTCAGGCTCTCCCTCCGCTGACCAGCCGTAGCCGGGGCCGTTCAACCACTTGAGCAAGCCGGTCCAATTCCGGGCCGAGGCGCCGAAGCCCGATCAGGAAGTCGTCGAAGGTCGCTGCCTCGAAGCTGATGGTGCGCGTCGCATGAGTACGACCACCGTTCGGGGCTCCGACGCTTTCCCCAATCCATTCAGCGCAATAGCCGGCCCAGGCCGCAAGGTCGCGCAGATCGGAAGCCGGATTGGTCATGCCGCACTCCGGGTGAGTTCGAGGAAACGCTGATGCGCCCAGTGACTGAGGCGGTCGTGACCGCGCTCGACGTTCGCAATGTGGGACCGTCGGCAGCTGAGGTACTCCGCCATCCCTTGCTGCGTGAGACCGCGTTTCAGGCGCTCCCGGCGAAGGTGGTGTCCGAAGGCCAGCGGGTCCGAGAGCTTGGGTTCACCTTGGAACAGGTCGAGCTGCACCGGCTTGCGGCCGACTCTAACGATCCCCCGGTTGTCGTTCGAGGGAACCATGCCCTGCCGCAGGGCAACCGAGGGTACCTTACTGGTATTGGGTACTTGAGATTGAACGGGTCGGTTACTTTTCTGTTTTGCGACAGGGGTTTGGGTCGGCTTAAAGATCGGCACGTAGGCCGGCATCTTCCCGACGGTCTCAGAGGCTTTCCAGAGGCCCAAGGTGACCAGTCGCCGGCGTGCGTTCTTAACCGCGCTCGAGGTGACGCCGGCCCCCTTGGCGATTGTGCCGACCGACGCGAAGCACTGGCCCTTGTCCTTCAGGAACTCGGCCATGGCGACCGCGACCGCCCGTTCAGTCTGGGTGATCTTGCGCTGGAGCAGCAGGCGGTCGGTGTGCTCGATCAGGGCCGCGATCCCGTCGTCCGACCAAGGTCTGCCACTCCAGTCGCCCTGAGCTGGCCTACCCCTGACGGCGTGTTTGACAAGGCCCTGGCGGCTTCGTCGAACGAACGTCCTCGCTTTCACCTGAGCATCCTTCAGGGTCCAAGCCCTCCGGGTATCTCGTTTGGGGCGGCTGAGGTCAGCATGATCCTCGAACAACGCGAAGGCCGCTTCGGCGTGGCCGCCCGTTTTGGCGAGGCACCACGTCAAGAAGGCATCGCGCCCGTCGATGACGAGCCCGCGCTCGTCCTTCGTCCATAGGAGCTGACCACTTCCAGCATCAGGGACGCTGACTTCAACGCCCTGATGGGAGGTAAACCTCCGTGTCGTGGACTCGGAGATCCGCCCCTGTTCGTGGTGACCGAAGGCGCGTAGCAGCCCCTCCAGCTTTTTCTGGCTGACGACCGGCAGCTCCTTGGCCTTCACGTCCCCAGGATCGCCATCCTGCCAGCCATAGGGCTTGCCGGTATTCGGGTGGATGCCGAAGGCGACGAACTGGCGGCCCACCCCGAGGATTTCGAGGTCGCCTAGACGATACGAGGCGGTGGGCGTTTCTGAGCGATACAGGCGCACCCACCGGTTTGGCCGTCCGAACCGAACGAGGGGGCTCTCACCGAGATGCTCGACGATCGCGTCGCGGATTTCGCTTGACCGGGTCTGGCTGCCCGCATCGCAATCGATGGCGATCAGCCAACCGATCTCCTTCTTCCCATCCCGGAGCTGTCCGCAGGCGATGCCGACGCTGTCATTCCGCCCGCGACCGGTAGCGTGCTTGGCTATGAACGCCGGAACCGGCGGCAGGTAACAGGCCATCTGCCACTTGGGATAGAGAGGCTCCTTGGTTCCGGCCTTGACGATCACGGGGGAGAAGCCGTGCTCGGCTACCTCGGCGGCATGGTCTCCCCAGTGGGCACGTGCCCCACAGCAACGCCTGTCAGAGACGGGATGCTGACGAAGATTAAGCGGCATTTGCATGGTCCGTCTCCCGCGAAACGAGCCATGCCTGGAGGGCCTCCCGGCGGATGATCAGGCGCCGGCCGAGCCGGATGACCGGGAGGCCTTCGCACCGCTGCAGGAGCGTTTGAAGGTGACGGCGTAAGATGCGGGCAGCTTCAGCAGCCTCTGCAATCGTCAGGAGGTCGTTCGCGGCATTGCTAGGCACCATTCTGGAACCGCACCTTCTATAGGTTCGACGCATACTATATAGATTAGTTGTAGGAATAATCTAGAGTCGTTTGCTTCATGACGCACCAGGTGGTGTTATAGTACACCTCGGTGCCCATTGTTGCGGACTTAACTGACAATCTCACGAACTGGCAGCGGCGGGTCGCGCAGGGCAAGGCGCCCGCCTCGAACGGCGTGCTGTGCCCCACCAGCTCGGAACTGACCGACGACAAGTGGACAGCGCGGTTCGTTGCCGGGCGCTGACGCCCGATCATGAAACTAGGAACTTGGGCGCGCGCGGGGAGCTTCCGTGATCGTGGGGTGGCGTCTCGGTCTCGTAGCGTGCCGGGACGCAGGCTCGGACTACTGTCCGAGCTCATCCGAAAAACCGAGCGCGAAAGCCCGAGCATGACGTACCTGCGCTACGCGCCCGACATCGAGCGGCCTGCCCCGGACGAGCAGGCGACGATCGACGGCATCATCAAGGGCATGACCCAGCAGTCCGAGACGGTCGAGGCACGCGAGAACCATGCGGTGCGTGCCAGCCACGCCAAGAGCACCGCCTGTGTCACCGGCGAGTTGACGATCGCGCCTGACTTACCGCCCGAGCTGGCGCAGGGCCTCTTCGCTAGGGCGGGCACATACCCTATTGCTGTCCGGTTCGCACAAGGACCCGGAGAGACGCTGGGCGACCGGGTCTCGACCCACCGCGGCATGGCGATCAAGATCTTCGGCGTACCGGGTGAGAAGCTGCCTGGCCATGGCGTCGATACGCAGGACTTGGTGCTGGCAACCGGCACCACCTTCCCGTCAGGCACCGCGGCGGGCTTCCTGCGTGACGGTACCGTCATCGGCAAATCGACAGGCCTGCCCGAGGGCGTCAAGAGCGCCATCTCATCGACGATGCG
>NZ_JAKSYC010000145.1 GCF_022829585.1 Methylobacterium sp. J-026
GCCCGAACGTGGTCCGCGCCTGCGGAAGGCCGTTCTTGGTCCCCTCTGCGGGATCTACGGCATCGGCCCGAAGCTCTGGGCGATGATGCTGGCTGACCTTCTGCTCGGCGCCGACCCGAACCGGGAACGCTGGGTCACAGCTGGATCGTGGATGATCGCCGTCGACTCCCTCGTTCATAATTTCCTGCGTCGGACCGGCACCTTGGCGCGCTTCAACGCCGAACACGCCTTCGGGCTGGCTTGTACCGCGCCTGGGGGCTGTACGGAAATCATCGAGGGTTTGGCCTGCCGGATCAATGCTCAAGCCTACAACCCGGACTTCCCCGCGACCTTTCCTCGTTTTGTTCAAGCGGCGCTGTGGGGCTTTTGCGCGGAGGCTGGGTGGGACATCTGCAACGGCAATCGCATTGACGATCGGTTAGGCTGTCAGCAGCGGCAGTGCCCTGCTTTCGACCTCTGTGACCGTCGCCAAAACTGACGGGCGAAAGTGCGCCATTGCTCACCTGGTTGACAATAAGACTAAAATCCTATAAAACTTGTGGCGGGCGATGCGAAGCTGCTCAAAGCTTGAGGCCATGATGTTTCGACCACCGCCGCCACGAAAGCGATCGCACCGCGACCTGCGGCCGAGCTCTTCATCGAGCCTCACCCGCCCATCCACACCGAGCAAGGGGTCCCATCCGGGGCCCCTTTCGCATTTCAGGAGCATGCCATGATCCCGATCGTTACCAGGGCCGAAGAGCAGGCGAAGAATCCCGACCCAGCAAGAGGCACCGATATCGACACCAAGACGGAAGCCTCGGCTATTAAGCCCACACCAGCGCTGATCGTGTTCGGCGCCGATAAGGACGGGAAACCGCACGCCTCATGGTTCGCCGAGCCCGATACCTCCCTCGCGACAAAGGCCGCCGGGGTTATGAACATGCGAGCCCTCCCTCTCAGTACTGAGGCGCACCAAAACATCGCGACTGAGTTGCCCCAGGGCCGGGTGTTCTCTTCCGGTCGGGCCTTCGTGCCTTTCGTCAAAAAGGGCGTGTACGATCGCCTGAGCGTCTTGGCTGGGCCGGCCGAGGTAACGGCTTCTATCAATCCCGCGCCAGGCGCAGCGGTTGCGCTGACGTCTGCTGCGGCCACAAGCGATGTGGGCGACCAAACCCCCAAGGCACCGTCGAGCGGGGAGGCCCGTTACCCGCGGAGTTGGGTCGGCGTCGTGGTCGGCAGCTTGGTGCTGATCACCGAGGGCGAGCAGGACGGCTGGTATGAGGCCGAGGTCATCGAAGCGAAGGCCGGAGGGATCTTCAGCCTACGATGGCGCGACTGGCCGGACCTCCCACTCCTCGTGCGGCGGCGCGAACACATGGCCCTGCTGCACCCCAACACCGCCGCAATCGAAGTGGCCTGAGGAGAATCTGCCATGAACACCCAGATCTATAACGCTGGGTCGAACCCCGCGGCGGCTGACCCCGTCGCGCGGGTGCGGGCTCTGAACGACGCCTTCCGGCGAACCTTCAGCGGTGGGCAGGTGGTCGAGACCCCCGGCGTGGTCGAGCTACCCGAGGCCGACCGCATCGTCCTACTGCTGGCCGTACGCCGCTTCAGCAGCTTTGATCCCGACAACGACCCATACGGCGAGCACGACTTCGGTGCGGTCGAGGTCGGGGGCGAGACCTTCTTCTGGAAGATCGACACCTACGATCGGGCGCTCCTCGGCCATTCGCCGGATCCCGCCGACCCGAACGTCACGACCCGCGTGCTGACGATTATGCGCGCCGACGAGTATTGAGCCGTGAGCGCAGGCCTTCCCATGGACCCGAACGCCAGCCGCAGCGAGGCCGGCGGCACGTCAAGATCCATCGCTCCCGAGACGACGGGGGCGGCACCGACCAGACGGCGGTTGCTGGCCCTGATGGGCTCCCTGGCGACGGCATCGAATCAGCGGATCGACACCGCGCCAACCACCACGGCCTCGTCGAGCAGGACTCCAACCCCAGACCCGATCCCGTCGCTGTTCGCGGAGTACCAAACCCTGCTGACCAACCACGAAGCTGCCCTCGCGGAGGCCGATTGGCTCGAGGCGGGGTTGGTCGCTGATATCGGCTACCCGCGGGTGCGCCTACCTTCCGCCGCCGGCATCCGAGCCCGTTTCGCCGCCGACTGGGCCACCATTGAGCAGCATGTGCCACAAGGGCGCCAGCGCGAACGGCTTCAGCGCGCTTTCCAGCGTCGCCAGCGGCTTTGGGTTGAAGCGGCGGTCAATACTGGCCTGACCGCCGCGCTGGCCCGTGAGGCGGCCGCTGGCGATGACGTTCTGGCAGCGGTTTCGACCCTGCTCGCCACGCCAGCCTCAACCGCAACAGGGATCATGTTGAAGTTGCTGGTCCTGCTGAGCTGGCAGGAACCGGGCGCCTCACTTCGGGACACTTCGCCCTGGCGCGAGCTGCGCCTGATCCTATCTGACCTCGACGCGCTGACGGCTTGGTCATGAGCATCGGTCCGGCCCTAGGGTTACGGCTTCGGCTTTCGCCCGGCCCGCAATGGTTTGGGTGCGGCGGCGCCTTGATCCGGTTCAGTCAGCAGGTTGGCGATTGGCACGCCAAGGACGGTGGCGAAGGCTTCGAGGGTGGCGATCGTCACGTTCTCGGACCCGCGTTCGACCCGGCCGACGTAGGCCCGGTCGATGCCCGAGGCGAGCGCCAACCGCTCCTGAGACAGGCCCTGCTCGACCCGCAGCCGACGCAAGTTCCAACCAATAATGCCCCGCGCTTCCATCGCGCGACAGGGCACGATCGACGGCTTGACAATCGACGGACCAACAGTCCCTGATTACTTCAAGCTGTCGGCACCGCAGCATCGCAACATCGACCACAGAACGAAGGGGACAGGGGGTGGGGGGCTACCTGAAAGCGATGAAGCGCTACGCGGTGTTCCAGGGCCGGGCGTCGCGTGCCGAGTTCTGGCAGTTCGTCGACGAGTGGGTGACGCTGATCGGCCTCGACCCAGCGGGCTACGGCACGCACAGCCTGCGCCGGACGAAGGTCGCGCTGATCTACCGGCGCACCGGCAACCTGCGCGCCTGCCAGCTGCTGCTCGGGCACACGAAGCTAGAGAGCACGGTTCGCTACCTCGGCATCGAAGCAGACGATGCGCTGGTGATGTCGGAGCAGACCGACATCTGACACTCACCGCGGCGGCCCCAAGGGGCCGTCGCGCCTACCTCGTGAGTCCGAAAAGGGTGGAAAGCCGCTAATCTGCTATCGAGTTGAGGGCTGGAAGAAGCAAACGTGCGGTACTCCGCATGCAACAGTTCATTGTACACCTTCGTACATACTACTTACACTGGGGTACCATCAGTCGCTCGCAGCGGGCAGCAGCCCGGCTTGACGCAAAAAAGTTAGATTGTCCTCCAAGTGCCAATTATCGGTGATGCGCCCGCCCGCCACGCGCAGGATGTCAGTGGCGATGAAGTCGATCGCCTGGCCTTTCCCCTCGACGCCCGAGAAGCGTCCGGTGAAACGGCCAGCGAAGCGCAGGTGGCTCACCACACGGTCACCGACCACCAGCTGTTGCACCACCGTCACCTTCAGGTCGGGTACGGCAGCCAGGAACGCCTTGCCCGCGGTGGCGGGGCCACTCGGTCCCGGCGGCCGACCGGGCGGCGGCGTGTGATCGGTGAAGTTCGGGCCGAGCGCTTGGTCTAGTAGCGTCTGGCTGCCACTGTTCCAGAAGCCGTAGAAGGCGTCGACCGGCGTCAGCATAGCCGACACGGTCGCGGCAGGCAGGCTCTCGTCGACGATCAATTCCTGCGACTTGGCGAGCGCGACGGCGGCGCGGTCGTCGACTTGTGCGGCGTGGGCCGGGGTGGAGGGCGCGATAGGCATGGTCGTCCTCACGCGATCGTTCCGCCGCCATCCACCGTCACCGTGGTGCCGGTGACGTAGGGGTTGGTGGCAACGAAGAGGATGGCCTGGGCGATGTCCTCGGGCCGGCCGACGCGCCGGGCGGGCAACCGCTTGGCTGCACCCTCGAACATCGCCTGCCGGCCCCCCGAACTCATGCCGGCATAGAGCGGCGTGTCGATCAGGCCGGGAGAGACCGTGTTCACCCGCACCGGTGCCCGCTCCAGGGCGAGGCCGCGCGCCAGGGCTTCAAGGGCGGCGTTGATCGCACCCTGGAGCACCGAGGTCGCGCTGGGCCTGGTCGAGAGGAAGCCCGAGAGGAAGGTGAGTGAGCCGCCATCATGGATCTTCGCTGATCGAGCGACCCGGTAGGCACCGAAGAACTTCGAGTCCATCGAGGCTTGGGCATCCGCCAGGGACAGCGCTCCGACCGGTCCAGTCTTCGTCGAGGCCGCTGTCACGACCACATGGTCGAACGGCTCGCGGACCACGAAGAATGCCTCCACGGCCGCATCGTCGGTGAAGTCCAGACCGGCAGCCTCCCCGTCGGAGGCCTGCGCAGCGTCGTCCAAGCTCGTGCCCGGCCGTCCCGCCGCCACGACGCGGGCGCCCGCTCGCGCGAACGCTTCCGCCGTCGATCGGCCGATGCCGCCACTGGCGCCCACGACGAGGACGCGCTTGCCTGTGAGGTCGTGACTCATGGGATCTCTCCTGCTGGCATTCGGATCGACGGCTCAGCCGTGGGAGTCCGTCTTGAGGTAGTCGACCTTGTCGAAGGCCTCGATCAGGACGCAGCACTGCCACCAGTATGGCTTTGGCTCGGCAGCAACCGCTCGGCTGAGGACGTCGTGGATGACGGCCGCCATGGTGCGCCGGACCCCGGGGGGCCGTGGGTTCGTGGTGATCAGGCGCGCCACGATGAATTCGGCATCCAAGTCGGCCCCGGCGAGATGCCGGTCTGCGATGAGGACGCGACTCTTGAAATCGTCGAGCAGGGCGGTTCCCTGCTCGGAGATCCGGTGGTGGATCTGTGCGAACAACGGGACGAAATCGATGGCGCGGGCGAGCTTCGGCGTCGCCTCGACGACGATGTGCGGCATGCCTCAAATCTCCTTGCCGGCGCCGGTGCTTGCCTTCGATAGGCCGATCGCGGAGGTGATCCGCGATCGTCGATCGGTCGTTCGCTTCAGGCCGCCGAGCCCGGCAGGCCAGTCACGGTCGGAGCCCCGCGGTCGTAGACCGGCGTGCCAGCCCGCGCCTTCAGCGCCCACTCGGCGATCTCGTCCTTGCGGGCGAACCATACGCCGGGCTTCGAGCGGGCGTAGGTGAGGAACCGGTCGAGCACGCGGACGCGGTTGGCGTGGCCTGAGATGCGGTCGTGCAGCGACACGACCATCATGCGCCGCCGGTGTGCGCCTTCCTCATAGAGCTGGTCGAACTCGTCCTTGAGCGCCTGCTCGTAGGCTGCCGGGTTCCAGCCCTGGAAGGGGAACGACACGATGTCGTTCATGTGGAACGTGTAGGGCACGGTGACGAAGTCGCCGCCCTTGAGCTTGACGATGAACGGCTCGTCGCGGCTCGGCTCGTCGATGTGGTAGCGGAAGCCGAGCCCCTGCAGGATGTCGAGGGTACGGGGCGAGTTGCGCATCCAGTAGGCATTCCAACCGACCGGCCTCTGTCCGGTCGCGTTCTCGATCGCCGCGACGCCGTCGGCGATGAAGCGCCGCTCGGCCTCCGGGTCGAGGAAATAACTGTTCTCCCAGGTCCGCCCGTGGGCGGCGGCTTCGTGGCCGCGTAGGACGATCTCACGCGCGAGGTCGGGAGCCTTCTCGACGGCTTGCCCGATCATGAAGGACGACATCTTAACCTGATGCCGGTCGAACAGGTCGAGCAGGCGCGGGATGCCCTCGTAGACGCCATACTGGAAGAAGGCGTTGGTCGGCAGGTCCGGCAGGCCGTGCTCGATCGGATCGGGAATGACGCCACCCGCCCCCGAGATCGGTTGGCCACCCGCTTCGAACATCAGCGAGAAGCTGACCGCGAGGCGGGCGCTATTGGGCCAGAAAGTGTCGTTGTCGGCCATGGTCGGCTCCGTGAAATCCCGTGCATGAACGGACGATGGCAGCGCGGACGCCGCCGCCGCGGCAAGTCCGCTGCTGAGCAGCGCCCGGCGGGTGAAGGGGTGGGCTGCGATCGTCATGGGGTGAACATCGAGCATTGCACGGCGGTCGAGTAGCCTGCGATGATGCAAGGGTACCTTGTCCCGCGGTTGAGAGTGCGATGCTCGATGACCTGAATGAGTTGCGGACATTCCGCGCGATCCTCACCGAGGGGAGTCTGTCCGCCGCGGCGCGGCGGCTCGGTGTCACCCTGGCCGTCGTCAGCAAGCGTCTGGCGACCCTCGAAAGGCGGGTCGGCGTCCGACTGATCCATCGGACGACCCGCGCCCTCAGCGCGACTGAGGAGGGATCCCGCTTACTGATCGACGTCGAGCGCGCGCTGGAGGCCATCGAGAGCGGGGAGGAGCGACTGGCCGGTTCCCGCGATGAGCCTGCCGGCACCCTGCGGGTGAGTGCGCCCATCGCCTTCGGGCGCCGATGCGTCGTGCCCGTGATCGGGGACTTGGCCCGCCGCTACCCACGCCTCGCGGTTTGCCTCGAACTCGACGACCGTCTGGCGGACCTCGTCGGCGAGGGGCTCGACGTGACCATCCGCATTGGCGGCTTGACCGATAGCTCGGCGATGATGCGCAAGCTCACCGACAACCGCCGCATCCTAGTGGCATCGCCCGCCTATCTCGACGCCGCCGGTCGTCCCGCGACGCCTGAGGAGGCGGTCGGCCACACCTTCCTGCGGTACGGCACCTCCGTCGAGCCATGGCATCTCAGCGGACCGGGGGGCGTCACGGTCAACCTCGCCGCGACGGGGCGGCTGCGGGTCGACGACGGAGACGCCGTGCATGATTGGGGTTTGGCCGGGCTTGGCATCATGCTGAAGTCGCAGGTCGATGTCGCCGCGGACCTCGCGACCGGGCAACTCGAAAGGGTGCTCCCGGGATGGGATGGGGGCGACGCGCCGATCGTTGCGCTGTATCCCAGTGGCCGCAACCTGCCGCTCAAAACCCGCGTCCTGCTTGATGCACTCGAACATCATGTCGTCGGGGCACTCGATAAGGAGACCATGCGCCCGACCCCTCATCCGCGTTCTGCGAAGCGTGATCCTGCCGAAGCAACAGCGGCACGGACGTCCGCTTTGCGACACTCTTGATACACACGGCTACGGCGAGGTTGGGTCGGAAGCGGGATGGCTGCTCAGGGTGGTTTCCTGCCCGTCTGCTTCAGGGCAGCGCATGCATCGGAGCGGACATAAACGCTGGGACCGCTCACCCCCCGCTAAAGCTGCGCACACCAACCATCAATCGATAGGATCCTCCGTTCACAAGCACGTGCCGGTGTAGCTGCTTGTCACCAAGGTGAGCTTGTCATTTTCTGCATGCCAATAGATCACCCACGCCAGCTCGCAAGGAAACCCCAATTGTACGAAGGTTGCCGAATACAATTCAGGCCTGCCAGGACTTTCCCTGAACGGCCCGCCCCGCCTAAATCCATCCGCGCGGAGCCGCTGTACCAACACTGCCTCTGACGATCCGAGCGGAAAATTCTCGTTTATACGGGTCTTGAAGGCTTCGTTGGCCTTCTGGAACTCGGAAGGCAATCCCTGCGCGAGAGATGGCAAGAACAAGCGCTCAGGACGCTTAAGCCAGTAGCAGACGCAGAGGATCGCAATCAGCCCGATAGCCGATGCACCAAGGGAGCGAACGAGAGTGCGTCTTCTCATGGTGGCATCATGGGGCGCTCAAGTTCAAGTTTCCAGTTTGACACCCAGTTCCCGGACAGCCGACGAATAGCTGCTTTTGGGAATAGTCAACGGCGACATGAGCGACTGGCATGGGTGGTTTTCTACCTGTCTGCTTCTGAGCGGCAATGCTAAAAATCGGACATTAACACCGGGCCTGCTCACGGTGTATTGCGGAGATGTAGCGGTATATATTTGAACTACGGCGCACTGCGCCACTCGGTATAGAGATCAAGGATCGTGGATCTAACCCGCTTGAACGCCCCTTCGACATCGTCGCCGCGCACGGTGAAAAGAGTCTTGGCGTTAAGTCCGTCTGATAGCCGAATGTCTACAACGCAATCGAAGTCCTTCGAAGCGCGGGGATGACATTGGACGACGGAGCGCTCATCGTCCATCACCCACGTTCCACCGGAATAGACGGTCGCTGCGCCACGCTGGGTTGCCGTGTTGAGCGGGTATTTTCCGGCTGCTTTCTGCCTCTGGAAGAACTCGTACGTCGGGGCGACTCCGACCGAAGCGGTGCGCTGCGGAAAATCCGCATAACCGTAGATCGTTATCTGTTCGATTTCGGGTGCAGCGTCGGCACTGCAGGTCAAGCGCCTGATGACGTCTGCTGCGTCGCGGCATCCCTCAGCCAACCACGCCGTGATTTCTGGTCTAAGACGCTCGTTAACGATTTTCACAACAAACAGAGTTACCGTCTGAGCCTGAAAATCTCCTGGAAGATAATTAACAGCAGCACACAGCCGTCGGACAGCTCCCGGCCTAGCCAAAGAAAAGATCTCGTTTCCAGCTTGAACCATCGTTACAGGAGTTTTGGGGACGTGCAACACGATGTCGCCGAAACGGATGGCGAAGGATCGCCTCGCAGCGCATTCGTTCGAGGGCGGTCGGCGTTCCCATGCTCGATAGTAGTCATAGCCGAAATACAATGCCGGTGCGGCCAGAAAGGCCACAGACAAGATTCCTAGGGCGCGCCACCGCCTGCTGGGGCGTCGTACGAGTAATGTCAGCGAACGCCCGGCCACGGCGGCGGTGAGGCTGCTCGCCATCAACCATAGCATGGCGACGGCCATGCCCTCAGCGAGCCCATTCCCCTCGCCGAGATGCCGTTGCTGGACGAACCACGGCACCCCAACCAGCGCCACCCCAATTACTGTGGCAACCGCGAGCGAACGCCAGCCAGGCATCGCTGCCATGACGACGAATGGCAGAACGTAGAAAATTAAGACGACGCCGATCAAGAATGACATTAGCTCCCCGCGGCGGCTCACCAAAGCATAGTAGGAGTCGGGTTTGATTAATACGCCTGCCCTTCATCGCCGCCTTTCACAGTTGTAAGTGGGTTTACAGCGCGTAATTAAACTTTTTCTGACTTCGAAAATATGAACGTGGACCATATCCCCAATATAAAGTAGGGATCCCCGCCGATGCCCACTTCGATATCTACGCTCCACCCCAAGCCAAAGTAGACGGATGGCTGCCGAGCGGCTGCTTTGGAGAAGCGGTAACGGCGGCCCAGGCGTCTGAGTTGGGTCGGCAGCCGAATGACCGCTCAGCGCCCCGAGCGGTCATTCGGCTTGCGACCCAACACAGTCGTTCACGCGCGGTTATGCGCCTCCCGGAAGCGGACATGGCCGCAGACGTGAAAAAGATAGATGTGGGGGTCTCTGTAATCGCTTCATCGAGCCGAGCATTCAAGGCGGGCACGCCTGCGAGGTCAGCTGATGACAGTCTCCTGCTTGTCGTCTTCGAAGCCGGCTCAGGCCATCAGGCAATGAGTGTTGTCCGCAACGTGCTCCCGGTAGCGCGCGATGACATCACCGTGGCTGCCGCCCGCCATCAGGGTATTGGCAGCCTCCACCGCGGCCACGACCTTCTGCTGACCATTGAGACCATCTCGGCCTGGCTCTCCGCGCAGCCCCATGCGATCCGCACCAGTCGCAACTCGATGACCTTTTGAGCCTCCACGGCGAGCGGAAAGTCGGCACAGAACGGGTTCAGGATGACGGCTCCGGTCGGTGGTTCGCGCCTGACAACGCCGTAGCGGAACCCCAGTCGCTACGGACGATGACGCAGGTCAACCTCTGGCGGCGAGTTCAAGCCTCGGCGATGAGATCCTTGATGCGGGTGGCGAGGGTTTCCAGCACGAACGGCTTGGTCAGGACCTGCATGCCGGGGCGCAGGTAGCCGTTCCCGAGCACAGCGTTCTCGGCGTAGCCGGTAATAAAAAGCACCTTCAGGTCCGGCCGCCGCTCGCGGCCGGCATCGGCCATCTGCCGCCCGTTCATGCCCCCCGGCAGCCCGACGTCGGTCACCAGCAGGTCGATGCGCACGTCCGACTGAAGTACCTTCAGGCCTCCCACGCTGTCGGCGGCCTCGATGGCGGTGTAGCCAAGGTCTTCCAGTACCTCGGTGACGAGCATGCGCACGGAGGGCTCGTCGTCCACGATCAACACTGTCTCGCCCTGGCCGGCCTGCTCCACCTCGGCAAGCCTGCGGGCCACGTCATCCTCGTCGGCCTCGCCGTAGTGGCGCGGCAGGTACAGGCAGACCGTCGTCCCGACGCCGACCTCGGAATAGATCCGCACCTGTCCGCCGGACTGTCGGGCGAAACCGTAGACCATGGACAGTCCGAGGCCCGTGCCCTCGCCGGTAGGCTTGGTGGTGAAGAACGGCTCGAACACCTTTCCGATCAGATCCGGGGCCATGCCAGTGCCGGTGTCGGTCACGCAGACGCCCAGGTACTGGCCGGGAGCGAGATCGTGCTGGCGGCTACCGGCCTCGTCAATCCACCTGTTGGCGGTCTCGATAGTGATGCGGCCGCCGTCCGGCATCGCGTCCCGAGCGTTGATGCACAGGTTGAGCAGCGCGTTCTCCAATTGTCCTGGGTCGATCAGCGCCGGCCACAGCCCCGCGAGGCCGACGACCTCCAAGTGGACGGCAGGACCGACAGTACGCCGGATCAACTCCTCCATGTCCCGGACCAGGCGGTTCACGTTGGTGGGCTTGGGGTCGAGGGTCTGGCGCCGGGAAAAGGCGAGCAGGCGATGCGTCAGGGCGGCGGCGCGCTTGGCCGCCCCTTGCGCGACGCTCATGTAGCGGTCGAGGTCGCCCATGCGACCCTGCGACATGCGGGTCTGCATCAGTTCCAGCGAGCCTGAGATGCCGGCAAGCAGGTTGTTGAAATCATGCGCGAGGCCGCCGGTCAGTTGGCCGACCGCCTCCATCTTCTGCGACTGCCGCAGGGCCTCCTCCGTCTTCGCGAGCGCCTCGCCCTGCAGCTTGATCTCGGTGACGTCGCGTACGGACGAGTAGATGAGCCCGTCGCGCGGGACAGCGTTCCAGGACAGCCAGACGTAACCGCCATCCTTGCGGCGGTAGCGGTTCTCGAACGTGAGTTGGGCCTCCCCGCGCGACAGCCCCCCCGCCGCCGCCAAGGTCGCGGCGATGTCGTCGGGGTGGACGAAATCGAGGAACGGTCGCGCCTTCAGCTCGGCCTCGGTCCACCCGAGGGTCCGCGGCCAAGCCGGGTTGAGACCGACGAAGTAACCGTCGAGGTTGGCTACGCATAAGAGGTCGGACGAAGCTTGCCAGATCTGGTCGCGCTCGGCGGTCCGGGCGGCGACTTGGCGGGCTAGGTCGGCCTCCGTCTGCGCCCGGACGGTCACGTCCTGCACGAAGACGTGGAAGCCGTCGACCGCGCCGCCGTCATCCTGGCGGGGCAGGTAGCGAATCTCGGCAACGCGGTGCCGCCCGTCGCGGTGCGGCCAGTCCGTCTCGAAGGTGACGGGCTCGCCCCCGAGTGCCCGGTCGATGAAGGGCCGCCGAACGGCGTAGGCGGCTGGGCCCAGGAGTTCGCGGACATCGCGCCCGACGACCTCGCCGGGCGGGACGAAGAACCAGTCCCGGTAGGCATCGTTGGCGAAGCGGTAGACATGGCCCGCGTCGATGAACGCGATCAGCACCGGCAGCGCGTCGGTGATGAGTCGGAGTTCGCGCGCGTTGGCCTCCGCCCGCAACTCGGCGTTCCTTCGTGCGGTAATGTCGCCGAAGAAGACCGCGACGCGGCGGTCGCGCGGGTCCCCGACCCGGTGCGCACGCACGTCAAACCAGCGCCCGAACACGGCGGCGTAGTTCTCGAAGTGGGCGGGTTCCCCAGTCAATGCGACGCGGCCGTAGCGGTCGAACCAGTGCCGTTCGAGGTTGGGCGCGAACGAGCTGACCCACCGACCGGCGACGTCCGCGCCGGTCTGCCGGGCGAAGGCCGGGTTGGCTTCCTCGATCAGGTAGTCGACCGCCCGTCCGTCCGCGTCGAAGCGCATCCTGATGATGCAGAACCCGACCTCGATCGTCTCGAACAGCGTCCGGTAGCGGGCCTCGCTAGCCTGCAGCGCCTCCTCGGCAAGGCGGCGGTCATGGATGTCCTCGACGACGCCGTACCAAGCCACGATGGCGCCGGCTTCGTCCCGGCGGGGACGCGCCCTGGCTCGCATCCAGCGGTATTCGCCTGCAGCCGCAATGTTGATGCGGTAGTCCACGTCGACCGGATCGCCCGAGGCGAGGCAAGCCGAGAACACCGCGACCGTGTGCGGAATGTCGTCCGGATGCAGGGCCTTCTTCCAGCCCGCGCCGTCCGGTTCGCCCGGGGCCTGGCCCGTCAGGTCGAGCCAGCGATTCGAGTACGAGGTGATGTTGCCAACTGGGTCGCAGGTCCACGGGACCTGAGGGTTGAGTTCGACCGTGTGCCGGAAATGGTCTTCGCTCTCGCGGAGCTTCGCCTCGTTCTCCCTCAGCGCCATCCAGTGGAACGCCTCGCCTTCCGCCTCCGGCAGCCGCGACCGCAGGCGTATGACCTCCGCCTCAAGCTCGTTCCGCGACAACGCCGTGACGTCGAACCCAACCAAAACTCACTTCTCGCGATTGGCCGAGGTCTCGCCTCGAAATCGTGTATCCCGGGGGGCAAGCCATCCGGGCTCGACCGGTTCCGTTGACCGCGTCCCCCCGGCCGGGGCCGTGAGGCCCCGCCTGATCGGGCCACGCGGTCCGCTCCCGTCGAATCGCCCTGCGGAAGCGGGCTGCCTCAAGTCCACCGGTTCTGCCGTTCCAATAGCGGCCCTAGCCGTCGATCCGTCCCTGTCGAGCATCCCGGAGCGGGGCGTGTTCCACGACAAGCCGTTCCAGCAGCGCAAGCTCGTTCAAGGCATCCTCGAATTTGCGTCGGCCAGCCGATAGCTCGATCTATCGACCGGCTAAAAGGCACACCCGGTTCGGTGTTCAACGTCAGGTTCCCAGCATTTCTGACCGAGACCGGACGTTCCGGGCTCCACCCGACCCGGACGTGGGGCGTCCTCCACCAAGCTGCTGCAAAGCAGACCTTCCGAGGGTCCGAGAAGGGTCGATTTCGTTGAAAAACTCGTCGGCGGCCGAGATCGGGGCGCGGTCGGGGTGAGCCCTCGTTCCCGGGCTGGGGTTCCCCTGCCGGTCAAGCCGGGCGCGGCTGCGGGACCGGAATGATCTTGGCGAGCTTCCTCAGGTTCTGGGCGGCGGCTGCGAGGTGGAACTCGTCCTTCGCTCCGTTCGGTCCTCGTAGCCGGAGGCGGTCCAGCTTCAGGATGCGCTTGAGGTGGGCAAACAGCATCTCGACCTTCTTGCGTTCGCGTCGTGAGGTCTTGCCTTCCGCGGACCGCGCGATGTCGCGGGCCATGTCCCGCGCGCCCTCGTAGATCGAGCGCGGGACCTTGCGCACTGGCTCGTTCGGGCAGCACCGCGCCTTCAACGGGCATGGCGCGCAGTCGAACTTGCTCGCCCGGTACAGCAGCGTCGCCCCGTCGTTGACCAGGGTGCCGGTCGTGGTCAGCACCTGGCCCGCCGGGCAGTGGTAGACGTCGCCCGGCTGGTCGTAGGTGAAGTCCACGCGTGAGAAGGTGCCGTCGGTGCGGGCCGATTTGTCGAACACGCTGATGTGCGGCTCGATGCCGTGCTCGTAGACGAGCCAGCCCAGCATCTCGGCCGAACCGTAACCGCTGTCGCCGGCAAGCCGGGCCGGATAGAGGTCGAAGCGCTCGCGCGATCGCTCGATCATGCGTTTGGCGGCCGTGACCTCGGCTTGCCGGATGGCCGTGGTCGCCTCGACGTCGACGATGATCGCGTGGTCGAGGTCGATCAGATAGTTGGCCGTGTAGGCGAAGAACGCCTGCCCGCCGTGCGCTCCAGTCCAGCGCGCGGCCGGATCGGCGGGCGAGATGAACTTGGGCGGCACCGGCGTGGCGGCCTCGTCGAGGACGGCGAGGTACTCCTGAGCGGCGCGGCTCACGACCTCGGGCGGCAGGCCGGCAGAGCCTTCGACCCCCTTCTGCCGATTGGCATCGGCCCTGATCAGGCTGCCATCGACGGCAAAGCCTTCGCCACCGACGAGCCCCTCCGCGATGCAGCGGGCGAGCACGGTCTCGAACAGGCGGCGCAGGAGATCGCTGCCGCGGAAGCGACCGTGACGGTTCTTGGAGAAGGTAGAGTGGTCCGGCACGCGGCCCTCCAGGCCGAGCCGGCAGAACCAGCGGTAGGCGAGGTTGAGGTGGACCTCGTCGCACAGCCGGCGCTCGGAGCGGATACCGAGGCAGTAGCCGACGATCAGCATGCGGATCATCAACTCGGGATCGACGGAAGGGCGGCCCGTCGAGGCGTAGAACGGGGCCAGTTCCTGGCGCAGGCCGGTGAGATCGACGAAGCGGTCGATGGAGCGAAGCAGATGGTCGGTGGGAACGTGCGTGTCGAGCGAGAACTCGTAGAAGAGGGCACCCTGCGCGACTTGCCGAGGTCCCATCATCTGCTTCGATCTCCGTCTCTCGACAGGAGTGAATCACCTCATCACAACCGCTGCAACACCCGAGTTTTTCAACAGAATCGGCCAAGACCGGACGGTCGACCATCCGAAGCTGAATGTCCGCTACCGGGCGGTCAGCTGATGTCCGCTCATGGCGCATAGCGGCACTTGGTTGACCTGATGCCGCTCAGCTGTCGGCTCGGTCATCCCAGCTAAGCTTTGCGAGCGGATCGTCCTTCCAGGCCCTTCAGGCGCCGCCGCAGCCCGGCGATCTCCGAACTTAGCACCCCGGAGATCCTGTACCGCTGCCGGGCCTTCCGCGTACCGTCCGGCCGCCGAGTCGTGATCGTCACCTCGTGGATCAGCGCGCGCTGCTGTGCCTCGGCCTTCGCTTGACGCGCAGTCGCGATCGCATTCGGCGGGGATGAGGACACCCGCTTCGCCAATGCCCGCTGACGCGCCCAGGCGTGCAACCCTTCGCCCGGGGAGGCCGCAAGCGCCTGAACCCGGCTCGGCAGCACCTTGGCTGATTCGAGATGCTGGATCGCCCGCACGTCCCGGCTGATCAGCTTGCGCGCCGCCAGCCGCTCGGCCGCGGTCTCGCCGCCATAGGAGACGAACCGCTCGACGATGAGGTGCAGGTCGTGGGTGGTGCGCGAGCGTTTGCGCCCGCTCAGCGTTTCAAGCTCGGCCATGATCGCGGTCTGCAGTGGGCTGGCGCTGATTCGGATGTATGTGGCGTAGGACAGTGCGATGGCCTCAAGGTGCTGCGCATCCGACGCCTTGCGGATGTTCAAGCCGGCGCGCTGCAGCCAACCCGCGCTGTCGAGCGGCTGCGACCTGGCACCTTGGACCTGATGCAGGAAGCGTTCGGCGTCGGCGGCCACGGCGTCGCGGCTGCCAGCCCCAGCGCTGGCTCTGCCTAATTCGGCCGGTTCAGTTGCAGACTTAGCAGTTGGCGACCTGTCGTGTGCCTTCGTCGATGTAACGTGGTGCGGTGGCTGCTTCGAAAGGGAGGGGGTACGAGTTCGGTTAAACCGAAACGCGGGAACTGCGTCGTTGAGCATGGCCTGGATCCATTCCGAGCAAACGGCCGCGCTTAAGTGAGCGCAACACGTAGCGCATATGAATTGGCGTCGCGCTGAAACGGGCGGAACGCACATATGGGCAGCAAAGGTTTGTATGAAATGCCCCAGCCGTTACCCCTATTGTTACCCCATCTTCGTTCGACGCGGTTGGTGGCGAAAAAATCCGAACTAAGTCATTGTAATGATTGGTGCCGGTGGAGAGGATCGAACTCCCGACCTTCGGTTTACAAAACCGCTGCACTACCGCTGTGCTACACCGGCGGGCGCCTTGAAACCGTTGAGAAATCTTGCGGTTTCAGGGCGTCAGGGGGACTTTTGACTACGTTTGAGGGCGCTTCGTCAAGGCACAGATCCCGGCACGGTCCGTCCATGGCCCGGCCGCGTCGCGCTGCGGGCGCGTACGGACGGTCGGCGCTCCGGGACATCGGGGGGCGCCACAGCCTGAACGATCCGCGATCCGACGGTCTCCGTCCGCGTCACGGCGAATCTGGCCACCGCCGGGGGGCAATCGATGCCACCGCTGCCGGCCGCGGCACCGGATCGCACCCGCTCCGCGTTCCTGGACCGCTGGATGCCGGCGGGCGGCTAAAGCTGCGTGCCGTCGCCGCGCAGCGGCGCATCCCAGACGGGGTCTGCCGGCGTCAGCGGGACCACCGGTGCGCACGCCACGAGCAGCGCGATCATCGCGGTCCGTGAGCCGAGCAGGACCGCCGGCGGCTCGCCCGTGAGGATCCGCCAACCCAGGACGAAGGCCTCGACCGGCAGGTCGGCCAAGGTGTCCGTCGTGGGCGGGGGGTGATCCGCCGGGGCAGGCGCGGGCGTGTCCATGTCCCCTCAACGGGATCGCCCCGACTTCGAGCGACCCGTTCGCGCCGGATGGTGAAGAGACGGTGATGCGGCTCCGGGGAACCGGGCCCCCGGCGTGCGGCCGCGCCGGCGCGAATTGCGGGGCGCGGCGCGACCCGCCACCAAAGCCCGGCTCGCGCGTTGTCGAGAGGATCCATCCTCACCTGGAGCGCCCGATGCTCGCCCGATCCGCGTTGCTGCTCGCCCTTCTCACGTCGAGCGCCCACGCCGCCGCCTTCGATGACCTGAAGGGGTACCTCGCCTCCTGCCTGCGGTTCGAGATGAGCGGCACTCCCGCACAACGGGGTATGCCCCTGTCGTCCCGGGTCCACACCGCACTCGATCGCTGCTCCGACGACGTCGCCCGGCTGGAACGGGCCGATGGGCGGCGCCTGCGCGGCGATGGCGGCCTCAGCCCCTCGACCAAAGCGGTGATCCAGGGCGTCGTCGGCCGCGGCGACAGCGGTTTTCGCGACGTGCGGTACTGAGCGCTGCGGGTCCGCGCGCGAGACCTACTGGCACGCCACGAGGCCGCTGACCGTCTTGGCCGCGTCCGCAAGGTCGGCCGGATCGAGCTTCGCCCCGGTGATCGAGCCTGGCATAATCGTAACCCCGTTGCTTTCCAAGAACGACGCCAGGATTGCACCCTTAATCGCAAAGTTGATGTTTTGTGGGAAGTCGCCGGACGCGATCGCAACTTTGAGAACGTTCAGCTTCGATTGAACGACGCCGGCCACGTTGCCAAAATTGTCAAGCACCGGGCCGCCGGAATTGCCGGCCTGGACTGGTGCAGAGATCTGGTAGAACCGTGAATCGTCGTTCACCCCGGCAAGGGCAGTGACATTGCCGAGCGTGAAGTTGCCGGTGTTGGCCAGCAGGTCGAGATGAGGGTAGCCGAACGTCGCGATGCCTTCGCCGAGCCGTGCGCCGAGCCGCAGCGGCGGGAATTTGTGACCCTCGGCTCCTGTGACCTGAATCAAAGCCATGTCGTTGGCCGCATCAGTCGCCCTGACGGCTGCCTTCCGGATTTGTCCATCCGGCGTCTTCACGACGATATCCTTGCACGTCTCGATGACGTGATTATTCGTGATGAATCGCCCCTGCCCGTCGACGAAAAACCCACTGCCGGTCGAGATCTTGTCCTCCGGCTTAGCCCGAGCCACCGGCGGCGGTGCGGCCGGGTTCGGCACGGGTGCGAGCACATTGGGCGCCGGGGGGATGACGGCCGGATCCGGCCGGCTTACCGGCACGACGGCCGGCGCCGCGGCAACGCGGGCGGGCTCCTCGTCCAGGAAGCCGGGCGGCTCGACGAAGGGCCGGCCGTTCATCACCGAACCGAGCGAGGCCGACATGAGGACGGCGATGCGCTCGCCATTCACCACGCCCTTCGCGTTGTTCCAGAAGGCCGCGAAGCCCAAGATACCGTCGCCGTCCGCGTGATACCGGACGTACTCGTCATCCCCGTCTCCCGTCGTCGCGGAGATGACGAACCAACCATCCTTGAGAACCGAATAATGGATGACGGTGCCGTTGCCGCGCATCTTCTCCAAAAGGCCGGCATACACGGCCTCCGGCGTCGTTCCGGAGAAATAGTTGTAGGACACTTGGACCCGATCGGTGGCGTCGCGGTAGGTGAGGCCGTTTCTATTGGGATAGGGGCGAAGGCCCATGCCCTGGGGTATCCAGATAGGCCGCCCCCGCGTCGGATGTCCGATCTGGCGGAAGTCCCACATGTTGAACATGGGGCGCGCCACGGCGAACAATTTGTCTGAGGTTGCCTTGTCCAAGCTTCCCGACGGCGTAAGACTGTTGGCGATTTGGAAGTCTCGGATGGCGTTAAAGGTGTGCAGGGTGAAGCGCTCAGTGGGGACGGCATTCTGGTAACCCGCGCTGATCAGCATCGTCTGCGCGATGACGCGCTCCCGCAGAGCGTAGCTTGAATTGAAGCCCTCTTCGGCAGAGTAATAGGCCGGCGGCCGCGGAGCAGCATTGACCGGCGAGGCGGCCAGGGCCGCGACTAGAACGAGCGATCCGCACCGCATGTCAGCACCCTCGTCCTATGGTCGATGCCACATTCTCGCCACAAAATCTGAAGTTGCAACAGCAGAGTTTGCGCAGTCGCGCGCGTTGGTTACTCCTGCTGGGCATCGTCAGTCGGCATGCGGCTCAGGGCGATGGTCACGAACCGGTCTGCCGGAAGCTGAACTCGGATCGGGATGGAGCCCGCCTCGGTGAGCCCTGGGCGTCTGGAGCCCATCAACCCTGTAGACCCGGGGGGCACTTCTGGCGTAGGGTGCGCGCGAGGTTGATGACCGGTTCATAATAACGCTTCAGGACCCGGGGGCGGTACCCGGCGCCTCCACCAGAAGCACCTTGCCCCGCTACCGTTCGGGGACGGGGGCGCGCATCCGGCGTTGCGGATCGCGGGCTGCCAGGGTGCTTCTGCTGGGGGTGAAACAGGTTCGACTGGGCGGTAAAGGGATCG
>NZ_JAKSYC010000160.1 GCF_022829585.1 Methylobacterium sp. J-026
GATCGCTGCTGAGACCTCATCCAGTTTGCCGATCGTGCCCTGGATCGAACCGATTGCGCCCACCGCCTCGCGCGTGGCCGCTTGGGTCGCGGTGATCTGCACACGGATCTGATCTGTCGCCTTGGCAGTCTGCTCGGCCAACGCTTTCACCTCGGAGGCAACCACCGCGAAGCCTTTGCCCGAGGCGCCGGCTCGCGCCGCCTCGATTGTGGCGTTGAGTGCCAACAAGTTGGTCTGCGCGGCGATCCCCTGGATCATGGTCACGACCTCGCCGATCTGCGTGGCCTGGCCGCTCAGGCCCTCAACGATGCTGCCGGTGTGGCGCGCCTGCTCAACCGCCTCGCCGGCCATGCGCGCGGCGTGGCTGACCTGCTGGCTGATCTCGCCGACGGATGCTGACAGCTCCTCCGCGCCCGAGGCCACCGCCTGGATGTCGCTCGACACCTGCCCCACGATGCCGGCGGCCTCGGCTGTCTGCAGGGTGACAGCCTCGACCGCGGTACCGATCGCGTCGAGATCCATGCTGATCGCCCGCTGCGCCTCGGCCCGGCGCTGGCGCTCATGCACCTGTTCGGTGATGTCGGCGGCGAACTTCACCACCTTCACCGGCACACCGTCCCGGTCGCGAATCGGGTTGTAGGTCGCCTGGATCCAGACTTCGCGGCCGCCCCGGGCGATGCGCCGGAACTCATCCGCGGCGAACTCGCCACGCCCGAGCTTCAC
>NZ_JAKSYC010000165.1 GCF_022829585.1 Methylobacterium sp. J-026
TGGCAGATCAGGTAGGCGGCCACGCCCAGGAAAACCGGATAATCGGCGAGGTGGAAAACGCCATACTGCGCAGTGGCGTAGCTGAACAGGAAGACGATACCGAGCCCGGTGAGCGGCATGGTCCGGCGCCAGATCAGGCAGGCCGCCAGCGCGAGCTGAAGCCACGGGATCCAGGCCACGTCGGTCTTCAGTTCCGGGGTCAGGATGATGCCGCCGAGGTCGAAGAGCGAAACCAGGAAAAAGCCGAGCGTGCAGCGGACCAGCAGCTCGGTGTCGATGCGGATGCGGGTTGTGACACGGTCGAGCGCATTCAGGAGAGCGCCGCCGAGCGGAGTGCCCTCGGCCAGGCAGCCCGCCATCAGGCAGACCAGGGCGAGCCCCGTCAGCCACTCGAAGTTCGGGCAGAGCACCTGTTCGAGGCCACGCGGTTGGCCGGCGACGTCGTAGGCGCAGAACCACTTCACGTGCGCGCTGGCCGAACCTGTGCCGGCGAGCAGAAGTAGGGTCGGCGGCGCAGCGAGGCTCGCGAGAGTGCGCAGACCCAGGCGGAGTGAGAGCCTGGGCGCCGTGACCCGAACCATGTTGACCTCGGAGGGTGAGACGGGCGGCCAGCCCGCCTA
>NZ_JAKSYC010000186.1 GCF_022829585.1 Methylobacterium sp. J-026
CGGGCGCGGAGCTGCTTCGGGCCAGGCGGTTTCTTGGGACTTTGCGCTTTCGTGGGACTGGGTGTTTTCTTGGGACTGGGTGTTTTCTTGGGACTAGGTGTTTTCTTGGGACTGGGTGTTTTCTTGGGACTGGGTGTTTTCTTGGGACTTGGCGCTTTCTTGGGGCTGGGTGTTTTCTTGGGACTTGCCGTCTTCGGCGGCTTCGACGCCTTCGGGTCCTTGGCGGACTTGACCGCGGGCGCGCGCGCCGTTGCGGGTGGCGGCGCGTCGGGAACGGGTCCGATAAGGTCCGCGAGGGGGCGCCCGGTCGCCGCGAGATCGGCCGCGATTCGTCCCAGCCAATCCTGCAGCACCCGGAAGGCCGGCGGCAGGGCTGCGTCCAGATGGCCCCCCGCCCAGTTCCAGCCCCTGTCGGTGACGGTCAGCCGCAGCGCGCGCCCCTGCGTCTCCACCGTGATATAGCGCCCCGCGATCAGCGCCTCCCGGTCGGCCTTCCTGACCTCCGGCACGAGCGTGCCCTGCAGGGCGGTTCCGCCCCGGCCGAGGAGGCACCACAGGAGCAGGGCCTGCTGCGGCGTCGGCGACTCACTCATCGGCTCACCTCGTCCTGCGCGCCGGGCCCGAGGCGGATCACGGCGCGGATCTTCTCGATCGCCAGGGGAAGGTCTGCCGTGACCTGATCGTTGGTCAAGCGCAGAACCCGGTAGCCCGCGGTCAGCAGCTCGTAGTCCCGGTGGCGGTCGTTGCCGAACTTGGGCTCGGCCCGGTGCTCGGGACCGTCGAGTTCCACGACCACGCGGCGCGTGCGGCACAGCAGGTCGACCCGCGGCCGCACCCCCCAGGCGCCCACCGGAACCAGGGCGTTGCAGACGAACAGGCCCGCGAGTTCAGGATCTTGATCCAGCGCCGCCGCGACCCGGCGCTCGATCGCGCTCGCCGGGAGCCCGCCGGCCGGCGGGATGAAGCGCTCCGCCGCCGGGCGGTCCTCCGCGGCGAAGGTGCGGGCGCCGTAGAGGATCCGGTCGTAGGGCGCCGTCTCGGGCGGCTCCGCGGCGAGGGTGGCCACCACCGCGGCCCCATGCCGGCCGCACCATTCCAGGGCCTCGATCGTCGGGCGGGCGCGGGCCGCCGAGGCCGGATCGATCTCCCAGATCAGGACGATTCCGGCGGGGTCGATCGCCCGCGCGAGGCGGAGGAGTTCGTGATCCTGCCCCAGCGTCCGGAAGCGCGGCCTCAGGCCGAGGCGGGCGCGCTTCGACGCCGCCTTCAGCCACGGATCGGCGGTGACCGGGGTAAGGGACGCGTCGCCGCCGTGCCAGTGCGGCCAGCGGTCGAGGGCCAGCTCGGCCAGGTCGTCGAGGATCCGGTCGATGAGCGCCGTGGCGGTGGACCGGTCCGCGCCCTCGACCAGCAGCGCGCCGCGGTCGCTGCCCTCCCGCACGAGGGTGGCGAGGGCGGCGCGGCCGATGCCCAGGACGACGAGGCGCTCGCCCGGCCCGAGGCCGGCGATGCGCCGGGCCACGTCGTCCGCCGTGATCCGCGGCCGCGCCGCAGTGCCGTGCTGGATGGTCAAGGGCAAACCGAGGCCGTGCTGCCGGCGCGCCGTCGGCGCCTGCACGCCCTGCCGCCGTTCATCGGACCGTTTCAGCACAGCCGGGCGCCTCTGGCTACGGCCGCCACACCTTCTAGTTGTCGCATCAGGGCAGAGAACAGCCCCGCCCCCGCCGCAGCCGCTCCGGTGACGAAGAGCGGCGGATCGGCGCCGTTGCGCTGGCCGCGCGGTTGGGTTAGGACACCGGCGCGGCTAGCACCCGTAGCTCAGCTGGATAGAGCGTTGCCCTCCGAAGGCAAAGGTCACACGTTCGAATCGTGTCGGGTGCGCCAATCATTTGAATGACTTAAAGGGCGGTGCCCTGTGGTCGAGAATTGGCTGCGGAAGCACTGCGGAAGCAGGCGGCTCGAACCTCTCACCTGTTCGCTCCTCGCCGCGGCCGCCCTCATCGCCAGCATGACGATCTCAAGCGAAGCTCAGGATGCGGTTGTAAAGACCGAGCTCGCCCCGACCGGCGCGCTCAGGGTCGGCCTGATTGAGGCCCCCTCCCCCGGCCTCATCTTCGTCAGTCGCGCCGCTGACGGGAAGCCCGAGGGCGTCACGGCCGACCTGAGTGCCGACCTAGCCGTGAAGGCTGGGTTGCCGCTCGCCGTGACCCTGTTCCCGAATTCGGGAGCCGCGGCCGCGGCGCTCCAGGCCGCGACGATCGACGTAAGCTTCATGCCGGTCGATGCGACCAGGCGGCAGATGCTCGAGTTCGGGCCAGGGTACTACGATCTGGAAAGTACCTACCTAGCCAGCGCCGCCTCGGGCATCGTCGACGTCGCGCAGGTCGACCAGCCGGGCGTCCGCGTCCTGGCGATCGACGGCACCACGACGTTCCGCGCCTCCGCCCGCACTCTGACGCACACGCAGCCCGTGGCGGTCCCGACCGTGGCCGAGGCCGTGGAGCGGATGCGCGCCGGCCAGGCGGAAGCCTTCGCCCTGTCGCGCGATACGCTGCGGCCGGTCGTCCAGCAGGTCCCGGGCTCGCGGATCGTCACGGGCGGCTTCCAGCGGACGCAGGTGGCTGTTGCGCTGCCGAAGGGGCGGCCCGGCGCCCTTGCCTATGTGACCGATTGGTTGGATGGAGCCAAAAAGACGGGCTTCGTCCGGCGCGTCTTCGATGCCCGCGGCTTCCGTGGTGATCCGGTCGCGCCATGAGCAACTGGCTCTTCAGTCAAGGAGGCTTGCGGCACCGCGCGGTGCGAGAAGAGGCCTGCTGATGCCGATTCCCACCGTGATCCTGTTTGGCTTCGCTCTAATCGGTACCATCGTGATGGCCGTCGGTTGGTCGCAGGATCCGGTCGCACCGACGCCCTGGGAATGGTTCGTCGCCAAGATGACCGAGGGCGGCGTCTGGACGGGGCTATTCCTGTCTCTGCTGGCCGTCGGCTACTTCGCTTGGCGAAGCGATCGGCCTAGCAGGAAGCACAAGGGACCGAACTGACAGCCGCCGGCTTCATCTTCATCGAGGAGAGCGGCGACGGGCCGGTGGCGTGGCTGCGGAAGGCATGACAGGCCAGTCAGTTTCAGCAGCGTGGCGCAGGCTCAAAGCGGG
Source organism: Methylobacterium sp. J-026 (assembly GCF_022829585.1). Taxonomy (GTDB): domain Bacteria; phylum Pseudomonadota; class Alphaproteobacteria; order Rhizobiales; family Beijerinckiaceae; genus Methylobacterium. The sequence goes on from NZ_JAKSYC010000186.1 coordinate 3,153, forward strand.
GCCTGACCTCGCAGCCGTCGATTGGTACATTGCCTGGCGATGCACAAGCTCCCGCCCGCCAGCCTGTACCGCCTCCGCCTGCTTTCTGAGACTAGCGCACGCTTCTATCCGGTGACCGCCTACATGCGTCGCTTGGAGGTTCTCGGCCTTGTAGTTGCCACCGGGCGGACGGATCCCGAGAAGGACAGCGCCGAGTACCAGATCACCGATGCAGGGCGAGCCGAGCTGGAAGAGCGCTATGGGCCAGCTTCGCCAAAACCCGGCCGAAGCTGAAACTACTTTGCCTCCACCATCTGCCGCCTGTGGTTCTGTACGCTTGGCCCCGTCCCGATCCGATCACGGGGCGAGGGAGCGTCCGATCTCACCAGCGGTCGAGCCGATACGCAACGCGGCTCGGGAGCTGTATGGCGAAAGGCAATTGCCCGATTGTGCCAACGCTGGGTAGGTGGCCGTCCCGGGTCGGGACCATTGGGGCAGTTCGTTGTGGGGCGGCCTGGAGCATCGGCATGGACGACGAGGACCGCGACTACCAGCACTCCGACCTGTCCGGGGCCTTCAGCCGACCCAGCAGCTCGCCTCGACGGTGGGGCGCGAAGCGCAGTTCGATCGGACCTACAATGACGTGGTGCGCGGCAGTCAGACGGCTCAGCGCGCCGCATCGGCCCGGGACATCGCCCCGCGGGAGGTGCCGGCGGGCGCCACCGACGTGCTGCCGGGGGTCGCGACCCTGGTCGGCGGCGCTGGGGCGGGCGCGGGGGCTCTGGCGAGCAAGGCGGCCATGGGCGGCCTCAAGCTCGCGGCCAGTTCCGCCGGTCGGCAAGCCGACATCGCCCGCAACCAACAGCTCGCCCGTGCCGTGACGATGCAGGGCGGCGATGCCCTCGACACGCTACTGTCGGCGATAGAACGGCGCGGGGCGATGATGCGGCAGGCTGGGGCCTATGGCGATGCAGCGCGGATCGGCGCGCAGGCTGGCGCAATCT
>NZ_JAKSYC010000197.1 GCF_022829585.1 Methylobacterium sp. J-026
CGGCCTGCTCCTCAGGAACGCCAGGGCCGCCCCAGGAGGTCGGTCGGCTCGCGCCCGCGCACGGATGGCTCGCTGGAGCGCCGCCGCCGCTGGGCAGCCTCTGGTCGCATGCCGCTCGGTCTCGCCGCCAAGTTCACCCACGCTGAGCAAGGCGTGCTCGCCCTGGTCGCCGCCGAGGTAGCGCGCCGCGGCGACTGCCGGCTGGCGGTTGGGCACATCGCGGCGATCGTCGGCGTGTCCGAGACTACCGTGCGCAACGCCATCCGGGAGGCCCGCAAGCTCGGGCTTGTCACGGTCGAGGAGCGGCCCGTCACGGGGTT
>NZ_JAKSYC010000198.1 GCF_022829585.1 Methylobacterium sp. J-026
GAGAAGCTCACCCCTTCCCAGATCCGGAAGTCGATCACGCCGGACGCGTTGATCAGCTTCATCGACGGCAAGCCGTACACGACCCTGAAGCGGCATCTCAGCAAGCTTGGCATGACAATCGATCAGGACCCGGAGCACGTCGCCCTGCCGCGGGACTACCCGTCCACGGCCGCCAGCTACTCGGCTCATCGCTCCGCACTCGCCAAGCGCCCCGGCCTCGGCAGCCAGCGCAAGAAGGCGGCCGCAACGGACGCTGAGCCCGTCGCGACCGTCTCCTACAAGCTAAGGCAGGCCGGTCGTCCGCGGGCGCCTGCGGGAACCCCTGAGGCATGATGCG
>NZ_JAKSYC010000211.1 GCF_022829585.1 Methylobacterium sp. J-026
GACCCGGTCGAGGGGGAGGATGGCCCGGGCCGCCCCGAGCCGCACCGCCGCCGCCGGCATGCCGTAGACCACCGCGGTGCTCTCGTGCTCGGCCACGGTCTGGGCGCCGGCCTTCTGCATGTCGGCGAGGCCCACGGCCCCCCCCGCGACGCCCAGGCCCTGCGCGAGTGGGACGCGGCGCATCCGGAGGCGAGCGCGGCGTGAGATCGCTCGCTACATCGCCCTCCCCCCTCTGCGGGGGAGGGTGGCCCCCGAAGGGGGTCGGGAGAGGGGAGCGCGGCTTCAAGAGAGGGCGCGACCGACATGAAGGACACTGCGTTCTTCTGCCCCGGCGCTCCCCTCTCCCCCCCTGCTTCGCAGGGTACCCTCCCCCGCAGAGGGGGGAGGGAGACGCGTGCTGGGTCCGTCGCCCATGACCCCCGCCCGCGCCGGCCTGCTGGCCCTCCTCCTCACCCTGGTGCTCGACCAAGCCTCCAAGCTCGGGCTCTATGTCGGCACCGACCTCGTCCTGACCCAGCCCTGGCGGCTGGCGCCCTTCGCCGACTTCGTGGTGGTCTGGAACCGGGGCGTCTCCTACGGGCTGTTCCAGCAGGAGGGCGGGCTCGGGCGCTGGCTCCTCGTGGCCCTGTCCCTCGCCGCCGCCCTCGGGCTCGGGATCTGGATGATGCGGGCGGGCTCGCGGCTCCTCGCGGTCGCCCTCGGGCTGATCGTCGGCGGCGCGCTCGGCAACGCCGTCGACCGGGCCGTCTACGGGGCGGTGTTCGACTTCGTCCACCTGCATGCCGGCGGCTGGTCATGGTACGTGTTCAACGTGGCCGACGCGGCGATCGTGGCCGGGGTGATCGGCCTGATCCTCGACAGCCTGTCCCCGGCCGGCCGCAGGGGACGGACGGCGCCCGCGCCGGGCGATCCGGCCCCGCGCCTGTGATCCGTGCGACACAATGGGCGCCCTGCCCGATCGCCCTGGCGCGACGTAGCCAAGGCGCCATACGATCGCCGGAAACCGGTCTCAGGCCGGGACCCGTCGGATCGGGCCGCGCCGCGGCGATCCCTGAGCCGGACTCCCCCGTCCGGAACCCGTGAGGCAGCATGACCGCGCATCGCAGGCTTCGTCTTCTCCTTCCCGCCGCGGTCGCCCTGACGCCGCTCCTCGTGGCCGGCGCCCAGGCGCAGGAGCGCGGCGAGTTCATGCGCGACGCGCTGTCGGGCATCGGCCTGCTGGAGAAGCGCCAGGACCCGATCGACTATCACGAGCGGCCGCCGCTGGTGATGCCGCCGAAGATCGACGGCAAGGCCCTGCCCCAGCCCCGGGCCCGCTCCACCAGCACCGCCTGGCCGAAGGATCCCGAGATCGTGGAGCGCGAGCATGCCGCCGCGGAGCGCCGCCGCCCGACGGGCAGCCAGGCCCGGGGTCGCTACGACGACAACAACGCCACCCTCTCGGTGGACGAGATCCGCAACGGCCGCCGCGCCGGCGCGAACGTGACCACCGAGGCCGAGCGCAAGCCCGGCGACAACAACCGCGACGACAGCCTGCTCAGCCCCTTCGAGCTGTTGAAGGGCAAGAGCGCCAACGCCGAGCCCGCCGACGTGGAGCCGAACCGCGACGTCCTCACGGATCCGCCGACCGGCTACCGGCAATCGCCGAAGAAGCTGGCGCGCCCGCCGTCGAACGACCCGATCAACAACGCCAGCCGCGAGCGCGAGGAGGCGGATCCGCAGGCCTATCTCCGCCAGCGGGCGCAGCAGTAACCGGAGCGCCGTGGCGCTGTTGCAACGGCGGCCCGGCGTGGCAACATGTGGTGTTTGCCCCGGTGCGGTTCTTGCCCGCCGGAGGCCAGGACGGTCCCGACCCGCGCGCATCCCGAGCGGTGGCGCACGGCGGGGCCGGCAGAAGGAAAGCGGAATGCACCTGTTCAGGACGGCGACGCCCCCCCTCTTCCCGCTGCGTCCGGGCTCGCCCTTCGGCGCCAGCGCCGGCCGGGGCGAGGCCGCGCCGTTCGGGCGTTCCGAGGCGGGCGGACCGGAGGTCACGGCCTTCACCCTCGACAACGGCCTCGACGTGGTGGTCGTGCCCGATCACCGGGCCCCCGTCGCCACCCACATGATCTGGTACCGCAACGGCTCGGCCGACGATCCGCTGGGCCAGTCGGGCATCGCCCACTTCCTCGAGCACCTGATGTTCAAGGGCACCGAGACGCACCCGGTCGGCGCCTTCTCGAAGGCGGTGTCGGGCCTCGGCGGCCAGGAGAACGCCTTCACCAGCTACGACTACACCGCCTATTTCCAGCGGGTCGCCCGGGACCATCTCGGCACCATGATGGAATTCGAGGCCGACCGCATGAGCGGCCTCGTCCTCGACGACGCCGTCGTCGCCCCCGAGCGCGACGTGGTGCTGGAGGAGCGGCGCATGCGGGTCGAGACCGACCCCTCCGCCCAGCTCTCCGAGGCGATGGCGGCCGGCCTGTTCGTGCACCACCCCTACGGCATCCCGATCATCGGCTGGATGCACGAGATCGAGGGGCTGAACCGCGAGCACGCGCTGGCCTATTACAAGCGCTTCTATACCCCCGAGAACGCCATCCTGGTGGTGGCCGGCGACGTCACCCCGGACGAGGTCCGGCGGCTCGCGGAGACCACCTACGGCCGCGTCACGCCCCAGGGTGCCCGGCCCGAGCGCCTGCGCCCCCGGGAGCCGGAGCCGAAGGCGCTCCGCCGGGTCGCGGTCGCCGACCCGAAGGTCGAGCAGCCGACCCTGCAGCGGCTCTACCTGACGCCCTCCTGCATCACCGCCCGCGACGGCGGCTGCCACGACCTCGAACTGCTCGCCGAGGTGCTGGGCGGCGGCTCGACCTCCTATCTCTACCGCAAGCTGGTCCTGGAGACCGGCCTCGCGGTCAATGCCGGCGCCTGGTACATGGGCTCGGCGATCGACGACACCCGCTTCTCCGTCTACGCGATCCCCGCCGAGGGCGTGCCCCTGGAGAAGCTGGAGGAGGCCGTGGACAAGGTCCTGCGCCGCGCCCCCGCGGAGGCCCTGGACGCCGAGGCGATCGAGCGCGCCAAGACCCGCCTCGTGGCCGAGACCGTCTACTCGTCGGACAGCCAGTCGTCGCTCGCCCGGATCTACGGCTCGGCCCTGGCGATCGGCGAGACGATCGAGGAGGTCCGCCGCTGGCCGACCGACATCGAGGCGGTGACGCAGGATCGCCTCAAGACCACCGCCGAGCGCTGGCTGACGCCGGCGCGCTCGGTCACCGGCTACCTGACCAAGGCGCAGGATCCCGACGCCCCGGTGGCGATGGCCGCCGAGTAACCCCGCGCGCGGCCCCGTCCGCCCGCCGCCGGGCGGTGTCGGGGCGCGCACCGAACGGGAGCCTTGGCCCGCTCCGCCGCCGCCCGAGACAGAGACAAGAGGTTCCCATGAGCTTGACCGAGACCTTGGTCGAGACCGTCGCCCCCGCCGCCAACTCGCCCACCACGGCGCTGCCGGTCGCCACCGCCGCCGGCGTCGAGGCGTGGCACGTCGAATCCCCCGTGGTGCCGATGATCGCCCTCGCCTTCACCTTCGAGGGCGGTGCCGCGCAGGACCCGGCCGGCAAGGCCGGCTGTGCGCAGATGCTGGCGCGGCTCCTCGACGAGGGGGCGGGCGACCTGACCTCCGACATGTTCCAGGAGCGGCTCGCCGCCCGGGCGATCGAATTGTCGTTCCATGCCGGGCCCGACGCGGTCGGCGGCTCCCTCAAGATGCTGGTCAAGCACGCCGACGAGGCCATCGGGCTCCTCGCCTTGGCGCTCGCCAAGCCGCGCCTCGATCCCGACGCCGTCGAGCGCGTCCGCGGCCAGGTCATCGCGGGCCTGCGCTACCAGCAGAACGATCCGGGTGTCCTGGCCTCGCGCCGGTTCTTCCAGGAGGCGTTCGCCGGCCATGCCTATGCCCACCCCTCCTCGGGCACGGTGGAGAGCATCGCCACGATCACCCGGGACGACCTCCTGGCGATGCATGCCCGCATCATCGGGCGCGGCCGGGTGAAGGTGGCGGCCGTGGGCGCCATCGGCGCCGAGCAGCTCGCCGAGGGCCTGAACCGCGCCTTCGGGTCCCTGCCGGAGGCCGGGTCGCTCAAGGCGGTCCCGCGCACGGAGGTGCAGGGTCTCGGCCAGCGGATCGTGGTCGATCTCGACGTGCCGCAATCGGTGATCCGCTTCGGCATGGCCGGCGTGCCCTGGCGCGATCCGGACTTCATCCCGGCCTACGTGCTGAACCACATCCTGGGCGGGGGGGTGTTCACCTCGCGCCTGTTCCAGGAGGTGCGGGAGAAGCGCGGGCTGGCCTACTCGGTGGGGACCTCGCTGGTCAGCCACCGGTCGGCCTCGATGACCTGGGGCTACACCGCCACCAAGAACGAGCGCGTCGGCGAGGCGCTGTCGGTGATCGGCGACGAGATCGGCCGGCTGATCACGGACGGGCCGGACGACGACGAGCTCCAGAAGGCCAAGGATTATCTCACCGGCTCCTACGCGCTCGGCTTCGACACCTCGACCAAGATCGCCCACCAGCTGGTGCAGATCGCCTTCGAGGAACTGGGCATGGACTACATCGCCCGCCGCAACGCCCTGGTGGCGGCGGTGACCCAGGCCGATATCCGCCGTGCCGCCGCCCGCACCTTCGCGGATGGGAAGATGCTGGTGGTCGCAGCCGGCCGGCCGGTCGGTCTCTGAGGGCCTGTTCGACGGGCGCGCGCGGTTCGCTCCCGTCATGGTTTCGAAAGGTCGAGACCTTTCGCGGGTCCAGGGCGGAGCCCTGGAGATTATCTCGGGTCGAACAGGCTGTCGCTTTTCTCGAGCGGCGGTTGAGGCAATGGTGGACGCATGACCGAGCTTCTTGACCGAGCCGTGCAGACCGCCCGCGCGCTGTCCCCCGAGATGCAGGACGAGATCGCTCGGCTCGTGCTGGCCTATGCGGGCCGGGACGAGGCCGTGATCGAACTCACGGCTGATGAAATCACCGATCTCATCGAGGCGCAGGCCGAGAGGATGCGCGGGGACTTCGCGACGGAGGCCGAAGTCGAGGCCGTCCTGTCCCGGTACCGCCTTTGAGGCTTCGCTTTCAGCGGCGTGCCCTGCAGCAGATCGACCGCGCCCTGGGCCACATCGCGGCGCAATCCCCGCAAGGCGCAGCCAAGGTCGAGGCGCGGCTGACAGCCCTCATCGCGGTCGTGCGCGATCATGCTCATATCGGCGCGCGGACGTCGATGCCCGGAGTTCGGCGCATCTTCCTGACACCCTATCCCTACCACATCGACTATTTCGTGGGCGACGATGAGGTCGTCGTGCAGCGGTTTCGCCACGCGGCCCGCAAGCCGTTATCCGGCATGGGCGGGCCATGACGACCGAAGCCAGGATGTCGATTCGCTGGGCGCAACAGCCTTTTCCGGGCTCTGACGAACCGCGGCAATCCTGTGTTGCTATTCTTAAGCCGCCTCGCTCGCCAGGGGAGCGATCCGCTCGATCTCCGGCCCGAGTGTGCGGCTCAGCGTCTCCAGCTCGAACTGGCGCTGGAGGTTGAGCCAGAACTCCGCGCGCGTTCCGAAAAAGCGGCCCAGGCGCAGCGCCGTGTCGGTGGAGATCCCGATCTGCTCGACAGCGATCCGCTCGATCCGCGTGCGCGGAACGTGGCAGGCGCGCGCGACCGATCCGGCGGACAATCCCGAGGGAATCAGGAAATCCTCGCGCAGAACCTCGCCGGGATGCAGCGGCGGCAGGACGGCATCGGTTTCGTACATCATGGCCCCGCCCTCGCAACGCCGGCTCCGATCCCCACCTGAGGCCGATCGGCCTGAACCCCCGGACCCCCATGCAGCTCACCGGCCTCCACCACCTCACCGCGGTGACCGCCCGCGCGGCGCAGAACGTCGCGTTCTACACCGGCGTGCTGGGGCTGCGCCTCGTCAAGAAGACCGTGAACCAGGACGACGTCTCGGCCTACCACCTGTTCTACGCGGACGGTCTGGCGAGCCCCGGCACCGACATCACCTTCTTCGACTGGCCGGCGCCCCGGGAGCGGCGCGGCTCGAACAGCATCACCCGGACGCATCTGCGCGTCCCGGGGGAGGCCGCCGTGGCCTGGTGGCACGCGCGCCTGCGCGAGGCCGGGATCGTGGAGGCCGAGCCCGTCCCGCGCGACGGGCGCCTCACCGTCGATTTCGAGGACCCGGAGGGCCAGCGCCTCGCCCTCGTGGACGATGGCGGGACGGGCCCCGAGCATCCCTGGGACGGCTCGCCGGTGCCGGCCGCCTACCAGATCCGCGGCCTCGGGCCGATCCGGCTCTCGGTGCCGGATCCCGGGCGCACTGCGGCCGTGCTGACCGCGGTGCTGGGCATGCGCCGGGACCGGGCGTTCCAGACGCCGGACGGGCCCGTCGCGGTCTACGCCATGGGGCCCGGCGGCCTGGCCGCCGAGATCCAGCTCCTGGCCGATCCGTCCGCGCCGAGCCGGCAGGGGGCGGGGGCTGTGCACCACGTCGCCTTCCGCATCCCGGACGCGGATTACGGAGCCTGGGCCGACCGGCTCAAGGCGGCCCGGGTGCCGACCAGCGGACCCGTGGACCGCTATTACTTCCGCAGCCTCTACTTCCGCGAGCCCAACGGCATCCTGTTCGAGATCGCCACCGACGGGCCCGGCTTCACCGCCGATGAGCCCCTGGAGACCCTGGGCGAGCGCCTTGCCCTGCCGCCGTTCCTGGAGCCGCGCCGGGCCGAGATCGAGGCCGGGCTGAAGCCCCTCCGGCCCGGAACCATCGGCTGACCGCCGCCCCGCCCGGCGACAACCCTGCCATGTCCGGGACGGCGCTGCGGACGGCGCCGGGGAGGCTCAATATTCGAACGATTCCAGGCCGTTCACTTCTTCCGCGGGTGTGATCCTGGCGCGCCTTGACGGGCGTGCTGCAACTGCGAAAGAAGCAGCCCCTGTATATCCATCATCCGAATCCGGGTGGTTCGGCGGGGATCCGCCGAACCACAAGCCCCGGATCGTCGGGACCGTGCGCCGAGCATCAGAGGATTCGAGGACTGATCCGTCGATGAGCAAGTTCTACGAGGAGCGCGTGCTGTCGGTGCACCACTGGACCGACAACCTGTTCTCGTTCCGCACCACGCGGGACCCGGCGTTCCGGTTCCGCAACGGCGAATTCACGATGATCGGCCTGGAGGTCGAGGGGCGGCCGCTGCTGCGCGCCTACTCGGTGGTCTCGGCCAATTACGAGGAGGAACTGGAGTTCTTCTCGATCAAGGTCCAGGACGGCCCCCTGACCTCGAAGCTCCAGCATCTCAAGGTCGGCGACCCGATCATCGTCGGCAAGAAGCCCACCGGCACCCTGGTGCTCGACAATCTCCTGCCCGGCCGGCACCTCTACCTGCTCGGCACCGGCACGGGGCTCGCCCCGTTCCTGTCGATCATCAAGGACCCGGAGACCTACGACCGGTTCGAGAAGGTCGTGCTGGTCCATGGCTGCCGGCAGGTCCAGGAACTCGCCTACGGCGAGACCATCACCGAGTCCCTGCCCAAGCACGAGTTCCTGGGCGAGATGATCTCGAACCAGCTGATCTACTACCCGACCGTGACCCGCGAGCCGTTCCGCAACCGCGGCCGGATCACCGACCTGATGGTCTCGGGCAAGCTCTTTTCCGACATTGGCCTGCCGGCGATGTCGGTCGAAGCCGACCGGTTCATGCTGTG
>NZ_JAKSYC010000226.1 GCF_022829585.1 Methylobacterium sp. J-026
CGCGTGCGCGCCCGCGCGGGCGCGCTGGTCCTCGGTCCTCACGGTCCAGGCCATGACCGGGATCCGCCCGAGCAGCCGGCAGAGATAGGTCGGCGCACAGGGCAGGTCGTCCACCCGCCAGGACAGGAAGTCGGGCCGGGGGCGACGGTGCAGAACAGGGCGCCGGCCTTCATGAAGGCCGCGCCCCTGCCGGAAGCTGGGTTCCCCTCTCCCGACCCCCTTCGGGGGCCACCCTCCCCCGCAGAGGGGGGAGGGGGAGCGGCCCGCCCGGTGATCGGACGGCAGGATGTCCAGGGTGACGCCGTTCATCATCGTGTCGCGTCCGCTGCCTTTGAAGTCGGATACGCTTTCAAAAAATCGATCAGCGTCCC
>NZ_JAKSYC010000233.1 GCF_022829585.1 Methylobacterium sp. J-026
ATGGGCAAGGAAAAGTTCGCTCGCACCAAGCCGCACTGCAACATCGGCACGATCGGGCACGTGGATCACGGCAAGACGTCTTTGACGGCGGCGATCACGAAGGTCCTGGCCGAGACGGGCGGGGCGACGTTCACGGCCTACGACCAGATCGACAAGGCGCCGGAGGAGAAGGCGCGCGGGATCACGATCTCGACGGCGCACGTGGAGTACGAGACGGCCAACCGGCACTACGCCCACGTCGATTGCCCCGGCCACGCCGACTACGTGAAGAACATGATCACCGGGGCGGCGCAGATGGACGGCGCGATCCTGGTGGTGTCGGCGGCCGACGGCCCGATGCCGCAGACCCGCGAGCACATCCTGCTGGCCCGCCAGGTCGGCGTGCCGGCGCTGGTGGTGTTCCTCAACAAGGTCGACATGGTCGACGACGAGGAGCTGCTGGAGCTGGTCGAGCTCGAGGTGCGCGAGCTCCTGTCGAAGTACGACTTCCCGGGCGACGACATCCCGATCACCAAGGGCTCGGCGCTGATGGCGCTGGAGGACAAGGAGCCCAAGATCGGCAAGGAGGCGGTGCTGGCGCTGATGGCCACCGTCGACAGCTACATCCCGCAGCCGGAGCGGCCGATCGACCTGCCGTTCCTGATGCCGATCGAGGACGTGTTCTCGATCTCGGGGCGCGGCACGGTGGTGACGGGCCGGGTCGAGCGCGGGATCGTGAAGGTCGGCGAGACGGTGGAGATCGTCGGCATCCGCGACACGCAGACCACGACGGTGACCGGCGTGGAGATGTTCCGCAAGCTGCTCGACCAGGGCCAGGCGGGCGACAACGTCGGCGTGCTGCTGCGCGGCACGAAGCGCGAGGACGTGGAGCGCGGCCAGGTCGTGTGCAAGCCGGGTTCGGTGAAGCCGCACGCCAAGTTCAAGGCCGAGGCCTACATCCTGACCAAGGAAGAGGGCGGGCGGCACACGCCGTTCTTCACGAACTACCGGCCGCAATTCTACTTCCGCACGACGGACGTGACCGGGATCGTGACCCTGCCGGAGGGCACCGAGATGGTGATGCCGGGCGACAACGTGACCATGGACGTGGTGCTGATCGTGCCGGTGGCCATGGAGGAGAAGCTGCGCTTCGCCATCCGCGAGGGCGGCCGCACCGTCGGCGCCGGCGTCGTCGCCGCCATCAACGA
>NZ_JAKSYC010000235.1 GCF_022829585.1 Methylobacterium sp. J-026
CGCTCGCGCTCATGGGTGAGATCATCAAGGGCGACCTACAGCAGGCCATTACCGAATATTCCGGGCCGCCGCTGAAGCCATCCACCGTCGCGCGGAAGGGGTCGGACAAGCAGCTCGTAGACCAAGGCATCGAGCTTGCCGGCATCGACTACCGGGTGAAGTGATTGGGGCCGGAACCCCTTCCTGCCTTCAAATTTGGCCCGTGAGCGGCTTTCTTCGCTTGAGCGCTGTCAACTAGCGATAATCGAACGAACGCCGTCCTTGGCCAAATCTGGCGATCTGAGCGGCAACCAGAAGGATCAGCAATGCCCTACCCCAAATTCAGCGCCGACGATGCAGCTTGGTTCGAAACCCATCCTGATCGTGGCTATCGCTGTCGTCACCGGACCGGTGCTGAGAAGGGTGCGGATCGTGCCGCCCTGTCCGGCCCTGCCTACGGTCTCGTCATCATCCGCCGATGCGACGCACAGACGGCCACCCTGTGGTCAGCCAACCCGAGTCTGTACGTCAACGGCGATGACGAGACCTTGGCTGACTGGTTCGGTCACTATCAAGACCGTGCGGCATGAGGTGAGCATTCTCATCGTCGCATGCCAAATGCTTGGTGAGATGCTATCTATCGGCTGAACTTGGATTTTGGACACGTTTCAATGCCTGTCGACAGGACCTCGAATAGTCTGAGCAAGCGCCTAGCGAAGCTGGAGAGCGCCATCTGCCCGCCGCAGCACCGCACGGTGCGCCACTTCGCGATAAAGGGGCCGAAGGGTTTGCCTAGAGATGCCGCCGTCGCCTTCCTCCGAGAGTGTGGCCACGACATCCGCGATGACGAATGCGCCATCATCCGCGTCATGGTCGCGCCTGGGTACGACCTGCCGCTGAAGGACATCACCGACAGGTGCGGGCGATGAGGTCGTGGCTGTTTTTTGGCTGTTCTTTACAGCCACGCCGAGCCGCAGGGGGTGAGTATGCCGGGTGATGGTCGGCCATTCGGGCAGGGCCAGAGCGGCAACCCCGGCGGTCGTCCGAAGGGTGCCCGCAACCGGTCGACCGAGGCCCTGGAGACGATCCTCGACGGCGAGAGCGAGGCCCTGACCCGCAAGGCGATCGAGATGGCTCTGGAGGGCGACACGGTCGCGCTG
>NZ_JAKSYC010000239.1 GCF_022829585.1 Methylobacterium sp. J-026
GGGGTACAACCGAGGCGCACGCGGAGTGGGACGGCGGTCGGCGAAACGTAGACAGGGACCCACTCGGTGACGTGCCCATGTCGGGCGAAGGCTACAGGAAGATTGCCACGACGGGCGAGGAGGTCACGGAGCCGGCCTCCATGCGCGCCGTTGAGCTGGCCGCTGGACGCGGAGCCGCGACACGTGCTGGGCAGCGCCTCAACGATCCGCATGAGCGGACCAAGGCCACCGGCGGAGGTGGCGATGACGATGATTAGGCTCATCTCATTGGGACAATCACCGTAGCAAGTGCTGGTTCAGTTCCCCTGATGACAGAAGACG
>NZ_JAKSYC010000248.1 GCF_022829585.1 Methylobacterium sp. J-026
CAGAGCGGCAACCCCGGCGGTCGTCCGAAGGGTGCCCGCAACCGGTCGACCGAGGCCCTGGAGACGATCCTCGACGGCGAGAGCGAGGCCCTGACCCGCAAGGCGATCGAGATGGCTCTGGAGGGCGACACGGTCGCGCTGCGGATGTGCCTCGATAGGCTGATGCCCGTCCGAAAGGATCGGCCGATCACCTTCACCCTGCCGGAGATCGAGAGCCCGGCCGACCTAACCAAGGCGACCCGCGCGCTGATGCAGGGGGTAGCGGACGGCGAGATCACCCCGAGCGAGGCGGCTGAACTCTCCAAATTGGTCGAGGCGCACGTGAAGGCCGTCGAGGTCCGGGACGTCGCCACCCGGCTTGCCGCACTGGAGCAGGCCGCAGAGCAGGCATCGACGGGAGGGAAGCGGCAATGGCGGGGTTGATCGATCGGATAGCGCGGCTGGAAGCGGCAGCCGTCCCGCCATCGACCGGCAAGCACCTCACCTTCCAGGTCGAGGCGCCGCACGGTACGCCGACCAGCGACATCGTCGCCTTCTTGCGGAAGCGTGG
>NZ_JAKSYC010000249.1 GCF_022829585.1 Methylobacterium sp. J-026
GGGGGTGGGGGGCTGCGGTGGGCGAGGCGGGCGGGGAGGGGCGCAGGGTGGGGCTGGTCGGGGTGGAGGGGGGGGCGGTGAGGGGGGTTGGCGGGCTGCGGGACGTCGGGCGGGGCGTCGGGGGTGGGTGGAGGGCGGGGCGGCGGGTGGGGGGGAAGGGATGCGGGCGGGGGGGGGGAGGGTGGAAATCCCCGCAGCGGACGCCTACTGAAGTTCTAGTCCTGTCAGAATCGAGGAAAACGGAACCGAAAAAGGGCTGCCGAGGGGCAGCGGGCGACCTCGAACGATCAGACCGTGCGAGAATCCGCGCGGGTGGTGGAGGCGGTCGAGCCATGCGGTGA
>NZ_JAKSYC010000257.1 GCF_022829585.1 Methylobacterium sp. J-026
GCTGAACACGGGTAGCACGCAGAACTTCGGCGTGACCAACCAGCCGACCCCGATCTTCGTCGGCCCGAACCGCTACGGCAACATTGACAGCATCGAGCGCTCGCGTCTGCCCGACTTCGTCGGCGTTGTGCGCCTCGACCAGGCCTGGGGCTCGGCCCAGCTCTCCGCCGCCACCCACGAGCTGAACGTCGGCAACCTCTCGACCGCCGCCAGCACCGGCACGGGCGCCATCGTCGCCCCTGCCCATACCAGCAACGTCCAGGGCTTCGCGGTGCAGGGCGGCCTGAAGATTAACGCCCCGTTCATCGCGCCGGGCGACGCCCTGTACCTGCAGGGTGCCTACGGCGAGGGCGCGCAGCTCTACACCGGTTACTCCTCGTACACCGGCTCGTACACGCAGAGCACCACGACGATCCAGGGTCAGAAGTTCGCCCAGTACTTCGCTGACGCGACGGTCAATCCGTTCACGGGCCAGTTGCAGACCTCGACCAGCTTCACGGCGGTCGCCTCGTACCTGCACTACTGGTCGCCGGAATGGCGCTCGGCCTTCTTCGGCTCCTACGGCGAGCAGAGCTTCTCCAACAGCGCCCGTCTCGCCCAGGGTGCGATCTACAGCCTCGTGAGCGGTCTGGCCGGCAGCAACCCGTTCGGCTCCAACGCCGTTGGCGTCCCCGGCACCCGGTTCTACAACCTGAGCCAGGCGCTGCGCGACACCTATCAGTTCGTGGCCGGTGCGAGCCTGATCTGGTCGCCGGTGAAGGACCTCGATATCGGCGTCGAGGGCTTCTACACCCAGATCGGCCTGAAGAACGGCCGGGCGATCGATCTCGACAAGAGCCCGACCGCCTACGCCAACATCGCCGGCATCAACGCCGGCACCTTCGCCGTTCGCACCGCCACGCAGGACTCGGTCTCCCAGGTCCGCTTCCGCGTCCAGCGCGACTTCTAAATTCCCAGATCGGGACCGGTCGTTCTCCAAAGCGCCAGTCTTGATGTCCCCGTGCTAAGGGACCCCACCTAGCCCGGCCGAAAGGCCGGGCTTTTTGTTGTGCGGGTTCCATTACCTGATCGCCGCTTCACCGGCCCTGCCGCCTAGCGCTATGGCCAAAGAGATCCCTACCCGTCACGGCATTGTCGGATTTCTTGGAACAGAAGGTGGGACATGGCACGCAGGTGAAGACCTTCTGGAATGCTGTGACAGCCGCGGCTATGGTGACGGTAGCACCTCCGCCGGGTCAGAGCGTGTTGCGCTTTCCTCCGGTAAGCTTCGATAGTTCGGTCGTCCCGCGTTCCCGAGCTTCGGCCTCAGTGTTGGAGGAAATCGGTGCGTGGATCTTATGAGCGTTGTCGGAAGAGATTAGCAGCCACCGAAAGCGATGGGGCCGAAGCGAGCAGCGTCGGATCAGGACGCTGTATGTGGGCATGTAGCGTCTTGGCATGTCACCGAGAATGCCATCTCCAGCGATCGGAACAAGACGGTCACGGCGGCGCCTCACTGTCGTCCGCTTGAGAATGTGGGAAGCTGGCGCCTGCGGAGAGCAAAGCCTGCACCAGCGCATTCAACTGTGCGATCTTGACTGCTGGCTCACCGAGACTGGCCTCAGCCCGCAGCACGACGCTGATAGGTACCTTCGCTCGCGTTGCGAGTTTCCTAGAGTCCCAGCGGAGAGAGGAGCGCGCTGCGCGGAGTTGAGGACCGGTGATCACCCCTTCCGCTCCTGATCGTGTCTTTCCTCCGCCTGACCTTGCGGCGCCCGTCACCGTAGGGTCAATCGTGCCGTGCGGCTATGAAGTAGACGATCGCTCCTATGACCCCGATAGCGATCAGAACGCCGATGACCAGCCATACGTAACCTTTGATCACGCGTTCACCCCTTTCGGTCCCGGAACCGGATCCCGGCCCCGCTGCCGTCCTCAGGGATGAACTCCAGACCGGCGGTCATGGCACGAGGCCCACGAGCCCGCAGACGGCTAGGGCTGTGACGATCACGGTAAACCCCGCCAGCGAGACGGTGCCGCCGATCCGGGCCCAGCGCCGGCTCATGGCTGCTCTGGTGGCTGACGGTGCCTGAGAGGCAGGAACTTTTTATCGATGAACGCTCGAACGTACCCGTCTACGCCTCTTGCGAAGGGTGTGCCGTATATTTCAAGCCAGCCGTACTGCTTCATGTACGGTGTCGCCAAAATTAGCAGTTCAGTTTGAAGCCGGTAGGTTTTGTCGAGCGCCTGCGTGTACTCTCCAAATTGAGCGATATACACCTTTGCAGTCTGATCACTCGGGGCGGCCGGGCGCTCCATCATCATGCCCAGGGTTGCATACTCTTGGAACGCCAACTGTATGCGCTCACAGCACGCATCGACTTCGGGTGGGAATAGCAACCGCAGTTGGCGGCGAAGGCGGATGAACTGCCGACGTGCCTCTCCGCCATCGCTGTCCTCGGGCGTTCCGATCCTCAGCTTGCGACAGACGTCCCGCAGCGCTTCAATCGCGTCGTTCGTCGCGTCCCAGGTTTCAAACCGCCGGGCGAACAGATCGAACCGGAGCTTCCGCAAGGCGACGACAGCCTGGATCGCCGCAAACACAACCGCGGCCGCGCCGACTCCGGCGGCAGCCCATGCGGCGGAGAAGCCGCCGGGATCAGGGGGAGGAGAGACGGCCTACCGCCCGTGCTCGGCCGCGTCGCGCCGGTCCTGCTGGCCCGTGTACCAGTAGACGAAGCCGCCAGCCGCCGCGAGCAGCAGCGGGGCGATGATGGCAGCAGACACGAACCCGCCGGTCATTCCTCAATCCTCCGCAGAACCCTACGTGCTGCCAGATGTAGGCTGACGCTCATGAACAACCAAGCGGCCACCAGCAGGTTGAGATCCGCCAGGGGAATATGCGTGCTCGACGTGACGTAGGCCACGATCGGCGCGAAGCACCCGACGGCCAGTGCCGCCACCGCGGCCCCGTTGAACCATGTCGCCGTGATCTTGATCCGCTCGTTGTGAGCCGCCTTGTTCACGGCTGGCGCATCCGCACGCCGGCCCCGCCGCCGTTCTGCGGGATGAACTCGACGCCGGCCGCTTCGAGGGACTGCTGAATGGCAGAAAGATTGTTCGGCGAAGGCGTCCGACGGCCCTTCTCGAAATCTCGAATGGTGCTCTCGCTCAGGTTCGAGCGCTTCCCCAATTCCGCCTGTGACCAGTCGAGCAGCCCGCGGGCGGCTCGTGACTGTGCGGCTGTTAGAGACATCGGAGCTAATCCACGCTTTCCGAGATTTTTACACGGAAAGCGTTGACAGCCATCCGCATCCACGATATCCGTTTATCACACACGGTAATCGTGGAGCAAGCGATATGTCTCGCCGCACCGTCACCTGGACCGACATCGAGCGCGCCGGCCAGGACAGCCGCACCAAGATCCCCGCCGGCCTGCTCAGCGCCCGCGCCCTCATCCAGTTCGGCGCCCGCACCCGCCCCCTCGCCACCGCCGGCCAGTACGACCGCGCGGCGATCATGGCCGCCGCCTGCAAGGCCGCCCCCGGCATCATGGAGCGCTGCGGCGTCTCGCGCCGGGAGGCCATGTCTTCCGCTCTCAAGGCCGCTTGGCAGGTCGCCAAGGCCGCCCGCAGCGCCGCCGCTCACTGACCTTCTAACCCCGCCGGGCTGAGCCCCGGCTCG
>NZ_JAKSYC010000254.1 GCF_022829585.1 Methylobacterium sp. J-026
GCCCGTCAGACTGTCGGGCGTCCGCATCAGGAGAGCAGCCAGGATCTCCGCGGTTGCGGCCGCCTTCTGCGTCGGGGCAACGCCTACCTTGCGCCGGGCGCCCTTCATGGCGGCGCGCACGCCTTCATCATCTGTCGGATCAGCGACGCCGGCCAGCTTGTGTGCGTACCGGATCGCGGCGAGCCTGCGGCCGAGCGTCGAGGCAGCGCGGCGGTCCTCCGCTTCCGAGACGATGAAGCCCGCCACGGCCTCAGGGCTCGCCGGCAGCGACCGGAACCCGTACCGGTCGCACCACGCCTGAAACACCAGCACGTCGCCGCGATAGGCACGCACCGTCGAGGGCGCCTTGCTGGCCTGCTGGTAGGCCCGGACGATCGCCGCGGCCTCTGCGGGCAACTGCCGGGGATCACCCGGTAGTTCGACAAGCAGGGTTTCGGGTTCAGCCATCGCTTCCATCGGCGGGAGCGGTGGTGACGGGAGGTGCGATGCGAACGGGGAAATTCTGACGTCCCAGCACGTCGGTCAAAGCCCGCACCGTGTCGTGATCCGAGAGCACCCGATAAGGGTGAACTCTATTGCGACTGTCCCGCAGAACGACAGGGTATTCGCACAACCCATCCCGTTCGATGTCCCGAGCCAATGCCTCGACCCGCGGCCGGTCTACCGGAGCAAGCCAGCCGTACAGCGATCCGATACGCCACACGTCGTTGATCGAAATCTCGGTTGGCTCAACTGCCTGCGCCCGCTGCCGGTGCGCCTCTCTCTCTGCCTCCTGGAATGCCGCGTCAGACAGGTTGCCGAACCGTGCGAAGAACTTCGCGACGCGATCAGCCCCGATCATGTCCACCAGGGCTACGGCGCCCTCCGCGATGATCGCGTCTTTCCGGCGCTGCTCATCCTCGCGAGCCACCCGCTCCCGTTCCTGCTTCCGGGTGGCGGCCGCTTGTCGCTTTTCACCCTTCCCCCGCAGGGCGTCCTCTTCGTCTCGCTCCTCCTGGGAGAGCGCCGCTCGCCGCGTCCTCTCCTTCTCGGCTGCGATGTGTTGTCGAGCTTGGTCCCGACCTTGACGTACGTCATGCAGAATTTTCTCAGGGCGAACCGTTTCGCCGGCCTCAATCCGGCGCAGCACCGCGGCGCGCACCTGCTCAGGCGTCGAGGGGGCCGACAGCTCATAGAGGACGCTCGGCGGCAAATACGACACCGTGTCGCTTTTATCCCCCAGCACCTCAGCGGCGCTCATGGCGCGCTGCGCGGATCGGGGCGTCATACCCATCTCGGCCTGCACCCATTCGAGGAACAGTCCGTGCTCAAGCTGAGCCTTGATCGCCAAGAGATCCCGGCCGGTCTCAATGACGTAGGCCATTTGTCGATCACGGTAGCGGTCGACCGCTGCTTTGGCTTGGTTCGCTGCTGCATCGTTCAGTTGGGAATAATCGAACCCTGCGGTGGCGGAAGGCGGGGTGTCGAGCGGCAGGAGATCCATGGTCTGCACATCCATCGTCTAGCTCCCCGGTTCGGTGGAGGTATTGGTTTCGGTCCGGCCCATCTGTTCGGCCAACTCCCCGCGCCAGCCATCTGCCAGAGTGAGGCCGCGCATCCTGGCTCGCGCCTCGACGGCGACGAGCACCCGTTGCCAGTGCTCGGGCGAGAGCTGCCACGGCGCGCACGTTAAGCCGAGATTGCGCACAGCGCTCGACGCGGCGTCGCGGACCGGGGCGAACGCATCGGCGGGCGAAGATAGCTGAGGCTTCATTTCATCATGCCCCTTTGGTCCCGCCCGATCATAACTTTCGAGAATGCGGTTTATCGAAAGTTATATCACGGATGGCATGGGAGCAAGCCAACGAGGGAGCTTGATAGCAAGATTGCGATGCAGATTAGGCCAGAGGATCCTGCGCAACTGTGCCGTCTGATGCTGCCGCGACGAGGTGCCAAGCCTCGCGGTACGGATCAAGCCAGCCGCGACTACGACCGAGCCCCTGCCGGCTGTAGTCGTGCATGAAGCTACGCATTTCCGTGTCGCGGTGAGCCTGCCCGTTCCTGCCAGGTGTCGTGAGCCAGGCTGCATGACTCTCGGTGATAGCTTCCGCGACGGTGGCGCTCGGAACGATCCAGCACCTAGGCGCGGCTGCAGGCGCATCGTCGAAATCCACGAAGGCATAGAACAGCAGCGCGCGCCGGATCGTCTCGTGTTTGGCCTTCAGCACCCAACCGCCGGTCCCAACGTTGATCCGAGCCTTGACCTGAACGGCCGCCAACGAACTGCCCAGCCGGTTCGAGACGATGATATCCGCATCGGGCACACCAGCCGGCGCGAGTGCCGCGATCAGGCCCCGCCGAAGAAGTTGGCACATGACGTAGTGCTCGGCCGCCGCGCCGAGGATTGTCGTGTTCACCCGCTCGACGGTCGCCATACGCTATCCTCGGATCAAGGGAGCTTGATAGCTCGCCAGCTTGGGAATGAGATCACTTGCTATGCCGGGCCACGAAATCGCGGATGGCCTCCTCGCATATCTCCTGAATGGTCCGCTCCTGTTCAGCCGCAATCACCTTGAGACGCTTGCGCGTGGCCGGGTCAATCCGCGTCAGGATCTGTACCCGGGCGTCCGCCTTGGCCTTCTCCGGTCGAGCGGCAGGTGCCGCGGTCTCGGGCGTCGGCAGGCTGGCCGGGGTTGGCTCACTATCAACGTTGCCAGTGACGCCCGGCGGATCCTTTCGGGCGAACCGGCCGGCGAGGCTGTCCAAGGTAGGGCGGGGCGCCTTGCTCATTGTGCCTTCTTCTCCCCAGCGGCCAGCGCCGCCTCGACTTCCTGCCAGAGTGCGGCGACCTCGGCCGCGGCCTTCCCGTCCGGTTCATGCTCGTTGACCGTGGAGCCGGTCAGGATGGCGTGGGACATGGCGACCCGGTTTGCCAGCGCCGTGGCCGCCACGGTCGCCCCCATGGCGACGAGCGCCGCCCGGGCCTCGGCGACGATCGCCGGCTCGGCCGAACCCGTGCGGGCCGGGGCGTGATTGATGACGGCGAGCGGCGCCTTGCCGACCCGCTGCGCGAGATCCAGCGTCGAGGCGACAGCCGCCAGGTCGAGCGGACCGGGCCGCGTCGGGACGAGCACGAGATCGGCCGCCCGCATGGCCGCGAGAATGCTGTCCTCGGCGTGCGGTGGGGTGTCGATGATGATCCGGCCGAACCCCTCGCGCCGTGCGGCCGCAACGAGGTCCGGCAGCTCGCGCGCGTCCGCCTCGATCAGCTTCGGCTCATCCGGCCCGCGGAGTTGATGCCACCAGGCGAGTGACCGCTGCGGATCCGTGTCGATCAACAGGGCGGGGCTGTCCGCCTGCGCGGCCAGAACCGACAGGTGCATTGAGAGCGTGGTCTTGCCGACGCCGCCCTTTCTTGCCGTGACCGCAATCACCTGCACATTCGCCCCCATTCCGTGCGATCAAGCTCGGCAGCAATCGAGCCCGCGAGCGATACTGTCAACGAGCCCGCGAGCCCGCCCGCTGGCGAGATGCGTATCTAGCAGGATCCCGAGACCACGAGATTTTAGGCCTGCACGATCCGAAGCCCGCGAGCTTGCGAAATTGCATGCTATCAAGCTCCCATGCTCCCAAGCTGGCGAGGGATCGCTGATTGGCCTATCTGAACGCCACCAGCCGCGGACGCGGTCGGAAGGTGCGCGAGGCCGGGCGAGCCGTGATGGTATGGCCGCCCGGCCGAAGCCTAGGCTTCAGTTGTCGAGCTTGCGCTTCGCGTCCTCAATCTGCGGCAGCAGTTCCTTGAGTTGGGCAGCCGCATCGTCTCGGATCATGCCAGGCACCATGCCGGCAATCAGGCCCAACCCGTTCAAGAAGATCAGCAGGGTCCGGATTTCGGCTTCGTCGAGATCCACACTGCCACCCGTCACCTTTTCCGAGACCCTGCCTGCCGCCTCGGACTGCGCTTTCATCTCGGCTGCCTGCCGCAGACCATTCTCGGCCTGGTGCTTCATGAACCACCCGATAATCTGCGCCTGCTCGGCACTGAAATCGATCCTCATGCCTCCCCCCTGCGCTTGCGGGTCCGAATGTTGGCTGGCGGGTCCCGCCGAAGCCGAACGCCTGGCAGGCCGCCGTTCTCCGGCAGGAACACTGCCCCCTCGCGCTCTAGCGCCTTTTGCAGCCCGTCGAGCGTCATCGAGTTCGCGCTGATCGGACCGTCTATCCGTTCGACCCGCTTAATCGTCTCGACCGACACGCCGGAAAGCTCAGCCAACTCGCCTTGCTCGAGCTTCAGCATCGCGCGCGCGGCGCGCAACTGCTCTCCCGTCAGCATTTGACACCTATCATGCAAAAACATGCGCGTTGAGTGTTGACGCGCTATCGGGATGGGATTACACGATAAGGGTAAGCAGTGACCCGCGCAAGGCATATCAGATGTCCCACCGCACCGTCTCCTGGACCCGCCTTTCCCGCTCGCTGCACGACAGCAAGCCGGTAATTCCCGCCGGTCTGCTCAGCGCCCGCGCCCTCATCCAGTTCGGCGCGCGCACCCGCCCCCTCGCCACCGCCGGCCAGTACGACCGGGCCGCCATCATGGCCGCCGCCTGCAAGGCCGCCATCGGCATCATGGAACGCTGCGGCGTCTCCCGCCGCGAGGCGATGTCCTCCGCCCTCAAGGCTGCCTGGCAGGTCGCCAAGGCCGCCCGTCGCGCCGCCGCTCACTGATCCCCTGACCGCGCCGGGCTGAGCCCCGGCTCGCACCCCCTTCACCACCACCGACCCACCGCCACGAGCCATCACCGGAGCCCGAACGATGTCCTATGCCCGCATCCCAAATTTCAGCCAGCCCGTCCCGGTCCGCAGCACCAGCGCCCGCACGGGCCGCCGCCAGACCCCGGTGGATCGCCGCTACCGCAACCTGCCCGACGAGCCGATCCCGGGCGAGATCGAGCCGTGGGAAGCCGTGACGCCTGTCCGCCCCGACACGTCGCACAGCCGGTCCCTGCGCTTCCTCGACGTCGGCGCCGAGCTGCTGGCCGCCTTCGCGATCATCGGCGGCGGCATGGTGCTCACCGGCCTCGCCTCTCTGCTCTGACACGCCGCCACCGCGCGGCAAGTGCTGCCGCGCCTCCGATCCCCTGATCCTGTGATCCCTGGAGCGTGACCATGCGCAAGCCAAAGTCGACAACCCCGACGGAGACCCGCCCGAACGCCCACCTCGAGGAGCGTGCCGCCACCGTGAAGCGCGGCAGGGGCAAGCTGCTCAAGCAGAAGGAGGCCGACCCGGCCGCGCACGTCGAGCTGGAGGTCGCGCCCTCACCGAAGGCGCGTCAGCCGGACGGCACGATCCCGGCGTCCAGCAATGCCACCCCGGACGCTTATGGGCTCATGATCGACGACAACGGCCTCGGGCTGCACGCGGGTCCCGGCGCAAGCGTCCTTGTCGAACCGGAGATGCCGGCCAAGGCAGGTCTCGCTGTCTTCTACATGAAGGGCGGCCGCGGCCCGGCGATCTTCGACCTGACCCGCGGCTTCCTGCCGGAGTTCGCGCGCCCGTTCGCCCCCGGTTCTGAGGTCACGCCACTGATCGAGGTGGTGGACCCTGTCACGGGCGAGTTCGGCCGCATCCGGGCAGACAGGGTCGGCACGATCCATCGCATCACCGGGATTTTCACGCCGGCCGAACTCATGGAGGGGCATGATCGAACCCCGGTCAAGCTGCCGGAGATGGCCGAGTGCCCGGAGGGTATGGGCGAGCACTACGTCGAGACCGCGGCCGCCTACCCTGCCGTGCGACCGGGCGAGATTGTCATCTACGATCCGAGCCGGCAGGAGCCGACGCACGGCGCTCTGTGCCTTTTGCAATGGAGCGGCGGCGCCCGTGACGTGCTGCTGACGAACTGCCGTGCCGCCGGCGGCAAGGGCGAAAAGCGGTGGTGGACCGACCCCGTCAACCGGCCAAGCAGCCGCGAGGTGATGGAAAGGCGGCAGGCCGCCGGCAAGCTGGGGACGCTCTATGCCAGCGATGGCCCCTACACCGATGCTCACCTGCGCGAGCGGATCGGCACATCGACAAGACGCTGAACGAAGACCTCCCGGGCCAACCCGTCGAGCCGACCATTCACGGTCATGCCTTCGTGGCGCTCATCAACGCCTGTCTCGGCCTGCACGAGGCGCGCTATCCCGGCATGGATCGGGATTGGGCCGAAGCTGCCGCCTACCACCCGGGGTTCCTGCCGTCACCGCAGCACCAGCCTTCCGGTCTGCTGCGCCTCGACTATGCCATCCCGCGCGAGGCGGCCCACCTGCTCGCGCTTGCCGAGGCCGAGTTCGAGCGGCGCCAACAGGCTTACGTGGGGGTTCGCGATCCATTTGTCTGGCCGAGGGTGGCGGCCGAGATGCGCCGCGACATGCGGATGGATGCCCTGGCAATCGTTGCCGCTCCGGCAGCAAGCAAGGCCCCCACGTTGCCTACGGGCGGGGATCCGATCTTCTCGGCGATCCAGGCTCACGCAGACGCCCGAGCAGCTTTCTCGGAGACCGTGAACCCGCAGGATCGCGCATGGGTTCAGCAGAACGGTGGCGACACGTCAGACGAGGCCATGGCCCCGGCTCATGCCGCATACGATGCCGCCGGAAAGGCAGAGAAACAGGCTTGGGCCGCCCTGTTCGGGGTTCGACCGACGACGCTGTCAGGCGTGCTCGCCATGATCCGCCACGCGCAGCAGTACGCCCCCATCAACGACGGACTGATCGACGGTCCAGCGCTAGAGGAAGTGTTCGGCGCCATCGCCGACAGCCTGTCGGGCGTCATGGCGACCGCGGCCGTTCCGAACCGGCTGGCCACCGACATCCTCGACGGTTGGGCATCCTGGGGTGCCACGCTTTCTGACGCTTGGACCAAACCCAACTTCGACCGGGAGACCGAGCGCCGGAACAGCCTGCTCGACGCTGCCCATGCGCTTCCCGCGACTCCCGAGGCGATCATACCGAAGGCCCTGGCCTGCGCGTGGATGGAATGGGTTGCTGTCGATAGGCCGGGTCAGCCGCGAGATGCCTACGGCTTCGCGGATCAGATCACCTTCGACCTCCACGCTGCCGTGATGGCGCGTGCGGCCAAGCAGGCGGGGCGCTGAAAGCGCCTCCCCCCTTCTCCTGTTGCCGCGCGTCCCGCCCCGGCCGGGTGCCGCCGGGTCTTTCCCTTCACACCCCGAGACCCGCACCCATGAGCAACGTGCTCACGTTCAAGCCGCGCCCGAAGCCAGCAGCGGCCGACCTCGCAGAGACGCCCGAGCCATTGGCCGGCGCCGAGCTGCGGGCTCAAATCGAGGCCGGCGTACAGGCAGCTCTCGACCTCGCAGACCACTACATCGCCGTGCTGAACGGCATCGACGGTTGTCCCGACCTGGAGGACGGCGCCGACGACGAGCCGTCCTTAGCCGCGCCGGAGAACCCCGCCGGCTCGCAGGTGGTCTACATGCGGGGCAGCGACCGGGACGGCGAGGCCGAGGCGCCTGAGACCGTACTGCCGGAGGTGGCGGCCGAGCTGCTGCCTGAGGCGCAGATCCTGCCCTGGCGAGGCCGAGGCAACGTCATCGCGGCGGCTGGCGTGGCGCTCCTCGACCTCGCAGGGGTGCGCTGATGCCGACCGCGCTCCCAATCCGGCCGGTGTCCGAGCGGCGCCTGTCCTGGCGTCAGACCGTCCGGTTTCTCGCCCTGGTGGCGCGCGTGCGCTGGCTCGACATGCGTGCCCACGCCATCGTCGGCCGGGGCGCGGGCTTCTCGGACGACCGGCTGCTGCGCCTGATGCGGAAGTGGCTCGCCTGCCACGAGGCTATCGCCGCCCTGCTGCCGGGCGTCCCCGAGCCCGAGCACGTCAGGGAGGTGCGGGCGATCCTTCGCGGACCGCCTCGCTAGCCAAACTGGAGCGGCAGAGACACCACCGCCCCTGTCGTGCCAGCATAGAAGCCTGGAGGCTACATGCGCGAACTTTTTAACCGACTGAGCGATGAAGGCGAACCGGGTATCCAGCGTCTGATTGCCGACCGAATGCAGGAAGGCGTGCAACTCGATTTTAAACAAAAAGGCGATTCCAAGAAGGGCGACTTTGACAATAATGACAAGAAGATCCTAGCTAAGGCCGTGTCTGGCTTTGCAAACTCTGCCGGCGGACTTCTAGTCTGGGGCGTGAACGCAGAGAAGGGGCAGGACGGCATCGACTGCGCACAAGCTCCGGCCGCTCCAATAGCTCAGATTGAGCTATTCCTGTCTGAAGCCACAACTCTCGTTGGCCAACTTATTCAACCGCGCCACGACGGCATTCATCTCTGCACGATCCCGTCGGCATCAGCGCCGGGTGCGGGCTACCTATTGATCTACGTTGAACGTTCAGAGCGTCGCCCTCATCGCTCAGAAGCGAGTGGGCAAAAGCAATACTTTAAGCGTGCCGGCGACAGTTTCTTTAAAATGGAGCACTACGACATTGAAGATGCGTTCAAGCGCGTGGCAGTCCCTGATTTGCAGCTAGCGTGGCGGCTTGACATTATCTCGACGAATGGCGCCGGTGATCAAACATCCGAACTTGTCCTTCAACTCAATAATATATCCGAGGTGACGGCTAAATACCCTTATTTATACTTTAAAGGACCTATCTTCGGCGACGTGCGGTCAGAGCCGCGCTTTGACTATCGGCGAAGTCAAGAAGGGGAATGGCTTTGCTTCCATGCCGGCGCCAACCAGGTGATAAATCCTGGAACAAGCTCATCTGTAGTCGAGATAAGATCTGGCATCGTCCTGCGCCCATTCGGCTTGTTCGAGTGGAACAACGCTCGCGAAGGCCAATACCTCGATTTAGAGTACCGCCTAGGCTGTGAGAACACCCGTCAACGAACTGGCAGGTTCATCCTCCCGATCGAAGGGCTGGCGGCGCGATCAGGCGTAGCTACTGGGTAGAGCGCCCCTGCGCCCCTCCCCCAACGTTGACTTAACCGTGCCGCCCGGCCGACATGGACCGTTCCGGTTGCACCCGCCCAGGCGAGTCGCAGCCACCGTCAGGAGAGCAACCGCTGCGGATCTGAGACCCTGAAAAGCCAACGGGCCCACCCCTGCGAAGGGTGAGCCCGTCGAAAACCTGGGGCCTTGTGGGGCCGGTCTGATCACCCCCCACAAGCCATAGCTCCCACCCGGGAGTCAAGACGGAACCTGTTTCCGTCAACGGGAAGGCTTTGCCTGGACCCTAGCCGCGGCCCGTGAGGGACCGAGGACGATGTTTCACGCCACCATGCGGTCGGCGATCGAGGGCGCGCGCACGCTTGCGCAGCTCGACGACCTGTCGCGCACCATCTGGCAGGCCCACGCCGCCGAGACCGTCACCGACGCAGAAGCGCAAGGGCTCGCCGAGGCGCTGCACACCCGCAGGAGTGCCGTGCGCGAGGCCGTGGTGCCCGTCGGCATTCCGCTCGGCCGTGTGACGCTGTTCCCGCCGAGGCGCGCCCAGCGGGCTCCTGAGCGATCCGTAGCCATCGAGCGCCGCCGCCGACTGGCCTTTTCCGGCCCGATGCCGCCCGCGCTCGGATCCCGGTTCACCACCGGACAGCTCGCGGTCCTGCGGATCGTCGGCGACGAGATGGCTCGCAACGGCGCGTGCGGGCTGTGTATCGATGCCATTGCGGCGCGGGCCGGCGTCTGCCGGAGGTTGGCACAAGCCGCGATCCGGCTGGCCGAGGGCGACGGCCTGCTGACTATCCAGGAGCGCCGCCACCAGGGCCGGAAGAACGAGCCGAACGTGATCCGCATTATCTCGCGGGAGTGGCTGCAATGGCTCCGGCGGGGAGGGCAAATGCGAAACCGTTTCGCATTCAGCGCGACGGGGCCGGCCGCCTCCGCAGGCATAGGATGCAAAACGATTCACCCCACGGATAGGGGAGATCCACAAAGGCAGGTTGTGGATACGGAATCGAAAAAAGGCTGCCGACAAGCGGCGGGCGACCTTGACCGATCAGACCGTACGAGAATCCGCGCGGGTGGTGGAAGCGGTCGAGCCATGCGGTGACGGTCTGCGGGCGTTCGGCAAGATGGACGGCACCTGGCGGTAGCCGGACGGCCGCAGTCTCGCGTAGGTTGTAGGAACCGATGCGGGAGGGGCGAACGTGCGGCGGGTGATTATTGCTGCGGCCATGGCCGCGCTGGTGTCTGCCTGTCAGACCGCCTCGACCACCTCGACAGGTCCGCGCCCCGAACAGGTCGAAGCGGCGCGCCCGCGCTTGGAGGCTTTGAAGGCCGACAGGGATGCGCGCCGCCTGTCGTGGGCCGAATGGGCGCGAAGGACCAACGCCGAGTTGCGCGCCCTGGCGCAGGCCCCGATCACCCCGGGCGAGGAAGAGATCATGGCTTACCGTGTCGTCCTGGCCGAGAGGGTGGACCGCAAGCAGATCACACCGGCCGAGTTCACCTTCGAGCAGGCCAAGGCCATCCGGCAGCTTGAGGACCGGAACAGCGCGAATCAGGTTGCGGCGCTGGCCGCGGCTCCGGTTGTCGGGCCGACCACATGCGTGACCAACCGAATCGGCGTCACGACGCTGACGAACTGCCGATGACACCCCGTTGCGCGGCGGCAAGCTCGACCGCATCTTGTGCGTGCGCCCGTCTCCCGGCAGCCCGAAGATGACGACCC
The DNA here is from genome assembly GCF_022829585.1 of Methylobacterium sp. J-026. Classification (GTDB taxonomy): domain Bacteria; phylum Pseudomonadota; class Alphaproteobacteria; order Rhizobiales; family Beijerinckiaceae; genus Methylobacterium. The sequence continues at coordinate 10,652 of NZ_JAKSYC010000254.1, forward strand.
CTCAGAGTTTCAAGATGACCAGCGGCGCCAGGATCCTCCGCGGGTCGAAGCGGATCGGCGCCTTTCTCGGCGGGATCGCGTTCCTGTCGGGCGCGGCGCTTTCAATCGGCAGCGCCTACGATACCGCCACGTATACCGCGTCGACCTACGCGCAGGCCCGATGTCTGAGCCAGAAGACCGGGGCAACCCTCATCGCAAATCAGTACGGGTCGGCCGCCCCGGAATACGTGTACGAGAGCAACGGCTGTCCCGGCCGCGCCTACGAAGCGACCGAGGCCGAGGTGCGGACGATCCTTGCCAAGGGTGCGCCGGCTTTCGGCCCGACGATAGTGTCTGAAACCTACCCCGGCTTGATGGCATCGACCCTGGCGGCGGTGGTCATCTTCGGCTTGTGCTGGGGCCTGGGCTGGGTTGGAGCCGGCTTCACGGCTGATTAACCGGCCGAACTACTGCTGCCCCAACGCCAGCCCCTCGCCCGTCGCAAGCTGCCCGAGCGGCAGCATGGGAGGCGGCGCCAGTAGCCGCGGCGCACCCCCTTCAAAGGACCGCCGAGCCGAAGCCGCGCCCAGGCCGCCGACGATCGCCCGCGTTCCGACCTTCGCCCCGTAGGTTCCGGCCGCAGCGCCGAGCCCGCCAACTTTGAACGCCACCGCGCCCGCGATCAGGTCCGCGAGCTTCGCGACTGCTTTGCGGCCCGTCTCTCCCGCCTCCCCGGCCTTGATCGCCCCGTCAGGCCGTATCGTGGCCTGCAATGCACTCGCAAGCCGCCGGAAGTGGCCCAACTCCTCGGGCTTGAACAGCGTGGAGGCTACGCCCCGGCCAGCGCCGTCCGTGAAATCGCGAAGCTGCCCGATCATCTTCGCTGCGGGCGTGGCGGGATCCATGAGCCGGTGAACGGCAGCCTGCCGAAGCCCGGCCCATTCATGACTGTCCGCCCCGAGGAACGCCCGGGCGGCCCGCGCTTCTAGCACGGCCCCAGGCTTGGCGCCGATCGCCCCCGAGCCGCCGAAAATACTGCGTCCCACTGCGTTCGGATCAAACCCTGTCCGCTCCAAATCGCTTGCCCAAGTCGGCATAGGCCGCCCTGCCGCTTCCGCCTGTCGGGTCGCGACCGCGAGCTGCCCGAGCCCGCTGCGCTGCTCCGGCGAGAGAAAGTTCATCAGGCCGCGGCCTCGCCCTGCGTCAGGTAGCGCAGGCGAGCGAGCGCGCGCGTAGCTATCCTGTTTGGCCCCAGGAACAGCGGGAACAGCGGGAACAGCCCGCAGGATCAGATACTTACAGTTCCCGGTCTCTCTCTCTAAAACGGGAACTGAGAGAGAAAACGGGAACTGAGCCCTTGCCGGCGTCCCCCGATGCCGCCCACCCGGCGCCCCTGCCGCCGACCTTCGACGAGCGCACCGCCTTCTTGGAGTACGAGTGCGGCTTGAGCCGCGAGGAGGCCGAGGCCCAAGCCCGGTCCGAGACCCGCAAGGCCGAGACCGAAGTGCTGGCGCCGGCGCCTTCGGTGTGGCGTCCACCCCTTCCGACTGCCGACGGTCTCGCCCTATGGCGCGCCGGTCTCGCGCGCCTCACCTCTATCGACCCGGACCGGTTCCCGGACGCTGTCGGGTATCGCGTCGGCGAGTGGGCTGAGGTCTATGCCCGAGCGACCGCGTTCCTCGACCAGTTCGGCTCGACCGCCG
>NZ_JAKSYC010000282.1 GCF_022829585.1 Methylobacterium sp. J-026
GCCGTGGGCAACGTCAAGCAGGCGGCCGGCAAGGCGACGGGCAACGACAAGCTCGTGGCCGAGGGCAAGGCGCAGGAGCTGAAGGGCGAGGCGCAGAAGACGGTGGGCGACGTCAAGGACGGCGCCAAGAGCCTGGCCGACAAGGTCACCGGCAAGCACTGAAGCCGCGACCGGGGGTGGCGCCGGCCGGCCCCACCCCCGAGCCCGGCCCCCGATGGCACCCATCCCAATCCAGGAGAGCAACATGAACCGCGACCAGATCCGTGGCGCGTCCCGGCACCTGAAGGGCCGGGCGCAGAGCGCGGTCGGCGGCCTGACCGGCGATCCGGCCCGTCAGGTGCGCGGCGCCGTGAACCAGGTCGCCGGCGGGGCGCAATACGCCTACGGCCGCGCCCGGGACCGCGCCGAGGACCTCGCCGAGGACGGGCGCCACCTGGCGGAGGCCGCGCGGAAGCGGGCCGACCACCTGATCGACGACGGGCGCGACCGCGCGCGCGACGTCCGCCGCCGCGGCGAGGCCTACGGCCGGCGGGCGATCCGCACCCTCGACGGCAACCGCACGAACACCCTGCTGGGCCTCGCCGCGCTCGCCTTCGCGGCCGGATGGCTCGTCCGACGCACCCGCTAACCAGGAAACCCCACCGATGCTGCGCAAGATCCTGACGGCCTTCGTCGTGCCGAAGATCATCGCCTATCTCGGACGCCGCTACGGCCGCGGCACCCGTTCGGGCCGAACCTCCTGAACGCCCCGCCGTCGGCACATCTGCCGACCGCCCTGCGCCGCGCGACGGCTTCCCCGCGGCGCGGCGCTTCTCAGGCCGCGATCACGGCCCTGACGATCCGGGATGGGGTACGAGTCCGGACGCACCCATGAGGCTTCCGGACCGTGCCGGCGCCTCCGCCGCGGGGCCGATCGTGCGGTGCCCGTTGGCCACTTGGCCCGCCATCAGCAGGGTCAGGGCGGCCAGCATAAGACCGGTGCCGCCGATGACCCCGCAGAACATCGGCAGGCCGGGTCCCCCGTGTCGGCCGTTTTGACTCGATAGCCGCTGCGTCACCTGCAGACCTCGCTGATCCACATGCGTGGATCCGAGGGAGCAACAGGCTCTCCCCGCGATAGGTCCGCTCCTGCGGCGCTATGGTGGTCCGTGGGATCCACCCACCCGACGACCGCTCGGCCATGTCGCCCCGAAAGCCGGATCCCAGCTTTCGGGACGACGCTGTCACCGCCGTGGGGCGGGCGACGTGACCTGTGACGTTACTTGCCGCTCGGCGCGGCGCCGCTGCCGGTCGCGCCATTGCCGGTCCCGCTGCCGGCGGGCGCGCCGGGGGTGCTGACGGGCGGGCCGCCGGCGGTGCCGGGCCCCGTGCCCCGGCTCATGGTGCCGGTGGACCCGGTGCTCATGCCCTTCTCGGAATTGCTCTTCACGGAGCCCGGATTGTTCATGTTGCCTTCGGCGCTGCCGCCTCCGGCCGCGGACTGGGCCAAGGCGGCACCCGAGACCGCAAGCGAGAGAACGGCAGCCAGGGTCAGCGTTTTCATCGGCATGATGGTTTCTCCGTGCGGATCGATGCGATCAGCTCAGGGGGAAACGTCATCATGACCGGTAATGTTCACATCAGGTCTCACGAACCCCGACCCGTGTTCTGGATTCGTGGGGTCATGGATCAGATGGACAGTGTCGGGCGCCCCGAAACCGGCCGATCATGCTGGCCCGACTAGGCGGGCAGAACCACCACCTTCGTCTTGACCGGCGTCCGCGCATAGAGATGGATCATGTCCTGGCTGAGCAGGCCGACGCAGCCGCTCGTGATGCCCGTGCCGATCGATTCGGCGTCGCTGCTGGCGTAGATCGTGTAGAGCGTATAGGCGCCATTCTGGTAGAGATGCAGGGTGCGGGCGCCGAGCGGGTTGTCGAGGCCCCCGGGCATGCCATGGGCGTATTTGGCGGCCTCGGGCTGGCGCCGGATCATCTCCTTGGGCGGGGTCCAGGTCGCCCATTCGGATTTGCGTCCGACATAGGCGTCCCCGTTCCACAGGAACCCGTCGCGGCCGACATTGGCGCCGTACCGGGTGGCGGACCCGTCACCCTCGACGCGATACACATAGAAGTTGGCGGGATCGACGATGATCGTGCCGGCCGTCTCCTTGGTCTCGTAGCGGACCGTCCGGCGATAGTATTTCGGATCGATCTTGCTGACATCGACCGCGGGAATCGGGAATTTCTCGTCCGGCATCGGCCCGTAGACCTTCGCGGCCTCGGCGAGGAGCAAGCCGTCGGAGGTTGCGCAACCGCCGAGCCCGAGGGTGCCGACACCGAGGGCGCCGACGCCGAGGGCCGAGCCGGCCAGGAAGGATCGGCGGCTGAGAAGCCGCGCCCCGAGGCGCCCGCTCCCGTCCCGCCCGGCCGCGCCGGCATTCCCAACGTCCATGCTCATGTCCGGACTTCCCTTGTCCTGCGGTGCGACGCGCGCGCGTCGGCCCGCGCTCCGCCTGCGGCTCGGCCGAGACTGCCGGACCCCGCCGGCAAGCTCGGCTTTTCAATGCCGAAAGCCGGGAGAATGCGTCGAGAGTATGACTCTTGGCGCCGGTCGATAAGTTTTGATCTGGTCGATGCCGGTATACGCCATGTCGAGACCGGCACGCCGCGCGCGGCGGACGGGGACCGGGCGGAACCGACGCGCCCGGGCGCGGTTTCCGAGCCGTGACCGCGCGGGCGCCGCGACCCGGTCACGGGGGCTGCTCCGCGCCCGTCCCACCGGAGGCGCCCTCCGCCGGATGGGGCCCAGCGCCATCCCCGCTCCCCTGACGCGTAGGCACCAGACCCGCCATGGCCGATGCCACGCTCCTCACCCGGATCAAGGATTTCTCCAGCCGCACCGACCCGTACCCGCTCTACGCGCGCCTGCGGCAGACCCCCGTCTCGCGCCAGGACGACCCCGGCCAGGGGGAGGGGGCTCCGGGCGGCGACGCGCCCGGCGTGTGGGTGGCCGCGAGCCACGCCGCCATCCTGCGCCTGCAGAACGATCCGCGCCTGAGCGTCGAGACCCAGCCGCCGACGCAGCGCCCCTCGACCGGCAACCCGGTCACCGACTACCTCGTCAACCCGATCAAGAACCGGATCACCGACCGGCACCAGCCGTTCCTGTTCCGGGACCCGCCCGCCCACGATGGCCTGCGCGCCGCCACCGTCCACCAGTTCACCCCCGCCCGCGTCCAGGCGATGCGCGCGCGCGCCGAGCGGCTGGTCGGCGAGATGCTCGACCGCAAGGTCGGCGCGCACGAGATCGACGTCATCGACGACCTCGCCTACCCGCTGCCCGTCGCCATCATCTGCGAATTGTTCGGCGTGCCGGAGGGGGACGAGGCCCGGTTCCGCGACTGGTCGAGCCAGCTCGCCACCGCGGTCGAGCCCGGTCTCGCCGTCAGCGAAGAGACGCGCATCGAGAACGCCCGGACCTTCGATGCCATCTCCGACTATCTCGGCGACCTCGTGGCCGAGAAGCGGCGCCGGCCGCGCGACGACCTGCTCTCGGGGCTGGCCAACCACGCCACGCCCGACGGCGACCGGATGGGCGAATTCGATCTGATCGCCACGGCGATCCTGATCCTCGTCGCCGGCCACGAGACCGCGGTGAACCTGATCGGCAACGCCTGGCTGACCCTGATGCGCCACCCGCGCGAGCTGGAGCGCCTGCGCGCCGACCCGGGCCGCGCGCCGCGCGTGGTCGAGGAGGTGATGCGCTACGATCCCCCGGTCCAGCTCGTCACCCGCAAGACCCTCAGCGCCATCGACATCGCCGGCACCACGATCCCCGAGGGGGAGGCCCTGGTCCTGATGCTCGCCGCCGGCAACCGCGATCCGGCCGCGTTCCCCGATCCGGATCGGTTCGATCCGGACCGCACCGGCACCCGCCATCTCGGCTTCGGCGGGGGCTTGCATTACTGCGTCGGCGCCCCGCTCGGCCGGTTCGAGGCGGAGGCCGCGCTCACGGCCCTCGCGCGCCGCCTGGAGGCGCCGCGCCTGATCGCGGATCCGCCGCCCTACCGGCGCCCGGCGACCCTGCGCGGGCCGGAGCATCTGCGGGTGGCGGTGGAGGCCATCCGGTAGCGCGTGTCTCCGGCTGGCCGGGGCGCCGCCTTCAGCGCAGCGTCGGCGATTCGCCGGGATTCAGGTGCCGGTCCTCGCCCTCGGGACCGCCCAGCGCGACGTGGCTGCTCAGCCGTTCCAGATGCGCGAAGACATGCGCGAAGGCGTCGGTCACGGCGCGCTCGAACGCGCCGTCTCCCTGCCCGTGAGCGGCTCGGAGCGCGCTCAGCAGGGCATGGTGCTGTTCGGTATCGCTCGACATGGTGGACCTCGCTGCCGGCCGGAGCGCCGGCCCGTCTAGGCAAGTGCCGCTGTCTGTCCTGGTTCCTGGCCGCGTCTCCGACGCAGGGATGCCGCGCGGCGGGGGGGGGCGCCGGAACGCGTCGCGGTGGTCAGGCGCGAGGGCAAGCTGCCGCTCCGGAAAGCCTAAGCCTGTGCGACCATCGATCGGGGGGAGGTCACAACCGACGCGATCCGGATCGACGCAACGTTTTGGAGAGAGTTGTCACGAGCCGACCGGACGCCGCACCCGGCATACACGGCTCTGTTTGTGAATGGCGCGCCAGTCCGAACAAAAATGCGAACACCTATGTCATTGAGGTAGCGAGATTATTTTTGAGATCCGGCTGCTACCCGGCACGCCACTGTCGGCGGTAGATCTCATTTAGCCGCAACGCACCCTCCGAAACCGGACGTTCCGCTATGCGCCCATCTCGGTCGTGCAAGTGACTGCAGCGCCATCCCAGGAGCGGAAATTCCGCGCCGAGCCAGCCCGGATTGTCAGCCCGTGAGCACTGGTCCTGAGGCGGTCAGATCAATCGGACTCTAGGGCCCTCCTTCCTGGGTTGCACCCCCGCCCCATTCCTGCAAGCGCACTGCGCCAGGTTCAGTGTGCGTTCCGGGTCATTGCGGTTTTGGCGGCCGCATCCCTCCCGACCGCGAGGCCGAGATTGGCGGCGCAGCGCGTCATCACCGCGTGCCTTTCGATGTCCTTCGCGCTGTAGGAGGCCCGCGCGAAACCGGGATCCGTGCGGCTGCACCGGGCGAGGTCGTCGAACAGCGCCTCCACTCGGCCGCTCTGCGCACGCGCCGCCGCACCGATCGCCGATACCGTGTCCATCCTGCCGCTCCCGGTGCGCGGGTCTGGAGCGGACCGCGACGGCGCCACCCTGCCACTATCGTGCCGCCCCGCCGGAACGATCCTTGCCACCGACGAGGGCCGGGCTCGCACCGAGGCGCAGGGGAGACAACCGGGATGGTGGACACGCAGTCGAAGGTCAGGCTCGGAATGCTGACGCCATCCTCGAACAGCGTCCTCGAGCCGATGACGGCACGCATGCTGGTCGGGCAACCCGGGATCACCGCCCATTTCGCGCGCCTGCGGGTGACGCAGATCGGGCTGTCGTCGGCCGCACTCGATCAGTTCGATCAGGCACCGATGCTGGCCGCCTCGGAGCTGCTGGCCGATGCCCGCGTCGCCGCGATCCTGTGGAACGGCACGGCGGGCGCCTGGCTCGGCTTTGCGAGCGATGCGGCTCTGTCCGAGGCGATCACGCGGCAGACCGGCGTGCCGGCCTCTACCTCAGCGCTCGCCTTCCGCGACTTGTTCCGCAAGCGCGGGATCACGCGTGTCGGGCTGGTGACCCCCTATACGGGCGACGTCCAGGCACAGATCCAAACAAACTGGCAGGCCAACGGGCTCGACTGCTCGGCCGAGCGGCACCTTGGCCTGTCGGAGAATTTTGCCTTCGCGGAGGCCGACGAGGCCGAGATCGCCGGCATGGTCCGCGCCGTGGCGGGCGAGGGCGCTGAGGCGGCCGCCATCGTTTGCACCAACCTCGCAGGCGCAGCCATCGCGCCCGCCCTGGAGGCAGAACTCGGGATCCCGGTCTACGATTCCGTGGCCGTCAGCCTGTGGAAGGCGATGGACCTCGCTAGGCTCGAGACCGCGGCGATCACCGGCTGGGGCAGCCTGTTCGCGCCGCACTGAGCGGCGTCGTTCAGCCGTCGTCCACGTCGCCCCGCTCGATCCAGCGCCGCAGCGCCGGTGCCAGCCCGGTGGCGGGCTTGGCCGGAGGCCGGGCGAAGCGGCCCGCACGCGGCGGTCGCGCCCCGAGCCGGACCAGGGCCTGCGCCTGACCGAGGGCGGCCGCCAGCGGATCGATCAGCGGCACCGGAACCGCATCGCCGATCCGCGCAGCGAGGCCGGTGAGCGGGGCGCCGGCCAAGATCACCGCGTCGGCCCCATCCTCGGTGACGGCCCGGTTGGCCAGGGCGACGATCTCGGCCGCCAGCTCGTGCTGCACCTCCGTAACCGAGCGGAAGCCGGCCGAGACCGCCCGGACGCAGGCGCAGCGGGCCGACAGGCCGGCGAGGGCAACCGCATCCTCGTACCAGGGCAGCAGCGTGACCGAGAAGGTCACGATGCCGAACCGTTGGCCGAGCTGGCAGGCGGTGAGCATCGCCGCCTCCGCCATGCCGACCACCGGCAGGTCGAACAGCTCCCGTGCCGCCATTAGGCCGGGGTCGCCGAAGGCCGCGATCACGGCAGCGTCGTAGCCGGCGTGATGCTCCGCGAGAGTCTCCAGCACCGCGGCCCCCGCGAGCTGCGCCTCCGCGCGGCTCGCGATGTAGGGCAGCCCCCGCGCGGCCGTGATCGCAGTGAGCGCCGCGTCGGGGGCGAGCGATGCCGCCGCGGCGGCCTCCATCCGCGCCGTCATGGCGGCCGAGGTGTTCGGGTTGAGGAGGAGGAGCCGCACGCCGTCAGACACGCGAGCTCGGGCTGTAGAACGGCTCGTGCCGCGACGGGTCGATGTAGTCCGCGTAGAAGCGTTTCGCGTGCGGCAGCAGAGCCTTAGAGAGCTGGCGCCGCTCGACCTCGTCGTCCGAGAGCGCCCGCGACAGGTCGTCATGGAGGGCCTTCAGGGCGGCGTCGCGATCGACCCGGGTGAAGCGCCCGTCGGCGTAGAGCACCTCGCCCTCGCACAGCACCGTGGTGACGCCGCCGGTCTTGGCCCGCTGGATCACCGCGTCGAGGAGCGGCGTCTCCGGGTCGAGGTAGGGATAGGCGATCTGGTCCCAGTCGATCAGGACGAGGTCGGCGCCTTTGCCGACCTCGATCGTGCCCAGGCCGTCGCCGTAGGGGGTGGTGCGGGCGCCGCCGACGGTCGCCATGCGCAGCACCTGGGCCATGCTCGGCACACCGGCCTCGTCCATGCCGGGCACCCGGTGGGCGCGCAGCACGAGGCGCATCTCCTGGAGCATGTCGCGGTCGTCGTTGATGCCGGCCTCATCGAGGCCGATCGCCGTGTTGATCCCCTTGGCCTCGAAGCGGTTGAGCGCCGCTACGCCGGAGCGCAGCCGGAAGTTCGACGAGCAATTGTGGCAGATGCAGGTGCCGGTCGCGGCGACCCGGTCGATGTCGGACTCGTTGAGCCAGACGCCGTGGCCCAGTGTCAGGCGGGGCCCGAGCATGCCGAACCGGTCGAGATATTCGAGCGCGGTGCCGCCCCCGCGCTTCTCCGCATAGGCCTTCTGGTAAGCCGTCTCGACGAGATGCATGTGCATCGGCACGTCGTAGGCTTCGGATAGACCTGCCAAGCCTTCGAGGGCCGCGTCGGAGCACCAGTGGAGGTTGGCGGGGGCGAGCTGGATCTTCGCACGCGAGGCGCTCTCCTGGCCGGCATGCAGGCTGCGAAACAGGGAGAAATTGTCCTCCAGGGACATCTGGAAACGCTCGAACCAGCGCTTCATCGGGTCTTGCAGCGGCGCCGGCAGGCTCGCCACGAAATCCATGTCGGCCTGGTAGACGAGGCGGTTCTGGTCGCGCACCGCGAAGCAGTACGAGACCCGCATGCCGATGTCGCGATAGGCGCGCAGCACCTCGTTGGACCGCGCCTCGACCTCCTCCAGGCTGCCGGGCATCCAGCCATGGATGTGCTGGACCGTGGTGATCCCGGAGCCCACCATCTCAAAGGCCGAGTACAGGGTGTCGAGGTAGAGGTTCAGGTTGCGCGCCACCATGCGGGTGACGAACCACAGCTCCAGGGGCATGTCGGGGGAGCCGAGCTGCACCGGCGTCAGGCCGACATGGTGGTGGCCGTTGACGAAGCCCGGCAGCAGGATCTCGCGGCCGGAGCCGATCACGGGGGCGTCGGGGTAGCGCGCGTGCAGGTCCGCGTAGGTGCCGACCGCCTCGATCACGCCGTCCTTCTGCAGCACCGCCCCGTCGGCGATCTCCTCCCAGCAATCGTGGTCGAGGGTGCGGGTGATCATCCGCCGGCTGCGGATCAGCGATGTGGCCATGGTCGGGTCCGTCTCGATCGGAAATAGGGTCAGACGAGCGCTTCCTGCTCGGCGAAGGCCCGGTCGACCTCGTCGCGCAGGTGCTCGGTGAGATGCCGGCGCATCGCCTCGGCCTCGGGGGAGAACGGGTCGCGCGGGCGGGGCAGATCGTTGCGGACGATCGTCTTGATCCGCCCGGGGCGGGCGGTGAACACCACCACCCGGTCGGCGAGCGCCACCGCCTCGTCGATGTGGTGGGTCACGAACAGCACCGAGGCGCCGCTGTCGCGCCAGACGTCGAGCAGGAAGTCCTGCATCTTCTGGCGGGTCTGGACGTCGAGCGCCGCGAAGGGCTCGTCCATCAGCAGCACCTTCGGGCGCATGGCCAGCGCCCGCGCCACCGCCACACGCTGGCGCATGCCGCCCGACAATTCATCCGGCCGCTTGTCGAAGGCCTCGGCGAGGCCGACCCGCTGGAGCGCCGCACGGGCGACGCTGCGGCGCTCGGCCTCCGGCACGCCCTTCAGCGACAGGCCGAAGCTGACATTCTGCCAGACGCTGAGCCAGGGCAGCAGCGAGGTCTCCTGGAAGATCAGGCTGCGCTCGGGGGAGGGGCCTGTGACCGGCGCGCCGAAGGCCAGGAGCTCGCCCCCGGAGGCGGGTTCGAGCCCGGCGATCAGGTAGAGCAGCGTGCTCTTCCCGCAGCCCGAGGGTCCGAGGAACACCACGAACTCTCCGGGCCGCACGGTCAGGTCGATGTCGCGCAGGGCCTCGTGGGCACGGGCGGTGCCGGCCGCCCAGACCTTGGCGACGCTGCGGCAGGCGACGGCGTCGACGGACGCGACGTCAGAGCCCAAGGGAGGACCCCGCGTCGCGCGGCAGCCAGTAGAGCATCCGCCGCTGGACCACCCGGAACAGCAGGTCGAAGGCGAAGCCGAGCAGGCCGATCAGCGTGATGGTGAAGAACACGAGCGACGGGTTGAAGGTGTTGCGGGCTAGCATGATCACTTGGCCCAGCCCGTAGCCGACGCCGGTCGCCTCGGCGACGAGCACCACCATCCAGGCCCCGAACAGGTTAAGGCGCAGCACCGCCAGCAGCCCCGGCAGGATCGCAGGCACGATCACCCGCGCGTAGATCTGACGCTTCGACGCCCCCATGGTCCGGGCGACGTTGATGTAGTTCCGGTTGACCCCGTCGATCTGGTGGATGGTCGACAGGACCATCGTGAAGAACAGGGCGATGAACACCATGAAGATCGCCGGGGCGTTGCCGATTCCGAACATGAAGATCGCCACCGGCAGCCACGCGATCGGCGAGACCGGCGCCAGCAGCGTGATGGTCGGCAGGGTCAGGCGCTCGAACAGGACGACGTAGCGGATCGCCACACCGACCAGGATTGACAGGGTCGCGGCCAGGAACAGGCCCGCCAGCACCCGGCCCGTGGAGGCGAGCACCGTGATCAGGACCGCCATGGCGGGGCTCGGGCCGGCGTTCATGCCGGTGCCGATCTGCCAGCGCTGGGCGGTGTTAAAGAAGCGCGCCTGCTCGACGAGGTTGCCGAGGAAGATGTGCGGCGGCGGCAGCAGCTTGGCGTCGGCGATGCCGAACGCCCAGAGCAGCTCCCACAGGCCGGCGAAGCAGCCAACCGAGACCAGCATCCAGCCGGTCCGCTGCAGGAGCGGGACGAAGCCCTCGGGCAGCGCGAGGCGCTGACCGAACGGGAGGCGCGGCCGGACCTGCGGGACGGCGGCGCGGGCGAGATCCACGGCCATCCGCTCAGGCCGATTTCAGCTTGAGCTTGCCGTAGAGATCCGGGTTCTCGGCGATGACCTGCTCCAACAGGGTCCAGTCGATCGCGTCGCGGCCAGGCTTCTTCTTGATGTAGCCCATCTCGGCGACGGAATCGGTCCGGTCGAGGATGAACTGCGTCTGGTTGCGGGCGTCCACCACCGAGGGCTGCCGGCCCATGGCGAGCTGAGCGTTGCTCATGGAGGTCTTGTAGTAGGAGCCGACGAGCGTGTTCAGGGCGGACTGGGGATCGCTCTCGGCCAGGGCCTGGGCCGTCATCATGCCCTTGATCAGGGCTTTGACGGCGCCGGGATTCTTGGCGATCAGCTCGTCACGCACGGCGAGCACGCAATCGGTGTAGCCCTTGCCGTAGATGTCGGTGCCGTCGGAGAGCTTGACCGCGCCCTTCACGTCGGTGAGGAGCGCCGTGCCGTAGGGCTCGATCGTCGAGATGATGTCCAGGGCACCGGCGCGGAACGCCTCCACGGCCTCCGGGGTCGAGCCCATGTAGCGGACCGTGATGTCCTTGAAGGCGACGCCGTTCTTCTTCAGCCAGTCGTAGGGCAGCACCTCCAGCGTATCGAGTTGGAAGGTGCCGAGCGTCTTGCCCTTGAGCTTCCCCGGGCTGTCGAGGCCGGGCTGGGCCACGAGCACGCAGCCCTCGATGCCGCCGCCGGCCACTATCTTGACCGGGGCGCCGGCGTCGTAGAGCGCCATGAAGCTCGTATAGGGCATCACGCCGGCATCGACTTGGCCCATGCCGAGGAAGGTGACCTGATCCGAGAAGGTCGGCGTGTTGACGAAGTCGATGGTGAGGCCGTCATCCTTGGCAAGCTGCATCGCCTCGGCGAGGAAGAAGTTGAGGTTGCAGAAGCCGGTCCCGTGCGTCGCCCGGATGCCGGTGGCCGCCGAGGCCGGGCTGCTCAGGCCTGGGCCCAACGCCAGGGTGAGCGCCGCGCCGGTGCCGCCGAGGAAGCGCCTGCGGCTGGGCTTGAACCGCGAGAAGTCTGGGACGCGATAATCGCCGTGGCGGTCGCACATATCGACTCTCCTCAGAGGGCGGATCGCACGACCCGCCGGATTACGTGCCGATGGTGAAACGGAGGGATCGGAACTCGGGACAGGCTCTAGGCAGTCGCGGAGATCCGGTCGCCCGGCACCTCACCACATCGACGGCACGCCAACCTTTAGCTGCCGCCGGAGCGACGCTGCGCTGGCAAATGAGAACCAAGAAGCGTGCCAAATGTGGGGATCGACCGTATTGGCCGCGCTTGACCTGTCCGCCTCACGGAGCTCGTAGTCAGCAGGCTCGCCGGGGACACCCCGCTTCTCGCGGGGCTGTCGACATCACGCGACGTAGCCCGGTCGCTTGCTGGCGCCGATAGCGAGGGTCGAGCGCCCGCAAGCTGTCCTTTCGGGCATCCGGAAGAGGCGCTATCGAACCGTCGGCTTTTCAGGCTAACCTTCTCCGAAGCGGATTGGCGGCTTTCGGCCAGTTTCGGTCTTGCCAGTAGGCTCGGCGGGATGACTGGGGTGGGTAGTTTGCTGCCGGTCTGCTTTTGGGAAACCAGACGTTGGCTCGGATCGCGGTGGGTATCGTCTATCCCCGGTGCAGGGATGACGCTTGCCATGGTCGGACCTTCGTCGAACGCAACGGGCGGAGGGCGCCGCTCCTCTACGAACCCGCTGAAGTCGGGAACGCTTCACGCGGCATCGTGACCGTCGCGCGCAACCCTCCGTTTGGGCGATTCGCCAACGTGATGTCACCGCCATGGGCCCTGATCGCGGAACGAGCGATGGCGAGCCCAAGACCAGTACCGCCCGTTTCGTCGCTGCGCGACGCGTCGAGCCGGGCGAAGGGGGCGAACATGTCCTCGATACGGTCCGGCGGTATGCCGGGGCCGTCGTCGTCTACGAGGATGCAGACCTCCGTGTCGTGGTCCTCGAGGGTGATCCGAGCCCGGCCGCCATAGCGCACGGCGTTCTCTGCCAGATTGTCGAGGGCACGTCGCAGCACCGGCTCGCGTCCGTGGAACGGAAGTGACGGCGGCGCATCCACCACGACATCCCGGCCGAGCACGCGGTGGTCGTCGGCCAGGGTCCGCGCGACGGCACCGAGGTCAAGGCGGCTGCCGCGTCCCTCGGAGGCGTCCTCCCGCGCGAAGGCGAGCGTAATCTCCACCGTCCGCTGCATGGTGGTAAGCGTCCGCACCATCGCCTCGCGCAACGCGGTATCCTCAACCATCTCTGCCCTGAGCCACAGGGACGCGATGGGCGTGCGCAGGTCGTGACTGATCGCCGCCAGCATTCGCGTCCGGTCCGCGACGAACGCCCGCGAGCGAGCCTGCATCAGGTTGAACGCCGCCGTCATCGTCCGCAGTTCGCTGGGGCCGCGCTCGGGCAGGGGTTCGAAAGCGGCGCCGCGACCGGCCATCTCGGCGGCCTTCGCGAGGCTCGTCACCGGCCCAACGATCCCGCGCCTAGCGACAGAGACGACGCCGAGCACCGCGACGACGCTCGCCAGGATCTGGATGAGCCCGACACGCATCCACGGTGGGGTCCGCAGCGCGAGCGGAGCCTCCGCATTGAGCCAGCGTCCGTCATCGAGCCTGACGGAAACGCGCAGGGCCTGGGGCCTGTCGGCGATACGATCGGAGGCCGCCTCTCCTGTGATGTCCCGCTCGACGAGAGCGATCCGGGCTTGGCCGGCGTCGTCCTTCAGACGCCGGTCGATCCGTCGTGCAAGCCGCAACTCGTCCGCCCCCATCGCACCTTCCGGCACGAGGCTCCCGGCATCGATGGTGAAGCGGTGACGGGGGGAACCGTACGCCGCGATGACGCTCGGGACGGTATCGGCCCGGATCGTGTCGAGCAGGCGCACCAGCGTGGCGATCCGGTCGACAACCTGGGTCCTGGCCACGGCGTGACCGATCTGGGACGACTCGTGCGTGAACATCGCGAAGGCCACGGCCTGAGCACCGACGACCGCGAGCACGAGCAGGAGCGCCAGCCGACCGCCCAGCGAGTGCGGCGTTAGCCTCACGGTACCGTCCTCACCTCGGCGGCCAGGACATAGCCGCCGCCCCAGACCGTCTTGAGCAGGGCGGGGTTCGTCGGATCGCGCTCCAGTTTGCGCCGGAGGCGGCTGACCTGATTGTCTATGCTGCGGTCGAACGCGTCCGCGGTCCGGCCGCTCGTCAGGTCGAGGAGTTGGTCGCGCGTGAGGACGATCCGCGGATGGCTCGCCAGGACCGTGAGCAGCCGGAATTCCGCGGTGCTGAGCGCCACTGAGGTGCCGGCCTCGTCGACGAGCTCGCGCCGGTCGGTGTCCAGCGTCCACCGGTCGAACGCGGGCTTGCGCCCGTCGGCTGTGTCACGAGTACGGGGTAGCGCGCGGGTACGCCGGAGGAGGTTCTTGATGCGGGCGAGGAGCTCGCGCGGATCGAACGGCTTCGTGACGTAGTCGTCCGCCCCGATCTCCAGGCCAACGATCCGGTCGGTCTGCTCGGCCAGCGCGGTCAGAAGGATCACCGGCGTATCGCGGGCCTCGCGGATGTGGCGGCACAACGAAAGCCCGTCCTCGCCCGGCATCATCACGTCGAGGACGACGAGGTCGATAGCGCTCGTCACGAGGACGGAACGGGCGGCCGCCGCATCGGCCGCGACACTGACCCGAATGTCATGGCGCTTCAGGTAGGCCGCGAGCGGATCGCGGATATCGCGGTGGTCGTCGACAACCAAAACGTGCGCGTCGTCCATGTCCCTTCCTCCCGAGCACGGGATGTAACGCCCCGGGCCGCCCGCAGCGTCGAAAAGATGTCGCGAATTGTATCGGTCAGCTCGGATCCGCGACCGCCTGCGACACATCTGAGCCATCCCGGCAAACGCCTGCGACAGGTGGATGAGATGGTCTGTCCATCGCAACCGACCATCGGAGGACGAGACGATGACGACGCGAACGGTGCTGAGGCGCCTTATGTCGGCAACGCTGCTGTTGGCTGGACTTGCTGCTCCCCTGGCGACCGCAGGCGTAGCCGAAGCCCGCGACGGCTGCGGCCTCGGGTTCCACCGCGGGTTCTACGGCGTTTGCCGTCCTAACCTCGGGCCGAGACCATTCTACGCCCCTTATGCCTACCGGCCGGCCTTCTACGGTCCGCGTCGCTTCGGCTGGGGCGGCCCTCGCTGGCACCGCTGGGGCGGATACCGCCACGTCGGATGGCGTGGGGGATGGCGCGGCGGTTGGCATCGCCACTGGTGACGGGAGTTTTCGGCGGTCCGACGCTCGGTGACGTGGCGTTCAGCCCGTCATCGAGGTCCTTCATCTATGAGAGGTCCACGCATGACCAAGAGAACCGTTTCCCTGACGCTTGCGGTGTTCCTCGCAACCACGGGCGCCTACGCCCAGGCACTCTCGAACGCGCCTTCGCCATCTGGTGACCATGCGGCCGCCGGCGTCGATTTGGCCACTTTTCAGGCGAGACACCTGAAGCGGCTGATGCGGGCCGACGCCGATCACGACGGCCGGATCAGCAGGGCGGAGTGGACGGCATGGTGGGAGGCACATCCCGGAAAGGGGCCATCCGACCCGGCAGGCCGATTTCGGGCCATCGATGCGGACGGCAACGGCTTCCTCACTGCACAGGAGGTCGATGCGGTGTCCACCAAGCGCTTCGCCCGGCTCGACGTCGACCATGACGGGCATGTCAGCCGAGCCGAGCGTCCCTGCCGCGTCAAGTAATCCGAGCTGTGCCTAGCCCGGTCCGGCGACGTCTACAGCGGCAACCCGGTCGAAACGGCTTGCTCACTTAGAAAGGTATCAAAATGAGGATCACTAATTTGATCGTCGCCGCGGCTACGTCCATGCTCATCGCCGGCCAAGCCCAGGCGCTGCCGATGGCGGCCCCCGGGTTGGGCCCTGATGCGCCCATCGTCCAGGTTCGCGGCGGTTGCGGCTTCGGCGCCCATCGCGGAGGCTTCGGCGGCTGCAGGCTCAATCGAGGACCGCGGGGCGCCATGCGGGCGATGACGGGGGCTCCGCGTGGTAGCCCGCCCGGGCTCTATCGAGGCCCCGCCGGCCGTTGCCATCGCTGAGGCGCGGCTTGTTCGACGTCCGAACAATGTTTGGATAAATGGAGATCTTCCCGGGCGGGGTTTGATCCGTCCGGGGGGGCTCGCACGACCACTGGCATCCCTGCAACTAGACGCCGCGGTTTCAGCGGCTTCGCCCGGCAGGCGCGCTATGCCTCGACGGCGCTGACTCGTGCTGGTCGGCCTCTGCACTGGTTGGCTCGGCTGGCAGGGTATCCTACGGGGGCATACTGAGCATGCCGTTTCGCTGGGTTAGGCGCATGGACGATGACAGTCCGGCCTTTACTCGGCTTACGTCCGCTTACGGGTTAAGTCAGAGAAATGCGGGGCGACCGTGTTGGGTCGCCAGCGGAACGTCCGCATCTGCCTTCCGTCTCCAGAGCCTCGGTTCGGGTGTCTTCTCGCCTAGCCGGCATGGGCCGGCAAGGAGACAGACGATGGGACACTCCGCACACGATCCAGCCACGAAAGGGCGGCCGGCCTGGAACGCTGGCCGCAAGCTTGGCGCTAAGCGGGCCCTCAAACCTCAGCAGGTCTGGGCCATCCGGTTCTGGCTCGACCGCGAACGACGTTTACGCGACCGCGCGATGTTCGATCTTGCCATCGACAGCAAACTGCGCGGCTGCGACATCGTCAAGCTGAAGATCGGCGACCTCGTCAGCGGGGGGCGCGTCCGTAGCCGGGCCATCGTCATCCAGCGCAAGACCGGCCGACCGGTGCAGTTCGAATTGCTAGAACCCGCCCGTACCAGCATCCTGGCCTGGCTGGAGGCCAGAGGCGGAACGCTCGACGACTATACCTTCCCGAGCAGGCTCGACAGCGTCACGCATATCAGCACCCGGCAGTATGCGCGCCTGGTCGATGAGTGGGTCACAGGCATCGGGCTGCGCAGCGAGGACTACGGGACCCATTCCCTGCGCCGGACGAAGGCGTCGTTGATCTACAAGCGGACCGGCAACCTGCGTGCTGTCCAAATTCTGCTCGGACATACCAAGATCGAGAGCACGGTCAGGTACCTTGGTGTTGACGTCGAGGATGCACTGATCCTGGCCGAGGGGACTGAAATTTGAGCGCTTGGCCCCTCGGCTCCAGTGTCGAGGGGCTTCAGAACCAGCCAGACAGCAGTGCGCCCAACTTAGTCATTCGCAGGTTGAGAACAACGCTTCTGAAGCGGACATCGTCCACAGCACCGGACAGGATGCCAGCATCACTGCCCTCGACGGAAGAACGGAAGTTGGTGGGATCTTGCCGAGGTAGCAGACTGGCGTCTGAAGCGGGGAAGCGAGCGATATGCCGTCAGGTCGGCTGGACGAGGATGCCTAGAGCTGCGCCCGAGCGTGTTGGGACGACCCGGGGTCTGAGACGTTGAGGGGTGAAGGAGGATGCCGATGCCTTCACCGTTGTCCGTTGATCTACGCCAGCGTGTCGTCTCTGCCGTTTCGGAGGGAGCATCCTATCATCAGGCGGCAGCCCGGTTCGGCGTCAGCGTGTCCAGCGCCAGCCGCTGGTCAGAACAGTTCCGCCAGGAGGGGCAGCTCGCACCCAAGCCGTCGGGTGGCGATCACACCTCGCATCGTATCGAGGCGCAGGGCGAACTGATCCTAACGACTTACGAGGCGCGGCCCGCGATCTTCCTGCACGAGTTGCGCGACGACCTGGCGGAGCACGGCGTGCAGACCAGCACAAGCAGTCTGTCCCGCTTTTTCGCCCGGCACGGCATCACCCGTAAAAAGGGGCGATCCACGCTGCCGAGCAGGCACGCGAGGACGTAAGGGCGGCCCGCGAAGCTTGTTTCGAGAACCAGGACGCCCTCGATCCCGACAGACTGGTCTTCCTCGACGAGACCGCCGCGGCCACCAATATGGCGCGCCGCTACGGTCGGGCCCCGCGGGGCGAGCGGTACCGCCTCGCCGTCCCGCACGGACATTACAAGACCACCACCGTCACTGCCGCGCTGCGCAGCGATGGACTGTGTGCCACCGCCCTGTTCGATGGAGCTACCAACGGCACACGCTTCCGGGCCTACGTCATCGGCACACTCGTGCCCGCGCTCAAGCCCGGCGACACCGTCATCCTCGACAACCTGCAGGCTCACAAGGTGGCCGGTGTACGAGAGGCCATCGAGGCCGTGGGGGCGAGGCTGCTCTACCTCCCGCCCTACAGCCCGGACTTCAATCCGATCGAGCAGATTTTCGCCAAGTTGAAAGGCCTGCTTCGAACTGCGGCGGCCCGCACTGTTCCAGACCTGTGGCACACCATCCGGCAGGCCTTCACTCGGTTCACGGCCGACGAGTGCCGCAACTGCATTGCTGCCGCAGGGTACGATAACGACTTGGCCGTCGCTACGTGAGCGGGCACGGCTCTAGAATCTCCCGGCGCAGCCGCACGATCTCAGCCTGCATGGCCAGCCGCGTAGGGCGCCAAACTTACCCGGCGGCTCGTCAAGGAGCAGCAAGCGCGGCTCGTTAACAAGCGCCCGGGGCGAGAACTGCCCGCAGTGCCATGCCGTCGGAGAGTTGGTGCGGGTAGACTTCCGCGAAGCCGGAGAAGCCGGAGAAGCCGACAAGCGCGAGCGCGTGATCGACCCGAGCGGCAAAAGAGTGCCGGACGCCGTGGGCCTCATGTCGTGTTTGGCGCCATCATCCGGTGGAGGCCTACATTAGGCGATAGGAAAGGATACGGCGCTGTTCGTCCAAAAATTGGGCTAACTAGCCATAAATGTCGCTTCAAATGAAAATTATTTCCTCCTCATCCAAATTGTATTTCGTATATACAGGACAGGATCGATAATTAGATAGGTACATATGCTTGTAAAAGCTCAATTTTGGATGCGCCGCAAGTCCCTGCCGCTGCTCCGAGCAGCTGCTGCGACGGTCGCCCTGAGTCTCTACCTCTCGGCGCCGGTGCATGCCATCGAAAGCGTCAAGGTCGGTCTCGCCATACCGCCGACGGTCACCGACGGCAGTGTTCAGGCGATCGCCGACGAACTCGGGTTCTTCAAGCAGGATGATCTGGACGTCGCCTACGTGGTTCTTCCCGGGGCCGGCGCGTTGCTGCCGCAGTTGCTGCCGAAGACCATCACGATCGCCCTGCCGCTGCCCGAGACCCTGCTCGCCGCACACAAGGCCGGCGAGCCACCGCTGCCGGTCGCCTATTTCTACAATGCCGGACCCCGCAACACGCTCGAACTCGCCGTCCGGGCCGATTCCGATATCCGCAGCCTCGCCGACCTCAAGGGCAAGCGGATCGGCGTCGGCGCTCTGACCTGGGGCACGATCCCCCAGACGCGCGCTCTGATGCGCTCGGTCGGCCTCGAGCCGGGACGCGATGTCAGCATCGTGGCGGCCGGGGTGCTCGGGGCCGGCTTTCACGCGTTGCGGGAGGACCGGGTCCAGGCGCTCAACTTCAACAGCTCCTGGATCGACATCATGGAGGACCAGGGCATTCCGGCGCGCCGGCTGGCATATCCGCCCGTGTTCCGGCACATGGTCGTCAACGGGTTCCTCGCGCACCGGTCGACGCTGGAGCAGAATCCTTCGCTTCTCGAGCGCTTCGGGCGTGCCTGGACGAAGGCGCTCGCCGTCTGCGATCTGAACCCGAAAGCCTGCATCGAGGCGTTCTGGCGCAAGAATCCGTCCGTGGCGCCGCAGGCGGACCGCGACAAGGCCCTGGATGCGAGCACCAGGCTGCTCAGGCGGTGGATCGAGCCGGTGATGCGGGACGAGGCCGGTGCCGCCCGCGTGCCAGGTACCTTCGATCTCACGATCATCGCCGCCTATGTCCGTGAGATGCATCGCTACGGCGAGTTCGCGACGGCCGACCTGCCCTTGGACGCCTATTTCTCGAACGCCCTCGTGCCGGGCTTCGCACGGTTCGACCGCGCGGCCCTCGAGGTGCAGGCGCGCGCGCTGCGATGACGGCCGCCGACCATGTCCGCCTCGAGGCCGTCCGCTTCGCCTATGGCGGGTCCGCGGGAGCCCCTGTCCTCGAGAACCTGTCGCTGTCGGTGGAGGAGGGGGCCTTCGTGGCGATCCTCGGGCCGTCGGGCGGCGGCAAGTCTACGGTGCTGAAGCTCCTGTCCGGCCGCAGGGCGGGACCATCCGGATCGACGGCACGCCGGTGACCGGCCCGCGCCGGGACGTCGGCATGGTGTTCCAGAAGCCGATGCTCCTGCCGTGGCGGAACGTGCGCGACAACGTCCTGCTGCCGGCCGGCTTCGCGCGTGCGGCCTCCGCGCGCGAGGTCGCGCGTGCCGACGCGTTGCTGGCGACCGTTGGCCTCTCCGAGAGCGTCAAACTCTATCCGGGCCAGCTCTCCGGCGGCATGGCGCAGCGGGTCGGGCTGGCCCGGATGCTCCTGCACGATCCGCGCCTCCTGCTGCTCGACGAGCCCTTCTCGGCCCTGGACGCGATGACCCGGGAGCACCTCTCCCTGGAGCTGCAACGGCTCTGGATGGAGGAGCGCCGCACGGCCCTGTTCGTCACCCACTCGATCCCCGAGGCGCTGTTCCTGGCCGACCGGGTCGTCGTGCTCGCGGGGCGGCCTGGCCGCATCCTCGCCGATATGCCGGTGCCCCTGCCGCGGCCGCGCACCCTCGAGACGCTTAGCGGCGCGCAGTTCGGGACCCTCACGCTCGAACTCCGTCGGTTGTTCGACGAGGCGGCCCGGCCCGGAGCCCGCGCCGCATGACCCTCCTGCGCAACACCGTCCCGCCTCTGATCACGCTGGCCGTGGTACTGGCTCTCTGGGCCTACGTCACCGGACCGGGCGGGCTGCCGAGCTACCTGCTGCCGGATCCGGTCTCGGTCGGTCGGGCCCTGTGGACCGGGCTCGTCAGCGGCGAGTACGGGCCGCACATCCAGTTCACCCTGACCTCGACGCTCCTCGGCTACGCCATCGGCTCCGTCGCTGCCGTGATTGCGGGCGTCCTGGTGGCCGAGAGCCGGACCTTCGAGCGCTTCGTCTTCCCCTACATCGTGGCGATCCAGGCGATGCCGAAGGTCGCGCTTGCACCGCTGATCCTCGTCTGGTTCGGCTTCGGGCTCGCCTCCAAGGTCGTGCTGGTCGCGCTGATCTGCTTCTTCCCGCTCTTCGTGAACACGATCGCGGGCATCCGCCGGACTGACCCCGAACTCATCGACATGGCCCGGTCGTTCTCCCGGCCGGCGTGGTGGATCTTCCTGCACGTGAAGCTTCCAGCGGCCGCCGGGGCGATCTGCGCGGGCCTCGAGATCGGGATCGTGCTGGCGCTGATCGGCGCGATCGTCGGCGAGTTCGTCGCGGCCGAGAAGGGGGTCGGCTACCTGATCGGCTCCGCGACGGTGAACATGAACGTCGCCGCCATGTTCGCGGGCGTTCTGTTGCTCGCTGGGTTTGGCATCGTGGGAAGCGCGCTCGTGCGCTTCGCCCAGAGACGGATCGTGTTCTGGGAACGGGCACCGGATCCAACGCGAGGAGAGCGCGCATGAGCCTGGATGCAGAGCTGCCGGAGGCGCTCGCCTTCGCGTCGGCCATCGAACTGGTGCGCCGCCTGAAGGCGCGGGCGTTCACGGCGCGCGCGCTGCTCGAATTCCAGCTCGCGCGCGTGGCGCGGCTCAATCCCGAGATCAACGCGATCGTCTACACCGATCTTCCGGCCGCGCGGGACCGCGCCGACCAGGCCGACGCGGCTTTGGCCCGGGGCGAGGATTGGGGGCCGCTCCACGGGCTGCCAATGACCGTGAAGGAGACGAACAACGTCGCCGGCTGGCCGACCACGTACGGCGATCCCGCCCTGGCCGGGGCGATCCCGCTGCACGGCGCCGTCATCGTCGAGCGGCTGCTTGCGGCCGGCGCGATCATCTTCGGCAAGACCAACGTGCCGATCAACGCCCTCGACTGGCAGAGCTACAACGCGATCTACGGCACGACGCGCAATCCCTGGGATCTCGAACGCACACCGGGCGGCTCGTCCGGCGGGTCGAGCGCGGCTCTGGCCGCGGGGCTCGTGCCCCTCGAACTCGGGAGCGACGCCGGCGGCTCGATCCGCTTCCCGGCCCATTTCTGCGGGGTCTACGGCCACAAGCCGACCCCCGGCATCGTTCCCGTCGCCAGCAACGAGCGCGGGGCAAGCCTCCTCGACAACGACCTCGTGGTGAGCGGCCCGCTCGCCCGGACGGTGGCCGACCTCACCTGCGCGCTCGACGTCCTCGCAGGACCGGCGGGTCCAGCCGCCAAGGCCTGGCGCCTGGACCTCCCGGCGCCGCGGACGACGCGCCTCGCCGAATTCCGGGTGGCCTACGTGACCGACTCGCCCGTCGCCGAGGTGGACGAGCCGGTCCGGGCCGCGATCCGGGCCCTGGCCGGGCGCCTCGCGGGCCTGGGCGCCCGGGTCACGGCCGACGCGCTTCCCTTCGACGATCACGCTGCGCACCACGCGACCTATCTTCAGCTGCTGCGCGGATCGGCGTCGGCCCGCCTCCCGCAGGCGGTCTTCGAGGAGGCCGTCCTGCGCCTCACGGAGCCGGGCACGAACGCGACGCCCTACGTAGCGCGGATGGCGCAGGCACACGCGCAGCGCCACCGCGACTGGATCCTCGCCGAGGAGCGCCGTGCCGCGCTGAAGCGGGACTGGGCAACCTTCTTCGAGCGCTACGACGTGCTCCTCGCCCCAGCCACGGTCTGCGCCGCCTTCCCGATCGACGAGGCGCGGCCGCGGGAGGAGCGCGTCCTACAGATCAACGGGCACGCGGTCGACTACAACGACCAGCTGTTCTGGGCCGGGCTGGCGACGCTGCCGTCCCTGCCGGCGACGGCGGTCCCAATCGGCTATGACGGCCATCTTCCGATCGGCATCCAGGTGATCGGGCCGCATCTCGAAGACCGGACGACGCTCGCTTTCGCGGCCGAACTCGAACGTCTGCATCCGTTCGCGCCGCCCCCGCTCTACGCGCCGTCCGCTGGCCCGTGACAGGGCAATCGAGTCGCGCGGCCGGCTGCCTGCACCCGTCCCTGTAGAAGCAGGAGCACGCTGCCGGTTTCGCGCGAGAGTTATCTGCTTCCGGACCGCTCAGCGCGAGCAGAAACTTCTGCCGACATCCGGCAGCAGGGCGTGAATCGATCAAACACGCGGCACGCGCCGCGACAGGCCGGCAAAGTCCTGGCACGATCCATGCAGTCGTGGGATGCTCACCACGCTCGGTAAGCGTCTCATCCGCTCCCGGTTGATGCGTTCGCCGCGGCCGTCCTTGCGAGCGGTGTGAACAATCCAGAGGTCGTCGCGATCGTTGAGGTCGCGTGGCCCTGGGTCATGTCGCTGCGCTCGGGATGACGGCAGGAAATGCATCGAGCGATGCGCTCAAATGGGAACCGTCTCAGGGGAACTATGCGGAAGCCGCACAGCGATCTGGCATCCATTCAGCCGATGAGCGTGGTCGGCCTGCCATCGGCCACGCTGAAGGCGAACCAAGCCTACGACACCCTGCGGCGGGAGATCGTCTCCTGTCGCCTGCTGCCGGGCACGCGCTTCACCGAGACCGAGCTGATGGAGCGCTTCGCGCTGGGCAAGGCCAGCTGCCGGATCGCGCTCCAGCGCCTCACGCAGGACGGCTTCGTCGCCTCCATGCCGCGGCACGGCTACCGGGTCGCGCCGGTCACCGTGAAGGACGTGGACGAGATCTTCGCCCTGCGCACCGAGCTGGAGCCGCTGGCGGCCCGCGGCGCGGCCGGGCGGGTGAACCGGGGGCAGCTGGAGCGGCTCGAACAGGCCTGCCGCCGGCGCATCGACGTCGATGTCGGCAACCAGATCGACTTCTTCTTGGAGGCCAACCGCAGCTTCCACCTGGCGATCGCCGTCGCGTCCGGGAACCAGCGCCTCTGCCGCGTTCTTTCGGGCCTCCTCGACGAGATGA
This sequence comes from Methylobacterium sp. J-026, assembly GCF_022829585.1. Taxonomy (GTDB): domain Bacteria; phylum Pseudomonadota; class Alphaproteobacteria; order Rhizobiales; family Beijerinckiaceae; genus Methylobacterium. The sequence continues at coordinate 23,142 of NZ_JAKSYC010000282.1, forward strand.
CCCGCCTCGTGGCGCTCGGCTTCGGCGTGCAGGGCGTGCGGCCCAACATTGAGAACGACCACACCGCCATGATCGAGCATCTCGTGGCGGGGGACGCCGAGAGCGCCGCCCAGGTGGCGCGCCGCCACGTCGAGACCTTCCGCGCCATGACCCTGGAGAAGGTGATCGCGAGCCTGCGCGACACCGCCGTGATCGGGCCGGCCGCGCCCGTCCAGGCGGACGGGGGCGACCGGTGAACGCGGTCGAGATCGACCATGTCGGCAAGTGGTTCGGCCAGCGCGAGGGCGCGCCGCTCCACGTCCTCGAGGACATCGCCCTGACGGTGCCGCAGCGGGCGGTGGTGGCGATCGTCGGCGCGTCGGGCTGCGGGAAGAGCACGCTGCTCAACATCATCGCCGGGCTGATCGAGCCGGATGCCGGCGGCGTGCGCCTGTTCGGCACCGCGGCCCGGGAATTCCGCGACTGGCGCGCGATGACCTACATGTTCCAGGAGGATCGGCTCCTGCCCTGGCGGACGGCGGCGCAGAACGTCGCCTTCGGGCTCGAGGCCGGCAGCATGCCGGCCGCCGAGCGTCGCCGGCGCGTCGACGAGACTCTCGAGCTCGTCGGCCTGTCGCGCTTCCGCGACGCCTATCCGCACGAGCTCTCCGGCGGGATGCGCAGCCGCGTCGCCCTGGCCCGCAGCCTCGTGACCGAGCCGAGTCTCCTGCTCCTCGACGAGCCGTTCTCGAAGCTCGATCCGACTATCCGCGCTCAGATGCACGCGGAGCTGCTGCGCATCGCGGCCTTGCGGGCGATGACGTTGATCTTCGTGACCCACGACGTGGAGGAGGCGGTGGTGCTGGCCGACCGGATCGTCGTGCTGCAGCCGCATCCGGGCCGCGTCCGCCTCGTTCAGGAAGTTGGCCTCGACCGCCCGCGGGATCCACTCTCGGAGGCGGTGACCGAACAGGTCCGCCGCCTGCGCCTCGCCCTCTCGGAGGAGCCGGCCCCATGCTAGTGCGGACGCCCGAGGCCATGCTGCGCCGCCCGAGGGCCGGCGTCGTCCGCGCCTATGGCGGCACGCTCCTGCAGCGTCTTGCCCTGATCGGGCTGGCCCTGGCCGCCTGGCAGATCGGCGCCCTCCACGCGCCGAGCTTCGTCCTGCCGAGCCCGGCCCGCGTCTGGACGGCCTGGACCGGCCTCGTCGCCACGCCGAGCTTCGCCGCCGATCTCAGCATCACCCTCGGCCGCGTCGCCGCGGGCTTCGCCCTTGCCGCCCTGGTCGGCCTGCCGCTCGGCCTCGCGCTGGGCGGAAGCCGGGCGCTCGGCGGGTTCTTCGAGCCGGTGCTCACGGTTATGAACACCGTCTCGTCGGCGATCTGGGCGATCTTCGCGTTGATCTGGTTCGGGCTGTCGAACTGGACCACGATTTTCGTGGTGTTCATGACCGCGATGCCGCTGATCCTGACCAATGTCTGGCAGGGCACCCAGACGGTCAGCGCCGAGCATCTCGAACTCGCCCGCACCTTCCGCATGCCCCGGCGGAAGGTGCTGACCAAGATCTACCTGCCGACCATCCTGCCGGCCTTCTTCTCGGGCGCCCGGCTCGCCATCGGCTTCGGCGCCCGGGTGGTGCTGGTGGCGGAGAGCCTCGGGGCGAGCAGCGGCATCGGATACCGGCTACGTCAGGCCGCCGACCTCGTGCAGACCGATCAGGTCTTCGCCTGGACCCTCACCCTCGTCGCCCTGATGATCGGCCTAGAGACCCTGGTCCTCAAGCCGGCGGAGCGGCGCCTGTTCGCCTGGAAGAAGGCGAGCCCGGCATGAGCGCGGCCCCCGATGGTCCCCGTCGCCCCGCTACCAGAGTTCAGGAGGCCGCGTTGAAACGGATCGGTGCCCTTCTCGCCTGCGCGCTGCTCGCGGCGGCGCTGCCAGGCCGCGCCCAGGCCCAAACGGTCCGCATCGGCTACTGGAGCTCGGGCATCAGCCTCGGCTTCGGCGCGGTGCTCGAAGCTGGCCAGTTCATGGAGAAGCAGGGGCTGACGCCGGAATACGTCAAGTTCCCCGACGTCAACGCGCCCACCAAGGCGATGGCGGCCGGCGCCATCGATTTTGCCATCGCGGCGAGCGCCGGAACCTCGCTGAGCGTCACCGCCGACGGCCTGCCGCTCAGCATCGTTCTGGCGACGCAGGTGGCCGATCTCGACTTCGTCGTGCCGGAGGATTCCCCGATCCGGACGATGGCGGATCTCAAGGGCAAGAAGATCGGCACATCGCCGGCGGGCAGCGGTACCGCCGCCATCGCGGCCGCCCTCCTCGAAGGCAATCACGGCCTCAAGCCCGCCGATTACCAGGCGGTGCCGGGCAACGACTCGCGGCTGGCGCAATTCCTCGTCCAGAAGGACATCGACGCGGCCGCGTTGCGGACCGTCACCCTGGCGCTCCTGCCGGACGTCAAGATGCGCCGGCTCGGGACGTTTCGCGAGGAATGGAAGCGCCTCACCCGGCAGGACGCCCCGCCCGTGCTCGGCGTCGGCCTGATGCGCAAAGCCTGGATGGTGCAGAATCCGGAAGGGCCCGCCAAGGTGGTCGCGGCGATGCGCAAGGCGTTCGAGTACGGCAAGGCCGACAAGCCCGGCGTGGCCAAGATCCTGATGGCCTCCGCCAACCTGAACGCCACCGATGCCGCGGCCTACGCGGCGCTCTGGGACGGCATCTACACCGTCAGCCTGGAACCCGCCGACATCGCCTCCCTCAAGCGGGAATTCGAGGTCTTCAAGGCGGTCGGCGCCGTCCAGGGAAGTCTGCCCGAGGGAGCCCTCGTGCCGGGCCCATATGAGCAGTCGAAGGTTATCCCCTAACCGTCGGCAGGAAGACCCGACGCCTTACCGAGAGGAAACAGGTCCCCCATGGCAGACACGATGCGAGCCCTCGTGCTGGAGGCGCACGGCGACATCGACACGCTGAAGGTCGTCGCCGACTATCCGAAGCCCGCTCCGGGCCCCGACGAGGTCCTCATCCGGGTGGGCGCCTCCTCGTTCAACTACCACGACGTGTTCACCGTGAAGGGCATGCCCGGCATCAAGGTGCCGATGCCGGTGGTGATCGGCCTCGACATGGCCGGCCAGATCGTCGAGCTCGGCGCGGGCGTCGCGGACTGGCGCGTCGGCGACCGGGTCCTGGTCAATCCGCTGAACAAGGCCAAGGGCCTGATGGGCGAGATGCTCGACGGCGGCATGGCTGAGTATTGCCGGGTCTCGACGAGCCAGCTGATCGCGATGCCGCCCGACGTGAGCTACGCGGACGCCGCGTCGCTGCCCGTGGCCTACGGCACCGCCCACCGGATGCTGATCACCCACAACACCGTGAAGGGCGGCGACAAGGTCCTGATCCTGGGCGCCAGCGGCGGCGTCGGTACCGGCTGCGTGATGCTGGCCAAGCAACTCGGCGCCGAGGTGATCGCCTGCGCGGGCAGCGCCGAGAAGATGGAGGCGCTGAAGGCGCTCGGGGCCGATCACGTGGTCAATTACCGCGAGACCGACTTCTCGAAATGGGCGATCCAGACCTACGGTAAGTCGCAGCGCCGGACGTACGAGGGCGGCGTCGATGTGGTGATCAACTTCACCGGCGGCGACACTTGGGTGCCCTCGCTTAAATGCCTGAAGCGCGGCGGCACGCTCTTGGTCTGCGGCGCTACCGCAGGGCACGATCCGAAGGAGGATCTCCGCTACATCTGGAGCTTCGAGCTGAAGGTGATCGGCTCGAACAGCTTCTACGACGACAATCTCGCGGCCCTGTTGGACATGATCCAGGCCGGTACCCTCAAGCCCACGATCGACAGGGTCCTGCCCCTGGAGGAGGCGGCCGAGGGCCTGCGGATGATCCGCGACCGCGAGGTCATGGGCAAGATCGTCGTCACGCCGTAGGAGCACCTGCCATGTCGGATACTCAGACGCCCGCGCCCCTAAGCCGGGAAGACGTGGAGACGCTGCTCCTGCGCGGGCCGTTCCACCAGTGGCTCGGCCTGTCCGTCGTCTCGGTTGGGGCGGGCACGATCGAGCTGAAGGCGACGTGGCGTCCGGAATGGGTCGTCAACGCCGAGCGCGGCTACGTCCACGGCGGCATTCTGGCGACCCTGGTGGATCTCACCGCCGATTGGGCACTTGTGTCCAAGACTGGCCGCGGCGTGCCGACTGTGGACCTGCGCGTCGATTATCACCGCCCGGCGATGCAGGGAGACCTGACCTGCCGGGGCACGGTGGTGAAGTTCGGCGGCCAGCTCTCGGTGGCCGAGGCGCAGATCCTCGATTCCGAGGGCCGGCTGCTCGCCAGCGGCCGCGGCGTCTACATGACCGCGCCGCCGAAATGAGTGACGCCGCGGGGAGTGCGGTCTGGCCGGGTCCCGCCCTCGACCACGTGGTGATCAACGTCCTCCGCCGCATGGATGCGGCGGCGGCCCTGTTCACCGATCTCGGCTTCCAGCTGACGCCGCGCGGGCGCCATTCGCTCGGGTCCATCAACCACCTGATGATGACGCCCGGCGCCTATCTGGAGCTGGTCGGCGTGCCCGAGGACGGCCCGCAGCGCCAGGACGTGCTCGACAGCCCGTTCGGGCTGAACGGTCTCGTCGTGGCGAGCACCGACGCGGACGAGACCTTTGCCCGGCTCTTGGCGTCCGGCCTCCCGGTCGGGCCGCCGGTGGCGTTCTCGCGGCCGGTCACCCTGGAGGACAGGACCGAGGAGGCCCGGTTCCGGACCGTGCGCCTGCCGACGTCGCTGTTTCCGGCCGGCCGGATCTACCATTGCCAGCACCTGACCCCGGACCTGGTCTGGAGGGCGCCCTGGTTCGCACACTCGAACGGGTTCTGTGGCATCGGCGGCTTCACGGTCGCGAGTCCGGAGCCCGCGGCGGAGGCGCCGCGCTACGCTGCAGCCTGTGGCGCGGCGGCCGAGCGGGACGAGGCAGCGTGGACCTTCCGGCTGGGCGAGACTCGCGTGACGATCGAGCCGGGCCCGGCGGCGCGCTTCGCCGGCCTCGTGCTGCACTTCGCCGACCTGACCGTGCTCGAGGCCCGGGCCCGCGCCGTACCGGACGCGGACTGGACCCGTCTGTCCTCCGAGGAGGCGGAGCTGGCGCTGCCGGACTTCCAGCTCACGCTGCGCTGCAGGAGCGTCCGATGCGCCCCTTGACCAATCTCGGCGCCCTCGTCGACCACGCTGGCGATCCCGACGCACCCATGATCATCGGACTGCGTCCGGGCGCCGAGCCACTGATCCTGTCCCGCGCGGCCCTCGACGCGATGGCCGACGCTTTCACCCGCGGGCTGCTCCGCGGCGGCCTGCGACGGGGCGAGCGCATCGCGATCCTGTCGGCCAACCGGCCCGAGTTCACCGCGCTGCTGCTCGGGGCGATGCGCGCCGGGATTGTCCCGACGCCCGTGAACTACAAGTTTCCCGCGGCCACGATCCGGAACGTGCTCGCCGATTGCGGCGCGCGCCTCGTCGTCTGCGACGCGCCGCGGCGCGCGCAGCTTCCCGCCGACCTGCCGCCGGATCTGCGCGTCGCCGAGTTCGATGCCGCGGGTGCGGACGGGATCGGGCCGTGGCTCGATCCGGGCCCGTTCGACCCAATCGACCCGCACCCGGACGAAATGGGGCTGCTCCTGTACACATCCGGCTCAACCGGCCGTCCGAAGGGCGTGATGCTCTCGCATGCGAGCCACCTTTGGGTGGCGCGCACGCGCATGGCGGAGGACGACCTGCGGCAGGACCGCGTCCTGATCGCGGCGCCGCTCTACCACATGAACGCGCTGGCCCTGGCGCTCCTGGTCTGCGCGTCCGGCGCCACCATGGTGCTGCTGCCGCAATTCGAGGCCCGCGCCTATATCGAGGCCATCAGCCGGCGCCGCTGCACATGGCTCACCGCCGTGCCGCCGATGATCGCCATGATGCTGCGGGAGAGCGATGCGCTCGCGCAGGCCGATCTGACGAGCGTGCGCGTTGTGCGGATGGGCTCCGCCCCAGTCAACGACACCCTGGCGCGCCAGATCCGGGCCCTCCTGCCCAATGCCCGCATCATCAACGCCTACGGCACCACCGAGGGCGGTCCTATCGTGTTCACGCAGCACCCGGACGGGCTGCCGACGCCGATCGCCTCCGTGGGCTATCCCCATCCGGGCGTCTCGGTGCGTCTCGTCGGTCCGAAGGCTCCGGAGACCGGGGTGCTGCAGATCCGCAGCTCGGCTCTCATGCTGGGCTATCACAACAGGCCGGAGACACCGTCGCCGATCACCGCGGATGGCTACTATGACACCGGCGACATCTTCCGCCGGGATGAGCACGGCTTCCATACCGTCCTGGGCCGGACCGACGACATGTTCGTCTCCGGCGGCGAGAACATCTTCCCGGGCGAGGTCGAACTCGTCATCGAGAGCCACCCGGACGTGCTGCAGGCCTGCGTGGTCCCGGTCGAGGACGCGATCAAGGGCACCAAGCCGGTGGCTTTCGTCGTCCTGCGCCCGGGCGCTGCGGCCGACGAGACCGTGATCAAGCAGCACGTCCTCGCCAACGCCCCGGCCTATCAGCATCCCCGGCGGGTCTGGTTCCTCGATGCGATGCTGCTTGCCTCGACCAACAAAATCGACCGGAGCGGCCTGCAGCAGAAAGCAGCGTCTGAAATTGGGTGATATAAATAGCAGCAGCCGATCGCGGCTGCCCTGAAGCGTCGAAGAATTTGCGAGAAAGTCCGCTTTTTTAAAAAAATCCCGCACAGCGGACCGGCTGCTTTCGGCCAGCATCTGCGGTCCAAAGCCCGGAAGGACGTCTCAAATGGGTGGAATGCGGCTCGTCCGCTTCCGAACGGCAATGCATCGAAGCGGACGTCGCCGCGCCTGCTTCCGTCCCTAAGCGGAAGCGCGGAACATCCGTTTGTAAAGGTCTTCGTGAGACACAATCTTCAGCCGGTACGGTTGGGTGCGCGGCTGCCGCCAAACCGTGTCCTCAGTGAGTTGTTTACGAATAAAATTCATTCGCTGTCACCGATTGATGCGCATAGTCCTCCCTGATTGAGGATCGTTCAAGATGTTCGAGCGGCTCGCGGACCGCGTTTCACTGCGGCGTCAGATCAGCCTGCTCGCAGGCGCCATTGGTCTAGCGATCGTCGGCGTCACTACGATCGGATCAGCGCTGCTGGCGCGCGCGCAGGCCACCGATATGGCGCAGAACGCCCTCCTGCAGGTAGCCCGGGCGATGGCGGATCGGCTCGATCAGGACATGGCCGAGCGCCTGCGCGAAATCCGCAACGTCGGAGCGCTTGAGCCGCTGCAGCCCCACTGGCTGGAGAACACCGGCGCCCTTCGCAAGGTGCTGGACACGATGCAGAGGACGCTGCCGGATTACGCCTGGATCGGATTTGCTGATCGCGACGGTCAGGTCCGTGCCGCTACAGCCGGCGTTCTCGAAAGCGCGAGCGTCAGCCAGCGCCCCTGGTTCATCAATGGGCTTCGGCAGGCCGCGGTCGAGGACGTGCACGCGGCGGCCTTGCTGGCATCCAAACTCCCTCCTTACAGCGACGGAACGCCGTTCCGGTTTGTGGATGTGGCAGTGCCAGTGGGCGATGCCTCAGGTCAGGTCATCGGTGTTCTTGGGGCTCATCTCAGCTGGCGCTGGGCCGACGTCGTCCGACGCGAAGTCCTTTCGTCTCGCAGGCCCGAGCTAAAAGAGGATGTCGCCGTCCTCGATCGCTCCGGCCGGGCTCTGCTTGGATCCGACGCTGGAGCGACGCCATACACGGCCGCGGATCTCGCGTCCGGGCACTTCATCGTTCACAGCGCCGAAGGCGATCAACTTGTCGCGGCCGCCGCCACCCGCGGCCGCGGCGAATATCGGGGCCTGGGCTGGACCGTCGTCGCACTGCAGCCAGTCGACACCGCATTGGCCGGCGCCAATCGTTTGACCGGCCTGATCCTCCTGCTCGGGCTCGCCACGGCTGTATTCGGCGTCGTCGCAATCTGGTGGGGTGCGGCACGGCTGACCCGGCCCTTAGCGCAGCTCACTGAAGCCGTCGGCCGCATCGGCCGCGAGCCGAACGAGAGGATGACGCGCCATGTGCACGGCTCGCCCGAGGTCCTGCGCCTGTCTGCTTCGATCAGGTCGCTGCTGAGGCGCATCGGCACGGCTGAGGCGGATGCGCGCCTCATCGAGGCAGAAGCCTCGCACGCGGTTGAAGCCGCGGAGGACAGGGTCAGACGTCTCGGAGCCGATTTGCAGGCGATGCAGGTTCTGGCTGACACCGATGCGCTGACAGGCCTGCTCAACCGCCGCGCGTTCCTGCCCTTGGCCAACGACGCGATGAGCTACTTCAAGCGCTACCGCCGTTCGATCTGTGTCCTGATGATCGACATTGATTACTTCAAACGCGTCAACGACCTCTACGGCCACGCCGCAGGGGACGAGGTGATCCGCCAGGTTGGGCGCATCATCAGCAACGCAATCCGGACCACCGACAAGGTCGCACGTTTCGGTGGCGAGGAGTTCGTGGTCCTGCTCCGCGAGACTGATCTGAAAGGGGCTGCCATCTTCGCGGACCGCATCCGACAGACGGTGGCAAACACCGTGTTCGAGCCGGAAGGGCAGTGCCTCAAAGCGACGATCAGCATCGGCCTAGCCGAGGCAGAGCTTAGTGACGGTGACGTCGACTACGCGATCGAACGAGCAGATCAAGCGCTCTATGCAGCCAAGTCGGGTGGGCGCAACTGCGTGCGATCGTTCGAGTCGATAGCATCGCCAGACCTTCGAGTGGCCGCGTAGTGCGGGCACGGGAATGAAACGCGTCGCACCGGAAGTCCGGTTCTATCGCTGCCGGGACGACTGCTGACCGATCGATCAACGGCAGCCCCTCACCCCGAGTTGAAGTTGCAAGGCACCTGACGAACGACCGCTTTGGAGGACCGCAAACGGAGCTCCGGGCGACTGAGTTGGGTCGCCAGCGGAACGTCCGCATCTGCCTTCCGTCTCCAGAGCCTCGGTTCGGGTGTCTCCTCGCCTTGTCGGCGTGGGCCGGCAAGGAGACAGACGATGGGACACTCTGCACACGATCCGGCCACGAAAGGGCGACCGGCCTGGAACGCCGGCCGCAAGCTTGGCGCCAAGCGGGCCCTCAAACCTCAGCAGGTCTGGGCCATCCGCTTCTGGCTCGACCGCGAACGGCGCGTGCGCGACCGCGCGATGTTTGACCTCGCCATCGACAGCAAGCTGCGTGGCTGCGACATCGTCAAGCTCAAGATCGGCGACCTCGTCAGCGGGGGTCGCGTCCGTAGCCGAGCCATCGTCATCCAGCGCAAGACCGGTCGGCCCGTGCAGTTCGAATTGCTCGAACCCGCCCGTACCAGCATCTTGTCATGGCTGG
>NZ_JAKSYC010000283.1 GCF_022829585.1 Methylobacterium sp. J-026
GCTGAACACGGGTAGCACGCAGAACTTCGGCGTGACCAACCAGCCGACCCCGATCTTCGTCGGCCCGAACCGCTACGGCAACATTGACAGCATCGAGCGCTCGCGTCTGCCCGACTTCGTCGGCGTTGTGCGCCTCGACCACGCCTGGGGCTCGGCCCAGCTCTCCGCCGCCACCCACGCGCTGAACGTCGGCAACCTCTCGACCGCCGCCAGCACCGGCACGGGCGCCATCGTCGCCGCTGCCCATACCAGCAATGTCCAGGGCTTCGCGGTGCAGGGCGCCCTGAAGATTAACACCCCGTTCATCGCGCCGGGCGACGCCCTGTACCTGCAGGGTGCCTACGGCGAGGGCGCGCAGCTCTA
>NZ_JAKSYC010000285.1 GCF_022829585.1 Methylobacterium sp. J-026
GGCTCGACCCGGCCGCCCGCGCGCCGCCGTAAATGCCGGTCCGCCGACCGTGCCGGCGGCATCCGGGAGCCGACGAGAGCATCGCATGGCCGCAGCAGGCGATCGGACCGAAGATTGCGCGGATGTCGCGTCCAGCCGGGCTCAGCCACGCTGTCACGACGGCCTGGCCCTCACGCTCCAGGTCGAGCTTGGCGCGCGCTTCCCGATCTCTGCCGTGTCTGTCAGCCCGGTCGCGGACCGCCGGGCCGGGGCGGCGGCCGCCCTCCGGCTCGCCGTCTCGTCCGACGGGCTGACGTGGTCGGAGGTGGAGCCGGCGGGGCAGACCCAGACCGAGGCGGACGGGGCGATCCGGCT
>NZ_JAKSYC010000280.1 GCF_022829585.1 Methylobacterium sp. J-026
GTCGGCCAGGCTCTTGGCGCCGTCCTTGACGTCGCCCACCGTCTTCTGCGCCTCGCCCTTCAGCTCCTGCGCCTTGCCCTCGGCCACGAGCTTGTCGTTGCCCGTCGCCTTGCCGGCCGCCTGCTTGACGTTGCCCACGGCCTCGTTGGCCAGGCCCTTGATCTTGTCGCCGGTGCTGCTCATCGCGTGCGCTCCTTCAGGTTGCGGTTGAGGTTGCGGTCGAGGTTCGCGGTTGCGGGTTGGCCGGGCCCGCGCCGGTGGTGCCGGCCCCCGCAGCCCGCGGGGGCCGACCGGATCGCGCCGGGTCAGACGCGCCGGGTCTCGTAGGTGCCGAGCAGCGTCGCCGGCTTGGGCGCGCCCAGGCGCCCGCCCAGGAATGCCGCCAGCGCCCCCAGGACCAGGGCGATCGCCGCGTAGAACGCCCCCTGCGTGGCCGCCGACTTGGCCGTCACCGCCGCGGCCTCGGCCTTCTGCTTGGCCGTGGCCACAGCCTGGTCGTACTGCTTCTCGTAGTCCTGGATCTGCTGCTTGGCCTGATCGACCGGGATGTTCTGCGCCTTGGCCAGGGCGTCGGCCGCCCGCGCCTCGGCCTGCTGCTTCTGCCCGGCATCACCCGTGAACAGCGCCTTGACCGCCGCCACCGCCGCGTCGCGGGCCGCCTGCGGGTCCTGGCCGGCCGCCTGCTGGCGCACGGAATTCTCGATCCCGTCGAGGGGGTTCGAGATCTTCGACAGGGACGGCGCCGCCGCCTGGGCCGCCGTCTGCACGGTCCCACCCACGAGGTTGCCCGCCCCGCCCAGCGCCCCCGAGACGGTGCTCAGCGTCCCCCCGACCAGCCCCGTGGCCGCCGAGGTCAGCAGGTACAGGACCACGAGGGTCGTCACCGCCCAGGACACCAGCCCGTGCAGCGCGGCCGCCCCCGGCAGGGTCTTGCCCGAGAGCCGGCCCGCGATCGCCCCGCCGGCCAGCGAGGCGACGATGCCCGAGGCCACGAACCACACGCCCGCCGACATCGACACTGTCGAGGCGGCCGGGTTGTCGGCGGCGTTGGGGCCCACCGAGGCCAGGCCGACGCCGACGCCGATCAGGTTGACGATCACCTGGGTCACGAGGGCGGTCACGGCGCCCGCGAAGATGGCGCCCCAGGACACCTGGTTGAGCAGGACGGCGCGCGTGTCGGCATGCGCGTCGGGGGAAAGCGGTGTCGCGGCGGTCTGGATGGGGGTCACGCTGTCACTCCGGAAAAGGGGTCGTCGAGGATCTGGAGCGCCCACCGCCGACAGGGATACCGGTTCGGCGTCGGCGGGCGCGTCGGGGCGAGGGGATGGCTCAGTCGCGGGTGGCGCTGACCAGCAGGCCGAGGCCGAAGCCGGCCAGGCCGGCGATGAGCAGCGAGGCGAGCGGGTACTCGGCGACCTGATGGCCGACCTCGCGGGTGCCCCGGCGCAGGTACTGGCTGCCGCGCGCGTAGGCGTCCTCGGCGTAGTCCGAGGCCTCGTCGGCGGCGTGGCGGACGCCGCGCTCGGCGCGGTCGTAGTGGTCCTGGGCGGCGCCCTGGGCGCGGCGGGCGCGGTCCTCGACATCCCCCGATCCGACGACGTCGCCCACGGTGTCGCGGACCTTGCCGCCGATGTGGCGGGCGGTGTCGGCGACGTGCCCGGCGGCGTCGCGGACGGTGTCCTTGGCCTGGCCGTACAGGCCCTCGGCCTGTCCCGCCGCCTCCCGGGCGCGGCCCTCGGCCGAGTCCCGATGCGAGCCGGTCAGGTCGCCGACCGCGCCCTGCACCTTCCCGCCCAGCTCCTTCGCGGCGCCCGTGATCCGATCCGTGTCCACCATGTCGTTCTTCCTCTCTGTTCTGTTCGTTCCAGCGACCCACCGGGCCGCCACGCGATGCATGACGCTCAGCCCCGGGCCCCGGCCGGGTGTCGGCGGGGGGGCCGTTTGCGTCCTGGACCGCACGCTTGCGCTCCTCGACCGGCTAACGCGCTCGAGCCGTCCGCTCGTCCCGGGTCAGGAAAGACCGACCGTCAGATGTCGATCGCCCCAGCCGTTACAATAGTGCTTTCGTACCGGTATTCTGAAATTCAGCTACCGGCCGCGTGAAGTGGAAACCCGTTTTCGCGCCCCCAGACGAGCGCCTCGGTGCGTCGGTGGACGCCGAGCTTGCGGTACAGCGCGGCCCCGTGATTGCGCACGGTGTTGCGCGACAGGCCGAGCTTGCGCGCGATGGCGTCGTCGTCGAGACCTGCGCAGATCAGGTTCAGGATCTGGCGCTCCCGCACCGTCAGGTTCGGGGCGGATCCGTCCGCGCTCTCCCGGCCGGGGCGGCGGAGGTTGGCGAGCTTCTCGATCAGGCCGCGACTGAACCACGAGGTATCGGCCATCACCGCTTCGATGGCGCCGAACAACTCGCGCTCGGTGTGCTTGCGATCCGTGATGTCCTGCAGAACCAGCAACACGAAGTCGGCATCATTAATGGTGACCCGCTCCGCGGAGACCATGCAGTCGAGGCTGGATCCGTTCTCGTGACGCAGGCACACTTCGACGCCGAGGACGCTCCCGTCCCGGGCGACCGCGGCCTCGAACGCCGCCCGCTGGGCATGCGCGACCCAGAGACCGGCCTCGTCCAGGCTGCGCCCGACGACCCGATCCTCTCCCAGACCGAAGACCCGCCCGAAAGCCTCGTTGACGCCGGTGACCGTGAAGTCGTCCGCCCGGACCAGGATGGTCGGGATCGGCGTGAGGCGAAACGACGTGGCGAACCGCTCCTCGCTCTGGCGGAGCGCGGTCTCGGCTTTGCGGCGCAACTCCAGATCGGCGAAGGTGAACAGCATGCACGGCTCGTCGCCCATCTCCATGGGCTGCCCGGCCACGATCACGAAACGCCGTCCGCCATCGGGCAGGTCGAGGCACGCCTCCATCTGCGGGATCGTGCCGCCCTCGTTGAGACGCGAGACCGCCAAGTCCCGGTTGCGGGCATTGGCGAGCACGTCGACCTCGTAGACGCTCCGTCCGATCACGGCCTCACGGGTGTAGCCGGTCATCTCCAGGAAGCCGTGATTGACCTTCACGTGACGCAGATCTGCGAGCCGCGTGATCAAGGCCGGCGCCGGATTGGCGTTGAAGGTCCGCTCGAAGCGATCCTCGGCTTCGAACTGATCCGAGACATCCTTCAGGATCAGGGCGAGGCAGCTCGGGGCACCATCGCGGTCGGTGGCGACCAGGCTTCGGAGCGAGTGGACGAAATCGCAATCGGGCCGGTCCGCGCGGGTGACCTCGACCACCACATCGTGGAAGGTTTCGCCGGCAACGACGCGTTCGATCGGGTAATTCTCCGGCGCCCGATGGTTGCGGTAGCGGAGCGAGAAGCGCGCGCGATAGGCATCGACCGTCGAGCCGAGCTCGTCGAGCGTTTCGACCCCGTGCATCGCCAGGGCGGCGGCGTTGGCATAGGCGATCGACTGGTCGGGCTCGACCAGGATCACACCCTCGCTGAGGCCGGCGATGATCTGCCGAAGTTCGTGCCTGTCGACGCCCTCCGTCACGATCCGACCGGTTCCCATCCGCGCACCGCTGCCCCATCGGCAACGCGGCTCAAACGGGTCGCGCGCAACGTGGTTCCGGTCGGTCGGGAATTATCACTGGTATACTTGCATCATTGGCGCCGTCGATATCGACCAGAGATGAGTGCCGGTCGCTCTCTGCGCCGAAGAACCCGACGGGTTCCAGACCATCGGTCGATGTGAACATCCGAACGGGCAACCCGCCAGCAAACAGCGGGAACCGCCCAGCGATGCCAGCTCCGGTCACACCCAGATGCCGGGGCAAAACGGCGACAGGCCACGCCAAAACGATTCGGACGGTGTTGCGAAAGACCCTCGCTCGCCCCTCGGCGCGATCCTGGGACGCCTGACCCAATCCTCGGTGGTGCCGCGATCGGCCGGCACGCCCCGGGTGCCGTGAAGGACGACCGGATCGGCTTGGTGCCGCGGTTGCACCGCTATGCCCTGTCGCTGGCCATCGGCCGGCTCGCTCCCGCGTTCCAGTTCAGGCTCCCGCCATCCCGACGACTGCCTTCATCTGTCGGGCGATGGATCGGGGCGCATCCTCAACCGCGCCGCAAGGAGGACGGAGCGCAGCTCGGCCGGGCGAACTGGCTTCGACAGGATCGGGATGTCCGGCGCGCCCAAGTCCGCGCGTACGCGCGTCGCATCGTGTCCGCTGATCACCACCGCCGGCAGCGCGCGCCCCAGGAGGCCGCGAACCGCCGCGATGCACTCGGTTCCCGTGACGCCGTTCCCGAGTTCAAAATCGGTGATGAGGAGATCGATCTCGGGGACGGCGTCGGGGATCGCGGATTCGGCCTGAACCCGGCATCCCCAGGTCTCGAGCAGGCTCGCCGTCGCCCTCAGCACGGCCTCGTCGTCCTCGACCAGAAGCACCCGCAGGCCGCCCATCGTCGGGGACGGGTCGCGTGCATCCCCGGCCGCCGCGGGCCCAGGGTCCCGGGTGACCGGCAGGTTGCCGATGCTCACGCAGGTCCCGCGGCCCGGCACCGAGCGAAGCGTCACCGCCAGGTCCAGCAAAGTCCCGAGGCGGCGAACGATAGGCAGGCCGAGACCGACTCCCTCAAGGTCCCGGTCGCCGCGTTGGCGGACCCGGTAGAACTCGTCGAAGACCCGCTCCTGATGCTCGACCGCGATCCCGGGACCGCGATCGTAGACCTGGATGGCGAGGCGGCCCCTCCGTCGGCGGCAGGCGATCAGGATCGGCCGGCCGGGGGCGTACTTGATCGCGTTGTTGACGATGTTCTGCACCATGGTGGTGAGCAGCGCCCGATCGGTATTCACGACGCACTTGCAGGGACGCGCGCGCAAAGCGGTCCCGTCGCGCAGCGCCGCCTCGGAATTCTGGCGCCGCACGTCCTCGATGATCGCGTCGATCGATACGGGCTCCAGACGGGGCTCCAACTTGCCGCTGTCGAGGGTCGAGATGTCCAGCAGCGACTTGAACAAGCGCGAGACGCTCTGCAGGGACCGGTCGATGTTCTCGACCATCTGCAGTTCGTCCGGACCCAGCCTGGCGCTCCGCAGGCAGGCGGTGAACAGGCTGATCGCGTGGATCGGCTGGCGCAGATCGTGGCTCGCCTGCGCCAGGAAGCGCGACTTGGACAGATTCGCCTCTTGCTCGCGGGCGTAGGCGCCGCGGAGGCGCTTCAGTAGGGTGTAGAGGTAGGTCGGCACGAGGAGCGTGATGGCCGTCAGCGTCAGGACGACGAAGGGATTGTCGCGCCAATAGGCGTTGCAGTACGTCGTGACCGCGATCGAGATCAGGGCGGCGACCGTAGAGGCCGTCAGGGCGCCGGTCCCGTAGCGCAAGCCGTTGCCGACGATCAGCCGGATCACGATCATGTACAGCGGCAGGAACGGGGCGCCGCCCACGGCCATCGCGTAGGTCATCCCACCCAGGTCGAGGAGGACGGTAATCACGCGCCGCGGTGTGTTGCCGCCGGGATGCCGGGCGATCCAGCCGTACAGCGCCACGGCGAAGAGCCAGTGGCACGTCACCAGGTACGCGACGAACCGGGCTTCCGGCGGGGCGATCCCGCCGAGGATCTGGGGCAGGAGATACAGGCAGACGCAGCCGATGATGACGGCCCGGATGAG
This sequence comes from Methylobacterium sp. J-026, assembly GCF_022829585.1. Taxonomy (GTDB): domain Bacteria; phylum Pseudomonadota; class Alphaproteobacteria; order Rhizobiales; family Beijerinckiaceae; genus Methylobacterium. The sequence continues at coordinate 5,667 of NZ_JAKSYC010000280.1, forward strand.
CGCCTGGGCCTTCTCGTTGTCGTAATCCTCGTCCGGCCGGCTTCGCGATAGGGTCATCGGCGGCTCAGGGCTGCCCGGCGAGGCGCAGCGCGGCGCCGATGCCGTCCCGTGCCTTTGCTCGGGGCGCCCCTCCGGCGTCCGCTCCGGGCCGGCCCCGGCGCGCTGTCCTCGACCTGTCGAGTCCAGATGCCCTGTCGCGTCGCAGCCCGGCCGTGGTCCCGTCATCCCCCGAAGCCGGCATTGGCCGCCTTCGCGGCGGCCGCGGACCGGGAGGGGACGTCGAGCGCCCTCAGGAGCGACGAGACATGGATACGCACCGTGAAGGGCGAGATGTCGAGCTCCCGGGCGATCTCCTTGTTGGTGCGCCCCTGGGCGACGAGGCGCAGCACCTCGTGCTGGCGCCGCGTCAGGGGCGGGAGCGGACAGCGCGGCGTGCCGAGGCCCGAGACGGCGCTGCGCCGGATCACCAATTCCCCGTCGCGGATCGCCGCGATCGCCCGGGTGATCTCGCACGCAGGCAACGATTTGCCGATGAACCCGTCGGCGCCGTCCGCCATCACCGCCCGAATCAGGCTCTCGTCCTCGATCATCGACACGACGACGATCGAGGCGCGCTCGAATTCCACGCGCAGCGCGCCGATCGACCGCCGCGGATCGAGGCCGGGAAACAGGAGGTCCAGGAAGAACGCCTGCGGGGGTGGCCCGGTACGGGCCGTCGCCAGGACCTGCTCCATCGTGGCGGCTTCCCGGACGAGAGCCTGCGGGTAGAGCCGTTCGGCGATCTGCCGCATGCCCTCACGGAACAGCGGATGATCGTCGGCGACGATCAGGGTCTCGCAGGCTGAGCCGTTCATTCCACTCCCAGAAGCGGCATCGCAATCGGTCCTCCGAGGCCGCGTCGACGCTGCCAGACCGGGAAAGACCTGCGCCTCGTCAAGCCTGTTGCGATAGGTCCGGAGCACCAATAGACCGGTTTTTTCCGTCTGCCTAGAAGTCGGTTTGGTGGCCGCACAGGCATATACCATGGTATTTTTGAATCTATATGATCAATCCTAGTCGATTGGCGGATCTTTTGAGAGAATTTGGCATGAGAATTACATCGTTCCGTTTTCGTGGCCCTGACGAATGTCAAAAATCGAACACGAGAATAGTGCGCACCGAGTGCAGGTCGACGACACGGTTCTCGATCGCGGCACAGCCCGCCCCGGCTCGGGCAAGCCGATGCTCTCGCCGAGCCGCATCGTGATCGTCGGCGGGTTGGTGGCTGCGGGCGCAGTGGCGGGGATGCTGCTCGCGGGCGGCCGCGAGGCGGCCGAGGCCTGCCAGGCGTCGCAGGGCATGATGCGGCTGTCGAAGACGACGGCCGATGCCGGCGGCGCGGTGCGCATCCGGATCGGCAACGACCTGTCGCCGGCCTTCACCGTCGCCGACGGGCCGATCAACCTCGAGATGTCGCGCGTAGTGCTACCGGTACACCGGAGTGGACAGGGGCCATATTTTGCGCGGGCGCATTAGCTGGCCATAAGAAAGTCCGCCGCAATTATTGCAAATTTGGCAGTCGTATTGCTTGAAATAGTCAAATACTTAGCCTGTAACTGGATGATAGCCCACAAAAACGTTTGGCAGGGAAGCTGAGAAACCTGATTTCCGCGGCCGAATCGGCCGACGACACTTTCCAACTCGCCGAGCGTCTTCTACCGTCACGCAACGGCACCGAATCGGCACGACAACATCCGATCGCATGACCCTGTCCGCCGATCAGATCCTCGATTTCGCCCCGGATGCGGCCAGCCGCAAGGCCGGCCAGGATCAGGCGAAGCCGGCGAAATGGCACGGGCTCGGGCGCACCGGCACCCTGGTCTGGGGCGAGATCAAGGGCAGCGGAGCCGCGCCCTATCGGACGGTGGCGGATCCGGCCGGGCCGGCGGCCAAGTGCAGCTGCCCGAGCCGGAAATTCCCCTGCAAACACGCGATCGGACTGATGCTAATCGGGACCGCCGCGGCGCTGCCCGAGGCCGCGCCGCCGGACTGGGTCGCCGCCTGGAGCCGCGGACGGGAGAATCGCGTCGCCGCGAGCCGAGTGGGAGACGCCGCCAAACCCGTCGACGCAACCGCACAGGACCGGCGGCGGCAAGCCCGCGCGGAGAAGGTCTCCGCCGCCCTGGACGAACTCGACCTGTGGCTGCGCGATCTGATGCGGCGCGGGCTCGCGGCGGCCCGGGCCGAGCCCTACGCGTTCTGGGACCGCATGGCCGGGCGTCTGGTCGACGGGCAGGCGCCCGGCCTCGCCCGTCGGGTCCGCGCCCTGCCGGGCCTCGCCGCGGCGGGGTCCCGGCCGGGCGCGGCTGCCCCCGAGACGGCTCTGGCCCTCGGCATCGGCCGGCTCGCGCTCCTCGTCCGGGCGGCCCAGCGCCTCGACGCGCTCGCGCCGGAACAGGCGGCCGGCGTGCGCGGCGCCATCGGCTTCCCCGTGAGCGCCGACGCATTGGCGGCCCGTGCGGGGGTACCCGACGAGTGGGCCGTCCTCGCCCACACCGTCACCGAGGAGGACAGGCTGACGGTCCGCACCGTCTGGCTCGTGGGGCGCCGGACCGGCCTTCCGGCTCAGGTGATCGATTTTGCCGCCGGGGCGGGAGCTCTGCCGCTCGTGCCGTCCCCGGGCCAGGATTACGTCGGGAGCCTCGCCTTCCATCCGGGGGACCCGCCGCTCCGGGCGGTCCTCCGCGACCGCACGGTCGTGGCCGCCGCCGCCGCGCTGCCGGGCGCTGGGAGCGTGGCTCGAGCCCGGGACAGCTTCGCGGCAGCCCTGGCACGCGCACCCTGGACCGAGGCCTGGCCGGTCTGCGTGGCCGGCGTGCGGCTCGGGCATCTCGCGGGCGGCGGCGGCCTGGCGGCGGGCGATGCCACCGGCTGCCTGCCCCTGCGGGCCGACCCGCACCTCCCCGCCGTGCTGGCGGTGTCGGGGGGCCATCCGGTCGATCTGTTCGGTCTTTTCAATGGCTTCGGCCTCCAGGTCCTGGCCGTGGGCGGCGCCGGGCGCCGCTTCGCGGTCCCGGCGCAGGATCCGCGCCCGATCCTTCTGCGGGCGGCCTGATGGACGCCGTGTCGCCCGGATCGACCGCGGTTGCGGAGGCCTGGGATCGGACCCTGGCGGCCGCCCTGCTTGGGGCCGACCGCACCGGGGCGCACGGGACCGGCGACGACCGCGTGGTGTTCGACCCGAGCGCCGATGCCGGCGCCACCCTGCTGGCGCGGCTCGCCGCCCACGGGATCCACCACCTCGCCGGGTCAGGCTTTGCGCCGGACGCGCTGGTGCCGGTGACCGTGCGCCCACCCGCGGGTGCCGAATGCCCGCCCGCGGCGGCGTCGCGCCTCGCCCTGCTCCTGACCAAGGGGGACCGGGCCCGCGTGGCGGAATGGTGCGATCTCGCGGGCAAGGCGGGGCTGCGGGCGCCGGCCTGGCTGTTGCCGGCACTGGCGGCCCGCCGCGGCGACCTGCCGGAGGCGGTCGCGCGGGTCGCCGGCGCCGAACTCGCCTGGCTCGACCGGGCCTGTGCCGGCGCGGGCGAGCCGGAGGCCACGCCAACCGCGCCCGACTGGACCCTGGGCGCTCCCGCGGATCGCCAGGCCGCCTTCCGCAGCTTGCGCGCAGGCGACGCCGCGGCGGCGCGCGCGGCCCTCGCAGCCGGGTTCACCGCCGAGAAGGCGGGGCTGCGCGCGCGGTTCGTGGCGGCCCTGGCGGTCGGGCTGTCGGAGGCGGACGGTCCGTTCCTCGAAACCTGCCTGAATGACCGCGCCGCCGAAGTCCGGGCGGAGGCGCAGTACCTGCTTCCCCGCCTGCCGGGTTCGGCCTTCGCGGCCCGCATGGCGGCCCGGGCGCGGGAAGCCCTCCGGATCGAGGCCAAGCGCCGGCTGCTCGGAACCGCCTACACCCTGGTCGTCACCCTGCCGGAGGAGGATCCGGCGCTGGCCCGGGACGGAATCGCCCCGCGTGCCCATGCCGGGCAGGGGAGCGGCATCCGGGCCGGGCTGCTGCGGGAGGTGCTGGCGGCGTCACCGCTCCACGCCTTGGCCGAACACCCGCCGCGGCGCTGGATCGAGCTGGCGCTGCGCACCGACTGGTCGCGCGAGATCTGCGCCGGTCTGCTGACCGCTGCGCGCCGCGCGGGCGAGCCCGCCTGGAGCGAGGCTCTGGCGACGGTGCTGGGCGAGGCCTGCGCCGGGCGGCTCCCGGGCGTCGCACCCTCCGAAGCGCTCCGGGCCGACTGGGCGGCGGCGGCGGCCCTGCTGCCGGCGACGGATTGGGAACGGCTGGTGGAGGGACTCATCCGGGCCGACGCGACGGCGAACGTGCTCGTGCATCTCGGACAGGGACCGTCGCGCTTCTCCGAGCCGTTCACGCGCGTCCTGCTCGGTTGGCTCGCCGCCCTGATTGGGCGCGGCACGGTACCGGACCCGCCCTGGCAGCTCGGCCGCCTGATTGACGGCTTGGCCGAGCGGGCTTGGCCGAGCCGCGATGCCGCGGCCGCGGCGGGCGCACTCCGCGACCGGTTCCCGCAGAACGGCGACCGGCATCTAGCCGGCGCCCTCGCCCGCCTCGCCGAGACCCTGGAGCTGCGCGCCGCCATGCGGCGCGACTTCGCTCCCGATCCGACCGTTCCGGAGACCGCCCCACGATGAGCCCGACCGACACGTCCGCCACGGCCCGGCTGCGCCTGGCCGCCGAGGAGGCCTTCGCGGAGGAGATCGCCGCCCTGTGCGCCGCCGACGACCGGCCCCGGCCGCCGAACTGGCGGATGTCGCCGCAGGCGGTCGTCACCTACCTGATGGGTGGGTCGCTGCCCTCCGGCGCTGCGATCAGCCCGAAATACATCGGTGACCGGCGGCTCATGGAGATCGCCGTGGCGACGCTCGCCACCGACCGGGCGCTGCTGTTGCTCGGCGTTCCCGGCACCGCCAAGAGCTGGGTCAGCGAGCATCTGGCGGCGGCGATCTGCGGCACCTCGCGGCTCACCGTGCAGGGCACGGCCGGGACCAGCGAAGAGGCGATCCGCTACGGCTGGAACTACGCCCTGCTGCTCGCCAAGGGGCCGAGCCGCGACGCCGTGGTTGCCTCGCCGGTGATGCGGGCGATGGAGCGGGGCCAGATCGCCCGGGTCGAGGAGCTGACCCGCATCCCCTCGGAGACGCAGGACAGCTTCATCACCATCCTGTCCGAGAAGACCTTGCCGATCCCCGAACTCAACGACGAGGTGCCGGCCCGGAAGGGCTTCAACCTCATCGCCACCGCCAACAACCGCGACCGGGGCGTGAACGAATTGTCGAGCGCGCTCAAGCGCCGGTTCAACACCGTGGTGCTGCCGCCGCCCGACACGATCGAGGCCGAGATCGCCATCGTGGAATCGCGGGTGGCTGCCCTCGGGCGCGCCTTCGAGATCCCGGCCCAGCCCCCGGGGGCCGACGAGATCCGCCGGGTGGTGACGATCTTCCGGGAGCTGCGCGAGGGCGTGACCGCGGACGGGAAGGCCAAGGTCAAGCAGCCCTCGGGCACGCTCTCCACCGCCGAGGCGATCAGCGTGGTCGGCAACGGCCTCGCGCTCGCCGCCCATTTCGGCGACGGGCGGCTCGCGGTGCGGGACCTCGTCTCGGGGATCGGCGGCGCCGTGGTGAAGGATCCCGTGCAGGACGCCATCGTCTGGCGGGAATACCTGGAGACCGTGGTCAAGGAGCGGCCGGACTGGTCCGACTTCTACCGCGCTGCCCGCGAAATCGGCTGAAGGCGCGTCATGGCCGAGATCCGGATCTTCGGCATCCGCCACCACGGGCCGGGCTCGGCCCGGTCGCTGCGGGCGGCGCTCGACGGGTTCACGCCGGATTGCCTGCTGATCGAGGGGCCGCCGGAGGCCGAGCCGCTGCTCCCGCTCGCCGCCGATCCCGGCATGAGCCCGCCGGTGGCGCTCCTGGTCTACCGGCCGGACCGGCCGCGCTCCTGCGCTTTCTTCCCCTGCGCCGGGTTCTCGCCGGAATGGGTCGCCCTGCGGCACGGCCTCGCCGCCGGGATCCCGGTCCGGTTCATCGACCTGCCGCAGGCGGTCCGGCTCGCGGACGGGTTCCCGCCCGGGCCGAGGCCTCCGGAGGCGGCGGCAGCCGATGCCGCAGCGGAGCCCGCGATCGAACGCCCGGACCCCGCCGCCGCGATGCGGCGCGATCCACTGGGCGAGCTTGCGCAGGCGGCCGGGCACGCCGACGGCGAGCGCTGGTGGGACGCCCTGGTGGAGAGCCGGGGCGGTGAGGCCGGCGACGTGTTCGGGGCCATCGCGGAGGCGATGACGGCCCTGCGCGAGGCGGAGCCGGAGGGGGCCGAACCCGAGGACGCGGCCCGTGAGGCGCAGATGCGGGCCGGCATCCGGCGCGCCGCCCGGGACGGGTTCGCGCGGATCGCCGTGGTCTGCGGCGGGTGGCACGTCCCGGCGCTGCTGCGCCACGACGCCCGCGGCCAGGCCGCGGCCGACACCGCGATTCTCAAGGGCCTGCCGAAGGCGAAGGTCGCGGCCGCCTGGGCGCCGTGGTCCTATCCGCGCCTGGCGGCGTCGAGCGGCTACCGGGCCGGCGTGCTGTCGCCCGAATGGTACGACACCCTGTGGAACCACGAGGGCCGGGTCGCGGCCCGCTGGCTCGCCCGGGCGGCCGCCCTGCTGCGCGCAGCCGATCTCGACGCCTCGCCGGCCTCGGTGATCGAGGCCACTCGCCTTGCCGAGGCCCTGGCGGGCTTCCGCGGCCGGGCGCAGCCCGCCCTGGAGGATCTCGACGAGGCGGCTCTCGCGACCCTGTGCTTCGCCGACCCGGCCCCGATGGCCCTGATCCGGCGCAAGCTCGTGATCGGCGAGCGCCTCGGCGCGACCCTGCCGCGCAGCGCCGGCACCCCCGTGGAGGTCGATTTCGAGGCCCAGTGCCGGCGCCTGCGGCTCAAGCCCGGCGCGGAGGCCGGCGAGATCACCCTCGACCTGCGCAAGGAGACCGACCTCGCCCGCAGCCGGTTCCTCAACCGGCTGCGCCTGCTCGACATCCCCTGGGGGACGCCCCGCCACGCGCGCGGGCGCGGCACCTTCAGGGAGGCGTGGGCCCTCGCCTGGCAGCCCGATTGGGTGGTGGAGCTGGTGGCGGCCTCCGCGGATGGCGGCACGGTCGCGGAGGCCGCCGCCGAGCGGGTCCGCGCCAAGGCGCGGGGCGCGACCTGGATGGCCGAGCTCGCGGCGCTGATCGGCACGCTGCTCGATGCCGACCTCGCGGCGGCGAGCGGCGACGTGATCCGGGCGCTCGATGCCCGCGCCGCCGTCTCGGCGGACGTGTTCGACCTGATGGAGGCGTTGCCGCCGCTCGCGGAACTCGCCCGCTACGGTTCGGTCCGGGCCTCCGACACGGCACCGGTCCTGGCCCTGGTGCGGGGGCTGCTGCCCCGGGCCGCCGCCGGCCTCGTTGCCGCCTGCCAGAGCCTCGACGATGCGGCCGCCGCCGCCGCGAAGACCCGCATCGTCGCGGTCTCCGGGGCGGTCGCGCTCCAGGAGGATCCGGACCTGACGTCGGTCTCGCGGGACGCCCTGCGGGCGCTCGCCGACCAGGAGCATGTCCACGGCCGGGTGGTCGGCCGGGCGGTGCGCCTCCTCCACGAGGGTGGCGCCCTGACGGACGCCGAGGCGAGCGACCATCTGCGCCGCGCCCTGTCGCGGGCGACCGGGGCCCTGGCGGCGGCGGCCTGGATCGAGGGCTTTCTGGAGGACAGCGGCACGACGCTGATCCACGGCCGGGGCCTGCTCGCCCTGATCGATTCCTGGCTCTGCGGCCTGTCCCAAGAAACCTTCGCGGAACTCCTGCCCCTGGTACGCCGGACCTTCGCGACGCTGGCCCCGGCCGAGCGCCGCGTCATCGGCGAGGCCCTAGCCCGGCCGGAGGGCGCGGGCGCCGGCGACGGACTCCCGGGGGCGACGTTCGATGCGGCGCGCGCCGAGCGGGTGCTGCCGATCCTGCGCCTGCTCCTCGGGCCCGAGCCCGCTGCCTGGGAAAAAACATCGGAGGCGACGGCGTGAGCGAGACCGAGCGCCTGCGCCGCTGGCGCCTCGTCCTGGGCGGCGGCCCGGCCGACGGCACCGGCTGCTCCCTGTCGGAGCGCGACCTGCGGATCGATCAGGCGCTCGGCGCCCTCTACGATTCCGACCGCAAGGGCGGGCTCGGCGCCTCCGCGCCCTCCGTGCCGCGCTGGCTTGGCGATATCCGCGACTACTTCCCGGCCTCCGTGGTGCAGGTGATGCAGCGCGATGCGTTCGAGCGGCTCGACCTCAAGCGCATGCTCACCGAGCCCGAGATGCTGGAGGCCGTGGTGCCCGACGTGGCGCTGGTCTCGACGCTCATCGCCATGCGCAGCCTGCTCGGCGGCCGGACCAAGGAGACCGCCCGGCTGGTGGTGCGCCGGGTGGTCGAGCAGCTGATGCGCAAGCTCGAAGAGCCGGTGCGGCAGGCGGTGAACGGCGCGATCGACCGCTCCCGGGTGAACCGGCGGCCACGCCATGCCGAGATCGACTGGAACCGTACCATCCGGGCGAATCTGCGCCACTACCAGGGGGACTATGGCACGATCATCCCGGAGACCCGGCTCGGCCACGGGCGCCGGAGCCGGGGCGCGCTGAAGGACGTGGTTTTGTGCATCGACCAGTCGGGCTCCATGGCCGCCTCCGTGGTCTATGCCAGCATCTTCGGCGCCGTGATGGCGTCGCTGCCGGCGGTCTCGACTCGGCTCGTGGTGTTCGACACCGAAGTGGTCGATCTCTCTGACACCCTCGATGATCCGGTGGAGGTGCTGTTCTCGGTGCAGCTCGGCGGCGGCACCGACATCAACCGGGCGGTGGGCTACTGCGCCTCGCGCATCACCCGGCCCGAGGACACGATTCTCGTGCTCATCTCCGACCTCTACGAGGGGGGCGTCATGGAGGGGCTGCTCGGCCACGCGCAGCGCCTCGTCGCCGCCGGGGTGCAGTTCGTGGCGCTGCTCGCCCTGTCGGATTTCGGCGCCCCGGCCTACGACCGTGCGCTCGCAGCTCGGCTGGCGGCCTTGGGCGTGCCGGCCTTCGCCTGCACGCCCGACCTGTTCCCCGACATGATGGCGGCGGCGATCCGCAAGGCCGACCTTGAAGCCTGGGCGGCCGCGGCCGGCATCGCGGCGGTGCGGGCGGATCCGGGGCCGGACGCCTGACCCCTCAGGGGGCACCGATCGGGTGCGACCTGTTCGGCCGCGCTCCAACCCGTTCGCGCGTACGCATTGACGGGCCGCGTGCCATCCCTGCGTCAAGCCCCGGCGTCTCGCCGATCTCGGCACGGGCCGACCAACGATTTTCAGAAGACTGGATGCAGAGAATCCATTCTCGTTCGCTGATCGGATCAAGGTTCTGCGCGTCTTTCGCCTCGGCGCAGACCTGTGCGGAGAAGTACCGGAGCGAGGGCATCCCGATGCTTCAGCCGCTCACGTATCAATCCTGGGCCATCACCTCCGGCGTGAACCCAAAGGTCGCATTCAACCGGACGACCCAGGCCGTCCTCGCGGAGGGCGTCGTGGAGATCCGCACGGCCCTGATCGCCAGCCAGACGCACTGGCTGGCCACAAGCGACGCGCGGTTCGGCGGTTCGGCGAAGGGCGACATCGCGCTCGACCGGGAAACCCGGACCAGGCGCCTGCGCAAGGTTATCGGTGAGCACTACGCCAAGGGAGAACGTGGTCCCACCGCAATTGCGGGTTCAGAGAACACTTCTGTTAAGGCGCTGTCAAAGCTTGCAAAAGATGCACCGGTGGCGCTCCCAAGGGGAATCGAACCCCTGTTTTCGCCGTGAGAGGGCGACGTCCTAGACCGCTAGACGATGGGAGCTTTCCGGCGGTGCGGGGGTGCTATAGCCACGTGCCGCCGGGGGGGCAAGGGCCTTCCTCGGGAAATCCGCCGCGACCGGGCGGATCGAGCGCGGACAGGGATCGTGGTGGACAGGGATATCGAGGACCGCGCCGGGATCGTCGCGGAGGGCGGCCAGCGGCTCGACCGCGCCCTGGTGGCGCTGTTTCCGGACCTGTCCCGAGCCCGGTTGCAGGATCTCATTCGGGACGGCCACGTGACCAGGGATGGCGCGCTGGTGCGCGATCCCGCCCAGAAGGTCGCGGCCGGTGCCCGCATCGCCCTGACGCTGCCCCCGCCGGCGCCGGCCGTACCGGCCGCGGAGGCCGCGGATCTGCCGATCGTCTACGAGGATGGCGACCTGATCGTCATCGACAAGCCGGCCGGCCTGGTGGTTCACCCCGCCCCCGGGCACGAGAGCGGGACCCTGGTCAACGCGCTGATCGCCCATTGCGGGGCGAGCCTGTCGGGGATCGGCGGGGTGCGCCGCCCCGGCATCGTCCACCGCCTCGACAAGGATACGAGCGGGCTCATCGTCGTCGCCAAGAACGACGCCGCCCATCAGGGGCTCACCGCGCAGTTCGCCGATCACGGCCGCACCGGGCCGCTGGAACGCGCCTACGCGGCCGTAGTCTGGGGCCTGCCCCAGCCGCGCGCCGGCACGATCCGCGCGAATCTCGCCCGCTCCCGCTACCACCGTGAGAAGATCGCCGTGGTCTCCGATGAGTCCGGCCGGCACGCGGTCACGCACTACGCCGTCACCGAGGTCTACCCGGAGGCCGCCCTGGTACGCTGCCAGCTGGAGACGGGGCGGACGCACCAGATCCGCGTGCATCTTGCCCATCGCGGCCATCCCCTGCTCGGGGATCCGGTCTATGGCGGCGCGTTCAGGACCAAGGCTGCACGCCTGGCACCGGATGCCCGGGCCGCCCTGGAGGCTCTGGGGCGACAGGCGCTGCACGCGGCGCTGCTCGGGTTCAGCCATCCGCGCACCGGCGAGACGCTGCGGTTCGAGAGCCCGCTCCACGCCGATCTCGCCGCGCTCGTGACGCATCTGCGGGCCGGCGTGAGGGATGGCACGGTGCTGTAACCGCTCCCCTGCGGCGTGCGAAAGATCACCCCGTACCGCGTCACATCGTGCCATGGTACGACCAAATCGGCCGATGGCGCGTTGGTGGCGACGTAGGTGTCCTCAATTGCGACCGGCTCGCCGGCGGCCCATGCGAACATGGGTTGCCGACAGGGTCGGCTCAAGAGCGGCCCGAGTGGACGGCACTGTTGTCCGTCGCGTCCGCCCGACAGGGGGACATAGGTTCAGGAGATTGCCATGGCCGGTACGCTGCCCGTGCTCGCCAACGAAGGTGGCCTGTCGCGCTACCTCGACGAGATCCGCAAGTTCCCGATGTTGGAGCCGACGGAGGAGTTCACGCTCGCCAAGGCGTGGCGGGATGCGGGTGACCGCGAGGCCGCGCATCGCCTCGTGACGTCGCACCTGCGCCTCGTGGCCAAGATCGCCATGGGCTACCGCGGCTACGGTCTGCCGATCGGCGAGGTGGTGTCCGAGGGCAATGTCGGCCTGATGCAGGCGGTCAAGCGCTTCGATCCGGACAAGGGTTTCCGGCTGGCGACCTACGCCATGTGGTGGATCAAGGCCGCGATTCAGGAATACATCCTGCGCTCGTGGTCGCTGGTGAAGATGGGTACCACCGCCAACCAGAAGAAGCTGTTCTTCAACCTGCGCAAGGCCAAGGGCCGGATCTCGGCGCTGGATGAAGGCGACCTCAAGCCCGACCAGGTCGCACACATCGCCACCCGCCTCGGCGTGCCCGAGCAGGACGTGATCGACATGAACCGGCGTCTGTCCGGCGACACGTCGCTCAACGCGCCCCTGCGCGAGGAGGGCGAGGGCGAGTGGCAGGACTGGTTGGTCGACAACGCCCCGAGCCAAGAGACCGTGCTCGCCCGCGAGCAGGAGGGACAGAACCGTCTCTCGGCCCTGCGCGACGCCCTCGGCGTGCTCAACCCGCGCGAGCGCCGCATCTTCGAGGCCCGGCGGCTCGCCGAGGATCCGATCACCCTGGAGGATCTCTCCGGCGAGTTCGGGGTCTCCCGTGAGCGGGTCCGGCAGATCGAGGTCCGCGCCTTCGAGAAGGTGCAGGAGGCGGTCAAGCGCAACATCGCCAACCGGGAATTGCCCCGGGCGGGTATCGAAGCCCACTGATCCCCGGGGTGGGCGCGCCCGTCGCGCCTCCCCACCGCCGGGGCCGCGGCGCTCACTGCCAGGCGTCGAACGCGCTCTTCATCACCTGCGTCCCGGCCGAACCCTTCTCGAACGTCAGGACCGCGCGCCGGCCGGACGTGTAGCGCAGGGCCAGATCGAACCAGTTCCGGTGCAGCAGCATGTCGGTGTTGCGCTCCACGTCGTTCGGGAGCGACGAGAGCCCGATCAAAAACAGGTTGTCGCGAACGCGCACCGGCAGGCCCGAGACCGGGGAGCCGCGGGCGTTCTGATCGTCCTTTGCCTGAAGCAGGCCGACATCCTGGACCATCCGGCCGCCGCCACCGCCGGTCTGGCTGAAGGCCAGGTTCACCGTGTGGGACGCCGGCAGAGTCGTATCGAGATTGCGCTGGATCGTCATGACCAGCGTGAGACCCGCAACCGGAACGGTCACGGTTGCCACCACGGCGTTCTGGAGCGGCTGCCCCTGCTCGCCGTTCACCGTGTCGAGGCGCCAGGTCACCCGGCCCGGGAGCGATGTCGGCTGCGCATTCTCGCCGCCCGCCCCCTCTTCGATGAGTTCGGCCCGCTGGGCGACCGAGACCGTCGACTCATTGGCCGGCGCGGCGGCGCGCGGCGGCGCGGCGCTTTCCTGTCGCGGGGCGGCGCGTGGGGCGGGCGTCGCGTCACCGCCGACGCGGTCGCCGAACTTTGTCTCGCCCTCGGGCTGCTGCGTGTTCGCTGTTTCGGCACCCCCTGAGGCGAGGATCTGCGGCCGGTCGCGGAGCAGGAAGGCCGCAACGGCGATCAGGGCGATGACCACGGCGAGCACGCCGCCGACGAAGACATTGCGCAGCACCCGGGATCGGCCGGCGCGCGGGGGCACGACCTCGATGCGTGGGCGTTGGCGGGCGTTGCCGGAATCGATCGCCGACGCGGCGGCATCGGGATCCTCGGCCGGTGGGGCTGCGGCGGCCGGCGCGAACGGCTCGGGCGCGGCCGCCTGGGCCGGGCCTGGGCGCCGCGGGGTGATCGCGATCGGGGCCTCACGGGGCTCCGGCTCGGGTGTGAGCGTCGGCGGCTCGTAGCGTGCCTCCGCGGGCGCGTCGTCGGGCGCATTGAAGGGCGGCCCAGCGGCGGGAAGAGTGGGCTCGGGAGCCGGCTGGGGGGGCGACGGCTCCGGCAACACGGGCTGCGCGGCGGGCTGTCGGGCGGCCTCCGTCGCCTGCGCGGCATCGTTGGCCGGGGCCGGAAGTCCGCCGTGATCGACTTCGAGCCGCTCGATCGCGGCGTCGAGGGCCCGGCGCTCGAGGTCGATATCGGCCTCGGATAGCGGCGGGTCGAGGGAGCGGAGCTGGCTGATCAGGGCGTTGCGCGCACGGTCGTAGACCGCCTTGCGCAGGGCGGGCGTTCGATCGGGCAGCGCATCGAGTGCGCGTGCCAGAAGCGGGTAGTAATCGGCCATGTGCCCCTGATCCGCCCCTACGGCCGCTATCCGGCGATGCCGGTCGGTGGCCGGAAGCCGAACACCGCGCCCGTCCCGGCCGGGTCGGTCACGGCCCTCGGCCGGTGATGTCGTGTCCTCCCAGCGCGAGGCCGCGGCCGAACGCCGGTCGTGTCTTCGTTGGCCGCCGGCCTCCAGGACGGCTGCCGAGCCGCGTGTCCGTTCTAGATCGCGGTCACGCGGCGTGGATACAGACGGGATCGTCGAAAAGACGCGTCGTCAACGGGATAGCGTTCCGCGCGTCAATCCTCGAAGGGGTTGTGCATGAGGATCGTGTCGTCGCGCTCCGGCGAAGTCGACAGCAGCGCCACCGGCGCGCCGATCAGTTCCTCGATCCGGCGGACGTACTTGATCGCCTGCGCCGGCAGGTCCGCCCAGGACCGGGCGCCCGCGGTGGTCTCGGACCAGCCGGGGATCACCTCGTAGACCGGCTCCACGCGGGCCTGGGCGGCTTGGCTCGCCGGGAGGTGATCGATCGGCTTCCCGTCCAGCATGTAGCCGGTGCAGACGCGGATTTCCTCGAACCCGTCGAGGATGTCGAGCTTGGTCAGGGCGATCCCGTGGATACCGGAGGTCCGGACCGTCTGGCGCACCAGCACGGCGTCGAACCAGCCGCAGCGGCGCTTGCGTCCGGTGTTGACGCCGAACTCCCGGCCGCGGCTGCCGATGGTCTCGCCGATTTCGTCGAACAACTCGGTGGGGAACGGCCCCTCCCCGACCCGGGTCGTGTAGGCCTTGGCGATGCCGAGCACGTAGCCGATCGCCCCTGGGCCGAGGCCCGAGCCGGTGGCGGCCTGCGCGGCCACGATGTTCGACGAGGTGACGAAGGGATAGGTGCCGTGATCGACGTCGAGCAGGGCGCCCTGCGCCCCCTCGAACAGGATCCGCTTGCCGGCCCGGCGCTCCTCGTCGAGGAGCCGCCAGACCGTGTCGGCATAGGGCAGGACCTTCGGTGCGATGGCCTTCAGCTCGGCCAGCAGGGTCTCGGCGTTGACCTCGTCGATCCCGAGGCCGCGCCGCAGGGCGTTGTGGTGGGTCAGGACGCGCTCGATCTTGGCCGGCAGTGCGTCCGGGTCGGCGAGGTCAACCACGCGGATCGCCCGGCGCCCGACCTTGTCCTCGTAGGCCGGCCCGATCCCGCGCTTGGTGGTGCCGATCTTGAGGCCGGCATTGGCGGTCTCGCGGAAATGGTCGAGCTCGCGGTGCAGCGGGAGAATCAGCGTCGCGTTGTCGGCGATCCGCAGGGAGGCGGGCGAGACCTCGACGCCCTGCGCCCGGATCCGGTCGATCTCGTCCACGAGGTGCCAGGGATCGACCACGACGCCGTTGCCGATCACCGAGAGCTTGCTGCCGCGCACCACGCCCGAGGGCAGCAGTGCCAGCTTGTAGGTCACGCCGTCGATGACCAGCGTGTGGCCGGCATTGTGCCCGCCCTGGAACCGGACGACGATGTCGGCCTGCTCGGACAGCCAGTCGACGATCTTCCCCTTGCCTTCGTCGCCCCACTGGGCGCCCACAACGACGACGTTGGCCATGTCTGCCTGC
Source organism: Methylobacterium sp. J-026 (assembly GCF_022829585.1). GTDB lineage: Bacteria > Pseudomonadota > Alphaproteobacteria > Rhizobiales > Beijerinckiaceae > Methylobacterium. The sequence continues at coordinate 20,863 of NZ_JAKSYC010000280.1, forward strand.
TTACCCGCGACGGAAACCGGGACGGCGCCATCCACGGGTGCAGGCGGCGCACGTCGTGAGCCGTTTCCGCGATCCAGGCAGCGAAATCAAGCAATCCGGCCGCATGGCGGCCCCCGAGACCGGTCGCAGGGGATTACTTCGCCTCGGTTCCCGGCGAACGCCCCGGCAATTCGTTCGGCTTGATCACCGGCATCGAGCCGGACTGGTCCGGGCTCACCACGGTCCCGGTCGTTCCGGTTTCGGGCGGCTTGATGACACCGTCGTTCTGCCGGAGCCTGTCACTGAGCGACTGGTCCCGGGAGGGCGTCTCGGTCGCTGGCGGCCGGGCCGGGTCGGGCGTCTGCGCGTCGGCCGACCCGACAAGGGTCGTCGCGGCGAATGCGGTCGCCGCGAGGGCGGCCAGCAGGAGCGTCTTCGGCAAGAGGAGCCTCCCCGTTTCGGGATACGAATTCGGGGAGGAACAGACGGAGCGTGGATCCGTTCCTGCCGTCGACTCGGGCTGTGGCAGCGCCCCGGGGCGGGATCCGGGCCTCAACCCTGGCGGGCCGTCTCGATGTATAGCTCGCGCAGGCGTCGGGTGAGCGGACCGGGACGGCCCTCTCCGATCGGCCGGTTGTCGATCTCGACCACCGGCATCACGAAGGCCGAGGCGCTGGTATAGAACGCCTCCTGGGCTTCGTAGGCCTCCGCGACGGGGATCAGGCGCTCCTCGATCCGCAGGTCTGCCTCCTGGGCGAGCCTCAGGACCGAAGCCCGGGTGATGCCGGGCAGGAGCGCCGTCGACAGCGGCCGGGTCACCAGCACCCGGTCGCGGCTGACGATGAACGCCGTGGACGAGGAGCCCTCCGTGACCGCCCCGTCCTCCACCATCCAGGCCTCCGCGACGCCGGCCTCCGCGGCCTGCTGCTTGGCGAGCACCTGGGCCAGCAGAGCCACCGACTTGATGTCCCGACGCTTCCAGCGGAGATCCTCGACGGTGATCACTCGGGCGCCGGTCTCGACCAGCGGGTTGGCCAGCACGGTCTTGGCCTGCGTGAACATCATCACGGTGGGTGCGACATCTCCCTTCGGGAAGGCGAAGTCGCGTTCGGCGACGCCGCGCGTCACCTGCATGTAGACCAGCCCTTCGGTGACGCCGTTCCGGGCGACCAGCTCGGTCTGCAGGCGCTCCCAGCCGGCCGCATCGTGCGGGTTACGGATACCAATCTCGCCCAGGGAGCGATCCAGGCGGGCGAGATGCGCGGCGTTGTCGACGAGCCTGCCGTCGAGGATCGCCGAGACCTCGTAGATCCCGTCGGCGAACAGGAAGCCGCGGTCCATGATCGGCACGCGGGCCTCCGCGAAGGGGAGGAATTCGCCGTTGAGGTAGACGATGCGGCTCATGATGGTGGCTCTCTATCGAAGTCTCAGGTCAAAAATCCGAGTGGCGCTTATCGACCGCGTTGCCTGCATGGCCAACACCATTCGGACGTTGGCCACCCCAGACGAACACACCGGCCAGTCCCGCGATCGGCGTGACCAGGGCTGCGATGGCGTAGACATTGGCACCTTGAGCCACTGCGAATGCACCCAAGGCTATGGTGCCCGACGCGAGAGCCGTGCCGAGGAACAAGCACAGATGCCGATAGATCCGCGCGTGCGAAGCATCGGCCACCATGGTCCGTAGCTGAGCCCGTCGTTCGTCGTCATCCGTTTCCAAGGCACGAAAGTATGCGTCCAGGAAGCGCGCGCCACTGCCCGGAACGAGCGCTTCGAGGTCCGCCACCACACCGAGATCGGGCCAAGCGCCGTTCGACGGCTTCGGTGGCCCGGACATCTCAGTGTTCGAAAGCCTTTAGGAAGAAGGCGGCGAAGCCCACGCACGCCCCGGATGCGGCGATCAGCAGTGAACCGTATGATAACAGCCGCGTAAAGCGCTCCTCGCGCGCGAGCAGCTTCTGAACCCAGAGATCTCGATCGGACCTGCGTTCTGCGAGCGCGACGATGCGCTCGGCAGATCCGGGCAGGACCTGCTCATACTTCTCCAGCTCGCTTGGCGCGGGCAATGCGGAGGAATCGGCCATGCCGAACCTCATAGCACGACCTGCGCCTTCCCGGCGCATTCAGGCCGCGCCGAACACCCGCGAAAAAATTGTGTCGACGTGCTTGAAGTGATAGCCGAGATCGAAGCAGTCCTCGATCTGCTCCGGCGTGAGTGCGGCGGTGACCTCGGGATCGGCCTTCAACAGCGCCATGAAGTCGCCCTCCCCGCGCCAGACCGGCATCGCGTTGCGCTGGACCAGCCGGTAGGAATCCTCACGGGAGACCCCGGCCTGGGTGAGCGCCAGCAGCACCCGCTGCGAATGGACGAGGCCGCCGAGGCGGTCGAGGTTCTTCTGCATGGTGGCCGGGTAGATCAGCAGCTTCTCGATCACCCTGGTCATGCGGGCCAGGGCGAAGTCGAGGGTCACGGTGGCGTCGGGGCCGATCATCCGCTCCACGGAGGAATGCGAGATGTCGCGCTCGTGCCAGAGGGCGACGTTCTCCAGGGCCGGGGTGACGTAGCCGCGCACCATCCGCGCCAGGCCGGTGATGTTCTCGGTGAGCACCGGATTGCGCTTATGCGGCATGGCCGAGGAACCCTTCTGGCCCTCGGAGAAGAATTCCTCCGCCTCCAGAACCTCGGTGCGCTGGAGATGGCGGACCTCGATGGCCAGACGCTCCAGCGACGAGGCGACGACGCCGAGCGTCGCGAAGAACATCGCGTGGCGGTCGCGCGGGATGACCTGGGTCGAGACCGGCTCGGGCGTCAGGCCCATCTTCGCCGCGACGTAGTCCTCCACCCGGGGATCAATGTTGGCGAAGGTGCCGACCGCCCCCGAGATCGCGCAGGTGGCGACCTCCGCGCGGGCCGCAACGAGGCGCGCCCGGTTGCGCGCGAACTCGGCATAGGCCTGGGCGAGCTTGAGACCGAAGGTCACCGGCTCGGCATGGATGCCGTGGGAGCGGCCGATGGTGGGCGTGTGCTTGTGTTCCAGAGCGCGGCTCTTCAGCGCCGCCAGCAGCGCGTCGACATCGGCGATCAGGATGTCGGCGGCGCGCACAAGCTGCACATTGAGGCAGGTGTCGAGCACGTCCGAGGAGGTCATGCCCTGGTGGACGAAGCGCGCCTCGGGACCGACGATCTCCGCGAGATGGGTCAGGAAAGCGATGACGTCATGCTTGGTCACCGCCTCGATCGCATCGATGCGGGCGACGTCGAAGACGGCGTCCCTGCCCTTCGCCCAGACCGTCTCGGCGGCTGCCTTCGGGACGACGCCGATCTCGGCGAGCGCCGTGGTGGCATGGGCCTCGATCTCGAACCAGATCCGGAAACGGGTCTCGGGCGACCAGATCGCCGTCATCGCGGGGCGGCTGTAGCGGGGGATCATGGGGCCTCGGCAGGGTCCGGAACACGTGCCAGGCGGGTAGCATGCACCGCCCCAGGCACTCAATGCGGATCCGTCATGGCGGAACGGCACCGGATGCGGAGCGTCAGTCCGCCCGTACCCAGCCCTGGCCCATCAACCGCTCCTGCGGCAGGAATCGGGACTTGTAGTCCATCTTGCGCGAACCCTCGACCCAGTAGCCGAGGTACAGATACGGCAGGCCGAGGCGCTGGGCGCGCCGGATATGGTCCAGGATCATGAAGGTGCCCGGCGAGCGCCCGGCCTCAGCGGGATCGTAGAACGAGTAGACCATCGACAGACCGTCGGCGAGGACATCCGTCAAGCAGTAGGCCAGCGGCGGGCCCGAACCGCGCCCGGTGATCGCCGTGTCCGGCCCGTGCCGCCGATACGACACCAGATGCGTGTCGACATGGCTGTCCTCGACCATCATGGCATAGTCGAGCACCGTCATGTCCACCATGCCGCCGTCGCCGTGCCGGGCATCCAGGTAGCGACGGAACAGGGCGTATTGCTCGGAAGCCGGCCGGTTCGGCTCCGGCGTGCCGACCCAATCCGCATTGCGGGCCAGGATGCGCCGCTGGCTCGCGCTCGGCTCGAACGCGTCGACCACCACGCGTACCGAGATGCACGCCCGGCAGGTCTCGCAGGCCGGCCGGTACGCGATGGTCTGCGAGCGGCGGAATCCGCCCTGCGTCAGGATCTCGTTGAGATCGCGGGCGCGCCGCCCGACGAGGTGGGTGAACACCTTCCGCTCCTCCTGACCCGGCAGATAGGGGCACGGCGAGGGCGCGGTGAGGTAGAATTGCGGTGTGTCGCGCGGATGACTGGTCACGCTCGGTCTTGACCCTGCACCGGGTCTGTCCTCTCGGCGCCGGCGTGCCAATGTACAGGCGTGGCGGCCCGGCTCAATGCCCCGGGCCGCCGCCGGGCCAGATTTTCACCGCGGCACAGACGCCTCAGCGTGCGTGGACGACGGCGAGGCCGAGCAGCACGTCGTGCCCGAGCCGCCGGTCGGACCGGACGAGGCCGAAGGCGACGTCCACGCACCACAGCAGGAAGGTCGAGACCGCCACGTAGAACAACAGGGCGTGGACGGCCGCCGTGATGATGTCCACCCGGGCACCGCTCTCGGGTGCCACGACCCGCAGACCCATCAGCCGCTGCCCGATCGTGCTCTGCCGTGCACCGCCGACGGTGATCGCGCTGTAGATGATCCCGCTCGCCGGCAGGACGGCAAACAGGGTCCAGCCCAGCCCGAAGGTCACGACGCCCACGACCGTGATCAGCAGGGTCAGAAGGGCGGTGAAGCCCATGATGAACAGGATGTCGAGGAGGTAGGCCACGGTGCGGCCGCCCAGGCTCGCGCGCACCAACGGGACGGGCAGCGAGGCCGCGTAACCGGTCGTCTCGAATCGCGGGGCGTAACCAGATTGCGTGTTCTGCATGATGTCGCGTCCTGCAAGCGAGGCTGCGGACGATGAAGTGGGTGCGGGGCGCGGGGGTCGCAAGGGGCCTCCGCGCGGAGACGCTCGGGCCGGTCAGCGCTCGACCGGGTCGCCGGCTTCGGCATCGGGCGTGTCCAGATAGAAGCGCTTCAGCATGTACAGCGCGGGACCCGACAGGCTGCGACCCTCGGTGCCCAGGGCCAGGAGGGTTGTGCCCGCATCGAAGCGGCAGGTCAGCCAGTGCTGGCGGGTGCCTTCGACGTAATCGACCCGGACCGTATCGGCCGCCGACCCCGGTGCGGCGCGCAGCAGGCGGATCCCGGGTTGCGGCGCGATCGCCGGTAGCGCCCGGCGACAGGTGGCGACCCGCTCGCGCCGCTGGGTGTCCTGGCAGGCCGCGAGCCCGCCGAGGAAGCCCGCCGCGACCGCCGCTCCGAGGAGCCAGCGGTGCGCGGGCTTCACGGTTGGCTGCGCAGGCGCTCGGCGACCCGGGGGGCGTGATAGGTGAGGACGCCGTCCGCTCCGGCCCGCTTGAAGGCAAGCAGCGCCTCCACCATCGCGCGGTCGCCGTCGAGCCAGCCGTTCCGTGCGGCCGCCTCGATCATCGCGTACTCCCCCGACACCTGATAGGCGAAGGTCGGCACCTGGAACGTGTCGCGGACCCGGCGGATGATGTCAAGATAGGGCAGCCCCGGCTTGACCATGATCGAATCGGCGCCCTCGTCGAGGTCGAGGCGCACCTCGCGCAGGGCTTCGGCGGAGTTGCCCGGGTCCATCTGGTACGTGCGCTTGTCGCCGACGAGCGCGGCCTTGGTGCCGATCGCGTCGCGGAACGGCCCGTAGAAGGCGCTCGCATACTTGGCCGCGTAGGCCATGATCTGCACGTCGAGGTAGCCGGCCTTGTCGAGCCCGGCCCGGATCGCACCGACGCGACCGTCCATCATGTCGGAGGGCGCGATGATGTCGGCCCCGGCCTCGGCCTGGATCAGGCTCTGCTCCACGAGGATCGCCACGGTCTCGTCGTTGAGGATCGCGCCGCCCCTCATCACGCCGTCATGGCCGTGACTGGTATAGGGGTCGAGGGCCACGTCGGTCATGATCCCGACCTCGGGGACCGCCTGTTTCACGGCGCGCACAGCCCGGCAGACGAGGTTGTTGGCGTTGAGCGCCTCCGATCCCGTCGGGTCGCGCAGGGCCACCTCGGTGAACGGGAAGAACGCCACGGCTGGAATGCCCAGCCGCGCCGCGCGTTCGGCGTCGCGGACGATCTCGTCCACGGAGAGCCGCTCGACCCCCGGCATCGACGCGATGGGCTCGCGCCGCCCGGTTCCGTCGATGACGAACATCGGCCAGATCAGGTCGTCGACAGTAAGCGTGTGCTCGCGGACCATGCGACGCGACCAGGCAGCCTTGCGGTTGCGGCGCGGGCGCTGGGTGATCTTGAGGCCCTCGACGCGGGCGGCCTCCAGGGCGAGGGGACGCGGCTCTGGCAAGGTGTCTGACATGCGGCTTCGCTACCGTTCGCGCGGCCGACGCCGCGGATCGCTCGGCGCAGGCGCGCCGGAAGCGCCGGATTAGCACACCGGGCCGAGGCGGCGAAACCCGACCGTTGACGCAGAGTCGCGGAACCGCTTCAACCCGGCATCCCCGCCGCCATCAATCAGGATCCCGGCCCTCATCATGCACCGGCCCCTCCCCTCCGCGAGCACGCCGTAGTGCCCGGCTACCTTCCGATCCGGCGCAAGGCCCCCCGGCCCGGCGAGATCCCGACCGACCGGATCGAGCGCGCCCAGGGCCCCGCCTCCGGCACGTGGGACACGGTGCTGATCTGGTTCATGCGGCTCACGGCGCTGCTCTGGCTGCTCAAGAGCATCGCATCCTGGGCCACGATCCTCGACGTCATCCCCGGGGCGCGGCCGTTCGAGACCGAGCCGTTCGGCCGTCAGGCGGCGATCGTCGCCTTCGCTGTGGTGGACGCCGCGGCGTCGATCGGCCTGTGGCTGACGAGTGCCTGGGGCGGCGTGATCTGGCTGCTGGCCGTGACATCCGCAATGACGCTCGCGGTCCTGACACCGCAACTCCTGCCGATGCCGCTCGCGCTACTCGTATTCGGGGGCTGTGTGGTGACGCTGTACTTCCTGCTGTCCTGGCTGGCCGCGCAAGAAGCACGGTGAACGAACCGTTCTGATCTTCGCTTCAGTTTGTCTTTACCGCGAAGTGTAAATCGGGAATTCATCCTGTCGCTTAAATCGCCTTTCATTCCCGAGCGATAGCTTATCCATCATCAGCTGCACCGCATCGAACGGATACCGCAGCATTGGATGGCGAGGCAGAGATGAAGACGCAGAGCGCCCGGGTCACGCAGATCGAGACCGCCGACGAGCCGCTGGCCGGGAAAGGCTCCTATCTGGAGGCTCTCCACTTGGTGGAACGGCTGCACCGCCGGCTCCTCGACGTGATCAAGGACGAGTTCGAGCGCCGCGGCCGCGAGGACGTCAACAGCGTCCAGGCCCTGCTCCTGTACAACATCGGCGACAAGGAGCTCACCGCGAGCGAGCTGCGGACGAAGGGCTACTATCTCGGCTCCAACGTCTCCTACAACGTCAAGAAGCTCGTGGAGTCGGGCTACCTGCACCACGCCCGGTCGAAGACCGACCGCCGCTCGGTCCGGATCAGCCTGACCGACAAGGGTCGCCAGGTGCACGAGATCATCCAGGGTCTCTACGACAAGCACGCCCGCACGATCGCGCCGATCGGCGGCATCTCCGACGACGACTTCAACCGGCTCAACCTAGCGCTCGGCCGTCTTGAGCGGTTCTGGACCGACCAGATCCGCTATCGCCTCTGACGTGCCCTACCAGAGGTTCAGAAGTCCCAGGATCCCGGCGATGACCGCGTAGGCGAAGCCGGCGTTGATCGCGACGCCGAACAGGCCGATGACCAGGCCGCAGATCACCACGATGCCGTCCCGCTCGACGAGGCCGAGGCCCACGAGGCAGACGGCGAGCCCGAGAGGGATCTGCCCGACGATGGGCGCGGCCACGATCAGGGCGAGCGCCAGGGCCAGCAGAGCGACGCCCATGCCGCGCATACCCAGCGCGGTCTCGAACACGCTCATGCGCGGGCGCGACCAGCGCTCGAGGCGCCGCAGCACCGGCACCGCCCGGGTCACGGCGCGCCGCACGTCGGCCAGAGCGATGGAACGGCCGAGCAGCATCCGCGGCAGCCAGGGCGCCGACATGCCGGCGGCGATCTGAACGGCCACGAGCAGCAGCAGCAGGCCGCAGATCAGCGGGATCGGCGGCGGCATCGGCAGGCAGTTCGGCAAGCCGAGCAGCACGACGAGCAGCGCGAAGGCGCGATCCCGGAGGACCGCGACGATGTCGCCCACGGTGAGGCGCTCGCCCTCCTGGCTCGCCAGCACCGTGAGGACGTCCGACGTTCGTGCACCGGAGGTCAAGGATCCGCCAACCTTCGCTGTCCCGCGGGCGCTCTAGCCGAGATCCTGTGGCAGGCCAAGCATGGCAGCTTTGCGACAGGGCGGCACGGAGCCGACCGCAGACGGTCGCGATCAGAAGACGGCGGCCTCAGGCCGAGCAACGGTGATGTTTCTTGAAGATCTATCGATGGATCTCATCGTCTCTTGCGACCCTGCAGAACCAGAGGCGACGCTTTTTTCCGTTGATACGTCGGGCGCACCGCTCGTTTTGCTCGGGTTCATCGGACATCGTCCCTGCGTCAGGGTCGATCGGTGCGACTCGTGCGCGTCTTATCGAGGCAGAGCGGCATTTTCATCTGCGCGGCCACGGACCTTCTCCGCTGCGCGCTGTTTCCCGCTGGAGCCCGGGCCGGGGAAATCGACACGCTTCTGTTCGGCAGCCTCGACGCCGCGGCCGCGACCTTCGTGACGACCGGGGTGAAAATCGGCCTGCCGGCCCTCGATCGTGACGGCGCCGTCGTGCTGGCGAGCGTCGGCGGCGGAGGCCGGGACGAGCGCGGCCCGGACGGCGCCCGCCGGCGCTACACGGCCGCCGGCGCCCTGGTTGTCGGCTACCAGTGGTACTTCGATTGGGGCGTGGTCGCAGCCTTCGCGGGCCCCGAGTTCACGCGGGAGATGCTCGTGGGCAACCGGGGGCCGGCCCTTCTGCCCGCCCGTTACGCCCTGCGCCTCCACGGCGAAATCTGGGCGCGTCCGACCGAGGCGACGTTGCTCCAGATGACCGTGATCGTGGGCTCGGCGCGCGACAGCCTGTGGGCCCGCGCAGCCTGGGGTTACCGCCTCTGGGGGGCCTATCTCGGGCCGGAACTCAGTCTGTACACGGACGCCACCGGCTATCGGAAATGGAACTTCGGCCTGCATGCCACGGATTTCGCCGTCGGTCGGTTCGCTGTCCGCGTCTCCGCCGGCGTCCAGACCGAGACCGGTCGGCGGACGACCGGTCCCTATATGGCGCTCGCGGTCTGGTCGCCCTGGTGAGCGGCATCGGGCCGGCTACTCAAGGACTCCAGGAACGCGGCGGCGTCGCGGCGGATCTCGGCGCGCCGCTTGTCCGTCATGCCGCGCAACGTCCGGTACGGCATCGCCATCCGGGGATTCTGCGCCAGTCGATCCTCGTTCTCGATCAGAAAATTCCAGTACAGGTAGTTGAACGGGCAGGCCGCGGCTCCTGACTTGACCTTCACGTCATACGTGCAGGATCCGCAATAATCCGACATCCGGTCGATATAGGCCCCCGATGCGGCATAGGGCTTCGAGCCCATCACGCCGCCATCGGCCCAGAGTACCATCCCGTGCACGTTGGGCAGCTCGACCCATTCGTAGGCGTCGGCGAAGACGATCAGATACCATTCCTCGACCTGCGCCGGATCGAGGCCGGCGATCAGGGCGAAGTTGCCCGTGACCATCAGGCGCTGGATGTGGTGGGCGTAGGCATGGGCGCGCGTGTCCGAGACCACCTGGGCGATGCAGTTGAGCTCGGTCTCTCCCGACCAGTAGAACCACGGCAGCGCCCGTCCCGCTTCGAGGGCGTTCGTCTCGCGATATGCGGGCATCCGCGCCCAGTAGACACCCCGGACGTATTCCCGCCAGCCGAGGATCTGCCGGATAAACCCTTCGACGCAGTGCATGGGCGCTGCGCCCTCGCGATAGGCCCGCTCGGCGGCCCGGCAGACCTCGTCGGCGGTCAGCAGACCGGCATTGAGGGCCGGCGAGATCAGCGCGTGATAGAGGTAAGGCGCGCCGGTCTTCATGGCGTCCTGATAGTCACCGAAGGTCGGCAGGCACGCGGCGATGAAATCCCGCAGCGCGGCGAGGGCATCGTCCCGCGTCACGGGCCAGGAGAACGTGGCGAGATCGCCGAAATGCCCGTCGAACTCGCGCTCCACCAGGGCGATCACCTCCCGGGTGACCGCGTCCGGCTGGAATCCGATCCGGTCGGGTACCCGATGCCCCCGCGGCAGGCGCTTGCGGTTCTCGGCGTCGAAGTTCCAGCGCCCGCCGACCGGCTCGCCGTTCTCCATGAGCAGACCGGTGCGGCGGCGCATGCCGCGGTAGAAGGTTTCCATCCGCAGATGGTGCCGGTCCTCGGCCCAATTGGTGAAATCCGCGCGCGGGCAGAGGAAGCGGTTGTCGTCGCGGATCTCCACCGGCACGGCGAGCGTTTCCCGCCAGTCCTGCATCATCGCCCAGACCCGCCATTCCCCGGGCTCCGTGACCACCACGCGCTCGGGACGGTGCCGGGCGACCGCCCGCTCCAATTCGCCGGTGAAGCTGCCGGTATTGCCGGGGTCGGTCAGGCGAACGTAGTCGACGGTCACGCCCTCGGCGGCGAGGTCGGCCGCGGCGTGGCGCATGGCGGCGAACAGGAAGGCGATCTTCTGCTTGTGGTGGCGGACATAGGTCGCCTCGTCCCGCACCTCGACCATGAGCACGACATCGCGCTCCGGATCGAGGTCGATCAGGCTCGAGACGCGGCGGGTGAGCTGGTCGCCGAGGACGAAGCGCAGCGTTCGACAGGATCCAGCGGGGCGCTTTACGGGCATCGCCTCAGCCCTTCGTCCGCAGGTTGGAACGGCCGCCATCGACGCCGATCACCTGACCGGTGATCCAGGCCGCCTCGTCCGAGACCAGGAAGGCGGCCAGCGCACCGACATCCTCCGGCCGGCCGAGCCGCGGGATGGCGTGCATCGCGGCGATGCCTTGGGCGAGGGTCTCGTTGCCGGTGATCGCGGCGGCGAGCGGCGTCCGGGTCAGCGACGGCGCCACCACGTTGACGCGGATCTGCGGAGCGAGTTCGGCCGCCAGCGACAGCGCCAGCCCCTCGACCGCCCCCTTGGCCATGGCCACGGAGGCATGCGCCGCGAAGCCCTGGGCGACCGCGACCGTCGAGAACAGCACGATTCCGGCCCCCGCCTCGCCACCGCCGCGCTTCAGCGCACCGGCCGCCGCCTGTACCGCCGAGAAGGCGCCGAGGGCGTTGATTCGGAAATCGGTCTCCACGTCCGCCCGCGTCAGCCTGCCCAGGGGACGCAGATTGATGGTCCCAACCGCGTAGACGAGCCCCGCGAGGTCCGGGCCCGCTTCCTCCGTCGCCGCGGGGAAGAAGGCGGGATCGGCGATGTCGCCGGCGCTGAACGTGGTCTCGCCAAGTCGCTCGGCGGCCTCGGACAGCCGATCGCCCTCCCTGGCGGCGAGATGCAGGGCATAGCCGCGGGCACGCAGGGCGGCTGCGGTCGCCAAGCCGATCCCCCCGGTTCCGCCGTAGATGATGACCCGTCCCACGTGGAACCCCCGCGCTACCCAATCCGATGGGATCAAGGTAAGGCCCGTGGCGGTGTCGGGCAGGCGATAGGCCTGCGCGCGGCACGTGCACAGAGTCGCAGGCGGGAAGCATGAAGTTCGCGTTCGCCGGCATCGATTTCCTCGGCGGCGTGTTCGAGGGGCTTCTGGATGCCGGCTGGACGCCGATCAAACTGTTCACCCGCCCCTGCGACGGGATCTACGACCACAACGACGTGATCGTTGCCCGCGCGCGGACGCTGCGCCTTCCGATCCAGCTCTCGCGGATCCGGGAGCGCGACATCGAGGCGATCCAGGCCGAGCACGGCAAGGACTGGGCGCTCGTGGTGGCGGGCTATCCGTGGCTGGTGCGCGGCTGGCGCGGCCGCGCCGCCTACGGATTCAACATCCATCCGTCGCCGCTCCCGATCGGGCGCGGCCCCTACCCGCTGTTCCGCGCCGTGCTCGACCGTTACGAGACCTGGGGCGTGACCGCCCATGTGCTCGCTGACGGCTTCGACACCGGCGACATCCTCGCCCAGGACATGTTTCCGCTGAGCCCGCAGGAGAATCACGAGACCCTGCTGGCCAAATGCCAGATGGCGGCCCGGCGCCTCGTCGCCGGCCCCCTCGGCCGCGACCTGCCGAACCGATGGCGCTTCGCCGAGCCGCAGGGAGACGGCTCCTACTGGCCCCGCGCCAGCGATTCCGACCGCACCCTCGATTTCCGGCAGGACGTGACCGCGATCCTGCGGCGGGTGCGGGCCTTCGGCACCGTCGAGACGATCGCCCGCTTGGGCGAGACCCGGGTCTTCGTCGCCGAGGCCCAGGGTTGGCAGGAACACCACACCCACGCGGCCGGTGCGGTGGTGCATCGGCACCGCCGCCACATCGTGGTCGCGGCCCTGGACGGATACGTTCAGATCACCCGGTGGTCGCCGCTGCCGCTGACCGAGGCCGCCCAGATCGGCCGCTGACCGGAGCGGGGCGGGAACCGATCCGGGATCGGCGGTGTTTCCGCGGGCCCTGGTGGTCACGGAGCCCGACATGTCGAAACGCGCAAGCCTCGCGGCCGCCCTCGGGTTCGCCGCCCTGTTCACCGGATCCGCCTTCGCGCAGGCCGTGATCGTGGAGCCGGACGAGTTCGGCCCCGACGACGATGTCGTCGTGCGCGACTACATCGTGCGCCGTCCGGTCGGACCCGGCCCCATCGTCGGCTCGATCCCGCTGCGGCCCGGCAGCATCGTGCCCGAGGATGTGCGGCTCGCGCCCTTCACGGAGGCCCCGAACCCCCGTCTACGCCGCTTCGGCTACTTCGTGGCGCCGGGCGACAAGATCGTGGTCGTCGATCCCGCCACGCGCGCGGTGGTGCGCATCCTCGACCGCTGACGGCCGGCGCCGCGGCGCTCACCAGTCGCTCAGCGGCGCGCGCTTCCAGCGGTTCGGCGCCACGCAGCGGTACTCGTAGGCCTGGTCCCAGGCGTGGTCGCCGGGGAGGCAGGCCTCGCCGCTGCTCCGGGGCGGTCGCGGCAGCGTCTCGCGGATGGCAGCGGCCTCGACCCGGCCGGCATCGCTCACGCGGAACACCGGCGCGCCGCCGATCCCGTAGATCAGGTCGCGCCCGTCGAAGCCGAGGCTTCGGGTGAACCCACCCTGGCGCGTGCCGTCGAAGCCGATCATCTGCCCCGGGCCAAGCAGGATCGGGACGCCGGTGAAGCGGGCCGCGGCGGCGTCGATCCCGATACCGTAGGTGCCCTCGCCCTGGAACGAGAGTCCGCGGTCGGTGACGGATCCGGAGAGATTGCCCATCAGGATGCCGTATCCGGTGTGGGCGCCCGGCACGCCGCCGGTGGATACCTGCAGGCCGACCCGCTGGCGGTTGCGATCCGTCGTCGGCGATTGCGCCGAGACGTCGATCTCGGCGCCGATGCAGGAGGCGACCGGGTCGGCCTCGCCGGTCATGTCTACGCAGTTGAAGTTCCCGGCCCAGGACGGCCCGACCGGCCCGACGCCGTTGGGCTCCTTGAAGATCGTCCCGTTGACCGCGACGTTCTGTGCGCCGGCGCTGGCAAGCGCCCGGTTGTGCTGTTCGCCGGTGATTGTCCACTCGTAGCCGGCGTTGTGGGGCCCGGAGGAACCGAGCACCCAGAGCGCCTTGTAGGTATGGGTGGCCTCCCCCGACCCCTCCGGCACGTGCCGATCGACCCGGAGGGTCGAGACCGGATCGAAACCCCCGGGCCGGTTCCACAGGAAGGCGTGTCCGCCATCGAGCCCCGGCACGCCCGTGCCCTGGACGTTCTGGGAGAAGTTCTGCGGCCAGGGGAGAGCCGCCGTGAGGGTCGGCGGCGCCCCCGGCGCTTCGGCTGACGCGGGGGAGGTCAATCCTCCGGAGAGAGCGAGGAGGCTCGGCAGCAGCGCGAGGCCCGTGTGCAGACGCATGGTGGTTTCCCGATGACCCTCCGGTGTACCCCCGAGCGGCCACCGGGGTGAGGAATTTAACAGCGGATCGGATAGGCCCCGTGGTCCGGGGAACGACCGCACCGTCGTTCCAGGGCCATGCGGCCCCCGGCCAGGGATCCCGGACAGCGCCGGGGTCTGATATCGACACGGGTGGCAAGCAGGGAGCGGTTCACGATGAAGGCGCTGCGATTTCTGAGAGCCTGGTTCCTGATGTCCGTCCCGCTCGGCCTGATCGTGGGCAAATTCATCAAGGCCGGCAAGGGCCCGCCCGTGCGCGGTCACGACCGCCGATAGGGCTCCCCGGTGGCGTCGGCTTCGCGGACCTGCGCGGCGTCGCGAGATGTGCAGTCGTCAATTACATATTAGTAAATCGACTGCATTTTTACTGAACTCGCGCCATGTTGGCCGACATGAGCAGGAACATCGGCCATGTCTCGCAATGCCACGCCCGGCAGCGGCGCCGTGGAACGACGCCGTACCGCACGAAAACCCACGGCACTGCTGGCCTTCGCGCTGCATCCGGATGGGGCGCGGTTCCCCTGTCAGATCAGGAATATCTCTGACCGCGGCGCGATGCTGGAATTTCTCGGCTCACACGTGACGCTGCTGGAGAACGCGTTCGAACTGGTCCTGACCGACGCCAAGATGCGTTATGCGGTCAAGGTCGTCTGGCGGAAGGAGCGGACCGCCGGCGTGGTGTTCTGCCTGGACGGGGAATGACGCGGGGCGAAACACAGTCGGCACAGACGCGCCGGCCGGCTGCGGCCTTGCAATCCGGTCCGGATCCGTCGAGGCCCACGGGGGAGCCGCACCAGCGAGGATGGTCGGCCGAGCGACGGACGCACGGATAGGTCATGACGAGCGGCAATGGGGTGGCCGTGGGGCAGGACGGCTGGCTCTACTGGGTCGGGCGGGCTGGGGAAGTCGAAAGATTCTACGGGGACACCGCCCTGTCGCGCCGGATCCTCCGACGCTGGGCGCGGCTGATCAACCGGCGGGCCCGCCGGCTGGACGGGCTCGGGATCCGGCACGTCCACGCTGTCGTACCGGACAAACTGGCTGTCTATCCCGACACCCTCGGCCGCGCCTTCCCGGGTCTCGACGACCCGCCCGGCATGCGCCTCGCGCGGCTTCTGGCGGTAGACGGCCTCGCCCCGATGGTCGATCTGCTGACACCGCTGCTGGCGGCGAGGGCCGACGAGCCGGTCTATCTGCGGACGGACACGCACTGGACGTATCGCGGCTATCTCACGGCCTACCGCGCCCTGTGCGAGGCCCTTGACGCGCCGGTGGCCGAGCATGTCTTCGCGGGCACGCAGACCTGCGAGCGCTTCACCTTCGACCTCGGCGAGAAGCTTCAGCCGCCCGTCGATGAAGCCTATGTCGCCTACGACTTCCCGCGCCGCGCCGAACGGGTCGACGCGAACGCGCTGGTCCGGGTGCGCGAGACCGGACAGGTGGTCCGACAGCGTGGCCTGTTCGTGGGGTCGCGTGTCGTAATGAGGAACCCCGCGGCTCCGGATCCGCGCCGGGTGGTGCTGTTCGGGGATTCGTACATCTACAGCCCGGGGGCACGCCTCACCGCCATGCTGGCGGAGACGTTCGGCGAGGTCCACGCGATCTGGTCGGCCAATCTCGATTGGGCCTATATCGAGGCGACCCGGCCCGACATCGTGATCTTCGAGATCGCCGAACGCTTCTTGCGCCAGGTTCCAACAGATCGGATCCGCATCGACGCCTTCGCGGAGCGGCGCGCGCGACGCTCGGTCAGGCCACCCTTGCGTCAGTGGCTCGGGCGGTACCTCCGGTAGATGGACGCGCGGCCCGAGCTTCGTTGCCGCAGGCGAGCGGCCTATGCCAGGGCGAAGCCGTTTCGGACCGCCGCCCACACCGTCCATGAATAAGCCCTGCCGCGCAGGTGCGGCAGGGCTTCAGGTCGTTTCCGGCGGAAGGATTCAGTAGCCGCGGCCGTAATAGCCTGGACCGCTGCGGTCGAAGGCCCCCGCAGCCGCGGCGCCTGCCGCGGCGCCGGCGATCCCGAGGCCGACGGCGGCACCCGTCGAGAGGCCGCGGTGGCGGCGGTAACCGTAATCCCGGTTCCGGCCATAGCCGTGGTCATAACCGCGGCCGTACCCGTCGCGGTAGCCGCCGCCGTAGCCATAACCCTGCGCCTGTGCGCCGCTCGCGCCGATAGCTCCAAGGCTCAGCGTCATGGCGGAGATGAGTACAAGTTTACGCATCGATCGACCCTTCGCAGTTGCGTTGCGGGGCCAACACCAACCGCGTCGATGGGTTCCGATCTGCCTGTGCATGCACGGCGGCTATGAGGTTCGACGACGTGATGCGTCCGGCAGCCGACCATGCGTGCGGCCGGCGGTCCCGCCCGGACGAAGGCCGGTCGTTCCACGGTAGTGGCCTGCCCACATCGGCGGCCGGCTCATACTCCGTAACGGCTACGCTCTATGCTTCCGCATGAGGTCGATTTACGCCCTCATGAGTGTATTGCACGCCCACGCAGCGCGACAGACTGACCAGGAAGTCCGACATGTCGACGTTGTTCGCGGATCCACTCGGTCGGGCCCTGCTGACCCTGCTGACGACCGATCACGGCCTGCCGGGTGCTCCGCAGCGGAGGAAGCTCCTGTACGCGCTCCAGGACCTCCGCGCGGAAGCCGAGTCGCAGGGCGCATCGGCTCAGGTGCGGGGCGCGATCCGCTCCGCCCTATGGGCCCTGCGCGCCGAATTCCCGACGGCTTACGCGGTCATGCCCACCACGGGCGCCGACGTGTCCGTCGATCGCTGAGGCGCCGCGCGCACCGGCTATCGGACGACGAAGCAACGGTTCTCCGGGCCGATCAGCAATCTCCATCGGGCTGCCCTGACCGCGGGTCCAAGCTATCCGGGATGCGTCGCGTGCGTATGGATGCTCTGATGCCGGCTCATTACTGTATCGACCCGCTGGATCCGTATGCGGAGCGCGAAGTTCTGGTCTCGTACGACGAGGCGCGCCCGTTCGCGTTCCTCAGAACCGCGATCGATCAGGACGGTTGCGATCTTCTTCCCGACCTGTCCGACGAATGTCGCAGGATCCTCCAGCTGGAGATCGCGGTCTACCACGGGCTCATCCAGCCCTGCGAATGGGCCCAGCACGCGGTCGACGTACCTTCCGCTCCGAACGCCGCCTGAGCGCGATCCAACGCACTCGCGAACGCGTGCGCGCTGCCGGTTGTCGGCGCCGGGACTAGGGTTGGATGTTCGCGCCCGTAGCGCTCTCCGTGACAGACTGCACCCGCGTGACCACGCCCGACGTCCGGGCTGCTGCCAGCCGCAAGCGGAACGCTGAACCCTCTCGACCCGCAGGACGTTACGGGGACCGGACTCATCGGGACGGCTGCCATGCGACACGTCAAGTTCAGGTTGATGGAGCCGGGCCTGCGCCCGCGGCGCACGCGGCTGGAGATCCCCGGTTGGGCGGGAAACCCGGAGCCCCGCACCGACGGGGCGCAGGAATATGCGTGGCACTGCCTGCCGTTCTCGGAGGCAGCCAAGGCGGGAATCGAGCTGTTCTACCCCTACGAAGCCGAATTGCGCGTCCGCACCCGCGATGGCGCGCTCGTCTTCGAGGGCGATTTCGGCGAACCGCCCGAGCCCGGCATGCAATGGCCGCCGTTCCGGACCTTCGGCGACGCCTACTACACATATCAGATCCTCCTCGACCTGAAGGTAGAGGATGGTTGGGCGATCAAGACCGAGACCCATCCCCGCTTCTATACCGACCGGTCCGGGACCGTCCCGGTCGCGGTGCCGGCGCTCCTGCGGAACTGGTGGCCGATGATGTATTTCATGGTCTTCAAGTCCCCCGACGAGGGGCGCACCCACGTCTTCCGGCCCGGCGAGCCGTTCATGCAGGTGACCGTTGTGCCGGCGGAGGCCGATTTCGAACTCGTGCCCATGCCCGAGGAGGAGGCCGCCGAGCGCGAACTGCAATCCCGGCGGATCTATGCCAGCCGGTCGACTTTGGCGTCGGATTCGCAGTGGACCTCGGCGACCAACACCGTGTTCGACGGCACCTACCGGCGCATCCTCGGCGCGGCCAAGAGCACGCGCTGACGGACCGCGGAGAGGGTCGCGCCCCTCTCCGCGGCCGGCTGCTCAGTAGCCGTAGGGGCGGAAGTAGCCGTGGTGATGGTGGTGATGGTGGTGGAACCGCCGGAAGAAGCGGTGGTGGTGGTGATGGTGGTGGTAGAAGCGGCGGTAGAAGCGGTGGTGATGGTGGTGGTGATGATGGTAGTAGTACTGAGCCTCCTGGACCGTCGCCTCGCCCTCGGTGGCGGGCGCTAGCAGTTCGGCCTTCGCCTCGGCCGCGTCGGATTCCTTGAGGAGCGCCACCGCGTCGGGAATCGGCTTCAGCAGGTCGGCGTAGCTCTCGGCCTGCATGGCCGCCTTGAGGCCGGTCGGGGCCGGCATCGCGGCGAGCGCCGGGTCGACGGCGGCCAGGAGCGTGACGGCTCCGATCAGGCCAGCGACTGTCTTGTCCATTGACGGGATCCTTTCAGGAACAGCGCCGGCGGCCCCCTTGACCGGTTTGATGGCCGCGGCGCGGTCTGAAACACCGGGCGGGAGCGGACCGTTCCGGCCCCGGCGCCTCGGGGGAAAGTCAATTTCCCGGCATATTCCGTGCCCCGCACCTCGGATCGGCAGGATCTCGAGGGATTGGATAATGAAACCGAATTTAGTGGACGTCGTCCAAGACGAGTCTGGTAGACGTTCGGCGCCGGATTGCTTCGCTCCACGATGGATGACTGAGTGGCGCCCAGGCCCAGCGTCACACAGCCTTGCTGACAGGGATGATACGCGATCCAGGGGCGGTGCAGCGCCGAGATCCCGGAAGCGGCCGCACCCCAATCCCGGTCGATCCGGGCCCCGACGCGAGATCGGGGCTCCGATCGTCCAACGCAGCCTCGTCCCCCCTTGCACGTCCGGAGAACTTTAGATTAATTCCAATCTGCGATGACGGACCACGATGGAACACGGGCTTGGCGCGCCCTCACCCCCGGGCAGCGGACGATGTTGCAGCGTCTGGGTGCCGAGGGGTCGCTGCATTCACTCGGGCCCTGGGAGATGCGCACCGTGCGCTCCCTCCTCGAACGCGGGCTCGTCAGGCCGAGACTCCCCGGTCGGACCGGCCGCGACGTGCCGAGATTGTGGTTCCTGAGCGCGAAGGGCCGCCGCATCCTGCCGCGCCAGCCGTCCGCAGCCAGCGGCGCGGAGGCTCGCTCCGTGCCGCCACACCCCCAGACGGCCGCTGTGGAGATGCCGCGATGAGTTCGAAACCGACCGTCACCATCGAGCCGGCCCCGCCCGGCGCCGCGACCTACGACCGGGGCACGATTGCCCTGCACTGGCTGACCGCCGCCCTCGTGCTGATCCTCTGGTTGATCGGCACCTTCCTCGAAGATCTTCTGCCCAAGGGGACCCTGCGCACCGGCATCTGGTCGGCGCATTTCGATGCCGGTTTCGTCGTTGCCGCGCTGATTGTCGGGCTCCTCCTCTGGCGACGGACGCGGGGCCGCAGCTTGCCGGTCGCGGATCCGGGTCCGCTGCACCAGTTGGCGAAGGCGACGTATGGGGCCCTGTACGGGCTGCTGTTCGCCGTCGTCGGCCTCGGCATCGCCAACGCCTTCGTGCGGGGTGTCCCGCTGGTCGGATCCATCGCTCTGCCGCAGCTCGGCGATGCCGCGTGGCGCAGGCCTTTGACGCAATGGCACGGCCTGGCCGCCAACATCCTGATGGTCCTGGCTCTGTTCCACGCCGCGGCGGCGCTGGTGCATCATTACCTGTGGCACGATACGATCCTGCGCCGCATGCTGCCCGTGAAGCCGTGACGGTGGTGTAGCCCCCTGGCACCGAGCGCCCCGGCCGCCGCCGCGAAGGTGAGGCTCTGGTCCTCGCGATAAGGATTCTGGTCGGAAACGGCCGATGTCTTTGAGAGAGCGGCCTCGAGTGTGAAAACCCTTTTAGTCGGCAATACCGCCCGGCGTGGTATTCACGATCGGCGGGTGCTCTGAATGGTGATCCGCAGGTTCGGAGGTAGACCGCCGTCCCCCGATTGCGTTCGAACACTGAACGCAATCCGTGCTGAGGCCCACAGACGCCGGTGCGTATTCTTCTGGTCGAGGATAACCGCCGGCTGGGCGCGCTGATCGGCGATGCCCTGCGCGTCCAAGGCTTCGTTGTCGACCTCGTCCGGACCGGCGAGGATGCGGAGGCCGCGCTAGCCACGGCCGCGTACGATGCCGTCGTCCTGGACCTCGGGTTGCCGGATCGCGACGGCATGACGCTCCTGCCCAGCAAGGGCGGAGGCCGGCCCGGCTGCCCGATCCTGGTCCTGACCGCGCGGGACAGCACCCAGGCGCTGATCGACGCCCTCGACGGCGGCGCCGACGACTACCTGCGCAAGCCCTTCGAGATGGAGGAGCTCCTGGCGCGCCTGCGCGCTCTGATGCGCCGGCCCGGGCAGTCGTTGGGGCTGCGCCTGACCGGACGCAACGTCGAGTTCGACACGGTCCGCCGGCAGGTCCGTATCGCCGGGTGCGACGTGGAGATGAGCCGCAAGGAACTCGCGGCCCTGGAACTGCTGCTACGCCGGACCGGGACCGTGGTGTCGAAGGCCCATTTCGAAAGCTCCCTGTACGGCTTCGACGAGGAGGTCGGATCGAACGCCATCGAGGTTCTCATCCACCGCCTGCGCAAGAGGCTCGCGGGCGCGCATGCCGAGCTGGAGATCCACACGCTGCGGGGAATTGGCTACGTCCTGACCGACGCTCGCCCGTGAGGCCGGTGCGTTCGACCCTGTTCACGAGGCTCGCGGTCGCGACGGTGACCCTGTTCGTCCTGGCGATCGGGGTCGCCACCCTGTTCCTGTACGACCGCTTCGAGACCCTGAACGGCCAATTCCGCGAGGGGACGCTCCGGAGCTTCGCCTACACCCTCGCGCGGGAAGTCACGGCCGATCCCGAGAACGGCCGCGACGGGCATACCGGGACCGTTGCCCATCAGGTCATCGACGACGGCGGCGTGTACGTCCTGCTGACGCAGCAGGGTCAGCTGCTGGCGGCTGCGCCGGGCATCGCCGCGCCGCTCGTCGTGCCGCAGGGCCCGCAGGAGCAATTCTTCATGCTGCCGCGCCCAGGGCAGGCGCCGCTCTATGGCCTGTCGAGCACCGTCCGGACAACGCAACCGCCGCTGATCCTGCAGATTGCTTTCCCCAACGGGCCCCTCGTGTTCGATACGGTGCTGGAGGAGTTCGTCCAGGACATCGCCTGGATCTGGATCCCCTTCCTGGCCGGGACGGTCGCGGTCAACCTGCTGGTGACACGCCTTGCACTGCGTCCGCTCCGCAGGGCCGCCCAGGAGGCGGAGCTGATCGAACCCGGCAATGTCGGCACCCGCCTCTCGGAGGGGGCGATGCCGGACGAGGTCCTGATCCTAGTCCGGGCCGTCAACCAGAGCCTGGCGCGGCTGCAGCAGGGCTACCTCGTCCTGGAGCAGTTCGTCGGGGACGTCGCCCACGAGCTGCGCACGCCGCTCGCGATCATGAAAACCCGGATGGCCATGGCCGGCGGCACGATCGCGCGTCCGATCACGGAGGATCTCTGCCGTATGGAGCGCCTCGTCGAGCAGCTCCTCGACCGGGTCCGGCTCGGCGGCCTCCACGTCGAGGCGGACGACGTCGTCGACCTGTCGATGGTCGCCCGCGAGGTGACGGCCATGCTGGGTCCCGCCGCGATCGCCCGGGGCTTGTCGATGGAGCTCCTCGGCGCGGAGCGGCCGGTCCCGGTCGCGGGTCTTCGCGATTACCTAGCCCGGGCCCTGCGCAACCTCATCGAGAACGCCCTGATGCACGCGCCTCCCGGCACGACGATCACCGTGACCGTCGAGGCGGCGGGCGCGCTGAGCGTGCGGGATCGCGGCGGCGGCTTCGGGCCCGATCTACTGGCACCGGGGGCCGTACAGGGACGGGAGTTCCGCAGCGGCCGGGAGGACGGGATCGGGCTCGGGCTGTCGATCGTCGAACGGACCATGACGGCGCATGGCGGGCGGCTTGCCCTGCGCAACGCGCCGGACGGCGGCGCCGTCGCAATCATGGACTTCGCGCAAGAGGCCCGGGCAGAGCCGTCACTATTGCTGGCCGGAAACCGGGCCTTGAAATGACCTTGTTCTCGCCGCGTCCTGACCCGCACGCCGTAAGGTCTGCGTAAGCTTGAGGGCTAGGATCCGCCGCGGCAGCGATGGGTCCGGTCCGACGACGCGTGTTCGACGGCGGGGCCGGACCGACCCTACTCGATGCCCTGCCGTTCCGGCGGTCCGTCCAGCCGGTGCGCGCCGATAGTCGGCCCGGACGCCCCCTTCCATCAGGCACACAGCAGATGAGCGAACCGCCCCCAGCGGCTCTGCGTGTCCCCGCGTTCGTGCAACGGCGCGGCGGGGCAGAGGGTACCTGCGACCGATCCGGTCGATCCAGCCGGTTGGGCTGGGACGCCCTGCGCAACCCCTACCTGTTCGACGTCCCGGTCCTCGGCGACCTGTCCGGGCTGGTCGAACTGTTCGTCCGCGCCCCGCGGGATCTGCCGCCCGAGACGATCGTGCCGGGCCTGTTCCTCAGCCACGATCCACCGATCTTCTGCTGTCAGCCGCGGCCCAAACCCTTCGGGGTCGCCCATCACATGGCGGCGCGATACCCGGACGTTCCGTTCATCTTCCTGCATCCGCTGACGCACAGCCTCGAACGCGCGGCCTTCGCGGTTTCCCTGGCCGTCCAGCACCGCCGCTTCCGGACCGCGCACCCCCGTGCCCGCCTCATCGTCCTCGCCAACACGTCCGGAGAGGAGCGGCTGCTGCGCGGTCTCGGGGTCGATGTCCATCCCGCGCCGCAGAACATGTTCGTCGACGAGACGATGTACGTCCCGATGCCCGAGCAGCCCCGGCATTTCGACGCGATCTACAACGCGCAGATCGCGCCGATCAAACGCCATGCGCTGGCCCGAACCGTGCCGAGCTGCGCCTACGTGACGAAGCTGTTCGGGACATGGTCGCCTCGGCTGAAGCGGGCGCAGCTCGACCGGTTCGTCCGGTCCCTGCCGCGGGGGCACGTCATTCTGAATGCGCTGACGCCCGACGATGTCGTGCCCATGGACCATGTGGCGGTGAACGGCGCCATGGCCTCGGCGCATGTCGGCCTGTGCCTCTCCCGGATCGAGGGGGCCATGTACGCCAGCATCGAGTACCTGCTGGCCGGGCTCCCCGTGGTCACGACCCGGAGCAAGGGAGGCCGGGACCACTTCTCGCATCCCGACACCACGCTGGTCGTCGATGACGATCCCCGGTCCGTTCAGGACGGGGTCGCGGCGATGAAGGCCCGGGCCCTGCCGCCGGATTACGTGCGCACCACGACGCTGCGGCTGGTCACGGCCGAGCGGGAGCGATTCAACGCCTTCATCGACGGCTTGCGCGGCCACGCCACGGAGCGGGGTACCGACGGGCGCTGGTCGTTCCCGTACAGCCACAAGCTCAGCCGCTACGCCTCGCTCGCCGACTTCGAATCCGAGCTGACGGCGGCCCTGTCGGCGCAGAGCACGCGCAGGCCGCCTGATCAGCCGGGCTGAGCGGGTCCGGCGTCGCGCGCGCGGCCTGTCCCTCCGGCGGGCGGGAGGATCGGATCCGGGTGGGCCATCGGTCGGCCTGCGCCCGGACGTCGCTCGGGCTCCGCCGACTTCGGGCCTGCTCGAAGACGACCGCGGATACAAATCTTCCGGCGTGACCTCGACCTCGGATGCCGGAGCCATATTTCAGCGGTCGGGCCGAAGGTGAGCATGGACGATTGCAGCGAGGGCTGGCCGCCAACGGCATTGCGGGTCAGGCCAGCCAAATCGATCGCAGTCATTCGATAGCAAGCGAGATTTCGATGAACGAAATGACGATTGACAAAACCAATACCATAACTTTCGAGATGGAAGGTAAGTGCCCGTTCGGAGGCGACCGGATTGGTGGTGCTTTCGGCGGCAAACCCGCGCTGGAGAATTGGTATCCCCACCGCCTCAGGGTCGAGCTCCTGCACCAGAACGGGGTGTCGGCCGATCCCCTCGGGCCGGACTTCGACTACGCGGCCGAGTTCAATAAGATCGACCTCGACGCGCTCAAGCGGGACATCAAGCAGTTCCTGACCTCGTCGGTCGCCTGGTGGCCGTCCGACTACGGCAATTACGGACCGCAGATGATCCGCATGTCCTGGCACGCGGCCGGGACCTATCGGATCGCGGATGGCCGCGGCGGCGCCGGCACGGGCATGCAGCGCTTCGCGCCGATCAGCAGTTGGTGGGACAACGGCAACACCGACAAGTCGCGCCGTCTCCTGCAGCCGATCAAGCACAAGTACGGCAATGCCCTGTCCTGGGCCGACCTCATGGTCCTGACCGGCAATTGCGCCCTGGAGATCATGGGTCTGCCGACCTACGGCTTCGGCGGCGGCCGGCTCGACGCCTGGGAGGCGGACAACGCCACCTACTGGGGTCCCGAGGTCGTCGACATGGGCACGGTGTCGAGCTTCGACGACATGGTCAACCGCGACAAGCGCTGGCGCGGTCAGAACGGCGACGCCGATTACGACCTGGAGAACCCGCTCGCGGCCTCCCACCAGGCACTGATCTACGTCAACCCCGAGGGGCCCTATGCCAGCGGTGATCCGATGGCCTCGGCGCGTGACATCCGGGTCACCTTCAGCCGCATGGCCATGAACAATGAGGAGACGGTGGCGCTGATCGCCGGCGGTCACGCTTTCGGCAAGAGCCACGGCATGGTGCCTGCCAAGGAAATCGGCCCGCCCCCCGAGATGGCGCCGATGGAGGCCATGGGCCTCGGCTGGCACAATCCGAAGGGGGCAGGGTCCGGCAAGGACACGATGACCAATGGCATCGAGGGCAGCTGGACGCCCGACCCGACGAAGTGGGACAACGCCTACTTGGAGAACCTCTTCAAGTTCGAGTGGGAGCAGACCAAGAGCCCGGCCGGGGCGCTCCAGTGGACGCCGAAGGACCCGAATGCGCCGCGGACCCCCGACGCCCATGTCGACGGCCAGATGCATCCGCTGATGATGATGACCTCGGACATCGCCCTCAAGGTGGATCCGGAGTACCGCAAAGTCTGCGAGAAGTTTCTCGGCGACTTCGATGCCTTCACCCAGGCCTTCTCCAAGGCGTGGTACAAGCTCACGCACCGCGACATGGGTCCGAAGCACCGCTACCTCGGCCCGGAGGTCACGATCGAGGACGGGCTCCTGTGGCAGGACCCGCTGCCCGACGCGGCTTACGCGCCGATCGGTGATGCGGAGATCGCCGCGCTGAAGCAGGCAATCGGCGCGACCGGCCTGTCGGTCTCCGATTTGGCCTTCGCGGCGTTCTCGGCGGCCTCGACCTACCGCGACAGCGACAAGCGCGGCGGCGCCAATGGTGGCCGTCTCGCCCTTGCCCCCCAGAAGGACTGGGCCGTCAACCGGCGCGCCGCGCCGGTGGTCGAGGCCCTGCGCGGGGTGATGGCGCGGTTCAATGACGGGCGCAGCGACGGGAAGCGGGTCTCCCTCGCGGATCTCATCGTGCTCGGCGGCTGTGTCGGCGTGGAGAAGGCCGCGCAGGATGCCGGCGTCGCCGTGACAGTGCCGTTCACCCCCGGGCGTGTCGACACCACGCAGGAGCTGACCGACATCGAGATGTTCGAGTGGCTGAAGCCAGTGACGGACGGGTTCCGGAACTACGTCGATGACGGGTTCGGACAGATGACCCGCAGCGTCTCGCCAGAGGAACTGTTCCTCGACAAGGCCAATCTGATGACCCTCACCGCCCCGGAATGGGCGGTCCTGACCGGCGGTCTGCGTGCGCTCAACGCCAACCACGACGGGTCGAAGCGCGGCGTCTTCACCGATCGCGTCGGCGCGCTCACGAATGACTTCTTCCGGGCGGTGACCGACACCGACCTCGTCTGGGAGAAGGCCGATGCGGAGGCGATGACCTTCGTGCTCAAGGACCGCGCGAGCGGGCAGGCGCGCTTCGAGGCCACGCGCAGCGACCTCGTCTTCGGGTCGAACGCGCAGCTGCGGTCGATCGCCGACGCCTATGCCGGCAGCGATGGTCAACAGCGGTTCGTGGCCGATTTCGTCCGGGTCTGGGACAAGGTCATGATGCTCGACCGCTTCGATGTGAAGGGCCACAAGCGCTACGCGGCCATGGCGGCCTGATCGTCCGACCTCGGCGTGCGCCGGCTCAACCGGCGCCCGTTGGCATCAGATCCGCGCCGTCCCTATCGGAGACGGCGCGGATCGCGAGCGCTCGCGAAGCCCGGCGCGGCCTGCGTTTCGGCGGGCTACTGCACGTGGAGCGTGAGTTTCATTTTCGGATGGATCCCACACTGGATCACGAAGTCCCCGGGCTCCTTCAGCGTCAGCGTCGCCTGCTTGCCGGGCTCTTCATCGCCGGCGTCGAACGAGAACTGATCGGCCTCGATGAAGGCGTGATGCACGGCGTTCTCGTCGCCGTTGACCAGGGTGATGGTGTCACCGCGGTGCAAAAAAAGATCGGTCGGATCGTAGCGTCGGCTCTTCTGCAGCACGATCCGGACGACGCTCGACAGGCTGGCCTGGGCCGGGCCGAATGCGAGCAACGCCATCACGATCGCGATCGGTGCGCCGACGAGAAGCGGGCGGTGTAGATTGCATATTGCCACGGATACAACCTGGAAAAATCAGATCTCGAGCCGGCAATGTAGCATCGCTAGGATCGACATCTCTTAATATGCGTTGGAATAGCCATCATTATTTGACGGCGCTTTGCATGCCATGTGTGCGGAGTACCGCATTTTCATAACGCTGGAAACGCAATCTTAATTATAGGCTATCGCGTTCCGACGGATGCGTAGTCTCATGCGCCGGTCAGGATGCACATCGTCGTTTCGGAAGGCGCCGGAGTAGCAGCCGATAGTGGTGCTCCCCAGCTGGCGCCCGTTCGGCGTAGCCGGATGCGTAGCTCAGCAGGCGATGCCGCTGCGCTTGCCATCTCCCGGCTGCTGACCGCGCGAATGCTTCAGACCCGGACCTCCTCCGCATGGAGGCCGCCAACGCGCAGATGCTCTGGGATATCGCTGTGGTCGTAGTAGCCGGCCTCATGGGCCATCGCATCGAGGGCGGCGATCGGGTCTGCTGCTGAGCCGGTCCAAAGGATCGTCCCCGTTGATCCCTGACGCACCTGAAACACACGCATCGACTGCTCCCATGCTGCCCGCATGGTCAAGCATCTCGACGAACCACCGTTCCGCGTGGCAGCGATCGATATCTCAGCTGTCGAGGCCGAGACCGTGGATCAGGGCGCGGATCGGGTCGAACCGGGTCGCGGCCGTCTGTACTTGGTCGGGCGAAGAAACCGGTCGATCCATGGCCGGCTCGTTCCGCGCGCTGCGGGTGAGCGCCGCCTGATGCGTGCGAATCCTGCGCTGCACCACCTTGTGCCGCCGGGAGGTGTCCGGCTTCCGTACCGCCTGCACAGCCGCTGGCGACGGGGCGGCTTCGGCGACCGGCCCGGCCGTCGACAGCTGCGCCTGGGCCGGCGCGGCCTCGGCCGCCTGCGCCGTCGCGATCAGGGCGCCGGACAATGCCGTCGAAACACTCTGTCGTGCCGGCGGATCGACCCAGGCCACAATGCTGGGCGAGTCGACGGCGCCCACGCTGAGCGCGCGAACCCGCCTCGGCTGGTCCTCGTAATTACCGGGATGCAGGAGGTGTGCAGCGGCCAGAAGGCCGAATGCAGCAACCGCAGCCGTCGTGAGGGTGGACTTATAGTGTTCCATGGCCCGTGAACGAACGGCTCAGCTAATGGTTCCGCTTCGGTGTGTACCGATCCGCTGCGCGTGATCGTGGCGGTCACGACGTCCGAGGCCGGCCTCGGAGAGGGGCGTGTTCGACCGGCCGACAGCCGTCGATCAGCGGTCCAAGCGTCCTGAGATTTTCATCCGCAAGGCAGCTGCTACGGGAACTTGCCGCAACTGTTGAACGGCTGCGCATCCAATTCATGACCCGACATTAGCCGCGTATCGACGATCGGAGAATTGGGGTGCTCGCGTCGGCGTCAGGTCTTTTTTGGCCCGGGCCGCGGCACAGGGACATCGACCATCTGTCCTGTGATGGGATTGAGGATCAGCATGAGTGAGCATCTCCGGTGGGGTTGCCGAGAGAACGTCGGTGGGCCCCCGTGGGATCGCGGCGGACCGTGCAATTGCGCACAGTTGGTTAAGGGTCCGCTCACCCTGCCGTCGCGCCGATGAACGAGCCCCCTCACCGCCTCGGCGACCCGGCGGATCGACTGGCGCGATCCCATCGATCCAGAGGCAACTTGCGGTTTGCGTCCGCGAGTGATCCGATCCGAACCGCGCCCATAGAAGGCCGCCAAAACATCCGGAGGAGACCCCATGCTGTCGCGTAGACAGACGCTCGCTTTCGCCGCCATCGGCGGCTTCGTCCTCACCGACCGGTCGGCTCGGGCGGCCGACGAGGCCCCGACCGTGAAGACCCCCGTCAGGCTCCAAGTCCCGCCGGGTGCGTGCGACTGCCATGTCCATGTCATCCCGGATCCGGCCAAGTTCCCGTTCTGGAGCGGGCGCGCCTACACGCCACCGGTCGATCCGCCCGAGGCCCTGCTCGCCCTCCAGCACGCGCTCAAGCTCGACCGCGTGGTGATCGTGACGCCGAGCGTCTATGGCACCGACAACGCGGCGACGCTCGACGGCCTGCGCGTGCTCGGGCCGCAGCGGGCCCGCGGCGTTGCCGTGATCGGACCGGGGACCAGCCCAGCCGACCTCGATGGGCTGGCGAAGGCCGGGATCCGCGGCATTCGGGTCAATCTGGAGCAGGCCGGCGTGTTCGATCCCGCCGCCTCGGCCAAGGCGCTGGACAGCGCCGTCCAGCAGATCGGCCAGCGCCCCTGGCACCTGCAGGTCTACTCCCGCCTCTCGGTCATCGCTCCGCTGAAGCAGCAACTGTCGGCCCTGCCGGTCCCGGTCGTGTTCGATCACTTCGCCGGTGCCCAGGCTGCCCTCGGGCCCGATCAGCCCGGCTTCGGCGACGTGCTCGACCTCGTGCGCAGCGGGAAGGCCTGGGTGAAGCTGTCGGGTGCCTATCGCGCCTCCGACAGGGCACCGGATTACGCCGACGTGCTGCCGCTGGCCCGTGCCCTCGTGGCGACGAACCCGGACCGGCTCGTCTGGGGCAGCGACTGGCCACACCCAGACAGCACGCCGAGGTCGGACCGCAAGCCGACGGATCTCGCCCCGGCCCAGAACGTCGATGACGGCCGCCTGCTTGATCTGCTTGCCGAATGGGTGCCGGACCGCGCGACGCGGGACCGGATCCTCGTCGACAATCCCAAGCGCCTCTACGACTTCTAAGGGAAGTCGCCGAATCGGCCGACAGGCGAGGTCACCGGAGGGTGGCGGCCTCGCCCGGTCGCTGTTCTGGTGTCAGGCGAGTCCTCAATCGGGACGACGTCCGGCCGCGTGCCGCGGGCGTGGCGTCGTGCCATGATGGCGGCGGAGGATGTGACATGCACGACGGCGACGACGATCACACCCACGCGCACGAGCCCGGCCAGGCCGTGGACGCTTGGAAGCATGATGGGGTGCGGGTGATTCGAAGGGATCGCCTCGACCCCAACACCGCACAGACCCCTGGCATGTTTCGCCAGGCGGCGATCAGCGCCGCGCGGGTCGGCGCCCAGAAGATCTGGGCCGGTACCGTGGCGATTCAGCCCGATGCCGAGACCGGCGTCCACCACCACGGCGAACTCGAGAGCGTCATCTACGTGGTGTCCGGCCGCGCCCGGATGCGCTGGGGCGAGCGGCTCGAATATGTCGCCGAGGCCGGGCCGGGCGACTTCATCTTCGTCCCGCCCTTCGTGCCCCACCAGGAGATCAACGCGTCGACGGACGAACCCCTGCATTGCGTGCTGGTCCGCTCCGACAACGAGGCGGTGGTGGTGAACTTGCCCGATGTCGAAGCGGTCGAACCGCCGGAGACCGTTTACTGGGTCGACCCGATCCACAAGCAGCCCGGTTGAGTGGCCCCGTCCAAATCGCAGACTTGCTCGCCACGGACATGCCCGAGCATCGCATTAGAGCGATTCTAGATATTTGACCAGGAATGGTCAGCTTCAGACGGAAAACGGGCACGGTAATTTAAATCATTATGCAAGAAAGAGCTTACGGGCTTGGCAGTTTTGCCGTGATGACGGATGTCTCTGCCCTCATCGAACCTGTTTGACCGGTCCCTCCCCGTCTCGACATCATCCTGAAGTCGCGTAGTGCCTCGAAGCAGCCTTCCAGCCGGCCGTTCAGTCCCTGGACGGCTCCTTCGAAGATGCTGCGCAACACGCCGAGGTCAGGAGACGTTCGGGTTACACCTAAGTTGATACCGTCACGCGACTGCAATCGCGCAGTTCGTATCCCGATGAGAACGAGCCCCGGATCCGGATGGGCGCGCAGGGCGGCCGCGCAATTTTTCTGATGGGAGAGCGAAGAGTTTTTAGCGGCACACCACGCCATTTCCGGAGTACTATGCTTGGAAAGGCTCGCCGCATCGTGCGATGCCGCAAATATTGATGCGGTGCAATAGGGGCCGTATGCCGAACTCGACTGGTCCTGAACTCCGATCCAGTCCGGCCGCACGCGGTTGGTGCAGACCAGTCTTCGAGTCGGCCCGCGTCGCGGCCGGCCGCGCGTCCGATATCCGGGGAGGTTCACGGACTCCATGAGGAAGAACAAGGTCATCTCGGCGGATGAGGCGATCGCGCTGATCCGCGAGAACGACGTGGTCACCACCACGGGGTTCGTTCAGAGCTGCATTCCGGAGGCGCTCCACGCCGCCCTGGAACGGCGGTTCGTCGACAGCGGCTCGCCGCGTGGGCTCACCCTGATCATGACGGCGGGCGCCGGCGACAGCAAAGGGCTCGGCACCGGGCGCCTGCATCACCAGGGCCTGCTCGCGCGTGTGATCGCGGCCAATTTCGGCCGCATGCCGAAGGTCGCCAAGGCGGCGCAGGACAACCTGATCCGCGGCTACAACCTGCCCCAGGGCGTGATCTCGCAGCTCTACCGGGCCTGCGCGGCGGGCCAGCCGGGCCTGTTCTCGAAGGTGGGGCTCAAGACCTATGTCGACCCGCGCCATGGCGGCGCCAAGGTCAACGAATTGACCACGGACGACATCGTCAAGCTGGTCGAGGTCGATGGCGAGGAGTGGCTGTTCTACACCGCCACGAAGATCGACGTGGCCTTCATCCGCGCCACCTCGGCCGATCCGTCGGGCAACCTCTCCTACGAGAAGGAGGCCCTGACCCTCGACTGCCTCGCCCAGGCGATGGCGGCGCGCAACAACGGCGGCATCGTCATCGCGCAGGTCGAGCGCATCGTCGACGACGGCTACCTCCTGCCCAAGGACGTGCGCGTGCCTGGCATCCTGGTCGACTGCGTGGTGGTCGCCGAGCCCGAGATGCACCGGATGAACTACGGCGTCATGCACGACGCCGCGCTCGCCGGCGAGATCCGCGTGCCCGTCACCGGCATCAAGCGGATGGCGCTCAACGAGCGCAAGATCATCGCCCGCCGCGCCGCCTTCGAATTGCCGCCCAACGGCGTCGTCAATCTCGGGGTCGGCGCGCCGGAGGGGATCGCGTCGGTGGCCAACGAGGAGAAGATCACCCCCTACATCACCCTGACCACCGAGGCCGGAGCCGTGGGCGGGGTCCTCGCCTCCGGATCGAGCTTCGGCGCCGCCACCAACGCCGACTGCATCATCGACCAGAACCAGATGTTCGACTTCTACGACGGCGGCGGCCTCGACATGACCTGCCTCGGCATGGCCGAGTGCGACGCCGCCGGCAACGTCAACACCTCGAAGTTCGGCGGCAAGCTCAACGGCTGCGGGGGCTTCATCAACATCTCGCAGAACGCCCGCACGGTGGTGTTCGCCGGAACCTTCACGGCCGGCGGGCTGGAGATCGCCGTGCAGGACGGCCAGGTCCGGATCGTGAGCGAGGGCAAGGCCCGCAAGTTCGTCACCCAGGTCCAGCAGAACACCTTCTCGGGGCCCTACGCGGTGGAGCGCGCCCAGCCGGTCCTCTACGTGACCGAACGCTGCGTCTTCCAACTGACCGCCGCCGGCCTGGAGCTGGTCGAGGTCGCGCCCGGGATCGACATCGAGCGGGACATTCTCGCCCATATGGACTTCGCACCCGTGGTGCGGAATCCGGTGCCGATGGATCCGCGCATCTTCCGCGACGAGCCGATGGAGCTGATCTCAGACCTGCTCAACCTCGATCTGAAATCGCGTGTCAGCTACGACGGCGAGCGCAACATCCTCTTCATCAACCTCGAAGGCTGGTATTGCCGGGTGATGGGCGACATGGACGAGCTGCGCATGACCATCGTCGAGGCCTGCCGCAAGGCCGGCCAGCGGGTCAACGCCGTGATCAACCACGACGGCTTCCGGCTCAACGAGAACCTGGTCGATGATTACGCCGGGGTCCTGCAATACCTCCAGGCGAATTACTACGCGACCACGACCCGCTACGCGACGAGTGCCTTCCTGCGCCTGAAGATGGAGGAGGCGCTGACTCGGCGCGGCGTCGCCCCCCACGTGTTTGAGCGCAAGGAAGAAGCGCAGGCGTTCCTCAGCAGCACCGAGGACAAGAAGGCGCGCAAGCGGATCTCACCGGCGGTGGCGTCGGCGGCGTGAGGGTCGCGCGCCGCGCCGGGATGCGGCGGATCGATCCTTCGGTATAAGCGCCCGAAACCGGCCCGGTCGCGGGCCGCGCCGACGCGCTTTGCCGGGAGCCTTCGATCTGCGCCAGCATCTGCACCGCGTCCCGTCGCCGTCCGGTTCAGAGGGTTGGGCCGAGCGCGTCGCGACGCTCGCCCACGCGGCGCTGATCGACGAGTTGGAGACCTGGCCCAAGCCAGGCTTGGTGAGCTTGGTCGATTCCGGCAGCCACGACGACATGGATGCCGGCACCCTGCGCTGCAGTGCGGCGGCGATCCGGCCGTTTTTCGCCGATCTGGCCGCGGCCGGGGCCCGGGGCGCCGCCATGGCGGAGTTGCGCGCGATCGGGATCCGGGCCGAGGCGGCGATGATGCGGGCCACCGGCGGCGTCAACGCACATCGCGGCGCCATCTTCTCCCTGGGCCTGATCTGCGCGGCGGCAGGCGTGTCCGGCGCGGCACCGGCCTCGGCCGAGGCCCACGCTGTGGCGGTGGGCGAACTCTGGGGTCCCGCGATCGCCGGGGCCCCCGCTTCGCCGATGAGCCACGGGGGGCGCGTCGCGCGGCGCTACGGGGTCGGGGGCGCCGCTGCCGAGGCGGCGGCCGGCTTCCCGACGATCCGTGACATCGGGTTACCGGCGCTGCGCCTTGGTCGGACCCGGGCACCGGACGATCCGGAGGCTGCGCGCGTGGAGTGCTTCTTCGCCCTGCTCGCCGTGCTCGACGATACGAACCTGCTCCATCGCGGCGGCGCGGACGGGCTGGCGGTGGCGCGCGCGTCCGCCGGGGCCTTCCGGGCGGCCGGCGGGGTGGCGACCCCGGGCTGGCGCGACCGGGCGGCGCGGATCCACCACGATTTCGTGGCGGCACGGCTCAGTCCCGGAGGCTGCGCCGATCTCCTGGCCGCAACGCTCCTCCTCGACGCCCTCGCGGCCCCTGGGCCGCCGGCCGATACGGTCGCATTCCCCCGCGGCCGAGCGCTCCCTACATGCGGCTGAATTCTACATCCGCCCCGGTTTCATCGTGACCCTGATCAGGCTCGCGCTTCTCGCGCTCGTTGCCCTCTTCCTCGTGCCCGTCGCGATCTCCGCCACGCTCTACTGGCTGCGGGCCGGCGGTGACTGGCGGCTCGCCGACCGGTCGAGCGCGGGTCTGCTCCCGCCGGCCGAGGCCGAGCCGGGCGCGGTCGTGCGCATCTTCTCCGCCCGCACGGTGAGCTGGCGCGGCATTGTCGCGACACACAGCTGGATCGTCATCAAGGACCGCGGCGCGCGCGCCTACCGCCGCTTCGACTACACGGCCTGGGGGCAGCCGATCTGGGTCGACCGCTTCGTGCCGGATGGGCGCTGGTTCGGAAACGCCCCCGAAATCGTCTTCGCGGCGGATGGTCCGGAGGCCGAAGCGATGCTGCCGCGGATCCGGACGGCGGTGGCCGAGTACCGCTACGCCCGCCCCGGCGACTACGTGGTCTGGCCGGGGCCGAACTCGAACACCTTCGTGGCCGCGATCATGGCCGCGGTCCCGGAGATCCGGGCCAGCCTGCCGACCACGGCGATCGGCAAGGATTTTCCCTATGACGGTCGCTGGATCGGCTGGACGCCGTCCGGCACCGGCATCCGCATCAACCTGGGCGGCTATGCGGGGCTGACCCTTGGCTGGGTCGAGGGCCTTGAACTGAACCTGCTCGGCGGCGTCGCCGGTCTCGACCTGCGCCGCCCGGGAATCAAGCTGCCGGCTCTCGGACGGGTGGGTTTCTAGCGCATCGTGCCGGTTCCGAAGTCCCGGACGATGCGCTGGCGCGGCCGCCGATCGCTCAGGGCGCGAGGTCGTGAACGGGCTCCGTCACCGGCGTGGCGTTGCTGTTCAGGACGGTGCCGCTGACCGGGACCGGCTTCAGCACGGAGCGGTCGATCCGGGGCGGCGTCGGAAGCTGAAGCGCGGTGCTGGTGGCGGCCCATTCCTGCGCGACGCGCTCGGGATCGTCGTTGAGCTTCGTGCCGTAGCTTGGGACGATCTCGCGGATCTTGGCCTGCCATTCCGGTGTCGCGACGTTCTTGGGGAACACCTTCTCCAGCACCTGCAGCATGATCGGCGCCGCGGTGGACGCGCCGGGCGAAGCGCCGAGTAGCGCCGCGATGCTCCCGTCCCGCGCATTGACGATCTCCGTGCCGAGCTTCAGCACGCCGCCCTTGTCGGCGTCACGCTTGATGATCTGCACGCGCTGCCCGGCCTGCCAGAGGCGCCACTCGTCCTTCTTTGCCTTCGGGAAATATTCCCGCAGCGCGGCGATCCGGTCGTCGTCCGACAGCATCAGCTGCCCGGCGAGGTATTCCACCAGCGGGAACTCGTCGATGCCGACGCGGACCATCGGCCAGACGTTGCTGCTCGTGGTCGAGCTGAGAAGGTCGAGATACGATCCCTCCTTCAGGAACTTGGTCGAGAAGGTCGCGAACGGCCCGAACAGGATCGCCCGCTTGCCGCCGATCACCCGCGTGTCGAGGTGCGGTACGGACATCGGCGGTGACCCCACCGATGCCTTGCCGTAGGCCTTGGCGAGGTGCAGCGTGGCGACGTCCGGGTTGTCGTTGATCAGGAACGAGCCGCCCACGGGGAAGCCGCCGTAATCGTCGCCCTCGGGGATGCCGGACTTCTGCAGCAGGTGCAGCGCGCCGCCGCCAGCCCCGATGAAGACGAACTTGGCGTCGACGCTCTGCCGGGATCCGTCCTTGAGGTTCTTGGAGGTCACCCGCCAGGAGCCGTCCGGGTTCTTCGCGATGCCCTCGACCTCGGTCGAGAGTCGCAGCTTGAAGTGCGGCTGCTTCTGCAGATACGCGACGTATTGCCGGGTGACCTCGCCCCATTCGCAATCGGTCCCGAGCGGCGACCACGTGGCGGCGATCTTCTGCTTCGGATCGCGCCCGTCCATCATCAGCGGCATCCATTTGCGCAGCTATTCCGGATCCTCCGAATACTCCATGCCGGCGAAGAGGGGACTGGCCTTCAGCGCCTCCCAGCGCCGCTTCGGATAGGCGATGTTGTCGTCACCCCAGACGAAGCTCATGTGCGGCGTGTAGTTGCTGAACGTCTGCGGATCCTTCATCACGCCGGTCCTGACCTGATGGGCCAGGAACTGCCGGGTGACCTGGAACGCCTCGTTGATCTCCACCGCCTTGGCGATCTCGACCTTGCCGTTCTTCTCCGGGGTGTAGTTCAGCTCCGCGAGGGCCGAGTGGCCCGTGCCGGCATTGTTCCAGCCGTTCGAGCTCTCCATCGCGACCTGATCCAGGCGCTCCATCATTTGGATCGACCAGTCGGGCTGGAGCGCGTCCAGCCAGACGCCCAAAGTGGCGCTCATGATGCCGCCGCCGATCAGCAGCACGTCGACCTTGCTGTCCGCAGAATCGGCGATCGCCAGGGAGGTCGGCAGCGCAGCCGCCGCGAGACCGACCGCGGCTGTGCCGAGAATCTGCCTCCGGCTCAGCGGCAGCGCGGCCTGGGGGTGCCGGTGGTGGAAGCGCGCGGTCTCGTCGTCGGCAGGCATGGTCGGATCCCGTATGTGCGAAACGGACGTGCCCGGCGAGCACCTCCGAGGTCTAGGAGACGTTTCCTCGCGGTGAGCGGGGTTACCCCCTCACCGGCTTCCAGGATCGTTTCCTCGGGACCTTCGCGGGGCGGCGGGACCGGGCCCGAATCGCACGCGAGACACACAACGTTACGCGCTCAGGCTCCCGTGCCTGCAAGAGCAGGGCAAGCATTGAACGACGGTCGGCGCATGTCGGATGGAACAACTTTGTTATTGCCCGTCGCAGACCGAAGTACCGGCGCCGTGGAGGCTGCCGGATCCGGTCCGAACGGTCGCACCACAACTGGCGACCATTGCGAGAGTGCGGGCGCTGGCCGGAACGGCTCAGCTCCTCGACGCCGATCTCATAGAGGATGATGTGCCGCAGGACAATCGCCGGAAGCCCGGGAATTGGGCAGCCGAGGCCGGTCCTGTGCAAAGCCGCAATTGTGGCGGGCGAGGCGGCCCGCTCGGCGACCGGATGATTTGTCCGGCGCATAGGACCGGCCGACGCGTCGAAGCCGGGACGCGGGCTGGTTCCGCAATGCTTTTAAAGACAAGCGCGACGACGTCCGACCTTGCCGGCAGCGTGGCAAGCCCATCCGAACGGACGCGCGCGTCGCAGGCTCAGTTGCCAGCGCGAGCCAGACGGGTGCGGCCGCCATCCGCCATCGTCGGCAACGAGTCCTGCGTGCCGGAGACGACGACGAGGCGCTGGACCTCGCCGCGGAGGAAGGCCTGGAGGAACCGGTCGTAATCGCGGAACGACACGCAGCCGTTCGAATCGCCCCGCGGTCCCAGCATGAAGGTATGGGCCAGCAACCCGACTCGCCCGTAGACCGCATCGCTGCCCCCGACCGGCGTGAGCCGGATCGCGCGCACGCCGTGGAACAGTTGCTCGCGCTCGGTCAGCTCGTAGGTCCCGGGCGGCGTCGGCCCCCGCATCCGCACGTTGACGAGCCGCGGGTCGTCCAGACCCTCGCCGAGGCCGGAATGCGCCTCCAGGCGCTCGCCGTTCGGCAGGGTCACGGTCCGGGTGGCGATGTTGTAGACGGCGACGCCCGTCGTCGCGCTCGGCTCGCGCGTCATCGCCAGCGGCGGCGAGATCCGCCGTTGCGGTGCGACGTCGGCAGGCTTGCTCTCCAGGGCCGCGTAGGCCAGGGCCGGCGCGCGCTCGATCCCGAAGAACTTTTCGAGGAACGACCGGTCATCCGCCGGCGGTGCCGCCGACTGGACCGGTGGGAGGTCGCGTCGCGCCACGCGTCGCTCGGCCCGGCGGGTGAGCGCGGAGGCGCCGAGGCCCCGCAATTCCGGCGGGCGGGGGATCGGCAGCGGAACCGTGACGGCTACGCGCGGCGGCTCGCCGGTTCCGACCGTGGGGGCCGTCTCCGGGTTCGGTGCGGAGTCGAGCGGCGCGATCCGGGTCCAGGCCCAGCGCGACGGCCCGCCACCGGGGATGTCGCCCCAGGATCCCCCCGGTGCGGGCTCACCCGCCAGCGCGTCGGCGGGCGCAGGCTCCGCGCCCGAGGGCTCGGCGTTCGGACCGACGGTTCGTCCCTCGATCGTCGGCGTCATCGCGGCGCTGCGCGCTGCGGAATATCCGGTCGGAGCAGATAATTGCGGATCGCGGGTCAGGACACCGCTGCCGAGGAGCGTCATGGCCGCGGCCCCGGTCAGCACCGCGAGCGGTGCCAGGCAGGAACGCCGCGCCCGCCCGATCTCGATGTGGTCCAGCGGCGTAGAATCGATCGCCATGCGGGTGCCCATGCTCCTCGTCGCGGAACGGGCGTTCGTCCGACGTCAGCCTCCGGTGACCCGGAAACCGCACGACGGACCGATCTGCCCCGCTCATCCTGAGACAGCGGGGCCCGGCGGGCTTTTCTGGGGCGGCTCCATGGTCAATCTTGGATCGATCGGGACCATTTTCGGGCGCGGGGAAGCCAATTCCTCAAGTCTTCGGCATTCGTCTGTCTGTCGAAGACTGTGGATCCGGCACGCAACGCCTCCGCGCCCGCCGATGCCGGACCGATGGTGTTGCGCGTCCGCCGCCGATTCGGACGCGTCGCCCGCGGCCGGGCGCGCCCTACTCGTTGTCGATCTGACGCCCGAGCTGAGCGATGGCCCGCTCGTAGACGGACGCGGCGTTCCAACCCTGGATCGCGGCGAAGTTCGGCTCGCCGGGCTGATAGCCCGCACCGGCGCGCCATCCATGCGCCTTGAGGAAGTTGGCGGTGGACGACAGGGCGGCGCCGACGTTGTTGAGATCGCCGGTGCCGTAGGTCAGCACGTTCTTCGGCAGGAACTGCGTGTGCCCGACTTCGCCATGCGCGGCGCCGCGGGTATTCGCGGTGAGCAGGCCGCGATCGACGAGGGTCAGTGCCGCGTAGAGCTGGTCCGTGAAATATTCGGACCGGCGGCAATCGTAGGCGAGCGTCGCCACCGCCGAGAGGGTGTTGACGTTGCCGCGCACGGCACCGAATCCGGTCTCCATGCCCCAGATCGCCAGGAGCGGGCCGGGCGGCACCCCGTAGCGCTGCTCGATGGATTCGAACAGGGCGGCGTTGGTGCGCTTGAGCGCCCGTCCCCGCGAGACGATCGCCGGGCCGCCGCGCTTCGCCAGGAACTGGTCCAGCGACAGCTTGAAGCTGTGCTGACCCCGGTCGGCCGAGATCGTGGCCGTGGAGTAGGTGGTGCCCTGCAGGGCCGCGAGGCTCGCCGCACTGGCCCGGCCGCGCGCTTCCTCGGCGAATTGGTGCTTCCACGTCTCGAAGCCGGCAGCATTGTTCCCGCATTGCGCGGCTCCGGCCTGGCCGGCGCTCAAGGCAAGCCCGGCGAGTGCCACCACCGCGAGGGTCTGGGGCCGCATCATGTCGATCACGCGAAACACTCCTCCGGCGCGTCCGCGCGCCTCATCCGCTTGGCGATACCCCGCCACATCTCGTCGATATCAGGGCGAGAAGATGTCGAAGAGGCGAACCCGGGTTTCGCGTCTTCACATCATCGCGCGTTCGCCGACCGGCCGCGGACCGGCCCAGGCCGGTCGCCCGCCACCGGGGCAACCGATCCCCGTCGATACCGCCGGAGCATCCGGGATCGGGGCTGGGAGAGCGGCCTGGCTTTGCACGCCCCACTACACCCGGAGTATTTCGACGGCGGCCGGTCCCTCGCGACGGGAAGATCAATGCGACTTTGATGCGTCGGCTAATCAGTATCCCTGTGTCGAGACGGACGCGAGAGAATTGATTTGCCAACGAAATTATCGCTTCGGAACGCTTCTTCCTGCCGTCACAACGTTGTCAAATGATGGTCATAGCTTTGCCGGCGGAAAAAGATCTCCGGAGAAGCGGTGTGGGACTCATGACGTACAGGGCGGTTCGACGTCCTCCGCTGTTCCACGTCGCTTGATCACGTTTGGCGTCCCGTGATGTCGGCGATTGCATTGGCAGCCGGCCGGCCCACCTCGGCCGCTGGCGCGCGTGATGAACGGGTCTCCTTCGCCGTTCTCGCGCAGCCAATTCGGTCGAATCGCTCCGTGTCCGACGCAGACGCAGTGTCCCCGTGGCTCTCCGGCCGATGGTCCCGACACACACGCCGGTAGGTCCGAACCGGATCGAACGTCCGACGCCGGAGTCCGCGCGGAGACGCTGTCTCTCATCAACCTTCGACCTGACACAGAGCGAGACCGAACACCCATGGCCCTTGGAATGCACGGCACCGGCTCATCGCGCGCAGGCGCGCTCGGCCCCGACCTCGACCGCGACGGCGTCGCCAAGGCCTACGGGCGCTGGGCGCCGGTCTACGATCTGGTGTTCGGGCCGGTCTTCGCCCAGGGACGCACCCTGGCGGCGGCGGCCGCGGAGCGGATCGGCGGCCGCATCCTCGAAGTCGGCGTCGGGACCGGCTTGTCCCTGCCGGCCTATCGCCGCGCCCGCAGCATCGTGGGCATCGATATCTCGGCGCCGATGCTGGAGAAGGCGCGTCAGCGCGTGACGCGGCTCGGCCTGCGCAACGTCGAGCGCCTCGCGGTGATGGACGCGGAACATCTCGACTTCCCGGACGCCTCCTTCGACGTGATCGTCGCGCAATACGTCGTCACCGCGGTGCCGAATCCCGAGGCGGCGCTCGACGAGTTCGCCCGGGTCCTTCGCCCCGGCGGCGAGATCGTCATCACCACGCGGGTCGGCGCCGAGGACGGCCTGCGCCGCACCGTCGAGCACGCCCTGGCGCCGATCACGAGCCGGCTGGGCTGGCGGACCGAGTTCGCCTGGAACCGCTACACCGCCTGGGCGGCCGGAGCCCCGGTGGAGATCGTCGAGCGCCGGGCGCTGCCGCCCCTCGGACATTTCTCCCTCGTCCGCCTGCGCAAGCACGACGCCTGACCCCCCGCCCCGTCTCTCTCAAACCCGCAACTCGACGAGGAAGCACATCATGGCGAGCTTTCTGGAAGCTCTGCGCGTCCAGCGCTGGGACGATCACCGGTACTACCACCACAACCGCGTCAATCAGAGCCTGCACGTCGTCAGTGCGATCAGCTTCCTGGTGGCCTAC
This sequence comes from Methylobacterium sp. J-026, assembly GCF_022829585.1. Classification (GTDB taxonomy): domain Bacteria; phylum Pseudomonadota; class Alphaproteobacteria; order Rhizobiales; family Beijerinckiaceae; genus Methylobacterium. The sequence continues at coordinate 61,927 of NZ_JAKSYC010000280.1, forward strand.
GCCCTGGCCTTCAAGGACCCGGCGACGGCGGCGCTCATCGGCTGGCTGATCGCCATGACCTCGCGGCAGGCCGGTCACCTGTTCTTCGAGCCGAAGGGCTATGACCACGTCAACGACGCCAGCCACGAGCACAAGGAAGAGATCAAGGTCGGCTACAACCTTCAGCGGAAGATCGTGCTCCTGGCGATCTGGGCCCTGTCGCCCCTGCCGCTCTACTTCGATCCGAGCCTGTTCGGGCTGATCTCACCGCACCAGACGACGGCCGACCTGATCCGCAACATCGGCTGGATCTGGCTGTGGCTGGCGGTGGCGGGCCTGCTGTTCCGCATGGTGCAGCTGTTCGTCCAGCGCGACGTCCAGACCGGCTTCGTCTGGGCCGCCAAGATCCTCACGGACCCGTTCCACGACATCAAGCTCTACCACAAGGCCCCGCTCGCCCTGCTGCACGGCGAGTTGGTCGAGGAGCATGAGCCGCACGAGCACGGCGCCTGAGATCGACGCGGGCGCCGGGCCGCGACGTGGCCGGCGCCTGCCGCCGGATCAGGCCCGGTCCGGCGCGCGCAGGCCGAGCCGGGCGCCGAAGGCGCCGAGGCGGACCGCCGCCACTTCCCGGAGGATCGCGCGGCGGATCGCCTTGTTGCTCGGCGCCGCCGCATCCCACCAGCCATCGGCCCGCATGGCCTCGGCCGCCGCGACGAACCGCGTGGCCACCGCCTCGAAGGCCACGTCGTCGTAGGCGAGGCTGAAGATCAGGCGGCCGGTCCCGACCCAGGACAGGGCCAGCCCCTCAGCGCGCAGGTAGAATTGCAGCATCCAATTGTAGCGCGACGGCTTGGTGTACAGGACCATCCAGACGGTGGACATGTTGGCCACCCGGACAGGCAGGCCGGCCCGCTCGAGCAAGGCGTTGAGCCGCGCCGCGCGCCCGTCCCAGGTGGCGTCCAGGCTCGCGTAGAGGGCAGCGACCTCCGGCGTGTCCAGCCGGTCGAGGAACGCGCTCATGGCGCCCATCACGTAGGGATGGGCGTTGAAGGTCCCCCGGGCGAAGCAGATATCGACGGGCCGGTCGTCCCGATAGCGTCGCATCAGGTCGGCGCGTCCGCACAGGACGCCCACCGGCAGGCCGCCGCCCAGCGTCTTGCCGTAGGTGACCATGTCGGCCCGCAAGCCAAAATACTCTTGCGCGCCGCCGCGGGCGAGGCGGAAGCCGAGGAAGACCTCGTCGAGGATCAGCACGATGCCCCGGGCGCTGCATACCGCCCGCAGCGCGTGCAGCCATCTCGTGTAGGCCGCGCGGTCGACGGCGGCCTTGCGGCCGCTATCGACCAGGGCCGAATCGGCCGGCGCCCCGGCATTGGGGTGCATGGCCTGGAGCGGGTTGACGAGGACGCAGGCTACGTCCTTCCGCCGCGACAGGACTCGCAGCGTCCGCTCGGACATGTCGGCCAGGGTGAGCGTGTCGCGGGTCGGGACCGGGTTGCCGATGCCGGGCTGCACCTCGCCCCACCAGCCGTGATAGGCGCCGCACAGGCGCACGATCCGGCGGCGTCCGGTGTGGTAGCGGGCCAGGCGCACCGCCTGCATCACCGCCTCGGTGCCGGACATGTGGAACGAGACCTCGTCGAGGCCGGAGAGCGCCTTCAGCCGCGCCACGTTGCCGGCGACCACCGGGTGCAGGGGGCCGAGCACCGGGCCGAGGGCGGAGACCCGCGCGCTCCCCTCCTCCAGGCAGGCCCGGTAGAAATCCACGCCGAACAGGTTCACCCCGTAGGACCCGGCGAGATCGTAGGCGACGTTGCCGTCGAGGTCCGTGACCGTGACGCCCTCCGCGGCGGCCGCCAGGGCGCCCGTCCCGAGATGCGCGCGGACGTGCCGGGCGTACTGGAACGGCACCCGGTAGAGGCCGGTGAATTGCAGGTCCGACAGGCCGTCGCGCATCGCCTCCGTCTCGGCGCGGGTGCGCGCGTACCGGGCCTGGAACAGCGCGGAGAGCCGCGCGAAGGCCGCCTCGCGCCGCAGCGCCACCGCCTCGTCCGGATCGTCGGAGCGGAAGAAGGCGCGCTCGGAATAGGCGTAGCTCGGGATCAGCCCGGCGACTCGCCGCGCCATCCGGGCGTGGCCGGTGAGCGAGCGGTGCTTCGCCCGGGACAGTTCCAGGCGCTGCGCGGCGCGCGGCAGAGCGAAGACCGCGGCGGCGGCGGTGGCGGACAGGGCGACGAGGAGTGCGGACATCGTCCCACGTCCTATCGGAGGCACTTCACGGCATGATGACGATTCCCAGAACGTCCCTGCGACGGGCCCTGGCGCGGGTCGGTGCTCAGGAAGACCTCAACTTCCTTCTGACCAACCGCCTGCCGCGCCGGCTCGCGACCCGGTTCATGGGCTGGTTCAGCCGGATCGAGCAGCCGCAGATCCGCGACCTGTCGATCGCGACCTGGCGCCTGTTCTGCGACGTCGACCTCAGCGACGCGCGCGAGACGCGCTTTTCGAGCCTCCATGCGGCCTTCGTGCGGGCGCTCCAGCCCGGCGCCCGGCCGGTCGAGGCCGATCCCGCGATCCTGACGAGCCCGAGCGATGCGATCCTCGGGGCGCATGGCCGGATCGAGGCAGGGCGTCTGTTCCAGATCAAGGGCCTGTCCTACCGGCTCGCCGATCTGTTGGGGGGCGACGCGGCTCGCGCGCACGCGCATGAGGGCGGCGCCTACGCCACCCTGCGGCTGACGGCGGGGATGTATCACCGCTTCCACGCGCCGCACGACCTGCAAGTCGAGTCGGTGCGGCACATCTGGGGCGATACCTGGAACGTCAATCCGATCGCCCTGAAGCGCGTCGAGGCCCTGTTCTGCCGCAACGAGCGCGCCGTGCTGCGCCTGCGGCTGGCGGGGGGTGGTCACGCGGTCACGCTGGTGCCGGTGGCGGCGATCCTGGTGGCGGGTCTGCGCCTCGGCTTTTTCCCGGAGGGCGCAGCCCTGCGCGGGACGGGGGGGCGGACGCTGCCGTGTTCCGCCACGCTCGCCAAGGGTGACGAGATGGGCTGGTTCGAGCACGGCTCGACCATCGTGGTCCTGGCGCCGCCGGGCTTCGCGCTCTGCCCGACGCTGCGCGAGGGCGACCGCCTGCGCATGGGCGAGCCGCTGATGCGGCTTCCCGCACCGTCGGTTGTCGTGGGGTAACGAAGCACGGATCCGGGCGGATCCCCACTTCCGGCGTCACGGCGAGGCTGTCGAACACCGCCCGCACGCACGCGTAGCCCGGGATCGGCCGATCGCGACGCCGATCCAGTGGACGGGGTGTCACTCTTTCTCGATGACGGACACCTTGCCGTCCCGCTCGACAATGGCGACGGCGACCTTGTCGAGGTCGTCGAGGCCCTGCTGACGCGCGGCCGTGCGTACGTCGGCCTGCTGCATGCGCAGGCGCCGCATGTTGATCTCGTCCCAGTCGCCGTCGCGGTAGACCACGATGGGGGTGCCATCAACGATACGTTCGAACCAGACGACGCGCAGCTTCAGCCACGACACCGAGACGTGCATGAGCCCGACGGTGAACAGGGCGCTCATCGCCCCGGTGAACGAGTGGTCGTCGCCCAGGATCGCGCTGACGCTCAGGCCGCCGAACAGGAAGAGCACCACCATGTCGATGGGCGCCTGCTGGCTGGCCGTGCGCCGGCCGATCAGGCGGATGACGAACAGGACGACGAGATAGGCCGACGCGGCCTTGAGGACGGTGTTCATGCTCAAGGCACCGCGTATTGCGACCAGGACAGGGTCTCGCCGGCGTCGAGGCGGGCGGTGAGGTTCACCCCGCCGCGGAACGCCGGAGACCCCGTGAAGCGGATCAGGGCATGGCTCTCGCCGGCCTGGACCGGGAAGACGAGGCGGATGTTGCCGCCGGCGATTTCCCAGGTGGCCGGCCGCGGCGTGATGCTCTCAAGGCCGAACTGGTCGACGAGGTCCTTGGCGATGGTCACCGCGACCTTGTCGCCGCCCGGCGGAACCTTGGTGTCGAAGCGGATGATCGTCGGGGCACCGAAGCGCACCACCGGCTCGTAGCGGATGCCGATCGACCCGTCGGTGTTGGTCAGGCCGCGCTCGCTGAACGGCCCATGTCCGAGCAGACCGCAGGCGCAGACCAGCACGAAGCCGAGCATGACGAGACGCCCCGCGACCTCGGCCTTCCGCCATCGGTCCTCGAAGACCGGGTAGAACCCGTTCGCGATCTCCTCCGGCATCGGCGGGTCGTCGTGGATGACGTCCAAGGCGGTGGTGCTCCCTTCTCGTCGCTCAAGCTCCGGCCCCGGCGAGGCGCGGCATCGGAAAGCCAAGGTCGGGTGCCGCGTCCGGTTCCGCCGGGGTGATAATACGCCATGGCTTCCGCCCGGCCGCGCAGGGGGGCGCGGCTGACCTCGCGCCAGTGACCCGCATCGCTTCCGGCCGCATGGCGGGCGGCTTCCGACACCAGGATCGGCACGCCATGCGCCTTCGTTGCCTGTTCCAGGCGGGCCGCGACGTTCACCGTGTCGCCCAGCACGGTGAACTCCAATCGCATGTCCTCGCCGATGATGCCGCAGAACAGGTCGCCGTAATGGATGCCGACCCCGATGCGGATCGCGGGATGCCCTTCCTCCTTGACGTTCCAGCGGGCGATGACCTCGACGAGATCCTTGGCGAAGGCGAGCGCCCGGGCGGCATCGTCCGGCCGCGGCTCGGGCAGGCCGAATACGACGAGGGCGCCGTCGCCCAGGAACTTGTCGACTACGCCGCCCCTCAGGCGAGCGATGCGCATCACCCGGCGCCGAAACGCGGTGAGGAAGAGCGACAAGTCGTGCGGATCGAGGTTCTCGGCCAGCGTCGTCGAGCCCCGCATGTCGACGAACGCCACGGCCGCGTGCTGCCGTCGGCCGGCCCGGAGGGTGTCGTCCTCGTTGGCGAGCCGGTCGGACAATTCCTCCGGCAGGAAGCGGGCGAGGCTGGCCCGCCGCCCGGCCTCCCGGACGGCCGTGGTCGCGAGGACGGCGAGGAGGGTCACGACGCCGGCGACCGCCGCCCAGACGGCGAGGGCGATCCGCGAGACCGCCGCCTGCCGCTCGTCGAGCAGGGTCGCCTCATGCTCCTCCATCTCGCGGATCAGGCCGCGGATGGCATCCATGGTCGGCTTGCCCCGGCCCTCGGTGATGAGCCGTGCGCTGCCGGCCACGTCACCTGCGCGGCGCAGGACAATACTCCTGTCGAGTTCGTCGTCGAACCGCATCGCGAGCGCCCGCAGGCGCGACAGCTGGGCGAGCTGCTCCGGGTTGTCGACCACCAGCTCACGCAGCCGGTCGAAGTGGCGGTCGAAGGCGTCCCGGCTGGCGAGGTACGGCGCCAGGAAGGCTTCCTGGCCGCTGATGACGAAGCCGCGTTGGCCGGTCTCGGCGTCCTGCAGTGCGGACAGGACCCGCGAGAGGCGGGCATCGACCTCCACCGTGTGGCGCACCGCGTCGCTGCCGTGCTGACGGTAGAGGAAACCGGCGATCGCGAGCGCGGTCATCACGATGAGAGCGGCGAAGCCGGCGCTCATCCACGTGACGGTCCTGGACCGCACGATGGTGAAACGAAGCATGGTCTCCCAGAAACCTCTCATACCCGTCGGCCGCCCGTCTCCGTCCGCCGCCTCAACGAAGTGGCCTGCCCGAAGCTCCACGATGGGGCATCACGTTAAGCGCCTGCGCTCGCTCTTCCGTCGGAAGTCCTCGCGGAAGGGTACCCCCTCCCCTCGACAACGAGGCGATGGCCGAAGGGGAGGCAGACGGTGACCGAGAGGTCCGACGTGTCCGTCATGGCAGGTGGTTCTCCGCAGGAATAGGAAGCAGGGCCGCAATTTGCTGCGCGGTCCCGGCCGATCCGGCATCGGCGGGCGTCAAACGGCTTCTGAATCGACAGCTTGTCGAGGCGTTGCAGGCAGATGTCAGCGCAGGCCTTCCAAGGGCGCGCGCAGCGCACGGACCCACAGCATTGTTCTTTTCGGAAAGCCGGAGGCCCCTTCTCGGGATGAAGCCCTAGGCCCCGTCGGATAATCGGCCCTGAACCGCGCCGTTCAGCCCCGGTTAGGAAAAATGCCGGGCCCAGGCAGCCGTTTATCCTTGCACAGTGGTGCCTCAGATCGGTGAAGGGCTGTGTTGGAAGGGGCTCGGCCACCGTCGGCAGGCCGTCGCCGAAGCGGATGGACCGTCTCCGGCCAGGTTCGGTCGGCGGCTTCGCGCCGATTGCCGCCGCACCCGGCTACATTCGGGAGGCGAACGCCCGATCCGCGCAGGTTCCGGGTCCGGTTCGCGCCAGACCCGCCGGTCCGGTTCTCGCGCCGGCGAGCCCAACGCCGTCGTCACGCCTGGTCAACGTGGCCTAGCAATCGCCCCGGCCGCCGCCCGGCGACGCGCGATCCCGGCCCCACGCCCCTTCGACGCCCCGGTGACGATCGCCGCCCTTCCTTCAAGCTTGCTCATTTCGTCCACCGACGTCACGTCGCGAGACCTGACGTGCTTCAGCCGTCCCACCTCGACAGCGCGGTCCCGTTGCGCATTCGGGGCGGACATCACCGTGAAGCTCGCGCAGCTGTTCTCAGGAGTGGCCCATCCTTCGAGGACGGCCCCTCCCGCCGTGACCATTTCCAGTAGCGTACCGGGTTGGATCACGCGTCCGCCCGATATAATCCACGGTATCCGCTGGTCCGTCCGCGGTACGTGCGTCGCGTACGAGAGCGCGCGGTCAAAGCGGCTCTCGGACACCGGTCCAACATCGACCTTCGCCACCACCGCCTCGAACTGTCCGTTTCAGTTTCGGCAAGACAGTGGGGCAGGCAATCAGGCCGCTTTGCCCCCGAGCACGAGACGGAGCGACCGGGCGAGTTCGTCGCGCCGATAGGGCTTGCTGAGGACGGGAAGCTCTCCGCGTCCGATGACTTGGCCCTCGTCGAGGTCGGCGACATAGCCGGAGGTGAGGAGCACTTTCAGGCCGGGGCGGAGTTGTTGCGCCTCGACAGCGAGTTGCGAGCCGTTCATGCCGCCCGGCATCATCACGTCCGAGAACAGGATGTCGATGCGTTCGACGCCCTTCAGATGGGCGAGGGCTTCGGCGGCGTTCCGGGCGACGATGACCCTGTAGTGAAGCTCCTCAAGGCTTTCCACCGCCATGCTCAGCACCTGCTCGTCGTCCTCGACGAGGAGCACAGTGTCGCCCTCGGCGGCGCGACGCAGGGGTAGCGATCCCTCCCGGCCCGTGCCCGTCTCTTCCCCCGCCGGGTCGGCCGAACGCGGGACGAGGATGCGGAACGTCGTGCCTTCCCCCACCTTGGAGTCGATGCCGACAAACCCGCCGGCGCTCCGGGTGAAGCCGTAGACCTGGGACAGGCCGAGGCCGGTGCCCTTGCCGACCTCCTTCGTCGTGAAGAAAGGCTCGAACACGCGCGCCAGGTTCTCCGGCGCGATCCCGCTCCCGAGGTCGGTGATCGACACCTCGACGAACGCGCCCGGTGAGATGCCGCGGTCGGCCACCGCGGCCGTGTCGAGATGAACGTTCCGGCTGCGTATGACGATGCGGTTGCCATGGCCGTCCCCGTCCATCGCATCGCGGGCGTTGACCACGAGGTTCAGCACGGCGGCCTCGAACTGCGCCGGATCGATCCGGATGGGGTCGAGCGCGGGATCGAGGTCGAAAACGAGTTCGATGGCACCGCCCGCGGCCCGTTCAGCCAGAGACCTGAAATCCAGGAGGAGGCGGTTCGGATTGAGCGTCTGCGGGCGCAGCATCTGTCGCCGCGAGAAGGCCAGGAGTTGCTGGGTGAGCTGCTCGCCCCGGCGCGCCGCTCCCATCGCCGCCTCCGCCAGGCGCAGGACGCGCTCGGTGTTCTCGGGCCTGCGGATGACCATGTCGAGACCGCCGACGATGACCGTCAGCAGGTTGTTGAAATCGTGCGCGACGCCGCCGGTCAACTGGCCGATGGCCTCCATTTTCTGGGCTTGGCGCAACGCCTCTTCGGTATTCCGCTGATCGGTCGTGTCGAGGACGACGCCGGCCATGCGGACGGGCTTGCCGTCGGGGCGATACTCGGCTCGGCCCTTGGCCGCGATCCAGCGGACCGCGCCATCCGGACGCAGGATCCGGCATTCGAGATCCAGGGTGCCGATGTCCATCGCCGCGGCGAAGGTCGCCTCGACCGCTGACCGATCCTCGGGCACCACGCGGGACAGGAAGTCGGCCTGGCCCCAGGATGGAAGGGGTCGGTCGTATCCGAAGATGGCGTCGTGACGGCGGGACCGCCGTGCGGTGTCCTGGACCAGGTCGAGGTCCCAGGATCCCATCCCGGCGGAGTCGAGGGCGAACGCCAGGGTCTCGCGCGCGGCCTCGACCTCAAGGGTGCGTTCCGCGACGCGGCGCTCCAGTGTCTCGTTGGCGACCCGCAACCGCTCCTGAGCTTCCTCGCGTTCCAGGATGTGCTCGCGGGCCTGGTACTGGCGCCGACGGACGCGGAGCGCCGATCCGACCGCGCTGACCAGGGTCTCGGCGTTGATCGGCCGTTCCAGCAGAACGACGTTGCCGAGCCGCTCGATCATGGCCGCGGCCCTGCCGGTTCTCCGTCCGGCCTGGCGGGTGGCCAGCACGATGAAGGGGAAATCCGACCAGGGGGGCTGGGCATCGACCCAGGCAGCGAGATCGGCGGCGCCGACGTCGAGGAGCGCTTCCTCGGTGACAATGGACGTGCCGGCGGCCACCTTCAGGCCGTCCAGCCACGCCGTGACATCGGCGCAGATCGCGGAGGCGGTGCCGGCCTTGTCCAGCAGCGAGGCCATCACGGACGCGTCGCGGCCGCGCGGGGCCAGGATCAGGACGCGATCCTCGTCATTTTGCGGCCTCGCCATCACGCGGTCCCCGCGCCGGCCGGGCCATTTTCGAGCATCGCCACCGCGCCCCCGTAAGTCGGGAGGCCGGACAGGACGCCCTGAAAATCCGTCAGAGCTTCGCCGACCTGAACCCCGATCGGCGAGAGCTTCAGTTCCCGGATGGTTCGCTCATGGGCGTTGATCCGGCTCTTGACCATGGACAGGGCCGTCCTGACTTCGCCCTTCGCCTCGAAATACCGGAACAGGAGGATGGCATCGCTCAGGTAACTCAGGTCGATATCGGACCGCACGTCGCCGATGACACCGTGCTGACCCAGGATCAGGAGCGTCAGGATACCCCGCTGGTTCAGGTAGTTCAGAAGTTCGTGCATCTGCAGCACGAGGTATTCCTCGCCCGGCATCGCATGGATGTATGCGTTCAGGCTGTCGAGGACGACGAAGCCCGAGCCGCGTCCCTCGACCGCCTCGCGCACCCGGCAGGCGAATTCCCCCGGCGACAGGGCCGCCGGATCGATCTGGACGATGGTGAGGCGTCCGCTGTCCAGATGGGGCTGCAGGTCCATGCCGAGTCGGGATGCGCGGATCAGCATCGTCGCCTGACCCTCGTCGAACAGGAAGTACGTCGCGCGGCCGCCGCGCTCCAGGTCCGCCAGCATGCACCGGACGGCCGTGGTGGTCTTGCCGACGCCGGAGGGGCCGAGAAGCAGCGTATTGGTGCCGGGCACCAATCCGCCGCCGATCAGAAGATCGAGTTCCTGCGACCCTGTGGAGGCGGGCTGCGTATCGAAGGCGGCATGGTGTTCGGCCGCCACGAGGCTGGGGAAGACTTTGATACCCCCAGTGTCCAGGACGAAGTCGTGATAACCGCCGCGGAATTTCACGCCGCGCATCTTCAAAATGTTGAGGCGCCGACGCTCGGCACCGAATTCCCGCTGCGACTGCTCCAGCAGGATCACGCCGTGGGCGATGCTGTGCAGCTGCACGTCCGAGGTCCCGTCATCGAGCAGGAGGACCGTGCAGTTGCGCGCGGCGAACATCTGTTTCAGGGCCAGAATCTGACGGCGATACCGCAGCGGGTTCTGCGCGAGCAGACGAAGCTCCGACAGGCTGTCGAACACGACGCGATCGGGCTTGAGATCGTCGACCCGGTCGATGACTTCCCGCACTGTCTCGCCGAGTTCGACCTCGGAGGGGTGCAGGACCGATTGTTCGCTGTCCGGGTCGAGGCCGAGTTCGTTGACGAGTTCGTAGACCTCGATGCCGTCGAGGGACCAACCATGCGAAGCGGCCGCTGAATCGAGCTCGTCGGCATTTTCGGACAGCGTGATGTAAAGGCCCTTCTCCCCGCGCCGCACGCCGTCGCGCAAGAACTGGAGCGCCAGCGTCGTCTTGCCGGTGCCGGGGGTGCCTTCGAGGAGGTAGAGGCGTCCGCGGGTGAGCCCCCCGGAGAGGACGTCGTCCAATCCTTCCAAGCCGGTCGACAGGATCGTCCGAACGAACGGGGCGGCAGGCGTCGGTCGATCAGTAGCCATAGGCACCACGATGGGAAAACGGCCTCCGGCCGCCAAGTTGTCGGCTTCGGGACACCAGTGAAGCATGATCCGACCGATAACGCGGCACGCTCGGTTTGGTCCCATCGCCTGTCGATCAGGGTGCATCGCCCAGGATGGTCGTCACCCGGCTCCGCGACTTCGTATCACGAGGGTGCGCGGGGTTCCGGAATCAGTCCAGTCATCCCGATATCCGGAGCGCTTCACGGTCAGCGTAAGTCGATGATATATTTATGGTCTATATTATAATTCCGGGATTTTTCTAGGGTAATTAAAACGATTACAATAATGTCAGGCGGATTTGTATCTCGGATAGGATGGATTCGCATATTGTGCGATGATTGCTGGAAATCTGAGGGGCAATAAGGAGCAAATGCTGGCCAGCCTGCAGCGTCCTGAGCCGATCCGCGATCGGCATCCCTTTCTCGGTGCAAGAATGCACGACCCCATCTACGAACGCTCGCGCAAGGAGTCTTCC
>NZ_JAKSYC010000302.1 GCF_022829585.1 Methylobacterium sp. J-026
CCGCCCGCACCGTGCCCGACCTCTGGGCAACCATCCGCGAAGCCTTCACCGGCTTTACCTCAGACGAGTGCCGCAACTGCCTCACAGCTGCCGGTTACGAAAATGACTTGGCCGTCGCTACATAGGCGGGAACAGCTCTAAGTTGATAGCGGCCTGGGCGCGAGATACGACGTTGGTTAAACTGGACTATGACCAACAGCACAGATCAAAGCTTAGCCGAAAGCCGCCCGCTCAGCGGTGACAGACCGATCGAGAATGCTGCTCAGGACCGTCTAGGGTACGCCCCTTTCGCGCGAGCGATCGCGACCAGTATCGTCAAGCGGCCCCCTTCAGATGGAATCGTTTACGCAATTCATGGCCCCTGGGGCAGCGGGAAGACGAGCGCCGTGAATATGCTCGTCGAGGCGATGGAAGAGCTCGAAGCACGGAAGGTTGCTGATGACCGAATCATCGTGGTCCGGTTCAATCCATGGTGGTTCTCGGAGCAATCAGATCTCACAAAGATGTTCTTCTCTGAATTGGCCGCGTCATTAGACAAAAAAGTTGCCACTAAAGTTTCTGAAGGGCTCAGAAAAGTTGGTCGTAAGCTGACTGGCTCCAAAGAGCTGCTCTCTGCGCTAGTTGGGATGGCGCCCGGTGGAGGACTGGTTGCGCCATTAATCAAAAACGGCCTTGAGGCATTGCAGCCATACCTGAATGAAAATGACAGCCTGGACAAAGCTCGACAGGAGCTGATCAGTGCGCTGAAGGAGCAGGGCCAAAGAATTCTGGTTATCATTGATGATGTCGACCGGTTGCCGGCCGATGAGATTAAGCAGATTTTTAGACTTGTTAAGTCTGTAGCAGATCTTCCTAGCGTCGTCTACCTGTTAGTATTTGATCGCGATATAGCAAGACGCGCGCTTGGTGAGCCGGCAACAACTGATGGGCCTGAGTGGCTTGAAAAGATCGTTCAGGCATCTTTTGATCTTCCGGCTGTTCATGAAGTCGATCTCCGTCAAGTTTTAATAGACGGCATCAACGAACTGATAGCGCACAAGCGTTATGAGTCCAGCACACGCGACATGAATATATTGTACGGTTGCATTTTCCCCTGGATCAAAACCCCTAGGGATGTCGGTAGGCTATTGAACGCGTTAGGCGTTTCGCTTTGGCCTGTTATTGATGACGTAAATATCATAGATTTCGTTGCGATAGAAACCCTAAGGACATTTGAGCCCCGCCTATATTATTATATACGCGATCATCAGGCCGCGCTCACAGGCTTGGCCGACCGAAGAATGCGGGACGATGACGGGATCGGGAAGGATCTGCTTGACAAGGTATCGCCGACAAAGTCCGAACAGGCCAAAGAGACGCTTCGAAAATTGTTTCCAAAACTGCAAGCTATTTGGGACAACTCCTTCTATGACGGCGAATTTCTGCTGAAATGGGAGCGCGCGAGATTAGTTTGCACATCGCGGCACTTCCCGACATATTTCACTTTTGCTCTTGGAGATGACGCGCTGCGAGCGAGCGACGTCTCAGATCTTCTAGAATCCCTCCGTGAAATGGCAAATTTCGTGGATACAGTACAAAAATTTACTGCACAAAAACGCAGAAACGGAACAACCAAAGCCGCTCTAGTATTTTCTGCCATACAAAACCGAAGCACAGAATTTTCAGAAATAGATGCGACGGCAGCGGCAAAAACACTTCTCAACGCTGGAAGTTTTCTTAGCGGGCATCATGATCGTGGTTCGGTTATGTCCGCATTTCCATTCACATGGGATTATTGGTTTGCTTTGTCGCCGATGTTGAAACGAGTCCCATATGATCTGCGTGTCGGTATCATATTGGACGCTATTCAACGGGCTTCAAGTCTAGTCGTGCTGTTGTTTGTCGTATTGGCATTGGAAGGTGAGCACGGATTACATAAGGGGGGCGCCGACCTTCCGCCGGAACAGCAGACAATTGACGAGGCAGGATTGAAGCAAATTCAAGATAGCTTGCTCCACAAACTGCAAAACATGGCTGTGGATGGGACGCTAATTCAGCAGTTGAACCTAAGGGAGCTGTTGTCTCGATGGGTGTTGATGACAAACTCAGACACCGCTCGAGCATGGACAAAATCACTTATGGACAATGATGCCGCTGTTCTCGCTCTTGCCGAAGCGGCGCTAACTAGCGATGCGACGCAGAGTTTTGGGGATTACGTCGCAACTCAATACTTCAGTTTAGACCGCGTCGAGGTCTCCAAATATCTCGATGTTGATGCCCTAGCTCAGCGCCTCGTCGAGATTAATGCCAAGCAAAATGGCGGCGTTGATCTCGCACAACGGTTTCTCCGAGCTCTCAATGCGAAAGGGCGCTTCGACAATCTGCAGGATGAATAGGCCGACGCCTTCGAAATTGAGGCGCAGGCCAAGCGTCGACTCGCGGATGAGTACGACGCGGCTTAGAAGCGGGGTGGAGTGGCCACGCAATCGCGGCACGGCGGCAGTGTTCCGGCCGGGAACACTGCCCCGGCTACCGTCTCGGACCTCGGCCTAACCCGCAAGCAGGTGCACGAGGCCCGGCAGATCCGCAACGCCGAGGCGGTGTCGCCGGGCGTCGTACGCCGCAAGCTCGATTCCAGGCTGACGGACGGCCAAGAGCCCACTTGGGTGACGTACAAGCCCCCCGGTTTAACGGTTCCGTAACCATGCTTGCCGTATTGTAGGCTTGTGCAGACAGGTGCCGACGCAGGTATGGACCCCGCGCCGGACTTCCACTCCTGCCAGGTCCGGGACGCGAGCGGTTCGTCTTGGTCGGCTCGCCGCTCGCGCCTCGTTCCAGGCTAGATGCTCGCGGCAACCCGTTAACTCCCCGTGCACCATGCAGAACGCCGCTTATGCGGCAGGCGGTCGCAGGCTTGCACGCCAGCCTGGGCGAACTGCCGTGCGGTATACGGCAGGACGACCTGCAAAACGTCAGCCTAGTATGCCGGGTAGCAGCCCCAGCAAGGGACGCCATACCCAAGTTACCCGTGGCGTTACCCTACGAACCCAACTCCTCGCCAAACAGGCATCAATTTGCGCCTAAGTCTCTGGGTTTGTTGGTGAGCGCGTTGGGGTTCGAACCCAAGACCTACAGATTAAAAGTCCGTTGCTCTACCAGCTGAGCTACGCGCTCGCGCCCCCGATACGCCTGCGGCGGGTCGCTGGGGACGGCGCGTTCGCAATAGGTGAGCGGGACCGGGGGGTCAACACGAGGCCGGGGACGAACCCTCAGCGGGCGCCGCCCCGCGCACGCTCCACGATGCCGCGCGCCTCGTCGAAGGCGGCGTCCGGGTCGAGGTCCGTGGTGTCGAGCCGCACCGCGTCGCCGGCCATGCGCAGCGGGGCCGCGGCCCGGGCGGCGTCGCGCGCGTCGCGGGCCTCGATGTCGGCCAGGATCGCCGCGAAGGTCGCGGTGTCGCCGCGGCCGGACAGTTCTCGGTGGCGGCGGCGCGCCCGTTCCTCCGGGGAGGCCGTGATGTACAGCTTCACCTCGGCCTCGGGACAGACCACCGTGCCGATGTCGCGCCCGTCGAGCACCGCGCCCTGCGGATCGGCCGCGAAGCGCCGCTGCCAGGCCAGGAGGCCGGCCCGGACCTCCGGGACCGCGGAGATCCGCGAGGCCGCCTCGCCCATCGCCCGATCGCGCAGGCGCGGGTCGTCGAGCTTCTCCGGATCGAGGGCCTGCGCCGCCCGGGCCGCCGCACCGTGGTCGTCGAGCGCCAGGCTGGCATCGATCAGGGCGAGGGCGACGGCGCGGTAGAGCAGGCCGGTGTCGAGATGCGGCAGGCCGTAATGGTCGGCCAGTCGCTTGGCCAGCGTACCCTTGCCCGAAGCGGCCGGGCCGTCGATCGCGATCACGAGGGGCATGCGGTTCACCCTTCGATCCGGCCGCCGAGGGCCCGCATGGTCGGCAGGAAGCTCGGAAAGCTCGTCGCGATCATCGCCCCGTCATCCACCGTCACCGGGTCCCGCGTGGCGAGACCCATCACCAGGAACGCCATGGCGATGCGGTGATCCAGATGCGTCGCCACGGTGCCGCCGCCTGCAGGTGCCGTGCCGTCCCCTTCGACCACGAGGTCGTCGCCCGCGACCGTGTGGCGGACGCCGTTGGCCGCGAGGCCCGCGGCCACGGCGGCGAGCCGGTCGGATTCCTTGACGCGCAGCTCGTGCAGACCGTTCATCCGGGTCCGGCCCTCGGCGAAGCTCGCCGCCACGGCCAGGACCGGGTACTCGTCGATCATCGCGGGCGCCCGTTCGGCCGGCACGTCGACGCCCGTCAGGCGGCTCGCCCGCACGCGCAGATCCGCCACGGTCTCGCCGCCCTCGTCGCGCTCGGCCACGCGCTCGATCTGCGCGCCCATCTCGAGCAGCGTGGCGATCAGGCCGGTGCGCAGCGGGTTCATCATCACGCCCTCGATTACCACGTCGGAGCCCGGCACGATCAGCGCCGCCACGAGCGGGAACGCCGCCGAGGACGGATCGGCCGGCACCACCACGTCGGTCCCGCGCAGGGTCGGCTGGCCGGTGAGCGCGATGCTGCGGCCGTGTCCTTCGGGCCCGTGCGGCACGACGCTGACCGCGGCGCCGAACAGGCGCAGCATCCGCTCGGTGTGGTCGCGGGTCGCCGCCGCCTCGATCACCGTGGTGGTTCCGGGGGCGTTGAGGCCGGCGAGCAGCACCGCCGACTTGATCTGCGCCGAGGCGGCCGGCGTCTCGTAGGTGATCGGGATCGCCTCCTTGAGCCCGCGCAGGGTCAGCGGCACGCGCCCGCCCTCGGCCTCGGCGAGGACCTGGGCGCCCATGCGGGTCAGCGGGTCGAGGATCCGGCGCATCGGGCGCGAACGCAGGGAGGCGTCGCCGTCGAAGGTCGCGGTGACCGGCTGGCCGCCGACCACGCCCATCATCAGCCGGGAGCCGGTGCCGGCATTGCCGAAATCCAGCACGTCGGCCGGATCGCACAGCCCGCCGATGCCCACGCCCCGCACCCGCCAGCGGCCCGCGCCGAGGCGCTCGACCCCGGCCCCCAGCGCCCTGGCGGCGGCGGCGGTGCGCAGCACGTCGTCACCCTCGAGCAGGCCCTCGACCCGGGTCTCGCCCTCGCTGAGCAGGCCGAGGATCATCGCCCGATGGGAGATCGACTTGTCCCCCGGCGGACGCAGCCGCCCCCGGAGGGACGTGCCCGGTGCGGCGGTGAGGGGCTCGGGAGGCGAATCGTGAGACACGGGACGTCCGATCGGGCTCGACGGTGGGCTGGGGTCCGGCGCGTCGCGCGGGATCGCCGCGCCGCTGCAATCGGACCGTGAAACCGCGGTGCGGTTAACACGCGCACCGTCGCACGTCATCCACCGGATCCCCCGCGAGCCCGCCGCCCGGGATTCGGTCGCGCGGGTTCGATTGACAGGGGCGGCGCCCCCGACTAACGGGGCCCCTCCCCCGAGATAGTAGTGACGACGAGGTGTCCGCCCGTGGCCCGACCGGAACTTGGCTTGAAGCGCCAATGCATGAGCTGCGGCGCGAAGTTCTACGACCTCGCCCGCGACCCCGCCGTCTGTCCCAAATGCGGGGCGGTCTATCAGGCGGCCGCCACCAGCCGGGTTGCGGCGCCGGTGGTGTCGCGGGCGTCGAACGACGATGAGGAAGAGACCGACGAGAAAGGTCCGGAGCTGGTCTCGCTCGACGAGGTCGAGGCCGCCGAGGACGAGGCGGATCCGACACCCGAGGACGAGACGGTCGAAGACGGGGATGCCGCCGAGGACGATACCTTCCTCGAGGAGGAGGATGCCGGCGACGACGACGTCGCGGACCTCATCGACGGCGACATCGAGAACGACGAAGAGAGCTGAGGCGGTCTCCGCACCGCCTCCGAAAACACCCCGACCGAGACGAAAAAAAGGGGTTGAGTCCGCGGCGCGAGCCGCCTATAGAACCGGCCTCGCCGGACGACAGCCGGACGGCGAGGCCCCGCGGGACCCAAACCGCGGCGGATGAAAGTGGGGCCTTAGCTCAGCTGGGAGAGCGCTTCCATGGCATGGAAGAGGTCATCGGTTCGATCCCGTTAGGCTCCACCATCCTCCCTTCAGCGCGTCGTGTTCGGATCGGGCGCTGCGCGCGCCCCAATTTTCATGATGTCCGCCGCCCTGCCCCGCGATTGGTCGCGCGGGCGTCGTCGGATCACCGCGTCAGGTGACCGAGCGGCAGTGCCGTCGTGTACTTCACCTGCCCTAGCGCGAAGCTGGAGCGGATATTGGCCACCCCCGGGATGCGGGTGAGGTGGTCGAGCACCAAGCGCTGGTACTGGCCGAGATCCTCCACCACCACCCGCAGCATGTAGTCGGCCTCGCCACTCATCAGGTAGCATTCCATCACCTCCGGGCGGCTGCGGACCGCCTCGTCGAAGGCCTGGAGCGCGGCCTGGGTCTGCTTCTCCAACGAGACGTGGACGAAGACGTTCACCGCGAGCCCGAGGCTCATCGGGTCGACCACCGCGACGCAGCCCCGGATGATCCCGGCCTCCTTCAGGTCGTTGACCCGGCGCCAGCAGGGCGAGGTCGACAACCCGACCTGCTCTGCGAGATCGGCGATGCTGATCTCGCTGTCCTGCTGCAGCCGTTCGAGGATGCGGAGGCTGGCGGCGTCCAGATGGGCCGGTCGGGAGACCACGTTTTCGTTCTCCGTTTTGCGACGGGCATAGCATGCCGCTGATCGCCGGATGGAAGGAAAGCTTTTGGTGGTGCCGATCGAGGAGGGCGTCCCCTTGCGCATGCGCCGACCCTCCTTGCGTGCGCAGCGAACCAACCTGGGGCAGCGCTACGGTTGGCGATCGCGCGGCGCACCGGGTGGCCTCGCTGCGCGCGCAGTGACGGCGTGCGACGAGGCACCGAACGATCCGACGGTGAGCCGTCTCGAAGACCGACGAATGGGTCGCAGGGACATCCTTCACCGCGTGGTTGGCCCGGAGCGGGTCGCGCGGCCGGCAGAATGTACCAGTTTCAGCGGCGAACTGGGCAACCCATGCCAATCATCGGTGCCGTATGACAAAAATTCGGCATGTCGGCCCGCGTCCGAACCCGTATGCTCCGATGAAAATCCGGGAGCTGCCCCATGAACGCCATACCGCCGAGGACGACGATCGCACGCTCCGCTGAGGTCGATCACGATCCGGCCGAGACCCAGGATTGGCTGGCCGCCCTCGAATCCCTGTTCCGCACCGAGGGCGCGGCGCGGGCGCGTTTCATCCTCGACCGGCTGGAGCGGCGCTCGAAGGAGATCGGCATCCTCGACGAGGCCCTGCCCTACTCGCCCTACCGGAACACCATCGCGCTCGAGAAGCAGCCGCGCTACCCGGGCGACCTCGACATCGAGGAGCGCCTGACCTCAATCATGCGCTGGAACGCGCTCGCCATGGTGGTGCGGGCCAACATGGCCTACGGCGAGCTCGGCGGGCACGTGGCGAGCTACGCCTCGGCGGCCGAGCTGTTCGAGGTCGGGTTCAACCACTTCTTCAAGGGCGGGCCGGACGGCGACCTCGTCTA
Organism: Methylobacterium sp. J-026; assembly: GCF_022829585.1. Classification (GTDB taxonomy): domain Bacteria; phylum Pseudomonadota; class Alphaproteobacteria; order Rhizobiales; family Beijerinckiaceae; genus Methylobacterium. Next base: position 7,553 of record NZ_JAKSYC010000302.1, read on the forward strand.
CTTCCAGCCGCATTCGGCCCCCGGCATCTACGCCCGGGCCTTCCTGGAGGGCCGCCTGTCCGAGGAGCAGCTGAAGCATTACCGCCAGGAGATCGCTGGCGACGGCCTCTGCTCCTATCCGCATCCCTGGCTGATGCCGGATTTCTGGCAGGTGCCGACCGGCTCGATGGGCATCGGCCCGATCCACGCGGTCTACCAGGCGCGGTTCATGCGCTACCTCGGCCACCGGGGCTTGGCCGACACCTCCGCCCGGCACGTCTGGGGCGTGTTCGGCGACGGCGAGATGGACGAGCCGGAATCGATCGGCGGCCTCGCGATCGCCGCGCGGGAGAAGCTCGACAATCTCACCTTCGTCATCAACTGCAACCTGCAGCGGCTGGACGGGCCGGTGCGCGGCAACGGCCAGATCATCCAGGAGCTGGAGAGCCTGTTCCGCGGGGCCGGCTGGAACGTCATCAAGGTGCTGTGGGGCTCCGAGTGGGACGCGATCTTCGCCCGCGACACCAACCACGCCCTGCTGCGCCGCTTCGCCGACACCGTGGACGGCAAGTACCAGACGCTCGGCGCCAAGGACGGCGCCTACAACCTCGCCCATTTCTTCGGGGAGGACCCGGAGGTGCGTGAGCTCGTCGCGCACATGTCGGATGCCGATGTCGACCGGCTGAAGCGCGGCGGCCACGATTTCCGCAAGCTCTACGCGGCCTTCGCCGCCGCCAAGGCGACCAAGGGCCGGCCGACCGTGATCCTGGCCAAGACCAAGAAGGGCTACGGCATGGGCGGCGCGGGCGAGTCGCGCATGACTTCCCACCAGGCCAAGAAGCTCGACGTGGAGGCTCTGCGCGCCTTCCGGGACCGCTTCGCCCTGCCGCTCTCCGACGCGCAGGTGGAGGGCCTGTCCTTCTACAAGCCGGCCGAGGACGGCGCCGAGATGCGCTACTTGCGCGAGCGCCGGGAGATGCTGGGCGGCGTCCTGCCGGCCCGCCGCCGCACGGCGCCGACCGTGACGGTGCCGCCGCTTTCGACCTATGCGGGCTTCGCCCTGGAGGCGGCCGGCAAGGAGATGTCGACCACCACCGCGGTGGTCCGGCTGTTCGGCAACCTCTTGAAGCACAAGGATCTCGGGCCGCGCGTCGTCCCGATCGTCGCCGACGAGGCGCGCACCTTCGGCATGGCCAACCTGTTCCGGCAGGTCGGGATCTACGCCCCCGAGGGGCAGCTCTACGAGCCGGAGGATGCCGGCTCGATGCTCTACTACCGCGAGGCCCGCGACGGGCAGTTGCTGGAGGAGGGCATCACCGAGGCCGGGGCGATCTCGTCCTGGACCGCGGCGGCGACCGCCTACAGCGTCCACGGCCTGTCGATGCTGCCGTTCTACATCTACTACTCGATGTTCGGCTTCCAGCGGGTCGGCGACCTGATCTGGGCCGCGGCCGACCAGCGGGCGCGCGGCTTCCTGATCGGCGCCACGGCGGGCCGCACGACGCTCGGCGGCGAGGGCCTGCAGCACCAGGACGGGTCGAGCCACCTCGCGGCGGCCGCGATCCCGAATTGCCGGGCCTACGATCCCGCCTTCGCCTACGAGATGGCGGTGATCGTCGATCGCGGCGCCCGGGCGATGATGGAAGAGGGCGAGGACGCCTTCTACTACCTCACCGCCATGAACGAGAACTACGCCCAGCCCTCCATGCCGGAGGGCGCTGAGGCCGGCATCCTCAAGGGGATGTACCGCCTGTCGGGACCCGAGACCGGGCCGGCCGCGATCCGCCTCCTCGGCTCGGGCGCGATCCTGCCGGAGGTGATCGCCGCGTCCGTGCTGCTGGCGCAGGATTGGGGCGTCGCCGCGGAGGTGTTCAGCGTCACGAGCTTCAGCGAGTTGGCACGCGATGCCCGCGAGGCCGAGCGGCAGGCGATGCTGCACCCGGAGGCGGATGCCCCGGTGAGCCACGTGGCCGCGCTGCTCCCGGGCGCGACGCCGGTCGTGGCGGCGACCGACTACGTCCGGGCCTACCCGCAGCTGATCGCCTCCTATGTCGGCGCCCGGTTCGTGACGCTCGGCACCGACGGGTTCGGCCGCAGCGACACCCGCAATGCGCTCCGCCGCTTCTTCGAGGTGGACCGGCAGCACGTGGCGGTGGCCGCCCTGCACGCGCTCGCCGCGGCCGGCACGGTGCCGCGGGCCACGGTCGCCGAGGCGATCCGGCGCTATCGCATCGACGCCGACACGCCGGCGCCCTGGACGATCTAAGACATCCAACCCGGGTCCTCATCCTGAGGCGGCGGAGCGAAGCGGAGCCCTCGAAGGAGCCCTCCAGCTGGCCGCGCGATCCCTGGAGCCCTCCTTCGAGGCTCGCTTCGCTCACACCTCAGGATGAGCGTGTGGGTGGGACAGAGGCTAGAGCGCGAACGAACGCCGCGCGGCCCGGCCCCGGACCTCGCCCCCAAGAACCACTCCACCCAAGACAAGCCACGGAAACCCGCCCGCATGAGCGCCGCACTGCAGATCGCCCTCCCGGATATCGGCGATTACCGGGACGTGCCGGTGATCGAACTCCTGGTGAAGCCGGGCGACCGCCTCGCCGTGGACGACCTGATCCTGAGCATCGAATCCGACAAGGCGACCATGGAGGTCCCCTCCCCGGTCGCCGGCACCGTGCGGGAATTGTTGGTCGCGGTGGGCTCGAAGGTCTCGGAGGGCACGCCGATTCTGATGGTCGAGCCCGCGGAGGGCGGCGAAACGGTCGACGCGCCTCCCCCTCCCCCCTCTGCGGGGGAGGGTACCCTGCGCAGCAGGGGGGGCCGGGACGAAGTCCCGCAAGAGGGGCAGCGCGACGATGCGGGTTTCACACCTGTCGTGACTCTTCCGGATACCGCGCTCCCCTCTCCCGACCCCCTTCGGGGGCCACCCTCCCCCGCAGAGGGGGGAGGGAGCGCGCGTGGCATGTTGGGAGCGAGCCTTCCCCCGGCCCAGCCGTCGAACGACGATCAGCGGCCCGTCACGTCGGGCGACGTCCACGCCAGCCCGTCCGTGCGCCAGCTCGCCCGCGAACTCGGGATCACCCTCGACCGGGTGCCCGCCACCGGCCCCAAGGGGCGGATCCTGCGCGAGGACCTGCACGCCTTCGTCAAGGCGGCGCTCCAGGCCCCAGCCCAGACATCAGCGGCGCCCTCCGGGATCGGCGCCTTGCTGCCGCCGTGGCCGACGGTGGACTACGAAAAATTCGGCCCGGTGCGGCGCGAGCCGCTGTCGCGGATCCAGACGATCTCGGGGGCCAATCTCAGCCGCAACTGGCTGACGATCCCGCACGTCACCAATTTCGACCGGGCCGACGTCACCGAGATCGAATCGTTCCGGGTCGGGTTGAACACAGAGACGCGCACGCCGCCGGCGCGGGTCACCATGGTGGCCTTCCTGATCAAGGCCGCCGCCCTCGCCCTGCGGGCCTATCCGCGCTTCAACGCCTCCCTGGAGGGCTCCGACCTCGTCCTCAAGGAGTACGTCCATGTCGGCTTCGCCGTGGACACCCCGAAGGGCCTGATGGTCCCGGTGGTCCGCGACTGCGACCGCAAGGGCCTGATCACGATCGCCACCGAGATGGCGGCGCTGGCCGACAAGGCCCGGGCCGGCAGCCTTTCGGGTACGGACATGCAGGGTGGGTGCTTCTCGGTGTCGTCGCTGGGCGGCATCGGCGGTGACGGCTTCACCCCGATCATCAACGCCCCAGAGGTCGCGATCCTGGGCGCGGCCCGTTCACGCACGGAAGCGGTCTGGGACGGAAACGCCTTCCAGCCGCGGCTGATCCTGCCGCTCAGCCTGTCCTGGGACCATCGCGTGGTCGACGGCGTCGCCGCCGCCCGCTTCCTCGGCCACATCGCGTCGGTCCTGTCGGACCTGCGCCGCGCCCTGCTGTGATCGACGCCGCCATGCCCGAGACTCACGAGATCCGCGTCCCCGATCTGGGGGACTATGCCGACGTTCCGGTGATCGAGATTCCGGTGTCGCCCGGCCAAGCCGTCGCCAAGGACCAGACTCTGCTGGTGGTGGAATCCGACAAGGCGACCCTGGACATCCCGTCGCCGGTGGCGGGACGGCTCGTGGAGATGCTGGTGGGCCTCGGCGACACGGTCTCGGCCGGCACCCTGGTCGCCCGCATCGCCGCCGTGGAGGCGGTCACCGGTGAGGCCCCAGCGATACCGGCCACGGCAGCGCCCGCGACGGCGGGAACCGCGGAGGCGGAGTGCGACGTGCTGGTGATCGGTGGCGGCCCCGGCGGTTACGCGGCCGCCTTCCGGGCCGCGGATCTCGGGCGGCGGGTGATCCTGGTGGAGCGCGACGCGACGCTGGGCGGCGTGTGCCTGAATGTCGGCTGCATCCCGTCCAAGGCGCTGCTGCACGTGGCGGCCGTCACCGAGGAGGCCCAGCGCCTCGCCGCGCACGGCGTCAGCTTCGGCGCGCCGACGATCGATCTGGACAAGCTGCGCCACTTCAAGGCCGGCACCGTACGCCGCCTCACTGACGGGCTCGCCCAGATGGCGCGTCAGCGCAAGGTCGCGGTGATCCGCGGGACCGCGTGCTTCACCGGGGCGAACGCGGTGACGGTGGCGCTGCACGCGGGCGGCGAGACGAGCCTCGCCTTCGCCAGCGCCATCGTGGCGGCGGGCTCGTCGCCGGTCGCCCTGCCGATGCTGCCGGACGATCCGCGCATCGTGAATTCCACGGGGGCGCTCGAACTGCCCTTCGTACCGGGCCGGCTGCTGGTGATCGGCGGTGGCATCATCGGCCTGGAGATGGCCACGGTCTACAGCGCGCTCGGCGCCCGGGTCGACGTCGTCGAACGGCTGCCCAACCTGCTGGAGGGCGTGGACCGCGATCTCGTGGCGGTCTGGACCAAGCGCAACGCCCATCGGTTCGACCGCGTGCTGACCGGCGCCGAGGTCGTCGCCGCGACGGCTGGCCCGGAGGGCATCGCCGTGACCCTGGCGGGCGAGGCGCAGGCGACGCGCTACGATCTCGTGCTCCAGGCCGCAGGCCGCCGGCCGAACGGGGCGGCGCTCGGCCTCGACGCCGCGGGCGTCGCGGTGCAGCAGGGATTCGTGACGGTCGACAGCCAGATGCGCACGGAAGTGCCGCACATCTTCGCCATCGGCGACCTCGTCGGGCAGCCGATGCTCGCCCACAAGGCCGTGCATCAGGGCCACGTCGCCGCCGAGGTCGCCGCCGGCCACAGGGCCGGGTTCGACGCCGCGGTGATCCCCTCGGTGGCCTATACCGATCCGGAGATCGCCTGGGTCGGGCTCACGGAGGCCTCCGCCAGGGCGGCGGGCCGGAGCGTCGAGGTGGCGCGCTTTCCCTGGGCGGCTTCCGGCCGGGCCATCGCCAACGGCGCGGATTACGGCCTGACGAAGCTGCTGTTCGAAGCCGGGACCAGGCGGATTGTGGGCGGAGCCATCGTCGGTCCGAGCGCGGGCGACATGATCGGCGAGATCGCCCTCGCCATCGAGATGGGGGCCGACGCCGTCGATATCGGCCGGACGATCCATCCGCATCCGACGCTGGGCGAGACCGTCGGCCTGGCCGCGGAGGTCGCGCTCGGCCTCTGCACCGACCTGCCGCCGGCGGCGCGCGCCTCGTCCGGTCGATAGGGTGCTTCTCGACCGCGCCCGGCATGGCGCGTGGGGTGGACTTCGGGCCGGCCCGGGCGTCTAACCCGCGCCGAGGTCGGGGCCATCCGGCCGAAGCCGGCATGTCCGATGAGGAGCCTCGGTGTGGAATTGCCGTCGCGGCGTGGGTCAGCCTTTTCGCGGACGAAGCCCATCGGGCATCCACCCGGTCGCGGCGATTCCGCGTCCCGCGACGACAGCACGCGCGCCCGCATACTCGCGGCCCTGCTGGCCGTTCTGCCGGTGAGCGGCTCGGGCAAGGCCCTCGCCGAGACACCGGCCGCGATCGACCAATCCACGGGCCGGGACGCCCTCGTCGCGGGGCTGCGCGGCCGCATCCTCGCCGCCCACAGCGCGACGCTCGCCCTCGAAGGCTGGTGCGCGGAGCACAGGATGGCGACCGACCCGCACCTTGTGGCGGAGCGCCTGCCCGGGCCGGAGAAGCCGCTCACCGCCGCGCAGCGCACGCGGTTGGCGATCGGCCCGGAGGAGCCGGTGCGCTATCGCCGGGTGCGCCTGGTCTGCGGCGATCACGTGATGTCTGAGGCCGACAATTGGTACGTTCCGGCCCGCCTGACGCCCGAGATGAACGCGACGCTGGACGGGACCCGCACTCCGTTCGGCCGGGTCGTCCGCCCGCTCGCTCCGGTGCGCCGGACCGTCGCGGTTCGCGCCGCCGGCGCCGAGTCCGGTCCGGACGATCCCCTGTTCGAGGTGGACGCGGTGCTCTCGACCGGGGCGGGCCAACCGTTCTGCGAGGTCGTGGAGACCTACCTCGGCACCGCGTTGCCAACCCCGACGCGCTGACGGAGAAGCGTCGGCCGGGACACGCGCACCGCGGCACGCGGCCGGGCGCTGTCACCGCCTGACGATATCGGAACGCCGGGTTCCGCATCATGCTTCGGGCGGGAAGAATCATCGGGAGGCATGGGATGCGTTCGAGGCTTGGCCTTGCGGCTCTGTTGGCGCTCGCGGCGGGCGCGTCCGGCGGCCCGGCGCGGGCCGCCGATCCGGCGGGTCTGTGGCTTACCGAGACCGGCAGCTCGCGCATCCGCGTCGCGCCCTGCGGCGGCGGGTTCTGCGGGACGATCGTGAGCGCCCCCGGCAAGGCGTTGGATGCCAAGAATCCCGACCCGGCATTGCGCGGGCGCAGCGTCGTCGGCGTCCAGATCCTCGACGCGCGCCAACCGGACGGTTCGGGCTACGCGGGTTCGCTCTACAACCCGAACGACGGCAAGACCTATTCCGGCTCGCTGCGCCTCACCGGGCCCAACACCCTCGAGGTTTCCGGCTGCGTCATGCGCGTCTTCTGCAAGCGGCAGAGCTGGACGCGGGCCAACTGAAGCCGCGCGGCCCGCGACGCTGGGATCGCAGATTTTTTGCCGCGTCGCAACATCGCAGGATCGATTGTGCGCTATCGAAGTTGCCTGGGTCGGAACCGATAGGAATTCTCATGACCCGGACTTTGCTCGCCACCGTTCTCGCCTTTGCCGTCATCGCGCCGGCAACCGCTCAAGTCATCGAGACGCCGAACAGCACCACGGTGGTCGTGCCGTCCGGGGCGCCGGGCGTGGTCAGCACCCAGTCCAATGCCACCGGTGCCGATCCGGCGATCACCTACTCGCCGACCGGACAGCCGGCCGATACGATCTCGAACGATTCGGCGGCAGGCGGCAATGCCAATCAGCCGTCGCGGGTCGCCCCGCAGGGCGGCGGCGGCGGCAAGTAAGTCGCCCTACGGCCCAGACGATCCCACCCCTTGAATCGAGGCCGCTCCGGAAACGGGGCGGCCTTTTCACGTGGGGCACGCGCCTCAGGCGGCTTCGGTGAGGGCCTGCTCGACGGCGTCGAGGGCGGCTTCGGCTCCGGCGCCGTTCGGCCCGCCGGCCTGGGCCATGTCGCGGCGGCCGCCGCCGCCCTTGCCGCCGAGCGCGCCGGCACCGGCCCGGACCAGCCCGACCGCGTCGTAGCGCGCCGTCAGGTCGTCGGTGACGCCGACCACGAGGCCCGCCTTGCCGTCCGCGGCCACGGCGACGATCGCCACGATGCCGGAGCCGAGGCGTTTCTTCTCCTCGTCCATGATCGGCTTGAGGTCGCGCATGTCGAGGCCCTCGACCACCGAGCGGCGGAAGGCGATTCCGGCGATCTCGGTTTGGCGCGCCCCCCCGCCCGATCCCGATTCCGAGGCACCCATAGCCAGCTTGCGGCGGGTCTCCGCCAGCTCGCGCTCCAGGCGCCGCCGATCCTCGATCAGCGCCGTGAGGCGGTCCGGAGCCTCCGACACCGGGGCCTTCAGGATGCCGGCGAGGGCCGCCAGCGTCCGGGCTTCCCCGGCGCGATGGTGACGCGCCGCGTCGGCGGTCAACGCCTCGATCCGGCGGACGCCGGCGCCGACGGCGCTCTCCGCCACCACGGTGATCGCCCCGATATCGCCGGTGCGCGCGGCATGGGTGCCGCCGCAGAGCTCGATGGAGAAGTTCCTGAGCCGTCCCGACTCAGGCTGCCCGCCGACCGGCAGGCCCATCGAGACGACCCGCACCTCGTCACCGTACTTCTCGCCGAACAGCGCCCGGGCGCCCGACGCGATGGCATCGTCCACCGCCATCAGCTTGGTCACGACGGGGGCGTTCTGGAGCAGCACCGCGTTGGCGATGTCCTCGACCCGGGCCAGTTCCTCCGCCTCGATCGGCTTCGGGTGGCTGATGTCGAAGCGCAGGCGGTCTGGGCTCACCAGGGAGCCCTTCTGGGCGACGTGGTCGCCCAGCACCTGCCGCAGCGCCTCGTGCAGCAGATGGGTGGCCGAGTGATTGGCCCGGATCGCCCGGCGGCGGGCGTGATCGACCTTCAGCTCCACCGGCTGATCGAGGCCGAGCGTCCCCTCCTCGACGGTCACGTGGTGGACGAACAGGTCACCGAGCTTCTTCTGCGTGTCGGTAACGCGCGCCCGCAGGCCCGGCGCCAGGATCAGCCCGGTATCGCCGACCTGACCGCCCGATTCCCCGTAGAACGGCGTCTGGTTGGCGAGGACGAAACCGCTCTGGCCGGATCCGAGGCTTGCAACTTCGGCGCCGTCGCGCAGCAGCGCGGTGACGATGCCCTCCGCGGTCTCGGTCTCGTAGCCTAGGAACTCGGTGGCGCCGAGGCGCTCGCGCAGGCCGAACCACACCGTCTCGGTGGCCGCGTCGCCCGAGCCCTTCCAGGCTTCGCGGGCCGCCTGCTTCTGGCGCTGCATCGCCACCGCGAAGGCGTCGGTGTCGACGCCGATACCCCGTGCCTTCAGGGCATCCTGAGTCAGGTCGAGGGGAAAGCCGTAGGTATCATAGAGCGTGAAGGCCGTCTCGCCGGAGAGCTTGTCGCCGGCCGCGAGGTCGCGGCTCTCCGCGTCGAGGATCGACAGGCCACGCTCCAGGGTGCGCCGGAAGCGGGTCTCCTCCAGCTTCAGGGTCTCGCCGATCAGGCTCTCGGCCCGCATCAGCTCGGGATAGGCCTGGCCCATCTCGCGGACCAGGGTCGGCACGAGGCGGTAGAGGGTGGGCTCGCGCGCGCCCAGGATCTCGGCGTGCCGCATGGCGCGACGCATGATCCGGCGCAGCACGTAGCCGCGGCCCTCGTTGCCCGGCAGCACCCCGTCGGCCACCAGGAAGGAGGAGGCCCGCAGGTGGTCGGCGATCACCCGGTACGAGGCGAGCGTCCCGGGCTCCGGCGCGCGGGAGACCGCGTGCGCCACCGCATCGATGAGCGCGCGGAACAGGTCGGTCTCGTAGTTCGAGGGCACGCCCTGGAGGATCGCCGCCATGCGCTCCAGGCCCATGCCGGTGTCGATCGACGGCCGCGGCAGGGGGTTGCGCACCCCCGGCTCCAGCTGCTCGTACTGCATGAACACCAGGTTCCAGAACTCCAGGAACCGGTCGCCATCCTCGTCCGGGGAGCCGGGCGGGCCGCCCTGGAGCGCCGGGCCCTGGTCGATGAAGATCTCGGAGCACGGGCCGCAGGGGCCGGTATCACCCATCTGCCAGAAATTGTCGGAGGTCCCGATCCGGATGATCTTGTCGTCGGACAGGCCGGCGATCTTCTTCCAGAGGCCGGCCGCCTCGTCGTCGTCGGCGTAGACGGTGACCAGGAGCCGGTCCGGCTTCAGGCCGAACTCCTTGGTGATCAACTTCCAGGCCAGCTCGATGGCGCGGCCCTTGAAGTAGTCGCCGAACGAGAAGTTGCCGAGCATCTCGAAGAAGGTGTGGTGGCGCGCCGTGTACCCGACATTGTCGAGGTCGTTGTGCTTGCCGCCGGCCCGCACGCATTTCTGCGCCGTCGTCGCCCGGTCGTAGGCCCGCCGCTCGACGCCGGTGAAGACGTTCTTGAACTGCACCATGCCGGCGTTGGTGAACATCAGCGTCGGATCGTTCTTCGGCACGAGGCTCGAAGAGGGTACGACCTCGTGTCCCGCCTTCGCGAAGTAGTCGAGGAAGGTCGACCGGATCTCGTTGACGCCGCTCATCGGGGCTGACTCTGGCAGGAACACGGGACCGGGCTCCGCTCACCTTGAAGCGGTGCCCGCATGGCGCCCTCTTAGAGCCGTTCCCGATCGCGTTGCAATCGGGGCGGGGTTCGAGCGCGGGGTCTAAGTCCTTGTCGCTCCGCGCTCACCGCCGATCCGGCGGGGCTCCGTTTTGAGGGGCGCCCGGGTATCCGCCGCGAAAACACCTGTCTCCGCCCCAGAGCCGCCACAAGCGCGGCCGTGTTGTCGCCACATCTGTCAAGCGATGTTGAGTCTCTGGCGCCGTCAACGGCGCGCGAGGATTCGGGACAACGATGCAGGGCCGCGCGGTCGGATCGTCGAAGACCATCACGGGCAAGCCGGGCTCCGCGCCCGGCCATTTCGGCTCCGGCCATGCCGACGTGATCGCCGCGCAGCCGGTGCTCGGCCGTGCCCATGGCAGCCGTCCGGCCCTGTTCCGGTCGCTGCTGACGGTCTCGCTCATCGCCGGCGGCCTCAGCGCCGCCCTGATCGGGTCGGGGGTGGACCTCGGCAAGGTGGGCCTCTCGCCGGCCGTGTCGCCCGCCGAGGCCGCCACAGAGATCACGATGCCGCGGCCGCGCATCCATACTGTCGCGCTGGAGGACGAGCTGGAGCGGACGCCGCTGCGCGCCTCGTCGAGCTTCGCCGCCGTGCACGATCTCGACACCGATATCGGCTCCAACACGGTCGACCGCGTATCCTACGACTTCCTCCTGTCGGAAAGCGCGGCCGGCGACCCGAACGACATCCTCGAATTCGGCCCGATGAAGATCCGGCGCCACCTCGTCCAGACGATCGTGCGCGCCGCGCAGGCGGTGCAGACCGATCCGGTCCTGCTCATGGCGGTGGCCGACAAGGAATCGAGCTTCGTCACCGCGGTCCAGGCCAAGACCTCCTCGGCCACGGGCCTGTACCAGTTCATCGAGCGGACCTGGCTCGGCGTGGTCCGGGATTTCGGACCCAAATACGGCCTCGCGAAGGAGGCTGCGCTCATCACGGCCGATGCCAACGACCGGCCGGTGATCACCGATCAGGCCGAGCGCGCCCGGGTGCTGGAACTGCGCCGCGATCCTTATCTCTCCGCCTTGATGGCCGGCGAGATGCTGAAGCGCGACGCCGCCCGCATCGCCCTGCGCATCGGGCACGAATTGTCCCTGGGCGAGGTCTATCTCGCCCACTTCCTCGGGCCCGACGACGCCGGCGAGTTCCTCGCCAACGTGGTGAACAAGCCCGCCGCCGCCGCCGCCGCGCTGCTCCCCGGCCCGGCCCGGGCCAACCGCTCGATCTTCTTCGCCGCGAACCGGTTCGTCGGGCGGGGCCGGCACCGCAAGCCGCTCAGCCTCTCGGTGGCGCAGGTCCACGAGAAGTTCGAGGCGATGATGAGTGCGCGCGGGTCGCGCTACCAGAACGTGCAGGCCGTGTCGGGGATCATGGCCTACGCGGACGCGGAAACCGCCACCCAGTAACGTCTCGGCGCGCCGGCGGGCGATTCGGTTGCGGGTGCGCAACCACCGGCGGATTGCCGACTTTCCTCCCTGTACGCTGCGTTTTTTTCCGGCGTGCGGGAAGACTTCGGGGGGAGTCCTTGAGAAAGCACCAGACGAGCGCACCCCTGCCGCTCACCGATACGCTATCGCCGGGTATCCCGCTCGATCAGATCGGTCGTACACTCGCGTCCGTCTACGATAATTTGGTCACCGAGGGCGTACCGGAACATCTGGCCGCCCTCGTCCGCCGCGTCCGCCAGACCGCCGACGATGCGCCCGCGCGCCGCGGGCCCGAGATCGCCGCGGCCGCCGCGATCCATCCCCAGGTCGCCCTGGTGGTCGAGGACGATCCCGAGATCCGCGCCCTGGCCGAGACCCTGCTCGAGGAGACCGAGCTCGACGTCATCGGCTGCGACAGCGCCGAGGCGGCCCTGTCGGTGCTTCAGGCACGGGGCGGCGACGTCGCCCTGGTCTTCGCCGATATCCGCCTCGCCGGCCGGATGGACGGGCTGCAGCTCGCCCGGGCGGTGGCGACCCTCTGGCCCCGGGCGCGGCTGGTGGTCACCTCGGGCCATGGCCTGCCCAGACCCGATTTGCCGCCCGAGGCGGTGTTCATCCCCAAGCCCTGGCGCCCCCTCGACGTGCTGGTCCAGGCGGAGCGCGCGACCGCCGAGCCGGCGCCCCCGGTCGTCTGAGCGTCCCGGCGGCGTGGGCGATCGCGAAGCCGGCTCCCCGGCCCGGTGTATGGCGCGGCGGACCGGGCCGGACCCCGACGGGCCCGGCTCTTGCATCGGTGGATGCCTCACTGTGGTGAAAGACGTGTCGGCACGAGCCCGGAGACTGCCGATTTGCCGATCCTGTCCGTCAATCACCGAACGGTCTATCAGTACCGGCGGCCGGTATCCTTCGGGGAGCACCGGATCATGTTCCGGCCCCGGGACAGCTACGATCAGCGGCTGATCGAGGCGACCCTGGACATCACCCCCGAGCCGGCCTCGCTGCGCTGGATGTTCGACGTCTTCGGCAATTGCGTCGCGGTCGCGACCTTCGACACCCGGTCTGAGCGGCTGACTTTCGCGTCCGGCATCACCCTCGAACATACGCCCGGGCACGCGCCGGTCTTCCCCCTGGCGCCGCACGCGACCGACTACCCGTTCGGCTACGGCGCCGAGGACATGCCGGATCTCGCCCGCTCCATCGAGCGGCAATGGCCCGACCCGCGCCACGAGGTCGATGCCTGGGCGCGCAGCTTCCTGCCGCAGCAGGGCCGGGTCCCCACGCAGGAGCTGCTGGCCGCCATGACCCGCAGCGTCCGGGCCAACTTCACCTACCTGGCCCGGTCCGAGAAGGGCGTGCAGGACCCGCTCACCACCCTGCGCGGCAAGCGCGGCTCTTGCCGCGACTTCGCGGTGCTGATGATGGAGGGCGTGCGGGCCCTCGGCATGGCCGCGCGGTTCGTGTCCGGATACCTCTACAATCCCCGCAACGACCGGGCGCGCCATGTCGGGGGCGGCTCGACCCATGCGTGGCTGCAGGTCTACTTGCCCGGCGCCGGCTGGATCGAGTTCGACCCGACCAACGGCATCGTCGGCAACCGCGACCTGATCCGCGTCGCGGTGACCCGCGACCCCGCGCAGGCGGTGCCGCTGCACGGCTCCTTCTTCGGCCTGGCCAGCGACGATCTCGGCATGCGCGTCGAGGTCGACGTGGTCGAGCTGGCCGCGACGGCGACGACCCAACCCGACTGTCAGGGGCCCGGCCCCACCCCGGCGCGTTAAGCTGCCGGACCCGGAACGAGCGTGCGTGGCGACCCCGCGCGGATGGCGACACAGTGAGAAGGCCGCGATGAAGATCAAGACCGGTTTCGATATCGCCTTCACGATGTCCCAGCCGACCCCGATGATCCTGATGCTGACCGTTCACCCGTCGCGGATGCCCGACGTGCTGACGCCGCACGTGATCACCTTCGATCCGCCGATCCCGGCGCGCGCGTATCAGGACGTCTTCGACAACACCTGCCACCGCATCCTCGCGCCGCCCGGCCAGCTGACCGTCTCGGCCGACATCACGGTCCAGGATTCCGGCCTGCCCGACCCGGTGGTGCCGGAGGCGCGCCAGATCGCGGTCCAGGATCTACCGGACGCGGTGCTGATGTTCCTGCTCGGCTCGCGCTACTGCGACACCGACAAGCTCTCGCAGACCGCCTGGTCGCTGTTCGGCTCGACCCCGGAGGGCTGGGCCCGGGTCCAGGCGATCGTCGACTACGCCCACGAGCGC
>NZ_JAKSYC010000281.1 GCF_022829585.1 Methylobacterium sp. J-026
GCCCGACCTCTGGGCAACCATCCGCGAAGCCTTCACCGGCTTTACCTCAGACGAGTGCCGCAACTGCCTCACAGCTGCCGGTTACGAAAATGACTTGGCCGTCGCTACATAGGCGGGAACAGCTCTAAGCCCCGCGCGCCGACGCGCCTGTGTCGAGCACATCATGCTGAGGATGAACGTCTCCGAGCGTCGCGCCTGCCGGGCGCTCGGTCAGCATCGCTCGACACAGCGCAAGGTGCCGCGGGGGCGCGACGACGAAGAAGCGTTGACGGCTGATCTCATCGCTCTGGCGGAGCGGTACGGTCGCTACGGCTACCGGAAGATCAGCGCCTTGCTGAAGGCGGCCGGGTGGTTCGTCAACGACAAGCGCGTCGAACGGATCTGGCGGCGTGAGGGCCTGAAGGTCCCGGCCAAGCAGCCCAAGCGGGGGCGGATCTGGGACAACGACGGGTCTTGCATCCGTCTTCGCCCAGAATACCGCAATCACGTGTGGTCGTATGACTTCGTCGAGGCGCGCACGCATGATGGACGTAAGTTCCGGATGCTCAACGTCGTCGACGAGTTCACACATGAATGCTTGGCGATCCGGGTCGCCCGCAAGCTCAAGGCGGTCGACGTGATCGACGTGCTCTCGGACCTGTTCATCCTGCGTAGCGTACCGGGCCATATCCGTTCGGATAACGGGCCGGAGTTCGTCGCGAAGGCTGTCCAAGCTTGGATCACCGGCGTCGGAGCCAAGACAGCTTACATCACTCCAGGCTCACCGTGGGAGAATGGCTACGTTGAAAGCTTCAACGCGCGGCTTCGCGACGAACTGCTCAACGGCGAGATCTTCTACACACTCAGGGAGGCGCAGATCGTGATCGAAAGCTGGAGACGTCACTACAACACCGTACGCCCGCACGCCTCACTGGGATACCGGCCGCCGGCACCAGAGGTGTTCATGCCAGCCTTCACCGCTTGGCCGGCTGCGCTCGCCCGACCAGCTCCGCCGGCCAAGCTAACCGTGGTGGAGCGGCCTACCGCGCACTAACTTCACCCTTGGACCACCCTGTGGGGGCCGATCAGGAGGATGTCGGCGCAGATCGCGTTCGAGGTGATGCGGTGATGGCCCGGATGTTCGGGCTGTCAGATGCCGAAGTCACCGAAGGTATCTCGCGCGCACATCTCATGTCGCTCTTCCATCCAGAAGACGTCGATCAGGACC
>NZ_JAKSYC010000294.1 GCF_022829585.1 Methylobacterium sp. J-026
GCCAGCAGGTTGGTCTGCCCGGCGATCGAGGAGATCAACCCAACCACGTTGCTGATCTGCTCGACGGTACCGCTCAGTTCGTTGACCAGCGCCCCTGTGCGGTCAGCCTCGTCCACCGCCTGCCGGGCGAGGGACGCGGAGCCATCCACTTGCCGTCCAATCTCCTGGACGGAGGCTCCGAGTTCCTCGGCCGCCGCCGCGACGGTGTTGACGTTGGAGGCGGCTTCCTCCGCTGCGGCGGCCACGGCAGTCGACTGGCTCGCTGTCTCCGCAGCAGTCCCGCTCATCACGCCGGCAGTGGCCTGCAACTCGGTGGCGGAGGCCGAGACCGTGCCGATGATCCCGCCCACCGTCGCCTCGAAGCTGTCGGCCATCTGCCGCATCCCCGCCTTGCGCTGCTCCTCGGCGGCCAGCCGGGCCTGAGCCATCTCGGCCTCAAGCTGGCGGGTGCGGATCAGGTTGTTCTTGAACACCTGCACCGCCCCAGCCATCGCCCCGACCTCGTCTCGGCGGGAGCGGTCTGGCACCTCGACCGAGATGTCGCCGCCGGCCAAAGCCGTCATCGCCCCGGTCATGCGGCGGATCAGGCGCGAGACGCCGAGCCCGATCGACAGCGCCACTCCACCCACGACAAGCAGCGCCCCGCCCGCCCCGACCATCAGCGTGAACAGCGCCGACCGGGTCTGCGCGGCGGTATCATCGGTGTAGATGCCCGACCCAACGATCCACCCCCAGGGCGCAAAGCCCTGCACGTAGGAGATCTTGGCCACCGGCTCGGTCGCGCCGGGCTTCGGCCAACGATAGGACACGAACCCGGCGCCTGATCGCTTCACCTTCGCGACCATCTCGACAAACAGGTGCTTGCCGGTCGGGTCAGCGACATCGGCGATGTCTCGACCGATCAGCTCAGCCTTGGGATGTTGGATCATGCGGGGGTGCATGTCCTGGATCCAGAAGTACTCGGCATCGGCGTAGTGGAGGTCGGCGATCGTGGCCCGTGCTGCCGCCTGAGCAGCCTCGTGCGACATACGCCCGGCTCGCTCCTCGCCCTCGAAGTGCGCCAGCACGCCGGAAGCAGCCTCGACGAGGTCGCGGGTCTGGATCTCGCGCGCGTCCAAGAGCGTGCCCGACAAAGTCCAAGCCGACAATCCAACCAACGCGCTCATGCCGAGCAGAGCAGCGCCGGTGATGACCTGGATGCGCGGTCTGATGCCAAAAGTCAGGGGAAGCTTCACAGGGGCCCTCGTGTGGCATCACTTTGCGACCACGGATCATCCGCAGCCAATGGGTGGATGATTGGCGTGGGGCATCGGGCCTCACGTGCGCGGACAATTCAGAATACGTGTGAATTTTTTTATACCAATACGAAGCTTTCACATCTATTTGATTAATCTACCTGTGGTAGAAACGCAGGTTGTATTGCATTTGATAGATCGTCCTATGACGCGCTTTATTCGAGCCGATCATGATCCGGTAGCGGCATAGGGGACGGACATGCGTTTGATCGGATCGATGGCTGGCTTGATGGTGCTGGCGGGACTGTGTGCACTACCGTCGGCGGTGGCTCTGGCCGGATGGGATCAAACGCCGCAAATCGCGTCGCTCAGCACTACTTGGCGCGATCCCGACGGGCTGTTCGCCCGGTTTGGCGTAGCGCCCTGACTATGCCTTGGACCCCGTCCGTGCGTCCCCGCCACCAGTGCTTTCCACCGTGCCAGCGAGCACGCTTTGGGTGACTTGGTTCCGGTCCGCGAACTCCCATACGGGCCCGCAGCCCAAAGCTGCAGCAGAGACCGGACAGATGGCAGCAATCGACATCGTGCCTACACACCAAAAGCCACTTGCGTTCCAGGGGGTGTCCACAGATGGGAAGCTGCTGGTCCGCTTCTGGGCGTCGGATGCATCAAAGCGGGCATCGCCGCGTGGAGCGTTCACGACCCTTTACCGACCCTCAGAAGGTCCGCTTCTCGGCAGCTCGGCAGACGATGACCTGCGAACGGAACGGGTGGTTTTGCAACGGCCGGCCTCCGGACGATAAGTGAGCTGGAGCCGACCTTGCAACTCGGGGCGCTATCGCCGCGAGGGACGCCATCGCGTCTGGGTTGACTAAAGCGACGGCCGATCCGCGCGAGGGGGTGAAGCGCGAACCGGCCGTCTATCACCCGCTCGAAGTTGTTGGGTGATCTGGTGAAGCAGCGGTCTCAGTGAGCCTCGACGGGACCCGAGGACCGCTGCGGCTTCTTGATGATTGCAATCACGGCGAGGCTGAGCACGAGGCTCACGCCGACGAGGTAGAAGCCGTCCGCGTAGGCCATGACGGTGGCCTCGCGGCGGACCTGTTGCGCCAGCATGCCCAGCGCCGCGCCCTTGGCGGCAAGCGGGTCGGTGATGCGGGCGTGCATCCCAGCGGCGAGCGCCGCGAGGCGCTCCTGGGTTCGGGTCCCGTTGACGGTGATCGCCTCGGCTAGAACCGAGAAGTGCATGTGCTCGCGTCGGTCGATCATCGTCGACAGCATGGCGATGCCGATCGAGCCACCGAGGTTACGCATCATGTTCGACAGCGCTGAAGCGTCCGCCGTATCCCGGGGCCCCAGACCCGCCGTCGAGAGCTGCGAGAGCGGGATGGTGAACAGCGGCTGGCCGATGGCCCGCATCAGTTGCGGCAGGATCAGCTGGTCGGCCCCGACATCGTGGGTCAGCCCGACGTTGATCCAGCAACTCGCGATGAAGAACAGCGTGCCGGTGACAACCAGAAGCCGCGCGTCGAAGGTCCGCATCAGCAGGGGCATCATCGGGAACAGGATCAGCTGCGGCAGGCCCGACCACATCACCACGTAGCCGATCTGCTGGGCGTTGTAGCCCTGGATCTGCGCGCAGTAGACCGGGATGATGTAGATCGACCCGAACGAGACCGCGCCCAGCACGGTCATCAGCACGCAGGCGCCGCCGACCGAGCGGTTGGCCAGCACCCGCAGGTTGATGAACGGGCGCTCGGTCGTGAGTTCGCGGACGATGAACCCGGTGATGCCGGCCGCCGCTAGCAGCGACATGTTCACGATGATCTGGGACCCGAACCAATCCTTGCGCTGCCCCTCCTCCAGCACGTAGGTCAGGGCCGGCAGGCCGGTCGCCATCAGGCCGATGCCGATCCAATCGCCCTTGAGCAGCTCGCCCCAGCGCGCGGGAACGCTGTCGAAGGCGCCGAGCTGGATCGCCGCCGCCACGGGTCCGAAGATCAGGTTCAGGTAGAAGATGTAGTGCCAGGATAGGTTGTCGGTGAGCCAGCCGCCCACCGTCGGGCCGATGGCGGGCGCGAAGGTCGCGGTAAGCCCGAACAGCGCGATGCCGATCGGCTGCTGCGCCTTCGAGAGCCGCGTGCGCACGATCACGATGGCGGTCGGGATCAGCACGCCGCCGGTGAAGCCTTGGCCCGCCCGGAACAGGATCATCTGGCTCAGGGTGGTCGAGAGCGCGCAGGCCAGCGAGAAGGCGGTGAACAGCATCGTGTTCACCGCGAGGTAACGACGCAGGCCGATCACTGAGGACAGCCAGCCAGTGAGCGGGATCACGATGATCTCGGCCATCAGGTAGGCGGTGGAGATCCAGCTCCCCTCCTCCGTGGAGGCGCCGAGCGCCCCCTGGATGTCGGCGAGCGAGGCGTTGGTGATCTGGATGTCGAGGATCGCCGTGAAGGCGCCGAGGATCGCGCCGAACACGGCGAGCCAGTCCCGGGCACTCGCCTTCGCGGGAGCGATGCCTGCGGCGGCGGCAGCGCTCATTGCGGCAGCGCCTCGCTGACGAGCGAGGGCGAGGCCTTGCTCTGGCGCGGCTGGACCTGCTCGATAGGATCTTGCGTATGGACCGTGGCCTCGACCGAGAGGCCGGGACGCAGGCGGGCGAGCTGCGGATCTGTGTCGTCCAGGGCGACGCGCACGGGCACGCGCTGCACCACCTTGGTGAAATTGCCGGTGGCGTTCTCGGGCGGCAGCAGGGCGAACTGGGCGCCGGTGCCCGGGGAGAAGCTCTCGATCCGGCCCTGGAATTCGTGGTCCCCGAAGGCATCCACCGTGAACGTCACGCGCTGGCCCTCGACCATGTGGCCGGTCTGGGTCTCCTTGAAGTTCGCCACGCAGTAGATGTCCCGGCCCATCGGCACGAGGGTCAGGAGGCCGGTGCCGGCCGAGACGACCTGGCCGACCCGCAGCGCCCGGTCGCCGGCGACGCCGTCGATCGGGGCGGTGACGGTGGTGTAGCTCAGGTCGAGCGTCACCCCCTCGACCTTGGCCTGCGCTCCGGCGAGGCTCGCCCGGGTGCTGGCTTCGAGCGCCTTCAGGCTGTCGATCTGCTTCTCCGCCGCGTCGAGGGAGGCGGCGGCCTTGTCGCGGGCGGCGTGGCGCTGGCGCAGGTCGGCATCCGCCTGCTGCTGGCGCTGGACCGTGCCCGAGCCGGTCTGCAGCAGGTTCTGGTAGCGGGTGTATTCCTGCTGCGAGAAGGTCAGCGCGGCCTCGGCATTGGCGAGATCGGCCCGCGACGAGGCGACCTGCGCCCGCTGCTGGATGATGGCCGAGGCGACGCCCAGGATCTGCGCCTTGTCCTTCTCGACCTCGGCCTCGGCCTGCTTGAGCTGGACCCGGTAGGACCGGTCGTCGAGGCGGGCGATCACGGCGCCGGCCTTCACCGGCTGGTTGTCGCCGACCATCACCTCCGCGACGATGCCGGCGACGCGTGGCGCCACCGTGACCTTGTCGGACTGCAGATAGGCGTCGTCGGTGGTCTCGAGGAAGCGCCCGATGGTCCACCAGTGCCAGCCGTAGCTCCCCGCCCCGCCGAGGGCGAGCAGCCCGACCAGGGGCAGGACGACCCGCGCCCGGCCGCGCCGCGGCTTCACCGCGGGGGTCGGGACAGGCGCCGCGCCGCCCGCGACGGGCGCCGTGCCGCCCGCAACTGGGTCGGCGCTCTTGAAGCTGTCGCTGCGACGTGCGTCCATCAGGTCTGGCCAGAATTAAAACGGTACGGTATCGTTTTGATAATCCGAACGACGCTGTCAGGCAAGGAGGATCGCGGGTGACGGTCACGGAGATCGAGGGGGCGGAGGCCGGGCCGCGGCGGGGCGGCCGGCCGACCCGCGCGGAGGCGACCCGGCGCGAGGCGCACCTGATCGCCGTGGCGACGGCCCTGTTCCTGGAGCGGGGCTTCGACGCCACCTCCATCGACGCGGTGGCCGAGGCCGCCGGGATGAGCAAGCCGACCGTCTACGCCCGCTACCGCGACAAGCGGGCCCTGTTCGAGGCGGTGCTGCGCGAGCGGATCGCCGCCTGGCTGGCGCCCCTGGCGGCGGCCGCCGAGGCGCAGGCGGCCCAGGCCGGGACCGACGATGTCGAGGCGACCCTGCACGATCTGAGCCGCACCCTGCTGGCCCACGGGCAGTCGCCGGGGGCGGCGATGCTCAAGCGCAACCTCGTGGCCCAGGCCCTGCAGTTCCCCGAGCTTGCCCGCCTCGCCCACGAGGAGGGCTGGCTGCGCGGCGTGCGCGCGGTGGCGCAGCTCCTCGACGCCCTCGCCCGGCGCGGGCGGATCGCGGTGGCGGACCCTGAGATCGCCGCCGACCTGTTCCTCAGCCTCGTCCTCGGCCGGTCGTCCCAGGCGTCCCTCTACGGCATCGCCACCGACCCGGAGACCCAGGAGCGGCGGCGGCAGGCGGCGGTGCGCCTGTTCCTCGACGGGGTGCGCCCGCGCTGACCGGCGGCCGGCGCCGGAATGTTGTTGGGCGGCCCGGGCCGCGCTATGTTCGGGAGTGGGACCGGCGGTAGCCGCCGCCGGTCCCTGGCATCACCCGCTCACGCGGGTCAGCCAAATCCAGACAAACGGGTGGACGGCGAGGCGGAGTCGGAAGCTCCACTCGCCGTCTGCCTGTCTGGACCATGCCAGAGAGATGACCATCCTCTGCACTCCCGGCCGCAACCGGCCGCGTGCGGCCTTCGCGGGTGAGTCGGTCAGGCTCACGGCCCGTTTGTAGCCGGCCTCCGGACGCCGGTTAATCGATCCGCGGCCGCCGAACCCTCGAACCCGCGATTGCGCCCCTCCCGGCCCCGGCCTATAGTGCCTCATCCCCATTCAACAGCGTGAGACGGGACATCCGGATCGACCATCCGGAGCCCGCGGCCCGATGCCCGGCCCCCGTCCCGCCAGGCCGGAGCACGAGAAGACATGTCCCAGGGTCCGCTGATGCCCAAGGCGACCGCCGTCTGGCTGGTCGAGAACACCTCGCTCGCCTTCGAGCAGATCGCCGATTTCTGCAAGCTGCACCCGCTGGAGGTGAAGGGCATCGCCGACGGCGAGGTCGCGGCCGGCATCAAGGGGCTCGATCCGGTCTCCACCGGCCAGCTCACCCGCGACGAGATCGAGAAGGCCCAGAAGGCGCCGCACTACAAGCTCAAGCCCGCCGTCTCGAAGGTGAAGCTGCCGGAGGTGAAGCGCACCACCAAGGGGCCGCGCTACACCCCCTTGTCCCGCCGCCAGGACCGGCCGAACGCCATCCTCTGGCTGCTGCGCAACCACCCCGAGTTGAAGGATGCGCAGATCATCCGCCTGGTCGGCACCACCAAGTCGACCATCCAGCAGATCCGCGAGCGCACCCACTGGAATTCGGGCTCGCTCCAGCCGATGGACCCGGTGACGCTGGGGCTCGCCACCCAGATCAACCTCGACTTCGAGGTCCAGCGCGCGGCGGCCGACCGCCCGGCCGCGGTGGCGGCCGAGTCCGGGGCCTCGCTCCTGCCCACGGAAATCTCCACGGCCCGGGAGTCCGAGCCCGAGGAGGCGGAGGAGCATGGCGGGCGCGAGGAGCGGCTCGATGCCGATTCGGTCTTCGCCAAGCTCAAGGGCCGGCACCAGGACGAGGACGACGAGGCGTAGCCCGTCCGTTCACGGGGCCGCGACACGGAGGTGGCGCGGGGTTCAGGTCCGGGCGGCGTCGAAGGCCGCCAGGAACGCCGCGAGGTTCTCGGGCAGGGCGGCGCAGAGATAGCCGCCCTCCTGCACGAGGGCCGTGGGCAGCCCGGCCCGGGCGATCCGCGCCGCCGCGCCGGCGAAGCCCGCCCGGGTGACGCTCAGGGCGCCGATCGGGTCGTCCCCGGCGGCGTCGAGGCCGAGCGCCACCACGAGCCCGCGGGCGCCCCGCGCGGCGATGGCCGCGAGCCCCGCCTCCACGGCGGCGAGCCAGGGCCCGTCGCCCGAACCCTCGGGCAGCGGCAGGTTGCGGTTGAAGCCCGCCCCCGCCCCCGCGCCGGTCTCGTCGGCATAGCCCGCGTAGAACGGGAAATAGTTCGCCGGATCGGCATGCACCGAGACCGTGAGGATGTCGGCGCGCGTGTAGAAGATCCCCTGCGTGCCGTTGCCGTGATGCACGTCGATGTCGAGGATCGCCACCGGACCGCCGGTGGCGGCGCGCATTCGGGCGGCCGCGATCGCGCTGTTGTTCAGGAAGCAGAAGCCGCCGGCGGACTCCGCGTAGGCGTGGTGGCCGGGCGGCCGGCACAGGGCGTAGGCCTGGCCCAGGGCCAGGGCGGCATCGGCGGCCGCGACGGCGCATTGCGCCGCGCCGTAGACCGCGGGCCATGTCCCGGCGCGGATCGGCGTCGAGGTGTCGGCCATGTAGAGGCCGGCGAGCCCGAGGAGGCCGGCGGGCTTCCGGTGCATCTGTGGCCGGGCGAAGGCGCCGGTGAGGATCTCGTCGGCGATGCCCGGCATCTCCGCCCCGCGCGTCCAGGCCTCGGCCAGGAACGCGACGTAGTCGGGATCGTGGACCGCGTGAATCGGGCCGAGGCCATGGTCGCCCGGCTCCGCCAGGACGTGGCCGCCCTGCAGCGCCGCGTCGCGCAGGATCGCGTAGCGCGCGGCCTGCTCGGGATGCGGGATCGGCGTGCCGCGCCGCATGTAGAGCGCGGGATCGTGCCGGGCCGAGTCGGGGCTGTGGAGGACGCGCATCCCGCGAGGCTAGCGCATCGTCCCGGACATCGGAACCACGACGATGCTGTAGGTCCTTGATTTCGCATCCTCTTCTTCCGGAAGCCGGAGGCCGCCTTTCGGGATGATGCTCCCGACCGCCCCGCGCCGACGCGGAATCCGGTCCGGCGAGAGGGGATCGGGGGCGATCGAACGCCGCGTCAGGCCGTCCGTCCGGGCCGGCCGTCCTCAGGCCGTGCGGCGGTCAGATGAGGTCGACCGTGCCGTCCGTGCGGACGACCTTCGGGCAGCCCGTCGCGTCCACCAGGCGCTGCGCCGCGTCCAGGGAGCTGTGACGCTCCCGCGCGATCGCCGGCACCGTCATCCATCGCGCGGTCATGCCGAGGCTCCGTCCGTGATCCGTCGGGTTCCCGGCGCAACGGCGGAACCGGCGGCGGCTTCACCGGGCCGTCCTCCCGGGCGACGAGGGTGTGCGGGTTGCGGACGAGCCAGCCCGCGGGCTCGGGCGCCGCGGCGGCGATCTCGCGGAACAGGGTCGGCACCCGCGCCCAGGGCTCGGTGACCGGTCCGGCACTCGGCCGGATCTCGGCCTGTCCCTGCCCGCCGGCGACGCCGATGTCCGGCCAGCGCGCGCAGAAGGCCGCGACGCAGGCCGGGTCGAAATGGCGCCCGCTCTCGGCGCGGATGCAGGCCAGGGCCGCCTCGAAGGACATCGCCGCCTTGTAGGGCCGCTGCGTCGTCAGGGCGTCGAACACGTCCGCCACCGCGACGATCCGGGCCGCCAGGGGAATCGCCGTGCCCGCGAGGCCGTTCGGATAGCCGCTGCCGTCCCATTTCTCGTGATGCGCCTCGGCGATCTCGGCGGCGAGCCGGATCAGCTCGGACGCGCTCCCCCCCAGGATGCGCTTGCCGATGGTCGCATGCGTCTTGATCAGGGCGAACTCGTCCGGGTCGAGCCGGCCGGGCTTCAGCAGGATGCCGTCCGGAATGCCCACCTTGCCGACATCGTGCAGCGGCGCCGCGAGATAGAGGCTGCGGCAGAAATCCGGGGCGAGCCCGAGCCCCTCGGCCACGATCTGGCTGTAGCGGGCGACCCGCCACGTGTGGTCCCCGGTGTCGTTGTCGCGGTACTCGACCGCCAGGGCCAGGCGGAAGATGATCTCCTCCTCGCGCTCGCGCATGTGGCGCAGGGCCGCCTCGACCTCGCCGTCGAGCCAGGCCGCCTGTTCGGCCAGCCGCCGCACGGCCTTGGCGAGGCGGATCACGTTGCGCAGCCGCACGGTCATCTCGACGCCCTGCATAGACGTGTCGAGGAAATCGGACGCCCCCGCCTCCAGGGCGGCGAGCCGCACCGCTTCGGAGATGTCGTTGGTGATCATCACCATGGGCACCTGCGCGTAGTGCGGGATCGTCCGCATGCACCGGATGAAGGCGATCCCGTCCATGGCGGGCGAGTGGCAATCCACCAGGACGAGGTCGAAGGCCTTCATCTGGGCCTCGACGAGGGCCGTCGCCGGATCGGCGTAGTCGGTCACGTTCACATCGGGCTTGGCCTCCAGCAGCCGGCGCAGCCGCAGGCGCATGGTCGCGCTGTCGTCAACCAGAAGCGCGTCCATCACGGGCTCTCGGAGCATGTGGCGGGCGCCCGCGGACGCCCGGACCGGTGGGCCGTGTTCGCTTCGGTGACAGGCGCCAGGGATCGTTTTGCCATCGATTCAGATGATCCAGACCGTGTCGGAGATCATTGGACTGTCTGAGTTAATGACCAGTGAATAATGATTTCGATCTTAAGAAATATAAGCCTCGATTGTTGCATAGAAATATCTATATTTGGCCTGGAATGGTATTTTTTGACGTGTTTGTACCAGATTTATCGATGTTAAGAGTCGCCGATAGCTGCATCTACTGTACTGATTTGGGTGCATAGCCATCAATAGAATTGCTCCGGGCCGGGCCACCCCGTCTTCGGGTGCCCCGGGTGCCGCGTCGGCCCGGGCGCGCTGACACGCGGCCGGGCCGACGCTACCGTCGTCGGACGGCGCGACGCGGCGGGTGGACGGAGGGCGCCGGGACGATGATGCGGTTCGATCTCATCGATCTCGGCCTGTTCCGGCACGTGGTCGAGGCCGGCTCGATCACCCATGGGGCGGCGCGGGCGAACCTCGCCCTGGCGGCGGCCTCCACGCGGATCCGGCTGATGGAGGACTCCCTCGGGGCCGCCCTCCTCACCCGGGGGCGCCAGGGCGTGAGCCCGACCCCGGCCGGGCGCGCGCTCCTCGTCCACGCCCGGGAGGTCCTGGCCGGGGTGGAGCGCCTGCGCGAGGAGATGTCGGCCTTCTCGGGCGGGGCCATCGGCCAGATCCGGGTGCTGGCCAACACCAACGCGCTGACCGAGTTCCTGCCGGACGCGCTCTCGGCCTTCCTGGCCGATCACCCCGGGATCGGCGTCGAGGTCGACGAGCGCACCTCCGAGGAGATCGTCGGGTTGGTGGCCGAGGGGGTGGCCGATCTCGGCATCCTGTCCGGCACGGTGGATACCGGCTCGCTCCGGACCTTCCCGTTCCGGGAGGACCGGTTCGTGCTGGTCGCCGCCCGGGACCATCCCGTGGCGGGGCGCGGGGCGATCCCCTTCGCCGAGGTGCTCGGTCACGACCTCGTCGGCCTCGACCGGCGCAGCGCCATCAGCCGGTTCCTGGTCGCCCAGGCTGCCCGGGAGGGCCGCCCGATGCGCCTACGGGTGCAGCTGCGCGACTTCGACGCCGTCTGCCGCCTCGTGGAGGCCCGGGTCGGCCTGGCCATCCTGCCCGAGAGCGCGGCCGCTCGCGCCGCGCAGGGCCTCGCCCTCGCGGTGGTGCCGCTGGCCGACCCCTGGGCGCGACGCGACCTGACCCTGTGCCTGCGCGACCTCGACGGGCTGCCACCGTTCATCCGCGCCTTCGTGGCGCAGCTGCGCGGCTGAGAATCCGGTTTCATATGGGCGAGCCCTGCTGCGGGTCCGGGTCAGAGCCCTGGTCCTTCAGGGGCTCCGCCCCCGAGCCCCGCCAAAGGGCCGAGCCCTTTGGAATCCGGGGACGGCCCTAGCTCGGCACCGCCTGGATCACGTTGCGCAGGGTGCCGATGCCCGCGACCTCGGTCTCCATCACGTCGCCGGGCTTGAGGAATTCCGGCGGCTTGCGGGCGTTGCCGATGCCGGGCGGCGTGCCGGTGGCGATGATGTCGCCCGGGACCAGGGTGAGGCCGCGCGAGAGCTCGGCGATGATCCGGGCGACCTTGAAGTACATCTGCTGGGTCGAGGCATCCTGCTTGATCACCCCGTTGACCCGGGTCTGGAGCCGGAGGTCGGCGGGGTCGAGATCCGCCGCGGGGACGATCCACGGGCCGATCGGCCCGTGGCCGTCGAGGCTCTTGCCCTTGAACCACTGGCCGCCGTGGAGCTTGATCTGCATGTCGCGGGCGGTGGTGTCGTTGATGACGCTGTAGCCGAAGACGTGGCCCATCGCGTCGGATTCCGCGATGTTGCGCCCGCCCGTGCCGATGACCACGGCGAGCTCCACCTCCCAGTCGATGGCGGTCGAGACGGTCGGATCGTAGGGAATCGGGTCGTAGGGCCCGTTCACCGTGTTGACGCCCTTGGTGAAGAACACCGGATGGGCCGGGTATTCGGCATGGGTGCCGCGGACCGCCTGACCCTCGGCGAAGTGCTCCAGGTAGTTCCAGCCGACCGCGTAGATGTTGCGCGTCGGCGCCGGGATCGGGGCGAGGAGCCGCACGGTCTCGACCGACTGGCCGTCGCCTGACGCGGCTACCCGGCGGACGCGCTCCAGCGCCGCCGGACCGGCCTCGATGAGCGCGACCATCCGCGCCGCGTCGAAGCCGAGATCCGGGACGCGGGACAGATCGACGATGCGGCCGTCCGGTCGCACGGCGCCGAGCCGGGGCGTGCCGCCCGCCTCGGGGACGAACGTGGCGAGGCGCAGCGCCCCCTGGCTCCCGCCCGCGGGCGGGATCGGTCGTCCCGGGCCGGCGTCGGGCGCCTGCGCGGCGGCAGGCGCCGCCAGGACGCCGGCCGCCGTCGCGGCCGCCGAGAGGTGCAGGAAGTCGCGTCGTGTGCTCATCATCGTCCTCCGTTAACGCCGCGTCGGCATGCGCGGCGCTGCGTATCTGGCGCATGTCCCGCGGCACCGCCGCGTTGAATCGGGGCCCGTCCCGTCACGGCGGGCTGCCGAGGGAACGCCGTGGCCGCCGCCACGACGCGCCCGGGCGCCGGCCAGGGTGCGAGACTCGGGCGAGCCCGGCCCGTATCATGAAGCGGGTCTCCGGAAGCCCGGCGGCGCGGACCCGGGCCATGGCGGGCGTTGCATCCATCGTGACGCCGTTCCGGGTCGTGACCCTGTTCCAGACCCCCGGCAGCGCGGGGGTGACCGGGCCGATGACGGGGCTGGCCGCCCTGCAGAGCGCGGCCGCCCTGGTCGGGTCCGCGCCCCGGCGCGAAAGCCACAGCCCGGCACGGATCCCGTCGGGGGGGATCAGCCTTGGCCGTCATTGGACACTGCCTACTGGCTCGTATATCACCGGGATCAAGCTTGGCCAGAAGGGCTGAGTATTGCTTTCGGGTGGCAATATGGTGTCGCGGATCGCGGTTCTAGGACTCATCGTGCTCCTGGCAAGTGCCTGTTCGCGTTTGCCGAGCGTGCCCACCGCGTACAGTTCCCTTCCGCCGGTCGCGCCGGCCCACGAGCTCGCGCGGACCGTGACGAGCCCCGCCGCGACGAGTCTCGCTGCGACAAGTCTCGCCGTGACGGCGGTTCCGGAGGCGGCTTTGCCGGCCATCCGCATCCCGGGTGCGGGTCTGGGACGCGGTGTCGCGACGGGTGGAGGACAGGGTGTGAACCCCACGGATGTCCTGGAGGCCTCGGCGCGGGCGCGGCTGTCCTGGACGGTCATGCGCCCCGCGGAGCTGACCAGGCCGCTCTTCATGGACCGGGCGCTCGTGCACGCGAGCGTTGCGGAGACGGGGGCGCTCGCCGCGGACCGTCCGGCCGCCAAGGCCGCCGCGCCGACCTACAACCGGGAGGTGGTGATGGACCGCCTGGAGCAGGATGGCCGCCGCGCCGCCAAGCCGATCTGCTCCGGCTGCTGAGCGGCGCGCCGGCCCCTTCCCCAGTCCCGGCGACACCGCGGATCCTGACCCGGATCCCGTGACGCGCGGCGCGATCTCGTCCGTGTCGGTTCAGCGCGCCGCCGGAGCCGGACCGCCTCAACCCTGCTCCGGACGCTCTCGGGCGTTCCGGTCTGCTTCGTCCCGGCGCGCCGCCCGGGCCAGGGCGATCAGGTCGGCGGCGCTCGGCGTGCCGCTCGTCCCCGGGACCGTGCCGACCAGCAGCAAGCCCGGCGGCACCGTGCGGATCCGGCCCCGGATCCGGCCGCCTTCGGCGCGCGCCGTCCGGCGGCCAATCCCTGGATCGATCGGATGCGCCATGGGGCCGGGCTCCCCCGTCAGCGGGGATCGGGCCGGGGACGGGGCCGCGGTATGGGGATGGTGACCAGCTCGCCGGTCGTCGGATCGAGGATCGTCATGGGCGCTCCCGTGGCAGGGCGCCATGGCAGGCCCGAATTGTGTTTTAACCTTGGCCTTTGAGGCGCCGGCCCACAGTTTTCGTGGCCGATGTCGGCTCGGTGCGGTCGGAATCTATTGAATAGCCGTCACGACAATTGAATTCGATCCAGCGTCCTGGAGCCTGCCTTCGCGTGTCCTGCGCCGAACCCCGGGTCGCCGCCGGGGAGGCCGGGTCGATCACCGCCGGCTTCAGCCACCCGCCGCGCCCGCCGCCCTTGGCGTTCCACGGGATGCCGGCCGCGACGGTGGCTCCCCGCGGCCAGGCGGCGTCCGCTCCCACGGCGCGCGTCGCGACGATGGGCGGGCTCGCCGCCATGGGCCACAGCGTGAGGCCCCGGCAGCCGCGGGCGGCTCGCGGACGTGCCGGATCCGTGATCCCGGGCCGGTCAGCCGAGCCGGACCCGCCAGATCTCCGCGGCGTACTCGCGCATCGCCCGGTCGGAGGAGAACCACGCCATGCGGGCGGTATTGCGGATCGCCTTCGCCCACCAGCCGCGGGGATCGCGCCACGCGGCGTCGATCGACCGCTGCACCCGCCAGTAATCGTCGAAATCGGCGGTGAGCAGGTACTGGTCGCGGCGGCGCAGGTCGTCGGTGAGCGGGCGGAACCGGCCCGGCTCCTCCGGGGAGAACCGCCCCGCGGCGATCATGTCTAGCGCCGCCGCCAGCCGCGGCGAGGCCTGGATCGCCCGCGCCGCATGGTCCGGCACGGCCAGCCGGTCCCGCACCCCGTCGGCCTCCAGGCCGAAGATGAAGATGTTCTCCGCCCCGACATGGTCGCGGATCTCGATGTTGGCGCCGTCGAGCGTCCCCACCGTGAGCGCGCCGTTGAGGGCGAACTTCATGTTGCCGGTGCCGGAGGCCTCCATGCCGGCGGTGGAGATCTGCTCGGACAGGTCGGCGGCCGGGATGATCGCCTCGGCCAGGCTCACCGAATAGTTCGGCAGGAACACCACCTTCAGCCGGCCCGCGACCTCGGGATCGTCGTTCACCGCCTTGGCGACGTCGCAGGCGAGCTTGATGATCAGCTTGGCCTGCACGTAGCTCGGGGCCGCCTTGCCGGCGAAAATCTTCACCCGCGGCGTCCAGTCCCGGTGCGGCTCGGCCTTGATCGCCTGGTAGAGCGCCACCGTCTCGACCACGTTGAGGAGCTGGCGCTTGTACTCGTGGATGCGCTTGACCTGGACGTCGAACAGCGCGTCCGGATCGATGTCGATCCCGGTGCGCGCGGCGACGAGGGCGGACAGCGCCTCCTTGCGCTGCCGGCGCACGGCGGCGTAGCGCGCCACGAAGGCCGGATCCTCGGCATGGGCCTCGAGGCCGCGCAGCAGCTCCGGATCGTCGAGGACGCCCGCCCCCACGGTCTCCACGGCGAGCCGGGTGAGGCCCGGATTGGCGTTGTGGAACCAGCGGCGGAAGGTGATGCCGTTGGTCTTGTTGACGATCTTGTCCGGATCCAGGGCGTGCAGGTCGGCGAAGACCGTGGAGCGCATCAGGTCCGTGTGCAGCGCCGAGACGCCGTTGACCCGGCGGGCGCCGTGGAACGCGAGGTGCCCCATCCGCACCCGGCGGCCGTGCGATTCGTCGATCAGCGAGATCGAGGCGAGGTAGGCGGCCTCGTCGGTCTCGGCGCCCTGCCGGCCGTGCTTGGCCTGCTCCTCCAGATGCATCCAGTTGATCAGGTAGATGATCTGCATGTGGCGCGGCAGCAGCCGCTCCATCAGCTCCACCGGCCAGGTCTCCAGCGCCTCGGGCAGGAGGGTGTGGTTGGTGTAGTGCAGCGTGTTGGTGGTGACGTGCCAGGCATCCTCCCAGGACAGGCCGTACACGTCCAGGAGGAGGCGCATCAGCTCCGGCACCGCGATGGCCGGGTGCGTGTCGTTGAGCTGGATCGCCGCGTGATCGGGCAGGGACCGGACGTCGCCGCGCTCGGCCACGTGGCGGGCCACGAGGTCCTGGAGGGAGGCCGCGGTGAAGAAGTATTCCTGGCGCAGGCGCAGCTCCTGGCCCGCGGCGGAGGAATCGCTCGGATAGAGCACCCGGGAGATCGCCTCCGCGCGCATCCGCGCCGCCACCGCCCCGACATGGTCGCCGCCGTTGAACAAGGCGAGGTCGACGGGCTCGCCGGCCTCGGCCTTCCACAGGCGCAGCGCGTTGACGTGGCGCCCGCGCCAGCCGACCACCGGCACGTCGTGGGCCACCGCCCGCACGGTCTCGGCCGGCTGCCAGTGGCGCCGGATCACGCCCTCGGCCTGCGAGGACATCGTGACCGTGCCGCCGAAGCCGATCGCGTAGGTCGCCTCGGGCCGGGCGAATTCCCAGGGATTGCCCTCGGCGAGCCAGGTCTCCGGCGCCTCGCGCTGCCAGCCGTCCTCGAAGGATTGCCGGAACAGGCCGTGGTCGTAGCGGATGCCGTAGCCCATGGCCGGGATGCCGAGGCTGGCCATGCTCTCCATGAAGCAGGCGGCCAGCCGCCCCAGGCCGCCATTGCCGAGCGCCGCGTCGGGCTCGGCCTCCTCCACGGCGTCGAGATCGACCCCGAGTTCCCGGAGCGCGGACCGGGTGGTCTCGGTGAGGCCGAGGTTGTTCAGCGCGTCCGACATCAGCCGGCCGATCAGGAATTCCAGCGACAGGTAGTAGACCCGCTTGTTCGGCACCCGGCGTTCGGCGGCCATGCAGGCCGCCACGATCCGGTCGCGCAGGGCCAAAGCGGTCGCCGCGAACCAGTCGCGCGGGCGGGCCGCCTCGGGCGTCCGGCCCAGCGCGAAGGTGAGCTTGGCGCGAATCGCCTCCCGCAGGTCCACCACCGCGTCGCCGCTTGCGGACAGGGCCGGGGCGGTCCAAGACACGGGCGCCGGGGCCTCGGGCGCGCGCTCCTCGCGGGAGGCATCCTGCGGCGCTGGCCGGATCAGAACATCGTTCAACACGTGCGAGTCCCCCAAAGTCTGGCCCCCGGCTTTTGGCGCCGGGGCAATCGTGGGCGGATTATCTCTTCTGTGGATTGCCGCCCCGTGAACGGGTGGGCGATCCGTGCCCCGAAGCGTCCGAGTGTGCGGCCGGCTTCCGGCGAAGTCGTGGCAGCGCTGCGCCTTTACGGCGCACGGGCACGGCCCGGGAGATATGGCACGCCCTCGTGACATTCCAGTCACACGCGTCCGATAGGCAGGCCGCACTGCCGGTCGCGGGCGGTGGGGTCTGCCGCTGACCCTGAGCGGGTTTCGCAAAAGGAGCTGCTGGTTTTGCGACGAAAACCTTTGACCAACCAAGGATCTGAGCGGACGCAGGATTGGCCTTCCCACGGTCCATGACAGTCGTGCGCCGACTTGTTTGGCAAGCGCAACGAGCCCCCTCTCCCGTGCGGGAGAGGGTTGGGGTGAGAGGGGCGGGAGGAATCAGGATGGAGCGCGCCATCGACGCGCGTAAAGGCCGAGCCTTTTCCTGAATGTTCTCATCCCGCACCCTGTCCCTTTCCCGCACGGGAGAGGGGACCCGCGCCCCATTCGGCGAGGATGGCGTGCCTGTCGCGTACGGTCTGGCTCGCCAATCTAAGTCTGCTCAGGGCGGCAACGCGAGAGGCGCAGCATGACCGACACCGTCTGGTGGAAGCGCGGGACCGTCTACCAGGTCTATCCCCGCTCCTTTCAGGACACGAACGGCGACGGGGTCGGCGACCTGCCGGGCATCACGGCGCGCCTCGACCATCTCGCCTGGCTCGGGGTCGACGCCGTGTGGATCTCGCCGATCTACCCCTCGCCCATGGCGGATTTCGGCTACGACGTCGCCGATTACTGCGGGATCGACCCTCTGTTCGGCACGCTCGCCGACTTCGACGCGCTCGTCGCCGAGGCGCATCGGCGCAAGCTGCGGGTGATCCTCGACTTCGTGCCCAATCATTCCGCGATCACCCATCCGTGGTTCACGGAGAGCCGCGCGTCGCGCACGAGCCCGAAGCGCGACTGGTACATCTGGCGTGATCCGGGCCCCGACGGCGGCCCGCCCAACAACTGGCTGTCGAATTTCGGCGGCCCGGCCTGGACGCTGGATCCGGCCACCGGCCAGTATTACTACCACGCCTTCCTCAAGGAGCAGCCGGACCTGAACTGGCGCAACCCCGCGGTGCGGGAGGCCATGCACGCCGTGCTCCGCTTCTGGCTGGAGCGCGGGGTCGACGGGTTCCGAGTCGACGTGATCTGGCACCTGATGAAGGATCCGGCGTTCCGCGACAACCCGGTCAATCCCGACGCCGCACCGGGGGCGCCCGGGATCACCCGCTTCCTCCAGGTCTATTCCGCCGACCGGCCGGAGGTGTTCGACGTGATCGCCGGGATGCGGGCGGTGCTGCGCGGCTATGGTGAGCGCGTGCTGATCGGCGAGATCTACCTGCCGGTGGAGCGGCTGGTGGCCTATTACGGCCCGGACCTGACCGGGGCCGACCTGCCCTTCAACTTCCAGCTGATCCAGACCCCGTGGCGGGCCGAGGCCGTGGTCGACCTCGTGGCGCGCTACGAGGCGGCCCTGCCCCCGGGCGGCTGGCCGAACTGGGTGCTCGGCAACCACGACCAGCCGCGCATCGCCGCCCGGGTCGGGGAGGCCCAGGCCCGCATCGCCGCGATGCTGCTCCTGACCCTGCGCGGAACGCCGACCCTCTATTACGGCGACGAGATCGGGCTCGGCCACGTGCCGATCCCCCCGGGGGGCGCCCGGGACCCCTGGGAACGCAACGAGCCTGGGCACGGCCGCGACCCGGAGCGCACGCCGATGCAGTGGGACGACAGCCCGCGGGCGGGCTTCTGTGCGGGCTCGTCCGCCGCCGAGCCCTGGCTGCCCCTCTCGGAGGATTGGGCGACCCGCAACGTCGAGGCCCAGCGCTCGGACCCGGCCTCGATGCTGACCCTGCACCGGCGGCTGCTGGCCCTGCGCCGCGACCACGCGGCGCTCGCGGTCGGCGACTACCGGGGCGTGCCCCTCGGGGTCGAGGGGGTGTTCGCCTACGAGCGCGTCCTCGGCGGCGAGGTCCTGCGGATGGTCCTGAACTTCGGCGGCGCGGCCCGGAGCCTGCCGCTGCCCGACGGCGGCTGGACCGTGCTGCTCTCGACCCGCCCGGGCCGCACGGGCGAGGCGGCCCGCGCCGCCCTGGCCCTCGACGCCGCCGAGGGGGTGATCCTGCGCCGCGAATAGAAGTGTCGGCGGCTGGAGGGACTCCGTCTGGGTGCAGCTCATGCCGCATTGCACGCGGCGTAACCGAAGTTTAACGCAGCCGGTGGCCTATTTTGTGCGTCGCAGCGGAACCGTCGCGACGGAGGAGCATTGACCGTGGTTGAGATCGCGACAGCCGTGTCTGCCCGATCGTCTGCCAGACCGGGGCATCCCGCCCGGCCAGGATCAATGCCGATGCTCGATGCGCGCCGTGGTGATCCCTTCGCCGATCGGCCATCGGGCGAAGGGGACGGCGCCGTTCATGTCCCTTCGGCCGCCCGGCCGGCCTCGCTGCGCCGCCGCATCCTCTACGCAACCCCCGAGATGGCCGACTTCGTGAAGACCGGTGGTCTCGGCGAGGTCTCGGCCGCCCTGCCCCGGGCCATGGTGCCGCATTACGACATCCGCGTCCTGATCCCGGGCTACCGGGAGGTCCGGGCCGCGTTCCCCGAGATCCCGGTGGTCGCGCGCCTCGACGGCTTCGCGGGGGTCCCGGCCTGCGACCTCGGCCTCGTCGAGGCGGCGGACGGGCTGCGGATCTATGTGCTGCTGGCGCCCGACCTCTACGAGCGCGACGGCACGCCCTACGGCGACGCCCACGGCGATTTCGGCGACAACGACCTGCGCTTCGCCCGGCTCAGCCTCGCGGCCGCGGAGATCGCCGCCGGCATCGACGCCGATTGGGCGGCCGATCTCCTGCACCTCAACGATTGGCAGGCGGCGCTCGCCCCGGCCTATCTCGCCTGGCGCGGCCGCCGGATCCCGAGCGTGCTGACGATCCACAACCTCGCCTATCAGGGCCTGTTCCCCCGGGACAGCCTGGGCCGCCTCGGCGTTCCGGACTCGGCCTTCCAGGTGGACGGCGCCGAGTTCTACGGCCAGCTCTCCTTCCTCAAGGCGGGGATCTTCTACGCCTCGCAGGTCACCACGGTGAGCGAGACCTACGCCCGCGAGATCCAGACCCCCGAGCTGGGCTGCGGCCTCGACGGGCTGCTGCGCACCCGCGCCGGACAGGGCCGGCTCGCCGGCATCCTCAACGGCATCGACGAGACCTGGGATCCGAGCACCGACCCCCACCTCGCGACCCGGTTCGAGGTCGACGACTGGAAGGGCAAGCGCGCCAATGCCGAGGCGGTGCGCCACCAGTTCGGGCTGGCGGTCTCCCGCGGGCCGCTCTTCGCCATCGTGTCGCGGCTCGTCCACCAGAAGGGCATCGACCTGAGCCTGCAGGCCGCCGAGGCGATCGTGGCCGAGGGCGGCCAGCTCGTGGTGATCGGCCAGGGCGAGGGCCGGTTCGAGCAGGCCCTGCGCGGCCTCGCCAGGCGCCATCCCGACGCGGTCGGGGTCCATGTCGGCTTCGAGGAGGCCCAGGCCCGGCGGATGTTCGCGGGCAGCGACTTCCTGCTGATGCCCTCGCGCTTCGAACCCTGCGGGCTGGCCCAGATGTACGCCCAGCGATTCGGCTCCCTGCCGATCGTGCGCCGGACCGGGGGCCTCGCCGACACGGTCGAGGATGGGGTGACGGGCTTCACCTTCGCCGAACCCTCGGCGGCATCCTTCGGGGCGGCGGTCCGCCGGGCGCTGGAGGCCTTCAGCCAGAAGAAGCGCCTCAACGCCATGCGGCGGCGGGCCATGGCGGCCCGCTACGGCTGGGATCGGGCCGCCGACAACTACGCCGGCCTCTACGCCCGCGCCATCGGCAACAGCCCGGCGCTCCGCTGGCGCGCCGCGTAGGGTTTTTACAGACGGATCGGCTTCTCGCCCTCCCCCCTCTGCGGGGGAGGGTGGGCCCTCCTGACGCAGGGGCCACCCTCCCCGCAGCGCTACGATGCGCACAATTGCTGGCCGACACGTTCTCTCCTCCCCCTTGCGGGGAGGAGTTGGAGGATGGAGCGGTGCGGTGCCTTCTGAGCCACCCCCACCCCTGACCCCTCCCCACAAGGGGGAGGGGAAAAGCGCTCTGTTTTCAGCGTGTTGGCGTCAGACTGAGATGTGTGAATCCGGTAGCCCGCAGAGGGCGGGCGGGATTTACGTCACCGCTCCAGCACGAAGATCATCGTGGCCAGCGGCGGCAGGGTCAGCGACAGGGATTGGGCCTGGCCGTGGCTCGCCTGTCCGTCGCTGTGACCGCCGCCGTTGTTGCCGAGGTTCGAGCCGCCGTAGACGCCGGCATCCGAGTTGAACGCCTCGCGGTAGAAGCCCGCCTCCGGCACGCCGATCCGGTAGCCCTCCCGGGGGATCGGGGTGAAGTTCGACACCACGATGGCGACCTGGCCCGGCTCGGCGCCCTTGCGGGCCCAGGCGATGACGCTGTTGTCCTGGTCGTCCGCCACCAGCCACTGGAAGCCGGTCTGCTCCACGTCGCGGCTGTGGAGGGCGGGCGTCGCGACGTAGAGCCGGTTGAGGTCCCGGACCACGTCCTTGACGCCCTTGTGCAGGGGATCGTCGAGCAGGTGCCAGTCCAGGCTGGTGTCGTGGTTCCACTCCCGCTCCTGGCCGAACTCGCCGCCCATGAACAGCAGCTTCTTGCCGGGATGCCCCCACATGAAGCCGAAATAGGCGCGCAGGTTCGCGAATTTCTGCCAGCGGTCGCCGGGCATCTTGTTCAGCAGCGAGCCCTTCCCGTGCACGACCTCGTCGTGGGAGAGCGGCAGGATGAAGTTCTCCGAGAAGGCGTAGAGCAGCCCGAAGGTCAGGTTGTGGTGATGGTAGCGGCGATGGATCGGATCCTCCTGCATGAAATGCAGGGTGTCGTGCATCCAGCCCATGTTCCACTTGAAGCCGAAGCCGAGCCCGCCGGTATAGGTCGGGTGCGAGACGCCGGGCCACGAGGTCGATTCCTCGGCCACGGTGATCGTGCCCGGGGCGTGGCTGTAGGTCGCCTCATTGGTCTTGCGCAGGAAGTCGATGGCGTCGAGGTTCTCGTTGCCGCCGTAGCGGTTCGGGATCCACTCGCCCTGGCGGCGCGAATAGTCGAGGTAGAGCATCGAGGCGACCGCATCCACGCGCAGGCCGTCGAGGTGGTAGTGCTCGAGCCAGAACCGGGCGTTGGCGGCCAGGAAGGTCGCGACCTCCGTGCGCCCGAAATTGTAGATGTAGGTGCCCCAATCCTGGTGGAAGCCCTGGCGGGGATCGGCGTGCTCGTAGAGGTGCGTGCCATCGAACTGGCCGAGCCCGTGGGCGTCGAGCGGGAAGTGGCCCGGCACCCAGTCGAGCAGCACGCCGATGCCGGCCTCGTGGGCGGCGTCCACGAAGGCCGCGAACTCCTCCGGGGTGCCGAACCGGCTGGTCGGGGCGAACAGCGAGACCGGCTGGTAGCCCCAGGACCCGTCGAACGGGAACTCGGTGATCGGCAGCATCTCGATATGGGTGAAGCCCAGATCCTTGACGTAGGGGATCAGCCGCTCGCCCAGCTCCTTGTAGGTGAGGTAGCGGTTGCCCTCCTCGGGCACCCGCGCCCAGGAGCCGAGATGGACCTCGTAGACCGAGATCGCCGCGTGGCGCGGGTCCTTGGCGCCGCGGGTGCTCATCCAGCCGGAATCGCGCCAGTCGAACTCCCCGGTCCCGTGGGTGACCGAGGCGGTCTCCGGCGGGTGCTGGGCCGCGAAGGCGACCGGGTCGGCCTTGAGCGGGATCAGGGCCCCGTCGGGGCCGCGGATCTCGAACTTGTAGCGCACGCCGGCGGTGAGCCCGGGCACGAACAGCTCCCAGATGCCGCCGTCCTGCCACAGGCGCATCGGGTGGCGCCGGCCGTCCCAGTCGTTGAAGTCGCCGACCACGCTGACCTTGCGGGCATTGGGCGCCCAGACGGCGAAGCGGAAGCCGTCGATGCCGTCGAGCCGCCCGGACTGGGCCCCGAGCATCCGGTAGACGAGGTTGGTGCCGACCTCGCGCAGGGTCGCCACGTCGTACTGCTCGATCGACGAGCCGAAGCCGTAGGGGTCGTAGCGGCGGCGCTTCGATCCGTCCCAGGCCTCGACCTCGATCTCGTAGAGCGGCCGGTGCTCGCCCTCGACCCGGGCGACGTAGAACCCGTCCGGGTGGCGCTTCTCGAAGGGCACGCTGCGCCCGTCCATCACCAGGGTGGCGGCCCGGGCCTCGGGCAGGACGGCGCGCACCTCCCAGGCATCCGGCCCGGCCCGGTGGGGGCCGAGCACCGCGAACGGGTCGCCGTGGCTGGCGCTCATCAGGGCGGCGATCGCGTCCGGATGGACGCTCGGCGCCGCGGCGGCGGAGCCGGGGACCTCTGCGTCCCGCGCCGTCGCCGCTTCCGGGTCGGCCCGCGTTGCGAAGGTCTCGTCGATCGCCGTCATTCCGATGCTCCGGGCTCGTGTCGGTCCGCGTCCAGAATGGTGAGAACCCCGCGGGCGGGAATTTCGATCCAGTCCGGCCGGTTGTTGGCCTCGTAGTCGACCTCGTACAGGGCCTTGGTCAGGAGGCACAGGCGCAGCAGCCGCGCCCGCGTGCCCGGGTCGGTCACGGCGGCCCGGGAGCCCACGACCGCGGCCTCGTAGCCGTCGAGGAACGCCGCCTCGATCATCCCGCGCCAGGCGGTGGCGGCGTCGCGGGCCCGCTCCTCGGTGTCGCCGAACCGGGCGGCGATCTCGCGGGTCACGGTCTCGGCACCATACGCGAAGGAGCGCATCAGCCCGGCCACGTCACGCAGGGGCATCGACTTGGCCCGGCGCTCGTCGGCCGGGCGCGAGGGCTCGCCCTCGAAGTCGACGATGATCAGGTCGCTCTCGGCGACCAGGACCTGCCCCAGGTGGTAGTCGCCGTGGATGCGGGTCTTGTAGGCACCCAGAGGCGGCGCGTCGGTGAGCGCGTCGATCAGCGTCTCGACCTCCTGCCGGCGCGGGAGGAGGGCCGCGCAGGCGGTCTTGCCGGCGTCGAGGCCGCGCTCGGTGAGCCCTTTCAGCGCCCGGAAGGCGCGCTCGGCCTGGTGGCGGGCGTCCCGGGCGAGCACCGCGAGGTCGGCCTCGGTGAACGGCTCGGCCGCGAAGGCCGGGTCGTCGGTCTCGGTCGCCAGCGCCGCGTGCAGCTCGGCGGTGCGCCGCCCGAGCAGCTCCGCCCAGGGCCGGTGGGCCTGGAACGCCTCCTCAGGGGTCGCGGCCTCGCTCTCGGGGGTGAGCACCACGGTCTCGAAGTCCCGGCGCAGGCCCTCCAGCATCAGGGTCCAGGCGTCGCCCTGGTTCATGACGAACTTCTGAAGGACCGCCAGCGCCGTCCGCGTGCCGTCCTCGGCCACGTGTTCGAGGGTGCCGAGGAGCGCGGGGGTGTTGGAGAACCCCGCCTGCTCGGTGAGGAAGCGCCCGACCTCGATCTCGGGATGCATCCCCGGCTGCAGACGGCGCAGGAGCTTGAGCATCATCTTCGAGCCGATGGCGATCGAGGTGTTGCTCTGCTCCGCCGAGAGCCGGCGGATGTCGGCCACGTCGACCGTGACCTCCGGGTCGAAGGCCGAGGTGGCGGCGAAGACCAGCCGCCCGCTCTCGGTGGGAATCTCGCGGGCCCGGCGCATGTCGTCGATCAGGCCGGCGGCGAAGTCGTTGGAGCCGGCCGCCCCGTAGAGCAGGCCGGTGCGCGGCCCCCGGCGCACCCGCGCCACCGCGAAGGGCAGCAGCGTCTCGTCCTCGCGGCCCTCGTCGACGCCCACCGGCACGAAGTACTGGTGGGTCTCGCCGTTGGCGAGCTGCACGTCGAGGCGCGGCAGGAGGAAGCGCGCGCTCCCGTCCACGTCCTTGACGGCGGCGCAGTCGATCACCTTCACGCCCCTGATCCGCGAGCCCTTGGCGCCGAACCAGCGCCGGCTCGTCAGGAAGGGCGGCACCACGGTGCGCTCGAAGGCGACGCGCTCGCGGCCCGACATCAGGCTCTCGATGCCGCCGGTCAGCACCAGGGTGAACAGCTCCGGCAGCTCCTGCTGCGGGCCGATCGCCCCCGAGCGGGCGGCGCTCAGGGAGAACCAGTAGAAGCCGTAGGACGGCAGGGTCAGCAGGTAGGGCAGGTCGCCGATCGGCGGGAACTCGGTGCCGCCGGTGAGCTCGATCGGCACCGCGGTGCGCAGTTCCGACAGGTCGAGCTGCACCGCCTGGGGCGCGCGCGACAGGTTGGCCACGCACAGGACCCGCTCGTCCTCGTGCTCGCGGATCCAGGCGAGCACCTTGCGGTTCGACGGATACAGGAACTGGATCGTGCCGCGCCCCAGGGCGACGCTGTTGTTGCGGATCGCGATCATGCGCCGCGTCCAGTTCAGCAGGCTGGTCTGCGCCTGGATCTGCGCCTCGACGTTGATCGCGTCGAAGCCGTAGATCGGGTCCTGGATCGCCGGCAGGAACAGCTTCTGCGGGTTCGCCCGGGAGAAGCCGCCGTTGCGGTCCGGGGTCCACTGCATCGGCGTGCGCACGCCGTCGCGGTCGCCGAGATAGATGTTGTCGCCCATGCCGATCTCGTCGCCGTAATAGAGCACCGGCGTGCCGGGCATCGACAGGACGAGGGACTTCATCAATTCGATCTTGCGCCGGTCGTTCTCGAGGAGCGGCGCGAGGCGGCGGCGGATGCCGAGATTGATCCGGGCCCGCCGCTCGGCGGCGTAGAACGACCAGAGATAATCGCGCTCCTCGGCGGTCACCATCTCGAGCGTGAGCTCGTCGTGATTCCGCAGGAAGATCGCCCACTGGCAGCCCTCCGGGATCTCCGGGGTCTGGCGCATGATGTCGGTGATCGGGTGCCGGTCCTCCCGGGCGATCGCCATGTACATCCGCGGCATCAGCGGGAAGTGGAACGCCATGTGGCATTCGTCACCGTCGCCGAAATACTGGGCGGTCTCCTCGGGCCACTGGTTGGCCTCGGCGAGCAGCATCCGGTCCGGGTAGCTGGCATCCAGCGCCGCCCGGATTTTTTTGATCACATCGTGGGTTTCGGCGAGGTTCTCGCAGTTCGTGCCGTCGCGCTCGATCAGGTAGGGGATCGCGTCGAGGCGCAGGCCGTCGACGCCCATGTCGAGCCAGTAGCGCATCGTCGCGATGACCGCTTCCAGCACCTTGGGGTTGTCGAAGTTCAGGTCCGGCTGGTGGCTGTAGAACCGGTGCCAGAAATACTGCTTGGCGACCGGGTCCCAGGTCCAGTTCGAGGCCTCGGTGTCGAGGAAGATGATCCGCGTGTCCTTGTACGGCTCGTCGGTGTCCGACCAGACGTAGAAGTCGCGCTCGGGCGAGCCGGGGGGCGCCTCCCGGGCGGCCTGGAACCAGGGATGCTGGTCGCTGGTGTGGTTGATCACGAGTTCGGTGATCACCCGCAGGCCCCGGTCATGGGCTGCCGCCACGAAGGCCTTGAAGTCCTCCATGGTCCCGTAGGACGGGTTGATGCCCTCGTAATCGGCGATGTCGTAGCCGTCGTCGCGCAGCGGCGAGGGGTAGAACGGCATCAGCCAGATCGCCGTGACGCCGAGGTCGCGGACGTAGTCGAGGCGCTGGGTCAGACCCTCGAAGTCGCCGATCCCGTCGTTGTTCGCGTCGAAGAACGACTTGACGTGGATCTGGTAGATGATGGCGTCACGGTACCATTGCGGGTCGCTGCGATCGATCATCGCGTCGCTGCCTCATCGGTCGGATCTGACGGGACCGGCGGGGGGACCGGCCGGGACGCGGTCGGTCGGCCGCCGCGCGGGTGCAAGGGTCGGCGACGGGAACGCCCGCCGCAGGATTCAACTGCCATGGCCGAGTGCCACGGGCGG
The DNA here is from genome assembly GCF_022829585.1 of Methylobacterium sp. J-026. GTDB lineage: Bacteria > Pseudomonadota > Alphaproteobacteria > Rhizobiales > Beijerinckiaceae > Methylobacterium. The sequence continues at coordinate 26,514 of NZ_JAKSYC010000294.1, forward strand.
GCTCAGCCCGCAACCCGCCGCGGCGCCCGGAGGCGCCAGATCACGCAGGATCGCTCGGCCGGATCGAGGGCGATGCGGTGGGTCTTGCCGCGCAACTCGAACGTGTAGCCCTGGAGCAGGTCCTCGACCTCGACGGCACCGTCGTCGGGCAGGCCGAACAGCCAGAGCGGCACCTCGTAGGTGCATTCCTGGCGGTTCTTCGGATCGAGGTTGACCATGGTGAAGACGCAATTGTCGCGCTCCGGCGTCGCCTTCGCGTAGGCGATGATCTGATCGTTGAAGGCCCCGGTGAAGACGACGTTGCGGAAATCCCAGAGGGCCGGGTTCTCGCGCCGGATCGTGTTGAGCTTGACGATATGCGCGCGGATGTTCCCCGGCCGGTGATCGTCCCAGGCCTTCAGCTCGTATTTTTCCGAGTTCAGGTACTCCTCCTTGCCCGGATACGGCGCCGCCTCGCACAATTCGAAGCCGTTGTAGATGCCGTAGACCGACGACAGGGTGGCGGCGAGCGTGCCGCGGATCACGAAGCCGGCGCGCCCGCTGGTCTGGAGGAAATACGGGTTGATGTCGGGTGTGTTGGCGAAGAAATTCGGGCGGTAGTACTCGCCCATCTCCCCGGCCAGCTCCAGGGCGTAATCGGTGAGCTCCTGCTTGGTGTTGCGCCAGGTGAAGTAGGTGTAGCTCTGCTGGTAGCCGGCCTTGGCGAGTTTCTTCATCATCTTCGGCCGGGTGAAGGCCTCGGCCAGGAAGATCGCGTCCGGATAGCGGCCGTTGACCTCGCCGATCACCCATTCCCAGAACGGGATCGGCTTGGTGTGCGGGTTGTCGACCCGGAAGATGCGCACGCCCCGGGCGCACCAGCCGAGCAGGATGTCGCGCAATTCGATCCACAGCCCGGGCAGGGCCCCGCCGTAGAAATGGACGTTCGAGATGTCCTCGTACTTCTTCGGGGGGTTCTCGGCGAATTTCAGCGTGCCGTCGGGGCGCCACTCGAACCATTCCGGGTGGTTCTTGATCCAGGGATGGTCCGGCGAGCACTGGATCGCGAAGTCCAGCGCGATCTCCATCCCGGAGGCGTGGCTCGCCGCCACCAGCCGCTCGAAATCCTGGAGCGTGCCGAGGTCGGGATGCACGGCCTCGTGGCCGCCCTCCTCCGCGCCCACCGCGTAGACCGAGCCGACATCGCCGGGCTCGGCCTTGAGGGTGTTGTTCTTCCCCTTGCGGTTGGTTCTTCCCACGGGGTGGATCGGCGTGAAGTAGAGGACGTCGAAGCCGAGCTCGCGGATCTCGGGGAGCCGCCGGATCACGTCGTCGAAGGTGCCGTGGCGGTTCACGTCCATCGATTGCGAGCGCGGAAAGATCTCGTACCAGGCCGAGAACCGGGCCGCGAGGCGGTCGGCGATCACCGGCAGGGTCACGGGATAGCGGGTGAGATTCACCCGCTCGGCATTCCGGCGCACGAGGCTCGCGGCGTCGGGCTGGAGGATCCGGTCGAGCTGGGCGGGCGAGCCCGCCTCCTCGGCGGCCAGCGCCGCCACCAGGGCGGCGAGGCGCTCCGCGTCGCGGCCGCCCCGGGTCCGGGCGAGGGCGGCGGCGGTCTCGACGACGGTCACGCCCTCGATCGTCTCCAGGCGGATGTCGACCCCGGCCGCGCGCTTCTTCAGGGTGTCGCGGATCCAGGAGGAGAACGGGTCGCGCCACGCGATCAGGGTGAACTCGTAGCGGGCGTTTTTCTCCAGGGGGAAGTGCCCGGCCCAGCGGTCGTTGTCGGCGAAGACCATCGGGTCCTCGCGCCAGCCCTCGCTGCCGGCGACCCGCGACAGGATCGCGGCGTCGATGATCTCGTGGCCGTCGGAGAAGATGTCGGCCTCGACCCGCAGGGATTCGCCGACGATCCGCTTCACCGCCGAGCGGCCGCCGTCGATCTCGGGGGTGACCGCCTCGATCACGACCCGGCCCTCACCGTCCGGGGAGCCCCGATCGGGGAACTCGGCGGCCTGCTGGGTGCCCGCCGCGAGGATGCGCAATTCGCCCGGGAGCAGATCGATGGCGCTGCCGGGATGGAAGGCGATCGGCTCGGCCCCGGGCGTCCGGTCGACGAAGGCGCCGAGCATCCCGCCGGTGCGGGCGATCAGCGTGCCGGCATCCACCGGCACCGGTCTTTCGGTCGGGTTGTAGAGCACGATCAGCCCGTGCCGCGCCGAGGCCGGATGGCCGGTGTCGAACCGGGCGAGCGCCACCAGGTCGCTGTCGGGCGCGGAGATCCGCAGCTGCGCGCCCTCGACATTGGCGGCCGGCAGCTCGGCCCGCAGGGCGTTGACCGCCCGGACATAGCCAGAGATGTCGATCCCGGTCTCGCTCTCGCGGTCGCGCGGGGTGGTCTCGACCACGTGCAGCGCCCGGCGGTAGCCCCACTCGTAGCCGATCGGCATCAGCACGCCCGCCGAGAAGAAGGCGGCGAGGGCGTAGCGGGTGCGCAGATGCGCCGCCACCGCCTCGGGGCCGCCGCCGATCCCGGCGGCGAGGCGCTTCATGTCGTGGTTCTCGGGGAAGGCGATGGACGGCGCCAGCACCCGCAGGCGCTCGTACTGCTCCAGGGCCCAGGGCTTCTGCAGGTCCCACCACGCGAAGGAGTTGAACAGGTAGTCGAAGCCGGCGCCGGCCGTGGCCTTCGCCTCCTCGAAGGTGCAGCCGAGGGTCTCGGCGGCGAACAGGCAGGCGGGATCCCGGCCCTTGGCCTCCCCAATCAGCACGCGCCAGGTCTCCGGCGGCACCTTGTAGGCGGCATCGCACCGGAAGCCGGCCACGCCGAGCCCCTGGAGCCGGGCGACGTAGGCGCCCCAGATCCGGGTCAGCTCGTCCCGGGCGGCTTGGGTGTGGTAGTCGAGTTCGGCGAGGTCGCCCCAGACGGTGCGGATCGACGGATCGTCCGGATCCACCGCGGCCGGGTGCATGATCGAGCCGTCGGGCTCCTTCATGAACAGGTCGGGCCGCTCGGTGGCGAGCCGGGCGTTGTCGGCGGTGTGGTTGATCACGAGATCGGTCATCACCGACAGGCCGGCGGCCTTGGCGGCGGCACAGAAACGCTGGATCTGCGCGTCGTCCGGGGTGCCGTCCTGGTCCCGGAACCGCTCGTCGAGGCGCTCGGGATCGGCGACCGCGTACAGGCTCCGCGAGCCCCCGGTCTGGTGGAACGGGTTGAGGTAGATCCAGTCGAAGCCGAGGCTCGCGATCCGGGGCAGCTCGGCGGTCCAGTCCGACACGCGCCCGACCAGGAGCGGGAACAGGTTGTAGATCCGCGGCCCCTCGGCCCGGGGCGCCAGGGCGGCGGGCAGGACGGCCTCGGCCCCGGACGTCGCGGCGGCTTTGGTCGGTGCGTTCATGCTGGCCCCTGGCTCCCGTTCACTGTGTCGTAACGCCCGAAGCGTGTGGCTGTGCCGCGCAGTTCGACGTGTCTCAGCAGAGTTGGATGACAAGGCTGCGGAGGGACGTTTTGGAATACGCGCTGCCGCACCTGCCACCCTGCGCGTCCCCTCCCCCCTTTGCGGGGGAGGGAGAGAAGCGGGGGCGCCGGTCCCCTCACGATTCCCGCCGCAGCACCACGTAGGGCAGATCGCGCAGGAGGACGCCGAGATCGGCCCCCTCCCCTTCGACGATCCGCCCCGTCGCGAGGTCGCGCCAGCGGGTCCCGACCCCCAGATCGACCCGGGTGCCGGCAAAAGCCTCCCCCGACCAGGTTGTCTCGCCGACGAGCCCGGCCACGAGCCGCGGCACCGCCACGAACAGGTCGCCGCCCTCCTGGCCCGGATCGGTCCGCCGATAGGCGATCACGTGGTCGGCCCGGGCGCCCGCGGCCGCGACGGGCTCGTAGGCGGCGCTGGCGTAGAAGTCCGGGCGCTCGGCCCGCTCCGTGAGGAGCCGTGCGAGCGTCGCCTGCTTGACCCGCCCGTCCGGCCAATGCGCCAGCAGGGCCGCCGGTTCGCCGCCCTGTTCGAGCATCCGTTCCAGGGCCGGGTAATCCACCGGGCGGCGGTTGTCGGGATCGACGAAGGAGAAGTCCCAGAGTTCCGTGCCCTGGTAGGTGTCGGGCAGGCCCGGCAGGGTGCATTTCAGGACCGTCCGGCCGAGGCTCGCCAGCATGCCGAGATGGGCGAGCCGCCGGGCGAAGGGCCGGAGCGCGCGCAGGAAGTCGGAGCCCGGGGCGATCAGCGCGGAAAACAGCTTCCTGACCGCGCCCTCGTAGACCTCGTCGACATTGACCCAGCTCGACCGGCGCTTGCCCTCGCGCATCGCCTTCTCGCCGTAGGCGATCAGGCGGTCGCGGAACGTCGCGATCACGGCGGGCTCGTCCCGCTCCAGCAGCTCCAGGGGCCAGGCGCCGAGGATCGCCTGGAAGAACATCCACTGGTCGTTGGCGTCGGGGGCGGGCTCGCCGTCGATCCGGGCGAGGTGCGGTCCGGCCGCGCGCTGCCACAGGTCCCAGGCCCCGGCCCATTCCTCCGGGATCTCCGAGAGGGCGAGCAGCCGGGTGCGGGCATCCTCGCCGCGCTTGGTGTCGTGGGTCGCCGTGGTGATCATGGCGTTCGGCCAGTCGCGGGCGCGGGCGACCTGCAGGTCGTGGAAATGCTCCGCGTCGATGCCGTATTCCCCCGGATCGCCGCCGACCTCGTTGAGGCCGAGGAGGCACGCGTACCGGTAGAACAGCGTGTCCTCCAGGCTCTTGGCCATGACCGGGCCGGTGAGCTGCTGGAACCGGCGGCGGAAGCGCAGGGCCACCCGCGGGTCCGGACGGCCCGGGCCCGTCGTCTCGATCCGCCCGAGCAGGACCTCGGCGGCGAAATCGTGGACCGAGCGGTCCGGCAGGCCCGACCAGCGCTTGGCCTTGGCGACCGCGCCCTCGATCAGGCGCACGTCCTCGGGCTCGACCTCGCCCTCCTCCAGCTCCGGCGGCAGGTAGCTGCGGTAGGTCGGGAAGCGCGCGATGATCTCGATCAGCGCCCGGCGGAGCGCGTTGACGGTGAAGTCGCGGGTGCGCCGGTCGGCGTCGGCGACCTCCTTAAGGTCGGAGGTCAGCACCTCCAACTCGCTGGCGAAGCTGATCTCCAGGATCTCGGCCTTGGCGGCGCGGAGCTGGAACCCGTAGGGCTCGTCGAAGCCCGTGGCCCAGGTGTAGAGGCGCTCGACCTTCCCGCGCCTACCCTTGTCGACCAGGATCCCGTCGAGCTGGTTGAGCACGTCGTAGCCCGTGGTCCCGGCCACCGGCCAGGGCCGCAGCCGCTCGCCGGGCTCCAGGATCTTTTCGACCACCACGTAGAAGCCGGGGCCCACGGCGGCCTGCAGCGCCCGCGCGTAGCCCAGCGGGTCGGCCAGCCCGTCGATGTGGTCGACGCGCAACCCGTCGATCCGGCCCGCGCGGACGTGCCGGAACACGGTCTCGTGGGAGCGGTGGAAGATGTCGGACAGCTCGACCCGCAGGCCGGCGAGCGAGTTCACGTCGAAGAACCGGCGGTAGTTGATGTCGCTCGAGGCCACCCGCCAATGGGCGAGCCGGTAGGCCTGAGCCTCCAGCAGCCGGTGCAGCGGCCCGAAGCTGTCCGGCCGGCCCTTGAAGCCGTTGAGCAGCGCGAGCGTGCTGGCGGTGGCCTCCTGGATCAGCGGCGACACGCCGTAGATCTCGGCGAGCCGGCGCTTCAACCCTTCCGCCTCCTCGGGGAAGCCTTTGCGGCGGGTCTCGTCGGTGTCGATCGCCATGGCGCGCAGGCGCTCGGAGATGGCGAGCAGCTCTGCGGTGGTGTCGTCGTCCACCGCCCCGATGGCGGCGATCACCCGGTTGAGGATAGTCGGGTAGCTCAGGGGCCGGATCGGCAGCTGGTGCTCGTAGTGCCAGACGCTGAAGGCCCCGGTCTCGGGGTCGAACTTCAGCGTCAGCGTGCCCTTCTCCAGGGCCTCGCCGTAGCGGTCGCCGAGGAACGGGATCACGAGATTCCGCCCGGCCCCGAGGCGCTGCCAGTCGATGTCGAAGGCGTCGGCGAAGGGCGACAGGGAGCCCCATTCCAGGACCGAGAGCCACCAGGGATTGTCGGCCCCGCCGACGCCCATGTGGTTCGGCACGATGTCGAGGAGGAGCTTGATCCCGTGCGCCCGCAGGGTGTCGGACAGGGCGACGAAGCCCGCCTCGCCGCCGAGTTCCGGGTTGAGCGCCCCGTGGTCGACGATATCGTAGCCGTGCGTCGAGCCGGCCCGGGCCTTCTGGAGCGGGGAGGCGTAGACGTGGCTGATCCCGAGGGTCTTCAGATAGGGGACGATGCGTTCCGCATCCGCAAAGGTGAAGTCCTTGTGGAACTGGAGCCGGTAGGTCGATTGCGGCGGCGGCACCGCGAGCCGGGCGGCCCCGGAGCGCGGCCCCCGCGCCTCGGCCGAGAGCGCCGCCGCCAGCTTGGCCAGCGGGCCGCCGGGGGCGGCGATGTCGGTCAGGTCCCGGTCGAGCTTGCGCCGCCAGTTCGGGTAGCCCTCGGTGGAACCCGGGACGTTGGCCTGGGCGAGTTCCGAGACCACGTCCTCGTACTGGACGGCGGTCAGCATCGACGGCGCCCGGGCGAGGTAGCGGGCGGCGGCCTCGAAGGGCGCGGCCTCCGGCGGCTCGGCCGAGGGCAGCAGCTGCTCCCCGGCCAGCGCCTCGGTGAGGCGGCGGCGCTCGACCACCCGCTCGTTGCGCTCGGCCTCGGCGCGGTCCTGATCGTACAGGCCGAGCGATTGGCGTGTGTCGGTGTCGACCCCGCGCCACCAGCCGACGAAGGTCGGCAGATCGTGGGTGGTGATCGCGGTGAGCGCGTCGCGCGGATAGGCGGCAGGAGCCTTGAACCGGCCGTCCCCTTCCCGCTCGAAGGCCAGGATCCGGTAGCTCAGGACGCCGGCCCGCATCAGGGCGTCGGAAAACCCCTCGGGGGCGGTGCCGAGATCCTCGGCGATGACCAGGCACTTGTTGCGGTGGCTCTCCAGCCGCAGCACCGCCAGCATCGGCTCGAACGGCATGGCCACGTAGGCGCCGGCCTGGGCGCCCGCGCCCAGCGGGATCAGGAACAGGCGGGCGAGCTGGAAGGCGTGGTCGATCCGGATCGCGCCGGCGTGGCGCATGTTGGCCTGGACCAGGGCCCGGAACGCCGCGAGGCCGTCGCGCTCCATCGCCAGCGGGTCGAAGGCCGGCAGGCCCCAGTTCTGGCCCTTGGGGGCGAGGAGGTCCGGGGGCGCGCCGATCGACACCTTGTCGGCGAAGCGCTCGGGATGCGACCAGATCTCGGAGCCGCCCCGGTCGGCGCCGACCGCGAGGTCGCGGTAGAGCCCGACCCGCATGCCGGCCCCGAGCGCCGCCGCGGAGGCCTCCGCGAGCTGCCGGTCGGCGAGGTATTGCAGCCACGCATGGTAGCTGACGGCCTCCGCGTTCTCCGCCGCGAAGGCCTGCACCGCCTCCGTGCCGGCACGGCGGTATTCCTCCGGCCAGTCGCCCAGCCAATGGGCCCCCTGCCCCCGGAAATGCTCCGCCAGGGCCTCGAACACCGCGTGGGCTTCGAGATCCGCGCCGCCCTCCTGGCGAAAGTGCTGGAAGCCCGCGTCCGTCCCGGCCCGGGCCGGCGAATCCGCCCACAGGGCCCGGAGCACCGGCTCGAGCACGTCGTGCACGCCCTGGTGGTCGACCAGCGCCGCCTCGCGCAACGCCGCGATGGCGTCTTCGCGCGCGGCGAGCAGCGCCTCGGCCCGGGATCCCGCCAGTCCCGGCAGGCTACGGGGCGCGATGAACAGGGTCTCCAGGAACAGGCGCGAGGACGGCGAGTAGGGGGAGATCTTGGTCCGGTCGGAGGCGAACAGGGCGTGGACCGGGCTCAGCCCGAGGAAGGCCGCCCCGCGCAGGGCCGCCTCGCGGGCCGCCTCGCCTGCATCCGCATAGGTGCCGATGCCGATATTGGTGGCCGAGCGCAGGCCGTAGAGCTGCGCGGCCAGGCCCCAGTCGGAAGCCCCCTCCTCCGTGTAGGGCCGCGGGCGCCAGCAGCGCTGCGGCGCGGCGATCACCCAGGCCTCGGCCCGGCTCTGCCCGGCCTGGACGGTGAGGCGGTGATAGCCGGGTGTCAGCGGCGGCAGCTCGAAGCCCGGCTCCGGACCCTGCAGATTGGCCCGGCCCTCGCGGGCCGTCCCGCGGGCGTCCACGAGGCGCCAGACCAGGGTATGGGGCGCGCCGTCCTGAACGCGGACCGGCACCCGGGCGGTGCGACGGGCCTCCACCGGCAGGAGCGGCGGGATCGGGCCGCGGCGCAGGTGCTCGACCTCGGCGAGGCTCCCGGCGATCGCGGCCTCGTCGTCCACCGCGAAACCCAGGGCCGCGAGCAGGCCGCGGCGCACCTCCAGGGAGGTCTCGACGGGCTTGCCGAAGGCGTCCGTGTAGCCGGCGGCGACGCCGACCAGATCGGCGAGCTGTTCCAGGGGGCTCACGAGCGGGACTCCGAGAGGAACACGCCGGTCCAGGAAGGCAGGTCCCGTCCGGTCGTGTCAGGGGCGTTGGTCCAGACCACCCGGGCGCCGCCCGGATCGACCGCATAGGCCGCGTCCCCGAAATTGGCGACGCAGCGCAGGGTTCCGGCGCCGAAGCGCCACGTGCAGTCGACCACGTCCGGCCGCGGCAGGGTCGCGGCGGCGCCCCGGTAGCCGGACTTCGCCAGGGGCACGACCACGTCGCGGCGCAGGGCCAGCAGCCGCGTCGTCTCGGCCAGCACCTCGCGATGGGGCGAGCGGTCGCGCTCCGACCAGTCGAGCTTCGAGGCCTCGAAGGTCTCACGCTCCGTGGGATCGGGGATCTTCCCGGTATCGTCCGCGAAGGCGGCAAAGCTCTTGAATTCCCGGCGGCGGCCGTCGCGCACCGCCGTGTTCAGCGCCTCGTCCGGGGCGAAGTCGACGAAGAACAGGAACGGCGCCGAGGCCGACCATTCCTCGCCCATCCAGAGCATCGGGATCTGCGGGGCCAGCAGCAGCCCGGCCCGGGCGAGATCGAGTTTCTTCGGATCCGCCAGGTGGCTGAGCCGCTCGCCCAGCGCCCGGTTGCCGACCTGATCGTGGTTCTGCAGGAAGGTCACGAAGGCGGAGGGCGGGAGGTGCCCGGAGGGCTCGCCGCGGGGGTGGTTGTCCAGGGTCGCGAACGGCTCGCCCTGATAGGCGAATCCCTCCGCGAGGCACCGGGCGAGGTGGGCGACCGGTTTGTCGGCAAAGCTCTTATAATAGCCGGCGTCTTCGCCGGTGAGCAGCACGTGCCAGCCATGGTGCAGGTCGTCGGCCCATTGCGCGTCGTGCATCTTCGGCCGGCCGGCGGCGTCGCGCTCCAGCCAGCGCGCCTGATTGGCCTCGTTCTCCAGCATCAGGTGGATCTGCCGGTCCGGGAAGGTCTTGCGGACCGTTTCGCCGAGCTCGGCCAGGAAATGGCGCGGCGAATCGTCGAGGATCGCGTGGACGGCGTCGAAGCGCAGGCCGTCGAAACGGTATTCCTCCAGCCAGTACAGGGCGTTCTGGATGAAGAACTGCCGCACAGTGGCGCCGCTCTCCTTGCCGTCGAAGTTGATGCCCGCGCCCCAGGGGGTCTGGTGGCGCTCGGTGAAGAAGGTCTTGGCGTAGGCGTGGAGGTAGTTCCCGGCCGGGCCGAAATGGTTGTAGACCGCGTCGAGATAGACCATCAGCCCGAGCCCGTGGGCGGCGTCGATCAGGCGCTTGAGATCTTCCGGGCGGCCATAGGCGCCGTCGGGCGCGTAGGGCAGCACGCCGTCGTAGCCCCAGTTGCGCGAGCCCTTGAAGTCGGCGAGCGGCAGCAGCTCGATCGCGGTGACGCCGAGCGCCTTGAGGTCGGGCAGGCGCGCCTGGAGACCGGCATAGGTCCCCTCCGGGGTCGCGGTGCCGACATGGCACTCGTAGATCACCGCCTCCTCGAAGGGCCGCCCGGTCCAGGCCTCGTCCGACCACGCGAAGGCGCGCGGGTCGAGCACCTCGCTGAGGCCCCCGACGTCGTCCGGCTGGAAGCGTGAGGCGGGATCGGGGACGACGAGGTCGCCGTCGATGCGGAAGCCGTAGCGGGCGCCGGGCTTGACCCCGGGCAGGGCGGTGCGCCGCCAGCCGCCGCCGGATTCGGGCAGGGGATGGTCGGTGCCGTTGACGACGAGATCGACGCTCTTGGCGGTGGGGGCCCAGAGGGCGAAGCGGACGCCGCCCTCGACCATCTCGGCCCCGAAATCCATGCTGTGGGCGCGCCGCATCGGGCCACCGTCCTCGTCATTGGCCGCGCGCACCGGGGCGCAAGCGCGGCAGGATCTATCAGATGGTGGGAGAAGGCCCCGGGGTCGATCAGGTTCCCGCGGTGCAGCTATGGCGGGGTGATGAGACGGCAACCGTGCGAAAAATGGCGCGGTGGCCGGGGCCGGGGCCGGGCCCGGCCGGGCGGCGCGGGCGGCAGGGCGCGCGCCAGGGCCGGTAGGGGCGATCGAGCGTCCGGCGGCCGATTGACAGCCCCGGCCGGGCCGTGATCCGTGCCGCGAGCCGGAAGGACGCCCGATGACCGACACCGCCGACCCCCGCGACCGCCTGATCGTCGCCCTCGATCTGCCCGGCGTGCCCGAGGCCGAGGCGCTGATCGACCGGATCGGCGAGGCCGCGACGTTCTACAAGATCGGCTACCAGCTCGCTTACGCGGGCGGGCTGGCGCTGGCCGAGCGGCTGGTGGCGCGCGGCCTCAAGGTCTTCCTTGACCTGAAGCTCCACGACATCGGCAACACCGTCGCGGAGGGCGTGCGCGCGGCCTCGGGATCCGGCGCCACCTTCCTCACCGTGCATGCCTATCCGCAGACTATGCGGGCGGCGCTCCGCGGGCGGGGCGCGGGCCTAAAGATCCTGGCCGTGACGGTGCTGACCTCCTACGACGATGCCGACGCCGCCGAGGCCGGCTACGCCCTGCCGGTGGCGGAGCTCGTGGCGAAGCGGGCCGCCCAGGCCGCGGAGATCGGCATCGACGGCTTGGTCTGCTCCGCGGCCGAGGCGGTCTCGATCCGGCGGATCGTCGGGCCGGAAAGGCTGATCGTCACCCCGGGGATCCGCCCGGCGGGCGCGGCGGCCGGCGACCAGAAGCGGGTCATGACGCCCGGGCAGGCGCGGGACGCGGGGATCGACCACGTGGTGGTCGGGCGGCCGATCACCGGTGCCGCGGATCCGCGGGCCGCGGTGCAGGCGATCGTCGCCGCGCTGACCTGATCCCCTCCGCCATTGCCTTCGGACGCCCGGGATCCACTTCGCACCCGAGCGAGGAGGCGCCGGCATGACGAAGGGCTACTGGATCGCGCGGGTCGATGTCCGCGACGCGGAGGCCTACAAGGACTATGTGGCGGCCAACGGTGCCGCCTTCGCCAAGTTCGGCGGCCGCTTCCTCGTGCGCGGGGGCGCCCACGAGGCGGTGATGGGCCAGGCCCGGTCGCGCAACGTGGTGATCGAGTTCCCGAGCTACGAAGACGCCC
>NZ_JAKSYC010000001.1 GCF_022829585.1 Methylobacterium sp. J-026
GCCGGCGGCGGCGTAGGGGGCCGGGACGCCGAAGGTGGAGTTGTTGTTGCTGCGGCTGCTGGCATCGAACGCGTAGCCGGCGTTGATACCGAAGTAGGCGCCCGTCCAGGTGAACACCGGCACGGGGGTGAACACCGGCGGCGGGGCGGCGCGGCGGGGCAGGTCGGCGGCCGAGGCGGCGGCCGTCAGGGCGGTGAACGCGGCCAGCGAGGTCAGGAGCTTGGTCATAACGTAAGGTCCAAATTTCGATCTGACGATAAGGCTACCGGTCCGTAGATGAAATGGCTGTAGTTTTACGGACACACTGCCGGCTGATGACGTGAGACGGTATAGTAAACCGTCCATGAACATCCGTTGCACGGTCGAAATACATTGCGATGTGCACGACCAGGCGGCGTAACATCTCGGCGGTGGTTTGGTTGCGGCACCCCGTGACTTTGGCCCGTGGCTGTTGCCGAGATGCTACAGAAGCGATCCGCCGCCCTGCCACAGAATTGGCCCGCCATCGGGTGTTCAGCCCCATCATGCCGATCCGGCCCGAGCACCGCTTTTTCTATCCGATCGACTGGCGCGAGCTGTCGCTGGCGATCCGCTTTGGTCGGGCAAAGGGCTGCTGTGAGGGCTGCGGACGGCCGCATGGGCGGATGGTCTACCACCTCGGCGACGGGCGCTGGTGGGACGCCGAGGCCAGCCGGTGGCGCGATGGATGTGGCAGGCGGATCCGTCTCGGGCTGGGTGCCGACATCCTCGGCCGCGCTCGCCGGACGTGGGTCGTTCTAGCCGCCACGCACAGGGATCACGATACCTCGAACAATGCGGACGCCAACCTCGCGGCCTTCTGCCAGCGCTGCCACATGATCCACGATCGGCCGGAACATCAGAGGCGACGCTGGCGCACGCTGTTCCGGCGGAAAGCGCTCGGTGACCTGTTCGGGGGCCCCTACGGTTAAGAGATGTCACTCAGAACCAGCGTCACTTCGGGTCCACGCTCACGTTGTGGGCTATCACCCAGCCATGGTCACACGGTCCGGTGTACGTCTGCTCGACGGGTACGAGGATCGTGGTCCGACAGCCAAGTAGCGCTGAGCCGTAGACGACCCCCAACCACGGCCCAAGCTTCTCGCAGACCAAGACCATGTCACCGTTGTGCAGGCGCCCGATCTCACGAAATGGCGCTTCACCCGGCCCGCTCTGTACCGGCAGGAAGCTGTCCGGCTCCGATCCGACTTCGACTACGCGTCCATTCTCCGGACAGGCATCGTCGCCGATCGATCCGTGCATGAGGATCGGCACATTCAGAGGTGCTGTCTCAGCAAGGGCCAGACTGGGCAGTGTGAGCGCGAGAAGTAGCCCAAGTCGTGACGCCGTTAGGCATAGGGATTTGGCGCGTTGAACTCCAGAACCACGCACCGTTGATCTACTTGCCGCCGCCGGCCTTGTAGGCTGTGATGGCGCGACGGCAGTTCTCCGAGATCTTGTCGATGTTCTTCTGGAAGCAGGCATCCATCTCAGGACTGTTTGGGTCGTTGCCCGTGCAGAACGTCACCGCATCACCGGAGCAATAAGTCTTCAGATCCTTGTTGCCCCGCGTCGTCTCCGGCGCAGCGTTTGCGGCCCCACTTGATGCGACAAGGCTAGATGCGAAGCCGAGAGCTATGAGGGTGGTGCGCATGTCGGCTCCCTGTTGCCTAAGATGGCGGTATCGAGAGCACATCGGTTTGTCCGATCCAAGCACCGCTGACCGCCTTTCTGCAGACTCGAGCGGGCAGGAAGATGGCGCTGCCGGGATTTGCTCAGCGGCACCAAGAGGCGGCACCACACCACCGGATGGGACCCTTATCGATGGCGCCTGTTGTCGTGGGATCAGCGGACGGCCGGTGCGCTATCGCTCGTTCAGTAGGCCTGTTGGCCTCCATCAGCATCACGGCCGAGAAGCAGCAGAGCGCCAGGGCGGCAATCCAGAGAACGCCTCTCAGGGTTCGGGTCGTTCGCTTGGACATATCGACGACGGTGACGGTCGTCGGTTAGCGAACCCTTGCACGCCCACGATGCGTCCGGCGGGCGCTTGGGACCAAACCTGCGCGCCGGCGATTGTCGAGGGCCGTGAGCCGGCGCCTGCGGTCTCCAGTCCCGCCGCCGCACCGGCCCTCACACGTCAGCCAGCGCCATGACCGCCCTTGGCGTTGTCGGGTTGGGGCGTAACCGGCCGGTTGTCGTAGCCGCCGCTCTCGGGACCCTCACCGGCATCAGGCTCGGGGCTGCCTGGCGAATTCGGGCCACTGCTGCCTACCGCCGGATCGAGCTTCTTCAGTTCACCGATCGGCCGGCCTGGGGGCACGGTCCCGAAGGCTTCGCGTGCCGCGTCTACATCCGAGCCCATGTTGGCCTCCGTTGAAATTGTGGGAGGCCAAGGCGCGGGGTCTGATCGAAGTTCCCGGGAGGACTTTTCGGCGGGAGCCTTAGTCCGACAGCACGGCGACGAGCGAGAACGATGTAGCGAGTACGAACGTGCCTACGACGAGGGATGAGATGAGCAACATGGGAGGATTTGGGGGCTGAATGGCTATGCTTCCTCAATGTCTGAGGGCCACCCCCAGTTGCAACTTATGTGTG
>NZ_JAKSYC010000033.1 GCF_022829585.1 Methylobacterium sp. J-026
CGCGAATGACCCATCTCCAAGCGGATCAGCGACAGCACCAATCGACTGCACCGCGATAGCCGCCGAGGCCAGAAGCATAGTACGACGCAGCATCAGGTTTCCGGATCATCCGAGGTCTGATCACACGGGATCGAGGGAAATGACCGTGCCGCCAGCCCGGCGACGGTCATCCTGCGAACGCTAGACCGCCCACATTGGTCACACATGTCAGGCGCGAGCAACGACGACGAGGTACGCTTAGTTTTATGGACGGTGCGGGACTCGTGAGTTCCGCACCATCAAGCCGTCGGGTATCGACCGAGGCCGTGTCAAAACCCATTGATCGTGGCTGCCAGTGTCGATCAGCAGGATGACGACGGCGGCGCGGTGGGCTGCTTCAGGCTCGAATGGCCTGGATGAACCAGGTTGCGCCGAACAGTCGGATCATCCGCTTCACGTTGTAGGCGAGGATCGCGAGGCTCATCTCGGTTCTCACGCCTTTCAGGCCCTTCGTCAGGAAAGGCGTACTGCCTGGCCTGCCCCCATCCGGTGGCCCAGGTTTGAAGTTAGTGCATCGTCGGTCGCGTGACGATGGCGGGGCGAGCGGACGGTACTGAGCCGCCCGGTTCCGGTGGCCGGATGACGACCTCCGGCGCAGGCGGGCAGTAGCCGAGTGACGAGTGACGAGTGGGGTCGGATGCTGTTGTAGTACCTCCGCCATCGCTCGATCACGACGCTGGCTTCCTTGAGGGTGTAGAACACCTCGCCGTTGAGGAGTTCATCCCGTAGCTTCGCGTTGAAGCTCTCGCAGTACCCGTTTTCCCAAGGACTGCCCGGCTCGATGTAGGCCGTCTTCGAGCCGACCGCTGTGATCCAGTCTTGGACGGCTTTGGCGATGAACTCCGGGCCATTGTCCGAACGGATATGCTCGGGCACGCCGCGCAGGCTGAACAGATCCGAGAGGACATCGATCACGTCGTACGCCTTCAGCTTACGGGACACACGGATGGCCAGGCACTCACGGGTGAACTCATCGACCACGTTCAGCATCCGATACTTGCGCCCATTGTGCGTGCGGTGCTCGACGAAGTCGTAAGACCAGACGTGGCCGGGCCGCTCCGGCCGCAAACGGAGGCAGGAGCCATCGTTGAGCCAGAGGCGGGCTCGCTTCGGCTGTCGCGCTGGAACCTTGAGCCCCTCCAGCCGCCAGATCCGTTCGACCCGCTTCACGTTCACCGTCCAGCCATCGCGGCGGAGCATCGCCGTGATCCGACGGTAGCCGTAGCGCCCGTACTGGAGAGCCAGTGCGACGATGGCGGCGGTCAATGCCGCCTCGTCCTCGACCACCACGGCGCGCTTGCGCTGTGTCGAGCGGTGCTGACCAAGAACACGGCAAGCGAACCGTTCCGACACGCCATGCTCGGCAACAACGTGGTCGACGCAAGCCCGGCGGCGAGCCGGGCTCAGAAGTTTCCCGAAGCTGCCTCCTTCAGGATGAGCTTCTCCAGCGTCAGGTCCGAGATCGCCCGACGCAGGCGCAGGTTCTCCGTCTCCAAGGACTTCAGCTGCTTGACCTGATCACCCTTCAGGCCGCCGTACTCGGATCGCCAACGATAGTACGTGACCTCCGTCACCTCGATGGATCAGATTGCTTCGGAGACCTTGCGGCCCTGCGAGACCAAAACATCGACCTGACGCAGCTTCGCGACGATCTCTTCAGCCGTATGCTTCTTCCGACGCATCATAACATCCTCCAAATGGCGCGAAGCCATACCTCAGGGAGGACCACTTTTCAGGGGGCAGGCCAGGCTGCTTCCAAGCGCAGAAGTGGGCCAGCCGAAGTTAAATAAGCCAGCGCTGCAGCTGAAAGCCGCGAAGCGGTAGCTGCCGACACCGAACGCTTTCTGCATCAGGTCAACGGGGCCGGATCGCGGCCGCTCGACAGCGCAAGTTGGCTGCAGCGGGCCGGATTGAACATCCGGAAGCCGTCGGACGCACGGCACATTGAGGCCATCGCCCTGGCCTAGGCGGCCAACATCCGAGTCAGCGGCAGCCAATTGCGTGCCGCAATTATGGCCGGGGTTGAAACACTGAGCGGGCGAAAGCGTTCGGGTACGATTCGCGACCTGCACCTGATCGTCGAGCGAGCCGCACATAATCCAAGTGTCCGAGTTGCGCGCAAAACCGAAAGACCGGTTTTGCGCACATTGGCGATCCGGCATGGCGTAACCTGGCCGAAAACGGCCGGTCTGCTTTAGAGTGGATGACAGCCGAAAGCGGACGTCACGCGCTCAGCATCACGTTTGAATGCCTTTTGTCGCTGGGGTTAGGGCGGACCAACAACTCCTCAGCGGAGATCAGCCGGCGTGACCTCGGCGCGATCGAAACCGCCTAGGCGGTAGACCAGCCACGACAGCAGCCAAGCCGCCGCGAAGAGACCGACGATCCCAAATCCGAGCGCGCCAAAGTTGTCGTTGACGGTGCCGATCCAGGTCCAAAACGTACCCTGGAGATCTAGCTTGCCGCCGATGAGGTTCAGCGCCTCCAGCGTGCCGATCACAAGCGCTACAACGACGGACACCATGGTGATGGTCAGGTTATAGGAAAGCTTCCGCATCGGCCGCACATAGGCCCAGCTGTACGCACTCAGCATCAGCACGCCGTCGGTAGCGTCGACCAGCGCCATGCCAGCAGTGAACAGGGCTGGAAATACGAGGATCACCCATAAATCCGCGCCCTCGCTGGCCTGCGTCGCCGAGAGCCCGAACAGGCTCACCTCCGTCGCCGTATCGAAACCCAGCGCGAACAGGAAGCCCAGCGGGTACATGTGCCACGAGCAGGTCACGAGACGGAACAGCGGCCGAAGCAGGCGCGCGAGGACGCCCCGATCTGCGAGCAACATGTTGAGGTCCTCCTCGACGTAGCTGCCCGTGCGGCGCACCTGACGGAACGTGCGCCAGACGCTGGCGAGCACCACGAGGTTGACCAGCCCGATCAGGATGAGGAAAGCAGCCGAGACGCTCGTGCTGATGAGGCTGCCCAATCCCCGATAGGCTTCGGAAGCCGTCAGCAGGCTCTTGGCCGCAAGCGCCACAGCAGTGGCGGCGGCGACAATGACAGTGGAGTGGCCGAGCGCGAACCAGAAGCCAACGGTGACGGGCCGCTGACCGGCGTGCATGAGCTTGCGTGTGACGTTGTCTATGGCGGCGATATGGTCCGGGTCGACGGCGTGGCGCAGGCCAAAGACGTAGGCCAGGAGCGCGGTCGAGAGCAGTGAGGTCTGGCCAGAGAAGAGATCATAGGCCCAGAGCCAGGCTAAGACATTAGTGGCGATCAAGATGAGATAGAGTAGACCGACCTTGCGCCATACTGAGCGAGGAGAGTTCTCTTCGGGTGGAACAATCGATGTCACAGCCCTGCTCCGGATGCCCACACGCTCAGATCCCCGCTTTTGCTGTCTCTGCCGGCCACCTGGCCCGTAGCATCGTCGGAACCGCGCGGCGACGACGAGTCGGGCGGCCATTAGATCCGTCGGGTGGGAGATGAGTCCGAGCCAAACCGTGTTCGACCGCAAGGCAGGCGGCCTGGCGACCATCGCGTTCAGCACATCCAATGGATTTCTACTCCACGGCCCGATTCGGTCATTGCCTTGCCATGCTGTTTTGAAAGTCAGGCGTGCACTCAAACTTGAGTGACGGCTTACCGTCACGCCTCCGTGAGACTCGGTATGACGTGCGCCTGCATCACGCATTCGAGGGCGGTCAGCCAGCACTCGTAGTAGTCCCAGCCGGGATCGTCGCGGGCGTGCGTGGCCTCCCACGCCGCGATCTCCGTGATCAACGCCTGCCGGAAGTCCTCCCATTCAAAGTGGCCTTCGCGTGCAAGCGCCACGGCCAGACCGAATGCCTGCCGCTCCCAGGGCTGATGGAAGCAAAGGCTCCCGTTGGCGCGGGGCGGCGTGTCAGGCTGCCCCATCATGCTCGCCACGGCAAAATGCTCGAAGCTCGTTTGCATAAGGCCTCAGGCCGCCTTCGGCAGGGCGACCGCCACGCCCATCATCGCTTCTGGCGTGACCAACTCCGCGAGTTCGTCCTCACTCAGGCCCTGGGAGCCGTCCGGCCTCTCCGGAACGACAAACCAGCGGATCTGGGCCGAGCTGTCCCAGGTCCGGATCTCCTTCGCTGGGTCGACGTCCAGGCCGAACTCCTTGAGCACCGCCCGCGGCTCACGGGCCGCACGAGCGCGGAAGGACGGATCCTTGTACCAGTAGGGTGGCAGCCCTAGCACTGGCCAGGGATAGCAAGAGCATAGCGTGCAGATGATGAGGTTGTGCACCTGCGGCGTATTCGCGACGGCGCGCATGTGCTCGCCCTCCGCGCCTGCCGCTCCTGTGGGCAGCCCGAGCTGCGCCACAGCGGCCATTGTGTCTGTCACGAGCAGCGCCTTGAACGCGTCGTCGGTCCAGGCCCGCGCGACGAGCTTGGCGCCGTTGAACGGGCCCATCTCGGTGGCGAAGGTCTGCATGACCTTGTCGACGGTCTGGTTGGTGATGACGCCCTTCGCGATCAGCAAGGCCTCAAGCGCCCGCACGCGCGCCGCGTTGCGCGCCTCGCGGTCAGGGGGATAGGCAAAGCGGTCGGTCATCGGTTTCCCTCAAGCGGCAGTCTGGTCGGCAACCGGGCGGACATAGGCGTCAAACAGGTCTGCGTAGATGAAGAAGCCGGGTTCGGCGTTGCCCGGCCAGAGGTGCTGCGGGTCGAACTTCACGCAGTAGACTGGCATGGCCGGTCCGATGCCGTCTGGCCCGGTCGAGCACAGGTAACTGAACGCATCATCGTAGACGGTTTCAATGACCCCGACCTTGTTGCGCAGGTAACCGGGCAGCCGGGTATGCTCGACCGTCGGCGGATCAGCCACCAACACCGTATCACCCACGCTAAAGCGTGGCTTGTCCGCCCACTGATGCCAGGGCGAGTCGCCGTCGATTAGGTACTTGTGGATCCGGTCGTCGACTTCCGAGGTACCACCGGATGGGAGGGATTTCGCCGGATCGGCAAGGTATTCGTCGGTGCGGGCGTCGAGCTCGGCTTGAGTGATGTAGCCGTTGGCGACGAAGTATCCGGAGATGCCGCCGAGCCACTTCTCGTAATAACGATACTTGAAGTAGTCGAACGGGTTCATCGCCTCGGCGCCCTTGCGCAGATCGGCCCAGGACCAGACCGTGCGGAAGGTACTGGAGGTCTGCGGCAGGTTGAGCTGCGGGCTGAGTGCCATCATGGCGGTGTGGATGCCGAAGATGCGCTCCTCCCAAGGCTCGACGAAGACGCGCAGCTCGGGTTGAACGGGGTCGAGGCCTTCGAGGCCACCTAGGGTGTGCTGGAGCTTCATGGGACCTCCGTTCAGCGTGCGGGCGCGGCGGCGCCGGGACGTTCGGTCAGAGCTTTCGCCAGTATCTCGGAGACGATGCCAAAGAGGGCGCCGATCAGCATCGAGAAGCCGGCCACGAGGGTCGGATGGGTAAGCCCCGCATCAAGCACGCCATGGCCGGTCGCCTGCGTCGTGCCGACCAGCGATGCGAAGCCGAAGACGATGGCCGGCGGGTAGCCGAGAAAGCCGGCGGAGGCGGCGAGGATCATGATGCCACTTCCGAGACCGACCGAGATGGCCGCGAGGGTCGGCGAGCCTGGTGCGGTCGTGATCGCCAGCAGGCAGAGGCTCGCGATCGCGACGCCGATCCAGTTCGAGGCGACCGACTTGACGAACCCCAATACTCCGCCGCCGCAGGCGAAGAAGGACGCCCAGGCGATGAAGGTCACCCAGACTGGGATCGGGAGGACGGTAGCCGTGATGTAGGTGTCGAGACCGCCGAGAATGGCGATGCTGGTGGCCAGGGCGAGCGTCGGTGGCATCATGATCATCCCCCATTCCGTCAGGCTGCTTGAGCCACGCCGCATTGCACGATGCCACGTTCGATCTCCCCGGCATCAAGGTTGCGGCCGATGAACACGATTTCACCGCACCGCGGTTCGCCGGAACGCCAGGGACGACCGGGCCGGCCATCGAGCGTCATGTGCACGCCGTGAAAAACGTAGCGCCGCGCCTCACCGATAAACGGGACGATGCCCTTAATCCGCAGGATGTCGGCTCCCCGATCCTGCACGAAGCGGTTCAGCCATTGGAAGAACGTCGTCGGATCGAGATCCCCCTCGGGGCGGAGCGCGACGCTCGTGATCGCGTCGTCGTGCTCGTGCTCCACATCCGACAGCAGTTCCGGCTCGATAGCTAGGGCGTTCCTCAGGTCGAAGGCCCGGATGCCGAGCAGTTCGCTGGCCGGCACCGACCCGTCACGCATGCGCCTGATGCGAGCCAATGGATTGATGTGGCGCAACTCAGTCTCGCAAGCTGCAAGTTCCGCCTCGACGACGAGATCAGTTTTGTTGAGGAGGAGGATGTCAGCGAAAGCGATCTGTTCTTTTGCGACGTTCTCCCTGCCCGCTGCCTCGGCCTCCTCGCCTATGGACAGCCAGAGCGGGTTATGGCGGGCATCGACGACGGTCACGAACGCGTCGAGTTCCGTCGATGCGCGGAGCCCCTCGTCCAGCATGAAGCTCTGAATGACGGGTGCGGGGTCGGCGAGGCCCGTGGTCTCGATCAGGATGCGCCGGACGGGCTGCGGCCGGGAGAGAAGGCGCTCGATCGTCGTGACGAGATCGGCCCGGACCGTACAACAGATGCAACCGTTGTTGATCTCGATGACGTCTTCGTCGACGCCGATGACCAATTGACCGTCAATCCCAATTGCGCCGAACTCGTTGACGATGACAGCTGTCCCTTCAGCCTCTTCCTGAGAGAGAAGATGGTTGAGGAGGGTGGTCTTACCGGAGCCCAGAAAGCCCGTTAGGACTGTGACGGGTACTTTTCCTGTCATCGTCGCCATTCACCACCCTTCGCCGCGCCCTGCTTCGGCGCAGCAAAGATTAGGAGGCGCTCTTCATCCTCGTATAGCTCAGCATCGCGACGGATTCCGCCATTCGGCACGCAGATTCGGACATCCCTACCATGCTGCACCTCCAATAGGCATTTGTCGCCGCTTGCATTTGCAATGAGAGATGATCTTCGGGAGCGGGCCAACTAAGAACGCATCCACTCCACAGAAAGCGCTGTTCGTGTGAGCCTGAACCGCCGAGTCTCACGTGTCGGTCAGTGACCGTGATCGTCGGCCGCCTCCAAGACAGCATGTGTAGGAAAGCGTCGGCGATAATCGCCCGGAGGCGTCTGTAAATGACGCAGGAACGCACGCCGCATCGTGTCGGTCGAACCGAAACCGCAGCGATGAGCGATCTGCTGGATGGTCAGGGGCCCGGCTTCCAAGAGGCTGCGTGCGGCCTCGACACGAGCCACCTCTACAAAGCGTGCCGGGCTGGTACGAAGCTCGTCATGGAAGAGACGTGTTAGGCTCCTCTCACTCAGGCCCACTTGGCTTGCCAGCTGTGCGACTGAGAGTTTTTTGGAGAGGTTTTCAAGAACGAAGTCCAGAACCTGGCCGAGCTGAGTATGCTCGGTCAGCTGTGCCTGTAGATGAACACTGAATTGCGATTGCCCGCCGGGCCGCCGCAGGAAGACGACGAGCGCGCGTGCGACGGCCAGCGAAATGGCTGCTCCGCAATCTTGCTCGATCAGCGCCAGCACGAGGTCGATGCCAGCGGTCACGCCGGCCGAGCTGTAGATGTTGCCGTCCCGGACGAAGATCTGATCGGGCTCGATCCGGGCTCTCGGGTACATCTCCGAGAGCTCCTTGGCGAACTGCCAATGGGTCGTCGCACGGCGACCATCAAGCAACCCA
The DNA here is from genome assembly GCF_022829585.1 of Methylobacterium sp. J-026. GTDB lineage: Bacteria > Pseudomonadota > Alphaproteobacteria > Rhizobiales > Beijerinckiaceae > Methylobacterium. The sequence goes on from NZ_JAKSYC010000033.1 coordinate 7,823, forward strand.
GCGGCGGCCAGAACGAAGGCGCCATTGCAAATCGAACCGACCCGGCGCGTCCTTGGCGCCATGTCGACGAGCCAGCGCAGGAGCGCCGGATCTCTAGTCCCTTCCTCGTAGTCGGGGCTACCGGCGACAAGCAGGGTGTCAAACGGCTCGGCCACCTCATCGATCAGACGGTCCGGCAGGAGTCGGATGCCGGAGGAGGTCGTGATCGGTCCGGGCTCAGTAGCGAGCAGTGTAAGGGCGTATGTAACATTCGCGTCACGTATCCGGTTCACCTGCGAGAACGCGTCGACGGGTCCGACGACGTCCAAAGCCTGTGAGCTGCGCGGAGCGACCAGGCCGATCATGATGGTCTTGGTAGCCAACGTAAGATCCTCCGCGGTCGCGCTTAATGATCGAGTTGCTCCGCGGGCTCCGAGCCGCATTTGATCAGGGCTGCTCTCCTTCTAATAGGAGAGGCTGCCTGCGCGGTACGTTGATCTCTTGCAGGCAGTGTGCCGAGTTGCCGGTATCAAGGACGCCGCTCCGGGACCGCTACCCAGTCCGGCTAACCAGCCGGCCGGGCACAGAGTGGCCAGCCTGATTTGGCCGAAAGCGGAATGGCTGCTTCGGGGGGACAACCTATGGAATAGCAGACGTGTGCTGTTGCTCAGCGAACCCGACAGCCGGCAGGCGTGGCAGGAAGATAAGCGCGCCTCCATACGGCCGCCTGCCGGCCAGTCGCCGACGGCCATCCGAAAGCGAGCGTCCGCCCGCACACCGGGGACACCTTGATCACGGACATGCTCGACAAGCACTGCCTATCCGTCGGTACTACGTCGGATCGCTATCGGCGAAGGATCATCCGTTGGGTTTCGGCATCAAGCAGCTACGAACTCGAGAAGATCCGCGCTGACCTGATGCTTGTGCGTCGAACACATCCCGTGGGGAGCGCCCGGGTAGACCTTGAACGTCGCGCCCTTGATCAGCTTCGCTTGCAGCTCGCCCGCGCCCGCGATCGGCACGATCTGGTCGTCATCGCCGTGAAGGATCAGGGTTGGGATCGTCACGCCTTTCAGGTCGTCGGTCTGGTCGGTCTCCGAGAAGGCCTTGACGCAGTCGTGCTCGGCCTTCAGCCCGCCCATCATGCCCTGGAGCCAGAAGGAGTCGCGCAAGCCCTGGCTGACCGTCGACCCGTCCCGGTTCGCGCCGTAGAAGGGACCGGAGAGGTCCTTGAAGAATTGCGAGCGATCGCCGGCGACGCCCGCGCGGATGTCGTCGAACACCGTCATGGGCAGTCCGCCGGGATTGGCGGGTGACTGCATCATGATCGGCGGCACGGCGCTGATCAGCACGAGCTTGGCGGCGCGGCCATGCGCGTGCTGAGCGACGTAGCGCAACGCTTCGCCACCGCCGGTCGAATGGCCGACATGGACCGCGTTGGTCACGCCGAGGGCCCCGACGACGGCCGCGAGGTCGGCCGCGTAGGTATCCATATCGTGGCCGGACCACGTCTGGCTCGAGCGGCCATGCCCGCGCCGGTCATGGGCGATGCAGCGAAAGCCCTCGTCCGCAAGGGCCATCATCTGGTCTTCGAAGGCGTCCGAGGATAGCGGCCACCCGTGGCTGAACACCACCGGCCGGCCCATCCGCGGCCCCCAATCCTTGTAGAAGATCTGCGTTCCGTCGCCCGTGGGCACAAAGCTCATCGTTGCTCCTTCTCGCGTGCGTGCCGTCGTACTCTCAGCCAAAGATCGCTGTAGTGGGAGTCCATTGGCTTGGCTATCCCGGTGGCCGGCTCCGCAAGCCGGACCGCGCGTTCCGTGCGCGCTTCGAAATGCTCGTGATGCTGAAGGGCCCTGCCGCCCGGCACCACACAGCATCTATGCCGCCTATCCGGTCAGAGCAGGGTGCAGTTCATCATCCTACAGCGGCGTCTGCAAATCCAAGCGGCAGGTTGTTCCGAAATCGGTCAGGAAATTCAGCCTCCCCTCTCGCGCAAGCTCATGGATGTCGTGCAGGCTTCGATTGGGAGCGAGATAGGCGTCTATGATCCGGTCGATGACGGCGTCCGCCGCGTGGATCGTTGCCGGCGAGGCGGTCAGCTGCATCTTCGCCAGCAGAGCGTACAGCATGACCAGATCGCCAATATCGTCCCGTTCATGGCTGAGCGCATCGCCGTAGAGACGGACCGCTTCCGTGATGAAGTCTTTGAACAGATCGATCCGGCGTGCTCGTTACGTTTCGCGAATCTTGTCCTGGAACTGGCTTCGATGCGTCATCCATGTCGTCGCGAACGACGCCATGGCGCCGATGGTGGCTCCGCCGAGCCCGAACATCGCCGAGATGTAAGCCGCATCCAAAGCTGCCTCCTAAAGGCCGGCAGACGGGGATTTGCGATTGGCGAGGCTGGAGCCTCCCTTCAAACCGAAGCTGTAGAGCAGCGTAATCGTCGGTCGGAGGATGAACAGATCGGCACCGAGCGCGCACAGCATCGCGAGGGCGCTGAGCCAGCCGAAGAGCTTCAGCATCGGAAGATTTGACAGGACGGTGGTCGCGAGGGCGCAGCTCAGCACCATCGTCGTCAGGATCAAGGGCGGCCCCATCAGGATTGTAGCCCGCTCGACTGCCGGTTCGGGTCTATGCGACGGGGCCAGATCCAGCGTCATCCGATTGAGGAAGTGGACCGTGGCGCTCAAGCCGAGTCCGAGCGAGACCGTCAGGGCGACGACGCTGGCGAATTGCAGCCCATCGCCGAGCATCCATAGCAACGTCCCCATCGCGAAGACCGGGAAAACCGCCGGCATGAGGCTCGCCAGCAGGATACGGGCCGAGCGGAAGACGAGGCCGAGGAACGCCGCGACGAGCACCACCTCAACCGTGATGCCACGGCTGAGCTTGTCGATCATCTGCGCAGAGTTGCGGGCGGCGATGGCCGAGAGGCTCGTGACCGTGATGGTGTATCCAGGATACTCTGTGCGCACAGGGTCGAGGGCGTGGTCGAGGTCGCGGACGATCGGCAGAAGGCGACTGGCATCGACGTCGCGAACGCGGCCGGCTACGAGGACGGCCTGATCGTCCCTCGCGATGAACTGCTGCACGAGGAACGCCGGCAAGGCAGCGACATACGCCTTGAGAGTCCCGACGTCGGAGCGGTGGACGTTCTGGGCCAGCCAGTCCCGCAGAGTCTCGAGCGACCACACGTTACCGACGCCGGATTGCTGCGACAGGATTCGGTGGACCGTGTCGATCAGCGCCAAGGTGCGCGGCGCGTAAAGATCCTCGCCCTGCGGGAACGCGACCATGACGTTGATGGGGTTTGCCCCCGTCAGTTCCTGATCGAGCTTGTCGCTCGCCGCGACCGCCTGCTCATGGCTGGGAACCTGGTCGGCGAGACGGTAGCGTGGCTGCAGCTGCGCATAGCAGAGCGCCAGCAGGGAGACGAGGACGACGCTGAGCGCGGTGTAGGCAGCCGCGTGGTGGACCATCTGCCCCGCGATCCGCGCGCAGAGGCGCTGAAGGATCCCGACGCCACGATCCGCCTCTCGAGCCGCCTCGACGAACCCATCCGTGCGCCTGAGCAGCATCAGACCGAGGACCGGGATGAGGGCCAGAACCGTCAGCATCGAGATCGCGGTGGCCAGGAGCCCGGCCTGACCGAAGCTGCGGATCAGATCGGATTCGGAGACCTGGAGGGCGGTGAAGGACAGGGCTGCCGTCGCATGGGTCAGGACGCAGGCGGGCCCGACGACAAGGAGGGCGTCGCGGATCGCCGACCGGGCGCTCGCGCCGGCGATGAGCCGGGCCCGAACGTCGAAGGTGAGCTGCATGCTGTCGGAGAAGCTGATCACCATGATCAGCGGGGTCATCATGTTGAGGAAGATATTGAGCTGCAGGCCGAGCCAGCCGAACGCGCCCAGCGCGAGGAGGATCGAGGCGAGCGGCGGCCCGGCCGCCATCAGCATGAAGGACAGACGCCGGAAGAATGCGATCGCGATGAGGCATCCGACCAGGAGACCCGCCGCGTTATAGACGAGGCGGTCGTGCTCGATCGCGTTGCGGATCTCGAGCTGCATCACCGGGACACCGGTCAACTCGGTCTTCAGCGTCGTGGAACCGAGGTCGGTGCCTACGAGACCGTTGAGTTCCTGGATCAGCGGCGCGAGCTGGTTGCTCTCGACCTTGGTGGGCTCGAGCGCCAGCACCATCAGCGTCAGTTGACCGTTCGCGGAGAGCAGCTTGTCCTTGATGATCTCGTTCGTCTCGACGGTCCGGACCAGCTGCGCGTAGGCCGGCCCCTCCGGCAGGGTGTCGGGGAAGAGCGGACCCGGCAGGGCGCCATCCAGCGGCGCCGTGCGTGCCGAGAAGAGCGAGACGATGCCGCGGACGCCGTCGACCAGTTGCAGATCCGTAGCCAGGTTGCGCAGCGCTTCGATCGAGTCCCGCTGCAGGATCGGACCGCTGACGACGACGAGGACATCGTATTCACTCGAAGGAAACCGCTTCGAAACAGTCTCGTACTCATGGAACTCTGTTGTATCGGAACGAAACAGCTGGCTGATCGAGTCGTCGACGCCGAGGCGGCGAACGCCGAGAACCGCCAGCAGGATCAAGATCACCGTCGCGGATCCGACGATCGCCGGGTGCCGCAATGCGATGAGCCCCAAGCGTTCGACGCCGAGGGCGATGGAGAACGACCGGATCTGCGAAGGCTCCTGATCTTCGACTGTGGTGCTCACGACGGGCGGCCTCGCGCGGGTCAGTTCTGCCGGCGCCCCGCCGGGACTGGCGGGGCTGAGCGATGGCGTTGATCAATCCTTCGCAGTCGCCGCGACCGTCAGCGGCGGCGGAGCTGGACGACCACTTGCCGGATATCGTTTCCCTGCGGTGAGATCACGACGTCCTGCCGGTTCCGGCTCGTCGAGAAGCTCAGACCGGCGGTGAAGAAGGGAGAGCTCACCTGCGCCTGGAGTTGGCCGCCGCGCAGCGACCCCGACAAGGTGCCGGTCACGCTCCGCGTCGTCTCGGTCCAAGTCCCGGAGATCGCGCCGTTCGACTCCGTCGCTTGGCAGTCGATGTTGAATTTGTAGCTTGCGCTCGCGCAGACGAGGCGTTGCTCCACACTCGCGCCGTCCGGGCCGACCGCGTACTGCGCCCGGCAGCGGATCGCCTCGCTGCCGCTTGCGGATTGAACGTAGCCCGAGCCGAACCACGATCCGGCAAAGTCGGCGAACCCGCCCTGTCTTGCCGCGTAAGAGGGCATGCAAAAGAGTGCGGTTGCCAAGCCCAGCAGGGCGATCAGTCCGCCGACCGAACGGCGTTGCGGAACGTGAAGGCGCGCATCATTCCTCATCCGGCTTGTCCTTGCGTGAGTCTTCTGTTTGCGGAAGGTGCGGCGCGATGATTGAGAAGCCGATCAGCTGATTTCTTGTCCAGAGCCGCAGTGTATCGGATCATGCCAGATTGTTCTTGAGGATCTTGAGGTCGGTGACAGAATACGCCATCCCGAAGCGATAGCCGCGTCCGATCCGGCGTGGCGCCAGCCGGTGCATGTCCTCGCCCTGAACCTCGGGGAGGCTGAGCTCCGCCGACCCGTGCCAGACGTCGACCACGGTCAGATCGTCCGTCAACGACAGCGTCAGCTCGTCCACGGCCGGCCGATCCTGCCGGCCGGCGACGAGGGTCGGGAAGTAGCGGCGCATCGTAGTCGGCCGGTTGAACACGGTGCGCGGATCGTCGACCTGTCCCGCAAGCTGGATGCGCGCCGTGGCGAGGCGTTCGCCATGGGCCGAAAGGCTCGCACCGAAACGGCTTCCGGCGGCGAGGGGTGCCGCGGCTGCGCTCGGTGCCGCGAAGGTGCGTGTCTGGAAGACGCTGCCGAGCTTCTTGGGATAGCCCTGGGCCCACCCCCGTGCCAGCGCCGCGTCGTTGTCGACGAAGATATACGGGCAGTAATTGACCGGCTGCCCCTCGAACTCGGCTTCCACCAGGACGAACGCCTCGCGGTACTGGTACCGAGCAGGATCGGTCAGCTCGTCGTTCGATCCGGTGAACTGCCAATCAAGAAACCAGAAGAAGGCCCGCCCCTCGGACGTGGTATCGACGGCGAGGCTCGGCGGCAGCAAGGCCGCGATGGCGTCCGGATCCGTCCAGTACTCGACCGCCATGCAGTCGCTGGAATAGTGCCACGGTGGAAGCTTGGCGGAGGACGACTCGCCTTGCGGCGTAAGCGGAACCGAGAAACCTTTGAGCATTGTCTTATCCTCTGCTGGATTGACGACGTTGTTCGCCGACGGGGCCCTCGACGCCCGGTGCGGTCGGATCCGGCCGAACGTGCACCGTCGCGGTCATGCCGGCGGCGACCGCGACGCCCTCGGGCCAGCGGTCGACTTGGATCCGGACCGGGATGCGCTGGGCGAGGCGAACCCAGGTGAAGACCGGATTGACCGATGGCAGCCCGGCGACGCCCGACGCCGCGTTCGAGTCGGTGATGCCGCGCCCCAGGCTCTCGACGCGCCCCGATATCGTCGTGTCGGAATAGCCGAGCAGGGTGAGCGCAGCGGGATCGCCGAGGCGGATGCGCCGGAGTTGCGTCTCCTCGAAGTAGGCAGTCACCCAGAAGCTGTCGGCATCAACCAGCGTCATCGCGGCTTGGCCGGCGGTCGCGTAGGTGCCGCCCTGGAGAAGCAGGTTGGTGACGTAGCCGTTGACCGGCGAGCGCACCTCCGTGCGGGCGAGGTTCAGCCGCGCCTTGGCGAGATCGGCTTCCGCACCCTGGTATGCGGCCTGGGCGACGTCGGCGTTGCTCTGGTAGGTCTCGCGCTCCTCGTTGGAGACCGCCAGATCGTCCAGCCTGTTGCGTCGTGAAGCTTCGGCCGCGCTGTTGCGCAGCTGTGCCGTCGCGCGTGCCAGCGCGGCCTCGGCCTGCTGTACGGCGATCGTGTAGTCCTGGTCGTCGATCCGGAACAGAAGGTCGCCCTTCCGGACCACCTGGTTGTCGGCCACCGGCACCGCCGTCACGCGGCCCGAGACCTCGGGCGCCACCTGCGCGGTATAGGCTCGAACCGTCCCGTCACGGGTCCAGGGCGTGTGGACGTAGTAGCCCCAGGCGAGCCACGCGAGGAGCATCGCCGCTGCGGCTGTTGCGAGTGTCGCGAACAGGACGAAGGCGGGGGGTGATGCTGGCGTGGCGGTGACCGACGGGGGTGGCGGGCTCGTGGGTGCCGGGCCGGGCTCGGCCAGACTGCGTTGGGTTGCAGGCGCCATCAGATCCGTCCCAGGCTGAGCACGAAGGCCGACAGGACGCCGACGGCGAGCGCCAGTTCCAGGGCCGGAGAGCGCGCCCAGGCCGCGCCTCGCGCTCCCCGCCGGAGCGCCGCGAGCAGGACGACCATCGTGGCGGCTGCGAGGAGTAGGCAGAGCGCGAACGGCGCGATCAGCACGCCCATCACGTCGAGCTCGCGAAGCGGCAGGATCATGGGCGCCTCCACAGACGGTCCGGCCAGAGATAGCGATAGGAGGCGATCACCAGCGCCACGCCGGCCACGACAGCCAGCGCCTCGTTGAGCGACGCCCCGAAGTCGTATTGCATGGGATTCTGGGGTGCCGCGGCGAGGAGGAACGAGACGTTGAATCCGAGCGCCGGCACGGCGGAGCGCCGGTCGCTCGCGCCGATGGCACCGAGGAACAGGAACGGGAACAGCGTCGCCGCGAGCAGCCCGAAAGACGGCGTGCTCGTGAGCGGACCGAATTTGAGGGCGAGCCCAGCCGCCTGACCGAGCCCGACGCCCCAAAGACAGGCCCAGGCACCCCGGTCGACGTTCGGCAGCGTCGTGAAGTTGAGCCCGAGGGCCGCCGCCAGGATGATGAAGATCGGGCCGGACGGCCAGGCGGTGAGGAACCAGACGACCCAGGCGGCCCCGACGAGCGCCACGAGGCGCAGCGCGTTGGCGGCGATCATAGCGGCGGGCGGCGCGGGCGGCGGCGGGGACGGGTCCGGCGACGGATCCTGCACGAGGGCGGCCGCGGTGCTGACTCCATAGCCGCAGACGATCCCGAGCACGATGTTGGAGCCCCGGTCGAGAGCGAGATCGAAGGTCGAAAGCGGGTCTGAGACCGATTCCAGCATGATGAGGCTCGCCGTCAGGCCCGCGAGCGCCGTCCCGTAGGCCCCGAGCCCCGGGACGAAGCCGCCGACGGTGGCGGCGAGGGCCGTCCATCCTGCGAGGAACAAGGCGGCGCCGAGGGAGCTCTGGGAGAACCAGGCCATGCCGGCGAGGCCGGCGACCAAGCCCAGCAGCGTGCCGGCGAGGCGCCAAGCGCCCTTCCGCTTCACCGCGCCCCGCGTCGGCAGGGCGATCGCCATGACGGTCCAAGCCGCCCAGCGGGGATTGTCGAGCTGGAGCCACATCGCGAGCCACAGGGCGGCGAGCGCGGCCACCGCTGTCCGCAGCCCAAAACCGAGGGGCTGCAGCGCCGTCAGATCAGGCACGAGGCGTTCTGGCCGAGTGCGGATGAAGGTGGACATCGGCCGCTCAGTGGTAGTCCGCTTCGCCAACGACCTTGCCGCGGAAGATGAAATAGACCGCGGCGGTGTAGGCGAGCGTGAGCGGGAAAACGAACAGCCCGGCGCCCCAGAACAGGAAGCGCAGCGAACTCTCCGGGGCCGCCGCCTCGTCGATCGTGATCGAGAACGGCACCATGTAGGGCAGGAAGGAGGCCGCGAGCGTCCCGTAGGCCGCCAGGAAGATGAGCGCGGCCATCGGGAACGACAGGCGGTCGTTCCGGGTGCGGAGGCCCAGGATCAGACCGCCGACGGCGATGATCCCGAGCAGCGGGAAGACGAGGAGGTAGGGCCGCTCGATCCATCGCCCGAGCAGCGGCAGGTCGATCGCCGCCGCGTACACGAAGGCGGCGAGCAGGAAGATGAGCAGCGCGCCGAGCAGGCCGGGCAGGACTCCGTACCCGAACGCCCGCGCGTCATTGTCGGTCTTGCCGATCAGCCAGCAGGCCCCGATCAGCGCGTAGCCGATGCAGAGCCCGGCACCGCAGAGCAGCGCGAACGGGCTGAGCCACGCGAACGCCCCGCCGACATAGCGTCCGTTCTCGACCGCCAAGCCCTGCACGAGCGCGCCGACGGCCGCGCCCTGCACGAGGGTGGCGGCGTAGGAACCCACCACGAAGCCGCCGTCCCATAGCCAGCGGAATTGAACGGTCTTGTAGCGGAACTCGAAGGCCACCCCGCGCAGGATCAATCCGGCGAGGAGGACGATGACCGGCAGGTACAGCGCCGACAGGAGCGTCGCGTAGACGAGCGGGAAGGCGCCGAAGAGCGTCGCGCCGGCGACCACCAGCCAGGTCTCGTTGCCGTCCCAGACGGGCGAGATGGCGCTGAGCATGTGCCGCCGCGCGCGCTCGCCTGGCGCGAACGGGAACAGGATACCGACGCCCAGATCGAACCCGTCGAGCAGGACGTAGAGGAGGAGGGCGAGCGCGAGGGCACCGGCCCAGAGATTCACGAGGGTCATCGGCCGAACTCCGCCGCGGCGTCCACGCCGGGGCTGCCGCCCGGCACCGAGAGGGGACGTTTCGGATTGGTGGTCTGCCGGCCGTGGTCGCGCGCCGGGATCGGTCCGGCCCGGAGCATGCGGTAGATGTAGAGGACGCCGAAGGAGAAGATCAGCGCGTAGACGCTCGCGAAGATCGCGAGGCTCGTCGCCACCTGCGGGGTGGTGAGGAACGGCGTCACGGCGTCGGCGGTCCGGATCTGCCCGTAGACCGTCCAGGGCTGCCGGCCGACCTCGGCGGCGAACCAGCCGGTGATCGTCGCCACGAACCCGAGGGGGAACGACAGGAAGGTCGACCACAGGAAAAGCCGCGCGCCGTAGAGGCGCTCGCTCAGGCTGAGCCAGGAGCCCACCCAGGCAAGGCCGAGCATCACGAGCCCGCACCCGACCATTACCCGGAAGGCGAGAAACGGGATCAGCACGGGCGGCCGGTCGTTCGGCGGAAAGCTCTTGAGGCCGACCTCCTTGGCAGTGAGGCTCATCGAGCCGATCACGCTGCCGAGATAGGGGATCGCCACGGCGAAGCGGTTCGCCTGGGCCGCCTCGTCGGGCCACGCGATCAGCACCTCGGAGGCGGGCTGCTCATCCTCCCAGCGCCCCTCGATCGCGGCGAACTTCGCCGGCTGGAGGTCGTGCACGTAGTCGCCGACCAGATGGCCGAAGCCGATCTGGATCGGCACGAGGATCGCAGCGAGCCGGAGGGCCATGGTGAGCATGGCCCGGCCTTCCTGGACGGCGTGGCCGCGCAGCATGTACCAGGCGCCGGTCGCCGCGATGCAGAAGGCTGAGGTCACGAAGGCCGCCAGCACCATGTGGGGAAAGCGGACCAGCACGACCCGGCTGAGGGTGATGGCCGACCAGTCGGTCGGGACGATGATTCCGTCCGGCGTCTGCGCGAAGCCGGTCGGAACCTGCATCCAGCTGTTGTTGACCATAATCCAGAAGGCCGACAGGCAGGTCCCGACCGCCACCATCAGGCAGGCTAGGAAGTAGACGACCGGCGGCACCCGGTTACGGCCGAACATCAGGACGCCGAAGAACGCCGCCTCGAGGGCGAAGGCCGTGAAGCTTTCGTAGCCCAGGAGCGGACCCTGGATGGGGCCGGTCCGGCGGGACAGCTCGCTCCAGTTCGTGCCGAACTGGAAGGCCATCACGATCCCCGACACGACCCCGAGCCCGAAGGCGACGGCGAAGATCTTCAGCCAGAAATCCGACAGGCGCCGGTAGATCGAGCGCCCCGTGACCAGGGAACAGCCTTCGAGAAAGCACAGCCATGCCGCCAGCCCGATCGTAAAGGCCGGGAAGATGATATGGAAGGTAATCGTGAAGGCGAACTGGATCCGCGACAGGTTTAGAGGCGTCATATCCATGGCGGGATCCGGAGCATCGAGGCACAGAGCGGGGATCCTGCCGCCCGAAGGGGCGGCAGGAGGCTCGTCGAAGGTGCGCGGTCAGCGGGGCAAGAGGTTCGTCCGCGCCAGGTCGATGACCTCGTCGCCGCGACCGTTGAGCACCGCGCGCAGGACCCAGAGGCTGAACCCCTTGACCTCCTTCAGGTCGATGGTCGGCGGCATCGACAGCTCGTGCTTGGCGGTCACGACGTCGAGGACGACCGGGCCGTCATGGGCGAGCATCTCCTCCACCGCGCCCGGCAGGTCGCCCGGATCCTCCACCCGGATGCCGTGGATCCCCATCGCCCGTGCCATGGCGGCGAAATCCGGGTTCACCAGGTCGGTCCCAGTTTCGAGGAAGCCCTGCGCCTTCATCTCGAGCACGACGAAGCCGAGCGAGCCGTTGTTGTAGACGACGATCTTCACCGGCAGCTTCTGCTGTGTCAGCGTAACGAGGTCGCCCATCAGCATCGTGAAACCGCCGTCGCCCGAGAGCGAGATGACCTGCCGGTCCGGGTAGGCGGCCTGGACGCCGATGGCGTGCGGCATGGCGTTGGCCATCGAGCCGTGATTGAGCGACCCCACGAGCCGGCGTCGGCCGTTCACCGTGATGTAGCGAGCCGCCCAGATGGTCGGCGTACCGACGTCGAAGGTGAAGACCGCATCGTCGCTGGCAGCCTCACTCAGGACTCGGGTGAGGTATTGCGGATGGATCGGCTTGCGTCCGGGTGTGCCCTTGGCCAAGTCGTCGAGGCCCTGACGGGCCTTGCGATAGCGGACGAGCGCGTCGTCGAGATGCACCTGGTCGGTCTTGGTCTGGAGCTTCGGGAGGAGCGCCGTGATCGTGGCGCCGACGTCGCCGACGAGGCCGAGATCCAACTTGACCCGACGCCCGACATGCTCGGGGCGAAGATCCACCTGGGCGATCCGGCAATGGGTTGGCAGGAACGGCTTGTAGGGGAAGTCCGTCCCGAGCATCAGCAGGACGTCGCAGGTGTGCATGGCCTCGTAGCCGGACGCGAAGCCGATGAAGCCTGTCATGCCGACATCGTAGGGATTGTCGTACTCGACGAACTCCTTCCCCCCGTAGGCGTGGACGATGGGGCTCTTCAGCATCTCGGCAAGCTGCATGAGCGGGCCATGCGCTCCGGCGCAGCCGCGGCCGCAGAAGAGCGTGACCCGCTCGACATCGTTCAGCAGATCCGCCAGAGCCGCCAGGTCCTGATCCTGGGGGACCACTACGGGCGTCGGCGGCAGGAGGCCGGCTTTCGGTGAGGCGCCACGGGCCGGCGCGGGCTCCAGCGCGATGTTGCCCGGGATCACGATGACGGCGACGCCGCGCTCGCCGATCGCGGCACGGATCGCGCTCTCCATGACGTAGGGCAGTTGCGCGGGATCGGACACGAGTTCGCAGTAGACGCTGCATTCCTTGAACAGCATTTGCGGATGCGTTTCCTGGAAGTAGCTGCTGCCGATCTCCGAGGTCGGGATGTGGGCGGCGATCGCGAGGACCGGTGTGCGCGTACGCTGGGCGTCGTACAGGCCGTTGATGAGATGAAGGTTGCCCGGACCACATGAGCCGGCGCAGGCCGCCAGACGTCCGGTGACCTGGGACTCGCCAGCGGCGGCGAAGGCCCCGACCTCTTCGTTACGGACGTGCACCCAGTCGATGGTGTCGCGCCGACGGATGGAGTCCGTCAAGCCGTTGAGGCTATCGCCGACCACCCCGTAGACGCGCTCGACGCCGGCCTCTTCAAGTATATCGATCATCAGGTCGGCGACGTTGTGCTTCGACATCGAGATCGTCCTCGCGAATGCGCTGCCAGGGCCAGAACGTCGAGTTTTGCACTCGAATGTGGCCCGCAATCAGGATCGATGAGCGCTGGAATACGGTACCAATCAATATCCGCTAGAGCGAGTGTTCTTGAAATACAATACTTGTAGCTTGAAGTAAGGAAGCGTTCGACCATGGTCCAGTGGGGATCGCTTCAGCCGCGGAATCGCTCGCACGTGCGCCCGCCTGGCCAGGGATGCCGCGATGCAGAAGCCGACGATCGCGGCCGGAATTGCGGCGCAGACTTCATCCGGCATCTTGTTGGGCGATTCGGAGGACCCCGCACGGCTCCGCTTATCGATGGCGCACGTCGAAACGGGACCAGACAGCGTCAGGATTTGCCGGCCGGGACGCGACAGCCCACAGACCACGCATGCCGGCCGTACGCCGCGACGAGAAAGCTTGATCAAGGTCGTAATTGACTCGACTGAGGTCGAGTGGATGCCTCAACCGGTCTGTATTAATCGAAAGCAGGCCACGGCCATCGGCGGCGGGCAGCGGCCGAGGCAGGTGAGAGCGCCCGTGAGCGGAGAGGGGCCGATCGTGGCGGAAGACGTCGACCAGCTTCGTCGCTGCGTCGAGGATGTCGAGCGTCTCACCTCGGTCTGTATCGGTCGGGACGCAAGAGATCCGACATACATCGCGGAGGCATTCCTCGAAATCCTCGTTGAGATGCTGGATCTGGACTTCGTCGGAATCCGCTTCAACGATACCCCGCACGTTTTCCGCCGTGTCGGGAGCGCTCTCGCGCCTGCGGACGCGCTGCAGACCGTCCTAGCCAGCATCGATCCCTGGCTTCAGTCAGAACACCCGCAGCCAACCCGGCTCGTGGTCGCTGGCGTGCCGTTCGCAGCAATGGCTCTCCCGCTCGGCGGTCTGGCGAGCTTGGGCCTTCTCATCGCCATCTCGGGACGCCCGACATTTCCAGAGGCCGCGGAGCTGCTGAAACTCCGCACTGCAGCCGCCCAGGCGAGTCTGGCCATGCGCGAGGTGCGCGAGATCAGCAACCGCCGCCCGCCTGCCGATATGCGCATCGAGAAGCCGGTCGGCCAGGCACTCGCCAAGAGCGAGTGGAATCTCAATCTCATCATCAACACGATCCCCGCGATGGCGTGGTCGGCCACAGCGGATGGCATCCTGGATTTCTGCAATCAGCACTTTCTCGACTTCGTCGGCCTCTCCGCGCAGGAGTTGATGGGGCTGGGTTTCCACCGGATCTTCCATCCGGATGACACGGAGCACCTCCTGTCCGAATGGCAGGACATCATGGGCTCCAAGCGCCCTCGCGAAGTCGAGGGCCGAATCAGGAGCGCGTCCGGGACGTATCGCTGGTTCACCTTGCGGCAAAACCCTCTGCTGGATCCGGAGGGCAACGTCTTGAAGTGGTACGGCGTCGTTTTGGATATCGAAGATCGGAAGAGCGCCGAGGATGCTCTCAAGGCGGCGCGAGCGGCGCTTCTTGCCGGCGAGCAGAACCTCCGCCTCATCGTCGATTCCCTGCCGGTGCTGGCCTGGGTGTCGCGGGAGGACGGAAGCGCGGAGTTCGTCAATCAGCGCTGGGCCGAATACGCGGGCGTCGAAGCCGAGGCCCTGCTCAACTGGGGCGACTTCAATTTCTACCATCCCGATGACGTCGAGCGCATGCAGCGAGTATGGGGAGAGGCGACCCGTTCTCGAGACAGGGCCAGCCTGAAGGGACGGATCCGACGATATGACGGGCAGTACCGCTGGTTCTTCTTCTCATGCCAGAAAATCACCGACGCTCATGGCAAAGTGCGATGGGTGGGCGCCAACGTGGACATCGAGGATCTCCAGCGCGCCGAAGATGCGCTCAGAGCCAGCGAGCAGCGGCTCAAGCTGATCATCGATACGATCCCCGCGATGGCATGGTCCGCGACGCCTGACGGTGAGGTCGATTTCTGGAACAGGAACCTGCTCGATTACTGCGGGCTCTCGTTCGACGACATCGCCGGCGAAGGTTTCTACCGCATCTTCCATCCTGACGACCTGGAATTGATGCGCGAGTCCTGGGAGCGTGTCCGTATCACGCGGAGAGGCGAGGAGATCGACGGACGCATCCTGCGGGCCGATGGCCAGTATCGCTGGTTCAATCTCCGCCAGAACCCCCTCTTGGACGCTCATGGGGAGGTGGTGAAATGGTACGGTGCGCTGATCGAGATCGAGGATCGCAAGCGCACGGAAGAGGAACTTCGGCAAAGTCAGAGCGAACTCGCCCGCGTCGCACGTGTGACGACACTCGGCGAGCTCGCGGTCTCCATCGCACACGAGGTGAACCAGCCGCTGATGGCGATCGTCACCAATGCGGGGACCTGCCTGCGCTGGCTCGATGAGGCGCAGTTCGATCTCGCCCAGGCACGCCAGGCAGCGGAACGAGTCATCCGTGACGGTCACCGTGCGGGCGACATCATCGCGAGCATACGGGCGCTGGCCTGCAAGGCGCCCACCCGCGCGGAGCCCATGGATGTGCGCAGCGCGATCCGGGACGTGTTGCTGGTGCTCAACGGTGAATTGCGGCGGCGCGCGGTGGACGCACGGGTCGACGGGGATCAGCGCGAGCCGCTGATCATCCTGGGCGACCGCACCCAGCTTCAGCAGGTTCTCCTGAACCTGATCATGAACGGCGTCGAGGCGATGAGCGAGAACGGGCCTGTGCCAAAGCGCCTAACCGTGCGCAGCAGCGCGCAGGGCAATGGATACGCGCATGTCTGCGTCGAGGATACGGGGTCCGGCCTCGAACCGGAGCAAGCGGATCGCATCTTCGAGGCTTTCTACAGCACGAAGCCAGCCGGGATGGGCATGGGCCTGTCGATCTGCCGGTCGATCATTGAGGCGCATGGGGGCACGATCGAAGTTTCCGCGTCGCGCCACGCGCGGGGAAGCGCCTTCAGCTTCACGGTGCCGATGGACGGGCGGCCCTGACATGAGTGCATCGGCCGACAAGGAACTCCCTACCGTCTACGTCATCGACGATGACGCCAGTGTCCGCGAGGCCTTGCGCGGCCTGTTTGAGTCGGTGAGGCTGCTCACCGAAACCTACGCGTCCGTGCAGGACTTCCTGGCCTCCGCGCCATCCAATCGGCCGTGCTGCATCGTCCTCGACATCCGGCTGCCGGGACAGAGCGGGCTGGAGTTCCAAGAGATGTTGGCGAAGCAGAGCGACGCACGTCCGATCGTGCTCATCAGTGGGCATGTGGACGTGCAGATGGCGGTGCGGGCAATGAAAGCCGGTGCCGTCGACGTTTTGACCAAGCCGGTGCGCGAGCAGGACCTGCTGGAGGCTGTCAATCGGGCGATCGCGAATGATCAGCGGCATCGCAGCGAGCGGCGTGCGCGGCAGTCCCTGCTGTCGCGTTATGCCACGCTCTCGGAGCGCGAGAAGCAGGTCATGGCCCTCGTCGCTGCCGGTAAGCTCAACAAGCAGATTGCCGCCGACGTCGAACTGACGGAGGCGACGGTGAAGCTGCATCGCGGGCAAGTCATGCGCAAGATGGGGGCGGAATCCGTGGCGCAGCTTGTCCGGTTGGCGGACATGTTGCGGGATGCCGGCGGTGGGGCGTTGCCGTGAGAAGCCGCGTCCCACCGCCGCGAGCAAGGCTTCCAGTCCCGCCGCCGGATAATGGAGGTGCAGCGTGGTTCGGCGATTGCGAAGCGGCCAGACCCGATGAGATGTGCTTGGGCCTGACGTTAAGATGTCTGGGCCGGACCTCCCCGGAACAGTGTCTGGCACCGACCTCCCCCTCCCACTCCGGCGGGACTCCCGAACGATAACAGGCGGACCGGTCTGACGGACGCGATGCGCATTTCGCCCGCTCTATCCGGCGGCAAATCGTGTGCGGCGGAGCGAGGCCTGCCTGACAGGTGTCTGCTTCCGGAACCGTCCCGTTTTCAAATGAATGGCTGAGATGGGCGCAAAGCTGAACGGCCGCTTTCGCGCTGATCGGCAATCCGGCGTGACGTAGTCTGGCCGACAGCGGAACGGCCGCTTGAGAGTAGGCCCATCGGAAAAGCGGACAGCCTGCTATCGACCCATTTCTACTCTATGATCTCGACGACACGGCGCCTGCGCGGGTCAACGAGCACGGGTGGTCGTTGACGACGGTGCAGCTGTAGTTCGGCAGGGCGAACTCGGTGGGCACTTCGTAGTAGACAACACCGTCCTCAGGCAGAATGGTACCGACCCGCAGGGGACCGACGTAGGCGAAGGACGGCCGCCGCTCGCCCAGCGCATAGATCAGGAAACGCGCACGCCGGTCGACGCTGAGGCTGCCGTTGGCCATGCTGACCATCGCACCGACCGCATCGCCAACGACGGCCCCGAGGGGACCGGCGATCATCTAACCCCGGATAGCACACTCTTGAGCCCCATGTTCCAGGCCCTGGGCCTGGGCCTGGGCCTGGACGAGGCCCATCCACGCCAACGGCTCCGCAGCAACGGTGAGCCCGACATTCCACACCATCATCTCTTCTGCGCAGGGCCGAGGATTCTGCCCCATCCAGACTTACTTGCTTCGGATGATCAGCGACCGCCCGTGACAGCGCGCAAGGGCGCGGCGGCGAGGTCGGCCGTCGAGCCGACGGTGTCCTTGAAACCGCTTCCGACGTTCGAGAGGTGGTCGCCGTAGGTCTCGCGGGTCTGCGGGTCGATCAGGGCCACCGGGGCGGCGACTGCCAGTGCGGCACCGGTGGCGACCGTCGATGCGGCCCCGGCGGCCGTGCTCACTAGCCTGTCGCCGATGCCAATCTGGCCGTCCGAGATCGGCTGCCCGTCGGCAAGGCGCTTGCCCAGAAGCGCGACCACGTCCCCAGAGGCGAACTTGCCGTGATTGAGTGCATCGTCGGACTTCACCGAGGTCAGGTTGAGGACGCCGATGTTCTCGCGCTCCAGCTCGGACCTGTACGGCTCGGCGTTCGGGTTGATGGCTCCCAGTCGCACGCTGTTCCCCCAGACGAGACGCGAGACCGCCAACGCCTGGTCGTCGCCCGACACCATCAGTGTCAGCCGCGGCCGGTCCTTGCCCATATCGTGGAAGGCGCCGCGTGCGAGGTCCATGTCGACATCTGGGGCGGCCAGGATGACGTTCCGGATTTTCGGCGCAACGCGCTTGTCGCGGATGGCCATCTGGCGGAGGCTCTCCAGGGCTAGCCAGTTACCCATGGAATGGGCGAGCACCGTGACCTCGCCGACGTTTGGGTCCTTCGTCAGGTCTCGCAACAACGTCTCCAGGCCGTTACGAGAGAAGTTGGTGCTCTCTCGGTCGTAGCCATAGGCAAGAACTGAACCGCGGGACGGCCAAGTGAACAGCACCGGCGCGACCTCGGCGCCAGAATCGTGCACGATCTGCGCGAACCTGAAGACGGCGTCCTCGAACTTGTTGTTGAACCCGTGGACGAACACCAGGACGTGGCGTTTTCCGCGACCCCTGACCGCCTTGCCGGTCCAGGCCGCAACCTTCGAGCGGTCGACCGGCTCGGCGCGAAGGGCGACGAAGTCGGTGGAGGGATCGCCGGGCAAGCGTTCCGGCCACTGCACGGTACCGGGCTGGCGGGTTGCGTCCGGCGGGATCGAGACCACGAGGTCGGTGTAAGTCACCGCCTCGCCGCGCTCGCCGGAGAACAGCACGCCACGGTCAGTCGCGGACCTGCGTGTGGTGGCGACCAGCATCGCGACGCGCGACGTGCCCGCGACTGGGGCCGCGTCGGCGATGGGCAGAAGCACGCCGGTCGGCCGGCCGGCGCAGGCCCCAAGGCCCAACAGCACGGCGACCCCGGCGGTGACGGCCACAAGCCGTCCAACACATGCAAACCGTCGAGACACCAGAACCCTCGAACCACAACCTGGATGCATGAACGGTTCACGCTTCGTCCAGGCCCGGGATGCCTATGGGACGATTACGGCGGACAACGGACGGGATGCCCGATAATCAATGCGCGTTGCCGTTCGACAACGGGCACGTAGACCCGGCCTCAGTTGCCGTATGGCGAGGCGAGGACGAAGCCGATCTTCTTGGTCGGAACGGCTTGGGCGACGGGCGCCGGGGCGGCTTTATGGATTGTCAAAGGTTTTTCGCCGCCGCGAACGACATCGGGCCCCCCGGAGGCGAAAGCAGGGGCGGCCAGCAGGGAGATCGCGAGGGCGAAGAAT
Source organism: Methylobacterium sp. J-026 (assembly GCF_022829585.1). GTDB lineage: Bacteria > Pseudomonadota > Alphaproteobacteria > Rhizobiales > Beijerinckiaceae > Methylobacterium. The sequence continues at coordinate 26,753 of NZ_JAKSYC010000033.1, forward strand.
GTCTCCACGGCGGCTGGATGAGGCTTGCCTGTAGGACGCGCGAACAACGGTCAAGCCGTTGGCCGGCTCCGGCTTCAGGCGGCGTTCGCCGTAGCCGGGGTCTCGCCGCCCGCCGTCGTCGCGCCCGCCTCCCTCAGGCACGCCTCGACCGCACCGCGCAGCGACGACACGTAGGCGTCGGCACCGACCTGCCGGCCGAGCGCCATGTCGGTCAGGACCGCCTCGCCCTGCGGCCATAGACCGACCAGAAGCTTGACGTCCCGCGACTTCCTACGGAGACGCTCCAGCAGGTAGCGTAGGTGCGACGGGTTGCCGGTGATGTCGAGGTAGGAGATGCACACCATCGCCACGCCCGACAGGTCAAGGTCGCCGATGCCTTCACGTGAGGCGGACTGGTAGGCCGTCACGCGCGCCCCGAGCCCGTGCTTGCGCAGCAGTTGCGCCAGCATCGCCGAGGAGGCCTCGTCGAGGGGGCCGCGCCCGGCCAGGCACAGCACCGGCGCCTCGCCGCGCCACGCCTCCGGCAGCGCCTCGCGAGGTGGCGCTTGACCGGGTACCGCCTCGTTCTTCGGATGCGCGCGCTCGGCGAGCGTCGGGGTGTCGTTCGGGTTCACCGTCGCGTCCGTGCCGGCCGGCTCGACGTCGGGATGGTCCTCGAAGTCTTCGACCAGGGAGCGGGACGACGCCCGGATGTTCTCCAGCTGCGCAGGCGTGACGACCCCGCGGGCGTAGTCGTTTGCGGCGAGCTGAAGGCCCTTCAACGCGACCTCATCGTAGTACGACGACAAGGAGCGCTCCTTCAGCATCTGCTCGCCGAGGTCGCGCGCCTCGTCCGGGTCGCCGGCGAGCATGCGCTGATAGAAGTTCTCCACCGGCGTCAGCGGCGGCCGGTCGCCCAGCAGGATGTCGAGGAACTCTAGGCTGTCGACGTGGCGGCCAAGCACGACCAAGCAGACCGTGAACGGGGTCGCCAGGATCAGCCCGATAGGACCCCAGAGGAAGCCCCAGAACAGGGTCGAGACGATCACGGCGAAGGGCGATAGTCCGGTGGAGTGCCCGTAGAGCAGAGGCTCGATCACCTGCCCGAACACCGGCTCGGCGATCAGGAAGAGGGCTGCGGTGGCGATGACCATGTTCCAGCCCGGATCGACGGCCGCCGCCAGCGCGACCGGAAGGATGCCGGAGATGAAGGCGCCGATGTAGGGCACGAAGCGCATCAGCGCGGAGAACACGCCCCACAGCAGCGGGTTGGGCACGCCGATGAACCACAGCCCGACCCCGACGATGACGCCAAACGCGGCGTTCATGCCGAGCTGAGCTAGGAAGTAGGTCCCGAGGCGACCGGCCGCGTCGTCCATCGCCACGGTGGTGCGGTGCAGGTCGCTCGATCCGAACAGGCGGATCATGCGGTTGCGCAGATCCTCCCGCTGAAGGAGCAGGAACACCACCACCACAAGGACGATCCCCACCGTCGTCAGCGGCTCGAAGATCGGGCCCAATACCTTCTCGGCGAGCGCCAGCGGCGAGATCTCGGGTTCCTGCACGCGGACGAGCTGCGCCTTCGGGGTGTCGCCGCCCGGGCCGGTCGCCGCGGTGGTGCCGGCGGCGTCCGCCTTCTGGGTGGCGTCGTGGACCTGGTGGCTGAACTTGGCGATGACCCGATTGGCCTCCCCGAGCCAGCCCTGCTGCAGGCCGGCGAATTTCTTCGAGACCGTGGCTTGGTACTGCGGCAGGTTGCCGGCGAGCCCGGCCACCTGCGTGCCGATGACTGCGCCGATGCCGCCGATCACGCCGAGCGCGAGCAGCACCGCCACGATGACCGAGGGGACGCGCCCGAGCTTGATCCGACGCAGCAGGTTGACCACCGGGGCCAAGACGAAGCTGAGGAGTACCGCCAGCACGAGGGGGATGAACACCTCGCGGCCGAAGTACAATGCCGCGATCAGCACGACGCCCACCGCGAGGGTCAGCAGGCCGCGCAGGCCAGGCACGAGCGGGGGCGGCACCTGGGCAGGAGGCTTCGGGGCATCCGTCACGGCTGTCGGCATCGGCATACGCTACAACTCCTCGCCGCCGGCCCAGGAGCGGCGTGCCTCCCTATAACGTAACCGGTCCCGTTTCGTCCCGCGGCGGTCCCCATAGGGCGTTCGCCCACGGTCGTGCCAGCTAGTTCGCGGCACACCCGGGAACGGCTTTCTGGCGAACATCTTGCCTAGACTGGTGTTCCGGGAGTGGAGGGCCGTCCATGCGAATCTGTTGTGACTATTCCATCGCCCTCGACAGGTTCGGCTCAACGCCGATGACGCTGTTGCTCAGGGTCCGCCCGGAGAAGCAGCCCGACTTGCGCTCGCGCGAGGTCATTTCGATCCGCCGGTGGCCTTTAGGCAGTTCCGCGACCCTTTCGGCAACGTCGCGACGCGCATCCTCGCGCCGGCCTGGCGAATCGCGATGTCAGCGGACTTCGTGATCGAGGATCATGGCCGGCCCGACGACCACGCCCCCAACGCTCGCCAGATCCCCGTTCAGGACCTGCCGGACGAGGCCTTGCTGTTCCTGCTGGGCTCGCGCTACTGTCACACCGACAAGCTCTCGCAGACCGCCTGGAACCTGTTCGGCGGCACGCCCGAGGGCTGGTCCCGCGTGCAAGCCGTCGTCGACTACGCGCACGGACGCCTGTGCTTCGACTACATGCAGGCCGACGCCACCCGTAGCGCCTTCGACGGTCACGGCCAGCAGGTCGGAGTTTGCCGCGATTTCGCCCACCTCGCCATCACGCTGTGCCGGTGCATGAACATCCCAGCCCGCCATGCCACGGCTACCTCGGCTACCTCGGCGACATCGGCGTACCGAAGGACCCGGCGCCGATGGACTTCTCCGCTTGGTTCGAGGTCTACCTCGACGGGTCGGCGGGACCGCGCTGATACACGTTCGACGCCCGGCACAACCGGCCTCGGATCGGCCGCATCGTCATGGCCTATGGGCGTGACGCGACAGACTGCGCGATCACCACGAGCATCGGTCCCGCGCCCTGGCCGGGTTCACGGTCCATACCGACGAGATCCCCGCAGGGATGTGACGGCGCAGAGATGCGCCGGGAGGAGGAATCCGTGCGAAGGTTCATGGCGGCCATATCCGGCCACGGCATCGGGCTGGCCGCACGCTACGCCCAGCCATTCGCCGCCGTCGGTCTCGCGACCCTGCTGCGCTTCCTCGCGCCGCTCGACGTTGCGCCCTTCCTCCTCTATCTGCCGCTCGTCTTCCTCGTCACGCTCGCCCTTGGGCGGGGGCCGGGCGCGGTCACCGTCGGGGTCTCCCTGCTGGCCGCGGCTTGGTTCTTTCGCCGGTCGGACGGCACCCTGACCTTAAGCACCGGCCAGGTCGTCGCGCTCGCGCAATACGTCGTCGTCGGCGGCGCGATGGTCCTCGTCTGCGACGCCCTGCGCCGGACCATGGTCGAGCGCGAGGATACGCTCCGTCGCCTCGACGCGGCCAACGCCGGGCTGCGCACCAGCCAAGCCGCCCTGGAGGACGCACGCCGGGACGCCGAGTCCGCGTGCGAGGCGGCCGAGGAGGCTAACTGAGCCAAGAGTAGCTTCCTCGCCAACATGAGCCACGAGCTCCGGACCCCGCTCTCGGCGGTGATCGGGTACTCCGAGATGCTGTAGGAGGAGGCGGAGGAACTCGGGCAGGACGGCCTGCTCAAGGATCTCGGGAAGATCAAGTCGAACGCCAAGCACCTGCTCGGGTTGATCAACGACGTCCTCGACCTGTCCAAGGTCGAGGCCGAGAAGATGGAACTCTACCCCGAGGACATCGACGTCGCCGCCTTCGTCATGGACGCGGCCGCCACCGTCGAGGCGCTCGTCGGGAAGAAGGGAAACGTCCTCGTGCTCGACGTGGCCGATGGCGTCGGCCGAGCCCGAACGGACGCGGTGAAGCTGCGCCAGTGCCTGTTCAACCTGCTGTCGAACGCGGCAAAATTCACCGAGGGCGGCACCATCACGCTGAGTGCGGCTCGCGAAGTGGATCCGGCCGGCGACCGGCTCCGGTTCACAGTGCAGGACACCGGCATCGGCATGAACGCGGAGCAGGTTGGGCGCCTGTTCGAGCGGTTCACTCACGCCGACGAGAGCACCACGCGCAACTATGGCGGTACCGGCCTCGGACTGGCGCTGAGCCGCGCCTTCGCCCAGTTGCTCGGCGGGGACATCACCGTCGACAGCGTCGAAGGCGAGGGGACGAGCTTCACCCTGCGCGTCCCGGCGGCGCCCCCCGAGCAGGCTGTCGAAGCGGCACCGGCGGCGCCCGAGAACCAGGTGACGGTGGGCGACCTCGTGCTGGTCATCGACGACGAGGCCAACCAGCGCGAGCTGATGACCCGGTTCCTCGAACGTCAACGCTTCGCCGTCCGCACCGCGGGAGACGGGCGCACCGGGCTCGATCTCGCCAAGGCGCTCAAGCCCCGGGCGATCTTGCTCGACGTGATGGTGCCCGAGATGGATGGCTGGTCGGTGCTCGCCGCCCTGAAGGCAGACCCGGAGACTGCAGGCATTCCGGTGGTCATGGTCAGCTTCGTCGCCGACGCGGCGCTGAGTGCCTCGCTCGGTGCGGTCGAGGCCGTGCCCAAGCCGGTGGACTGGGCCCGGCTCCGCACGATCCTGGACCAGTTTCGGGCGGCGGACGGCGACGTGCTCGTGGTCGACGACGACGCCGATATGCGCCACCGGCTGCGGACGGTGCTGGAACGCAATGGCTGGACCGTTTGCGAGGCCGGGGACGGCAGCGAGGCGCTTGACCGGATCCGGCACGGCGTGCCGCGCCTCGTGCTGCTCGACCTGACCATGCCGGTGATGGACGGGTTCTCATTCCTCGACCGGCTCCGGGACCTGCCCGGCTGCGCCGAGGTCCCCGTGGTGGTGCTGAGTGCCCGGGACATCACGGCGGCTGAGCGCGACCGCCTGTCCGAGGCCGACCAGATCCTGCGCAAGGGCGACACCAGCCTACTGAACATCGCCACCGAGTCGCGCAAGCTCGACAACCGCCAGACGGACGCCGGGGAAGCGTCCATGGCTTCGATTACGGCGCGTGATTGAGGGGCGTGGCGACCTGCTCCCCCATGACGAAACGCCGCAGGACCGGACTGATGGCCATTCGTTGACCAACCGAATAAGAGCGCTTCAGCCAAGGCGTCAGGTCTCGATGATGGAACGGATCTTCGTCGCCAGGCCCTCGACCGGGAACGGCTTGGTGATCATCTGCATGCCGGGTTCGAGATGGCCCGCCCCGAAGGCGGCGTTCTCGGCGTATCCGGTCATGAACAGGACCTTGAGGTCAGGTCGTGTCGCCCGGGCCTGGTCGGCGAGTTGGCGCCCGTTAAGGCCCGGCAGGCCGACGTCCGTGACGAGGAGGTCGATCCGTACGTCCGATTGCAGCATGCGTAGGCCGACAAGCCCGTCCGGCGCCTCCCGCGTCGCGTAACCGAGTTCCCTCAGCACCTCCACGACGAGGGTCCGGACCGTGTCGTCGTCCTCGACCACGAGGACGGTCTCGCCTTCCTCGGCGCGCGGCGTCTCGCCCCGCGGTGCGCCGGTCTCCTCGAACTCCCCGTAGTAGCGCGGAAGATAGAGCTTGATCGAGGTGCCCTCGCTGGCCTCCGAGTATATCTTGACGTTGCCCTCGGACTGCTTGGCGAAGCCGTAGATCATAGACAGGCCGAGCCCCGTGCCCTGCCCGATGGGTTTCGTCGTGAAGAACGGGTCGAAGGCCTTGACAACCACGTCCGGCGGCATGCCGGTCCCTGTGTCCGTGACACAGACGCAGACATACTGCCCGGCGCGCACGCCGATCTCCCGGGCGACGTAGGCGTCGTCGAGGAAGCTGTTCGCCGTCTCGATGGTCAGTCTGCCACCGTCCGGCATCGCGTCCCGCGCGTTGATGGCGAGGTTGAGGATCGCGTTCTCAAGCTGGTTGGGATCGCACAGGGTCAGCCACAGGCCGCCGGCTACGACCACCTCCAGGCGGACGCGCTCGCCCAAAGTGCGGCGAAGGAGGTCGTCCATCGAACCGACCAGCCGGTTCACGTCGACCGGCTTCGCCTCCAGGGGCTGCCGCCGCGAAAAGGCGAGGAGGCGGTGGGTCAGCGCCGCCGCCCGCTGGGCCGAGGCCATGGCCAAGCCCGAGTAGCGGCTCAGGTTCTCGGTCCGGCCCTCGTTGATGCGCGTCTGCATCAGGTCCAGCGATCCGACGATGCCGGTCAGCAGGTTGTTGAAGTCGTGCGCGATGCCCCCGGTCAATTGCCCGACCGCCTCCATCTTCTGCGACTGGCGCAACTGCTCCTCGGCCTGCTCCCGCTCGGCGATGGCTTCCTGGACACGGGCCTCCAGCGTGTCGTTCATCCCGCGGAGGGCAACCTCGGACGCCTTGGTCGCCGTCACGTCGTAGATCACGCCGACATGGCGCAGCTCGGCGGCTTCGTCGTCCCTGACCGCCTCGCCGCGCCGGGCGAGCCAACGCGTCTCCCCCGTGTCCCCGACGGGGACGCGCATCTCGGCATAGGGCAACTCGCCGGCCTGCCGGAAGGCCGAATCGAGCAACGGACCGCCCTCGACCAGGAGAGCGTTGACCGAGCTGACGGCCAGCGTCGCGGCCGGGACGACGCCGAGCAGGGCGCAGAACTGGGGGGAGACCTCGACGGTCGCGAAGCCCGGCACGTACTCGAACGTGCCGATCCGGCCGGCGGTCTGGGCGATGCGCAGCCGCTCCTCGACCCGCTTCTGCTCGGTGACGTCCACCAGCGCGCCGGTGAAGCGCATCGGGTTGCCGCCGCCGTCGTAGGCGCAGCGTCCCTGGGCATGGACCCAATGGACGGCACCGTCCGGAGCCTGCAGGCGGTACTCCCTGTCGAACACCTCCGCGCCGTTGAGGATGCCGGTCACAGCCAGGCGTACCCGCGTCCGGTCCTGGGGATGGATGCGGGTGAAGAAGGCCTTCGTCTCGACTCCGTCCGGGCTTGCCTGGTTTCCGATCCCGTTCAGCAGGGCGAAACGGTCGTCGACGTGGAGGCGCCCGCCCGGGATGTCCCAATCCCATGTGCCTGCGACGCCTGCGGACGTGAGAGTGATCCTCAGTTGGCGCTGGGCGTCGGCGAGGCGACGTTCGATGGCGGGCAAACGCTCCTGGGCGGCCTCTCCCCGACGGGTGGACGTGACGTCGAATTGGGAGGCGAAGTAGTTCACCAGCTCGCCCGCACCGTCGAAGACAGGGCTGAGGTAGAGCTCGTTCCAGAACGGTGCGCCGTCCTTGCGGTAGTTGAGCAGCTGGACCTGGAGTTCCTTCCGTTCGGCCAATGCGTCCCGGACGAGGGCGACGGCCGCCGGTTCGGTGTCGGGGCCCTGCAGGAAACGGCAGTTGCGTCCCAGTATCTCGCCGGCCGCATAGCCCGTCAGTTCCAGGAATGCGCGGTTCGCGAACACGATGGGATTGTCGGGTAGGCGCGGGTCGGTCACCACCATCGGCTGGCGATTGACCTCAAGGGCCGCGATGAAGGGGGCGGCGCGGCCACGCATCTCGGCCGTCGCCCGGGCCAGGTGTTCGGGAGAAATGGCCGTCACGCTTCCGTCTCGCCGATGGCGCGCTCGACGAAGTCGTCGATCAACACCTTCAGGCTTTCAAGGGACGGCAGGTCCATCAGCATGGCGATGTAGCCGCGGATGTCCCGCTCGCGTACGGAGAAGTTGATGTAGAGGAACAGTACGAGCGCGTCGCCGCCCACGTCGCCCGTCGGCAGGAAGATGCGCTGTCCGTCTCCCCGCATGACCTCCGGCAGCGACATGGTCAGCGTCCGCTGCAGCAGGTTCGCCATCGTGGCGAGGCAGCCGTTGAGGATGACGTTGCCCGTCTCCGTCAGGGCCTCCTCCTCCATCTCGGAGACCTCCTCCGGGGAGAGTTCCTCCCCGGCGACCGCCCGGACGAGTTCGCGTCCGTTCTCCTGCGGGAAGATCAGCAGGGCCCGGCCGGCGAAGGCGCCGGTGAAGTCCTGGTGCACCACGACGAGCTCGGACGCCTCGCGCTCCCCGATCATGCGCGCGGCCTGCCCCTGCGAGACGATCTCGACCGACGGCACCGACAGGAGGACCTGGACGCCGATCATCCCGCGCAGGCTCGCGGCGGCCTTGCTGACGCCGATGTTCACCAGTTCGGTGAAGGCGTCGCGCTGCAGCTCCGTGAGGTCGACCGTGGCCGCCGTCACGACGCGGCCCGACGCAACCGAAGCGCGGCGCCGGACAGGAAGCCGGAGAGCGCCTCCTCGGTGAGCGGCTTCGGCAGGAACGTCGCGTCCACGCTGCGGGCCCGCGCGATGATCTCGTCCTGGATGTTGGCCGAGACCACGGCGATGGGCATCCCGGGGCTTAAGGAACGCAGTTCGGCGGCGAGTTCGAGGCCGTCCCGGCCGGGCATGTTGAAGTCGAGCAGCGCCACGTCGACTTGACGCCCACGGACCACGGCCATCGCCGCATCGGCGTTCGCGGCCTCCGCGACCTCCCAGTCCGGCTTGACTTGGCGCAGGAGCTTGGCGGCGACGAGGCGTGCGAGCTTGCTGTCGTCGACGATGAGTGCGGTTGTCGTCATGGGGCGATGCTAATGAGGTTGCGCTCGTTGCGGGCGGATGCGTGGCGATGGCGCCATTTATGCGTCGGGACCTCGCCGGGGCATAGCGCTAAGTTTGCGTCGCGCCGCGTTTTTCCGGGCTGGGCGGGGGTAGCCACCGGTCGACGAAGGTGTCTCCGCATGTCCCGCGGACGACGGGTCGCAGGCGCAGCAGCGCCTGGTAGACCGCGGTGTGCATCCTCGTGCAGGCAGCCCAGTCCACCGTCCGGCCCGCATCCTCAAAAATGAGCGAGGCGAGCGTATCCGCGTCCTCGACCGAACAGGTGCCCTCCAGGCGGATCGTTCCGTTCGTTCCGTCTTCCGCCAGAAGCGTGACCGTCATCTTCCATCCCCGGAGGTTCCCTGGCCGACCAATGCCAGGTTCGCCAGCAGCGCAGCGGGATCGACGACGAGCAGGACGGTTCCGTCGCCGAGGGTGGTCGTGCCGCCCACGCCGGGCACGGTTCCGACGAGGCCGGACGGGGCGCGCACCACGGCGTCCAACCGGTCTTCGAGGCGGTCGATCTCCAGCGCGACGGTCTGACCGTCCGCGCGGACGACGAGGAGCAGTGCCTCCATCGCGATGCCGGCACTGTATCGACGGTCCAGCAGGTCGGCGAGCCGCAACACCGGAAGGGTCCGGCCCCTCAGGACGGTCGCGGCGCCCCCGGCGACGGCGTGGATGGCCGACCTCGGGACCCGGACGACCTCATCCACGGCGTCCATTGCGAACCCGTACGATTCGATGCCGATCCCGACCACGAGCACGCGGGCCAGGGCGACCGTCCGCGGGAGATGCAGGGCGACGGTCGTACCCGCGCCCGCGCGGCTCTCGACCGAGACCCGTCCGCCCATGCGCTCGGCGGCGGCCCTGACGGCGTCCATGCCGACCCCCCGGCCCGAGAGCGCGCCGACGCTGCCGGCCGTCGAGAAGCCGGGCGCGAAGATCAGGTCGGTGACGGCGACGTCGTCCATCGCCGACACGGCGTCCCGCGAGCGCAGGCCACGCTCGACGGCGCGCCGGCGGATGAAGGCCGGATCGATCCCGCGACCATCGTCGGAGACCGACACGACGATGCCGTCGCCGTCCTGTCCGGCCGCGATGCTGATGCGGCCGGCGGCGGGCTTCCCGAGGCGTAGGCGGGTCCCCGTGTCCTCAAGCCCGTGATCGACGGCGTTGCGCACGACGTGCAGCAGCGGCTCGAACAGGTTCTCGACGATGCCCTTGTCCGCCTCCGTACCTTCCCCCTCGAAGTCGAGGCGGACCTCCTTGCCGAGGCTGCGAGCGGCTTCGCGAACGGGTCGGGCGAAGCGCCGGAACACCTCGGACAGGGGCATGAGCCGTAGGGATACCGCGTCGCGATGCAGCGAGGTCGCGAGACGGCCGATGTCGGCGTCCGCCTCGCGGATCGCCCGGGCCAGCGTGACCGGGTTCTCGCCCGCCTCGGCACGCGCCGCGAGGCGGCCCAGCGCGTTGCGGGCCACGACGAGCTCGCCGACCTGGCTCACCAGCGCATCGACCCGGACGGCATCGACCCGGAGCGTGCGCGCCGTGCCCCCGCCGTGGGCGCCGGACGGACGTTCGTAGGCGCCGGACGCTTCCCGATCGCTCCTGGGACCGGTCGCGCCCCCTCCGGCCAGCGCCGCCTCGATGGCAGGACCGAGGGACGCGGCCCCGCGTTCCAGCGCCTCGCGGCACCGCTCGGCATCTGCATCCCGGCCAATCGACCGAAGGGCGTTCGCCGCCGACCGCGCGCAGGCTTCGAGGCGGCCGTGGGCCGTCTCCGTGTCGCCCGGGGCGGCCATCGCCAGGAGTTGTTCCCCGAGGATGGCCGCCACGACCGGGTCCATCGCGGATGCGGACGACGGCCTCGCCGTGCCGGTCGCGTAAACGTCGACGACCGTGACCTGATCGGAAACCAGGCGGAAGGGCGCCTCGACCTCCGGGCGCGGGGCCCCGGCGAGCAAGGTGATGTCGAGGTTGCAGGCGTAGGCGTCGAACTCCCCGTCCGGCGGCCAGGGCATGGCCGGCTCGACCGACACGGCCAGCAGGCCCGGCACCTTCCGGACGAGGCCGAGGGGATCGTCCCCGGAGAAGAAGCAGTCGCCGCGCGGCCGGTAACGGACCGCCGTCGAAGGGCCCGCGGGCGCTTCCGCCATGGATGCGACCAAGCGGGCCGCCCAGTCGGGAACGGCCCCCGTTGCCTCCGTCGTGGATCTTGGGCCGGGCGATAGGAGCGACCGGTACCGCTCGGCCAGCGCCGACGACTCGCCGGCCGCGGTGTCGGGCAACCGTCCCGTCGCCTCGACGGCGTCGGACCAGCGCGCGGTGGCGTCAAGCGCCTCCAGCGACAGGTCGATCAGGCGCGCGTCGACCGCCAGGTTCCCGGCCCGGGCCGCGGATAGGCCGTCCTCGGCCGCGTGCAGGAGCGCGAACCATGGCGGGTAATCGAACAGGCCGACGGAGCCCTTCAGCGTGTGAAAGGCCCGGAACACCCGGTTCACGGCCTCCGCGTCGCCGGGCCTGCCTTCCAGGGCCAGCAGGTCCTCCGTGGCGGACTGAACGAGCTCCCGCGTTTCGACCAGGAACTGTTCGAGCAGGTCGTTCACGCCTGCCGTCCCGCGAGCGCCCGGGCATGCGCGACGAGTGCTCCCTCGGGCACCGGCTTCAAGAGGTAGAAGTTGGCGCCGGCCGCCCGCGCGGCCGCGCGGTCCCCGTCGCCGGCCTCGGTGCTGGTCATCAGGGCCGGGATCGTGCGAACCCCGGGCTCCCGCCCGCGCAGGGCCCGCAGGAAGCTGAGGCCATCCATCTTCGGCATGTTCACGTCGACGACCAGCAGGTCGTAGGTTGCGGTCAGGACGCGCTCCAGGCCCTCGATGCCGTTCAGCGCCTCATCCACGACGAAGCCGGCCCGCTCCAGGGTGCCGCGATAGTACAGCCGCACGAGGCTCGCGTCGTCGACGAGGAGGACGCGCGGGGGATCTCCGATTCCGGCCTCAGACATGCTCGCCCTCCCGCGGCCTTCGATAGACGATGGCGTCATCGTAGCGGCAGACCCTGAACAACGGTGAAATCCGGCTCATGCTCTCGGTGTGGCCGAGGCAGACGAAGCCGCCGGGGACCAGGGCGTCGTAGATGTGGTCCGCCGCGATGCGCCGGGATGCATCGTCGAAGTAGATCAGCACGTTCCGGCAGAACACGACGTCGAACCGGCCGTGCGCGGCCATGTCCGCCGCGTCCGTCAGGTTGCACGGCGTGAAGCGCACGGAACCGCGCAGGTCGTCGAGGATGCGCCATCCCGGGCCGAGGCGGGTCTCCTCCCGGACGAAGTAGCGGGCGACGAGGTCCGGTCTGAGCCGCATCAGGGCACGTTCGCCGTACAGTCCCTCCTCGGCCGCCGTGAGCGCCCTCGTGTCGATGTCCGAGCCGACGATCTCGACGTCGTAGCGGTCGACCTCCGGCCAGTTCTCCAGGAGCCACATCGCCACCGAGTACGGTTCCTCGCCCGTCGAGCAAGGCATCGACCAGATCCGCACCGTCGAGCCGGCGGCCTTCCGGGAAACCGTCTCCGGGAGCAGGGACGCCGTCAAGCAACGGAGTTGGTGGTCCTCGCGGTAGAAATAGGTCTCGTTGATGGTGAAGGCGTTGATGAGCCGCTCCACCTCGCCGTCCGCGTCGGACCGAAGCCGCGCGAGGTAGACCGCGAACGACCGCGATCCGGTGGCCTGCATGCGCTCGCTCAGGCGCCGGTCCACGAAGTAGCGCTTCGCCGGCGTGAACAGGATGCCGGTGCGGCGGTACAGGAACTCACAGAATCGCGCGAAATCGGCGTCTGTGACCGGCGACGGTGTATCGGACACGCGTTCAGCGCCCCGCGCCGATGCGGGCGAGCACCATGTCGATGGCCATCGGCAGGAACGGCTCGGAGGCGAACCGGGTCCGGGCGGCCCGAAGCGCCGGCAGCGCCGCCGCCGTCCCGGCCTCGGCCAGCACCTCGACGGCGGCGCCGCAGACGTTCGGGTGGGTCTCCCCCTCAAGCAGGCGGGCGAGCAACGCGCTCGCGACCTCGGTCGGCTGAGCGCGCGCGACCTCGGTCGCGAGCAGCCGCACGTCCGGGTCCGGATCAACGAGCAGGCCCGGGAGGACCGGGAGGGCCGCGGCGGGCATGGCCTGCAGCGTCTCGATGCAGGCATTGCGCAGCCCGGCATCCTCCGACCGTAGGTGCCGGGCGAGCGCGTTCGCGGCGGACGCGTCGGCGAGGGCCAGGAGCGCCGCGAGGAGGGCTTCGCGCCCGCGCAGGTCCCGCTCCGATCCCAGGGCTGTGCCGAGTTCCTCCGCGGACCGGACGGTCGGCGTGGCGGTTTCGGCCTTTGGCAGTCCGGGTGGGTCGCGGCGGACAAGCGGCATCAGGGCACCATCCTCAGGAGGGCGTCGGCGATGTCTTCGAGCGGGGCGACCACGCTGGCGCCGCCCGCCCGGACCAACTCGCCCGGCATGCCCCAGACCACCGCCGTCTCCTCGCTCTCGGCGATGGTGCGGCCGCCCCGCGCCCGCAGGGCGGCCATCGTCTCCGCCCCGTCCCGCCCCATGCCCGTCATCAGGACGCCGACGAGGCGCCCCGGCTCGACGAGGTCGAGCGCACTGGCCACCAGGCGGTCGACGCTGGGATGCCAGGGGTATTCGGCCCTTGTCGGCACCGGTTGCACGATGAGTCCGGACGGGCGGCGTGCGAGGGTCACATCGGCATCCCCCTTGCCGACGTAGACGTTGCCCGGGGCCAGCGGCATCGGGCGCGACGCCTCCTGGACCCGAAGGGCGCACAGACCGTCGAGACGCCGGGCGAGGGGTCCGGTGAAGCTGCCCGGCATGTGCTGGGCGACAACGACCGGCCATGGGAAGTCCGCCGGCAGGCCGGAGAGGAGCGCGTCGAGGGCGGGAGGCCCGCCCGTGGACGTGCCGACCAGCACGATGCCCCCAACCGAGCTCGGCATGGGCGGCTGGACGGTCCACGGTTCGGGCGATGCCGTCCGTGCGGGGCTCCGTGAAGGTTTGGGCGAGGGACCGTCCGTCCGTCCGGTCCGGGCCCGGATGCGCTCGGCAAGGCGCAGCGTCGGGCGCAGGCGGGCACGGGCGGCCGCGCGCACCTTCTGCACGATCAGCGGGCCGAGGCGGTCCATCTCCAGCGAGACGGCGCCCCCGGGCTTGGCGACGAAGTCCACCGCGCCGCGGCTCAGCGCGTCCAGGGTGACCTCGGCGCCGTCCGCGGTCAGCGACGACACCATCACCACCGGCGCCGGGCGGTCGAGCATGATGCGGTCGAGGCAGTCGAGGCCGTCGAGGCCCGGCATGTTGACGTCGAGGGTGATCACGTCCGGCCGGAAGCGAGCGTGCTCGGCCAGAGCCTCGTCGCCGTCCCGGGCGAAGGCGACCTCGAAGTCCCCTTCCGCCGCGAACACCCCGCCCAGGAGCTTGCGCATCAGGGCGGAGTCGTCGACGACCAGTAGCCGAATCATGCCGGGGCGTCCAACCCCGGCGCCCGATGGGCGAGGGTCTTCGTCGCCGCCCGCACGCTGCGCTCCGTCCCAGCCAGGAGGGCCTGCGCGTTCACGATGGGCAGCAGCCCGCCGTCGTCGAGCGTCGCGACGCGGGCGAACGCGTTCCCGGCCTCATCCGAAAGTCCCGGCGTCGGCCGGATGGCCGTCTCTTCCAGCCGCAGCATGCGCGAGACCCCGTCGACGAGCAGGCCGGCGACATTGCCTGCCGCTTCGAGGACGACGATGCGTCGCCGGGGCCCGTCCTCGCCCGGGGGCAAGCCGAAGCGCCGGCGCTGGTCGACGATGGCCAGAACGGTCCCTCGCACGTCGATGGCGCCGGCGACGATGTCGGGTGAACGGGGCAGGCGCGTCATCGTCGCGGGAACGCGCAGCACCTCCCGCACGGAGGCGACCGGAACGCCGTAGCTCTCGCCCGCGACGTCGAACACGACGAACTGCTCTGTTCGCACCCCGGCCGCGCCGTCCGACTGGGTGGCGTCGGCGGATCGCGGCGGCGTGGCGGTCACGGTGGTTCCCTCCAGGAGACGGTCGGTCGAGAGAACGGAGACGAGCGTCCCATCGCCGTCGACGCGGCAGATGGCTTCGACGGCTGTCGCGCGTCCCCGGCCCAAGGCCGCCGGCACGGGGTCGACCGCATCCCGTGCGAGCCGCAGGATCGGCCCCAGGGCGTCGACGACCAGCCCGACCTCGCTTCCCCCAATCCGCGCGACCACGATGCGCGCGTCCGGAGCCGGCCGGGGTGCGACGAGGCCCAGCAGCGTCGGCAGGGCCAGCAACGGCAGTACGCCGCCGCGCCGCGCCACGACGCCGATCGCGGCCTCGCCGGCACGGGGTACGGGAACGATGTCCGACGGCAGCGCCAGCACCTCCGCGACCCGTTCCAGCGGTAGGGCGTAGGACCGGCCGGCGGCGTTGAACGAGACCAGGGCGATGCGCTCCGCGGCGCCGCCATCGCCATCCCGGGTCGTCCGAAGCCCGGCGAAAGGTGCGGCAGGACGGGCCTTGCGTTCGGGAAAGGCCTCGGCGACCAGGGCGGCCAGGTCGATGAGACGGGCTCGCCCCGACCCGACGGACGCGGCGATGCGCCGGCTTCCCGGCTGGTCGTCCCCCTGGTTGGCCCCGGCGCTGCCGGAGAACGCCAGGACGCGGTCGATCATGAGGCCGACGGGCTCGCCCGCCTCTGCCACCACGACGCGGGTCGGCTCGGCGGCGGGCTCCGCGTCGGGCCGCATGACGCGGCGCAGGTCGAGCACCGGAAGCGCCAGGCCGCGGAGGTTGGCCAGGCCGGCCAATGCGGCGGGGGCGCCGGGCACGCGCGTCAGCCGGGGCGGCCGGATGAGTTCGCGCACGACGCCTAGGTCGAGGGCGAAATCGTCCGGCCCCAGCTTGAAGACGAGGTAGCGTGGGCCGCCCGTGCCGGCTGCCTCAGCCATCGACGGCCTGCAGCTCGTCGGCCAGTGATGCGATCTCCTCGATGCTCGCCGCGAGGTCCTCGGCGCCGCGCGACTGCTGGCGCGCCGCCGTCGCCGCCTCACCGGAGGCGCGGTCGGCCTCCTCGGCGGCGGCGGCGATCTGCTGCGCCCCCTTCAGCCCCTCCCGGGCTGCGATGACGATGGCGTCTGCGCCGGACAGCACGTCGGCGTTGCCGGCTTCCAGCTTCGCGACGTCGTCCCCGACGCCGACGAGTGTGGTGACGAGGCCGCGGTTGCGCTGGACCTCCGTCTCGGACGCGGTGACGACCTGCTCAAGGGCCCGGCGGACGGCGGCCACCCCGTCCTGGATGTCCCGCACCGTGTCGCGGATGCGTTCGGCGTTCTCCGCAGCGTCGCGGGCGAGCGCGCGGATGTCATTCGACACCACAGCGAAGCCGCGTCCGCCCTCTCCGGCACGGGCCGCCTCGATGGACCCGTTGACCGCGAGCATGTTCACCTGCACCGCCACGAGGGCGATGGAGCCGACGATCTTGTCGATGCGGCGGTTGCTGCCCTCCAGCTCGCCGATGCGGGCGAGGCATGCCCGGGTCTCGTCGAGCGACCGTTCCACACCGTCCGCCAGGGAGCCTACCGCGGAGCGCACGTCGCCCAGGGTGGCGCCGATCCCTGCGACGCTCTCGCGGGCGGTGGTTGCGTTGGTGCCGAACACCGCGGCGCTGCGCTCGACCTGCGCCATCGCGGCGCTGGACTGCTGGGCCGCGGCGCTCTGGACGGCGGTCCCGCGGCTGATCTGATCGATGGCGGCGAGGATCTCGCCGGCCGCGCCGGAGAGCTCCTGCACCGTCGCGGACAGCTCCTCCGCGGCCGAGGCCACCTCCTCGGCGCGAGCCTGCACCGATCCGCTCCCCGTCAGGTCGTCGGCGAGACCGGCGAGGGACTGCGCCGTCGTCTGCGCCTGGTCGAGCGACTGGACCTGCTGCGCCACGGCCTGCTGGGCCTCCCCCGCGGCGGCCGCCTGCTCCTCGGCGGCGGAGGCGATCTGCTCGGCGCCGCGCTGCGCTTCGCGGACGGCCGTCTCGGCCTCAACCGCGGCCGCAAGGATGGCCTGCGCCCCCTCCGACACCGACCCCAACTCCAAACGCGCGGTCTCCAGCCTGACGGTGACGCGCCCGCCTGCCTCCACCTCCGTCGACGCCGCCCGGGCCGCGGCGCGGATGATCTCGCCGACGCCCCGGACCTCGGTGCGGATCGCCTCGGACAGCGTCCGGACCTCCGCCGCGCTTGCCTCGGACGTCTCGGCAAGCGCCCGCACCTCGTCGGCGACGACGGCGAAGCCGCGCCCGTGCTCGCCGGCGCGGGCGGCCTCGATGGCGGCGTTCAGCGCCAGCAGGTTGGTCTGGTCGGAGATGTGCTCGACGGTGCCGGTGATCTCGCCGATGCTCGCGGCCCCCCGGTCGAGTTGCTCGATCAGCGAGACCGTCGCCGATTGCCGGTCCGAGTTCGCCTGCACGGCGGCGACGGAGGAGACGATCTGGATGCCGGTTTCCGCCAGGAGCGTCTGGAATGCGGCGGTGGACTGCCGTGAGGCGTCCGCCCGCGCCCGGGCCTCGGCAAGGCGCCCGACGATGCCGCCGATGGCCCCGAGGGATTCCTGCGCTGCCCCGGCGGCCTCCTCGGCACCGGCCGCGATCTGCTCCATCGAGCGGCGCAGCTCCTCCGCGGCGGACGACGCCTCGGTCACCCCCGCGGCGAGTTCCTCGGTGGCCGCCGCGAGCCGTTCCGCCGCCTTCTGCCGCCGTGCGCGCGACCGCTCGCGGGAACGCCCCGCGGTGGCGGCCGGCGCCGGGACAGGGGCCGACGCGACGACCTCGGCGGGGGCCTCCTGCGGCGAGAGCCGCGTCCTCTTCACCAACGACATCGACGTCTCGCCCGCGTTCGACCGTCCTTCCCGCGGGGAGCAAGGCCGAGGATGGTTCGGAAATGGAGTTCGGCTTGTAAGCCGGGACACGGGCCGGTCAAGGACAAGGCCGGGACAACGGGTGGGCACGTGCGTCATCCGTACATTTCACCCGGACGCTGCGTGCCCCCCGCCGACGCTCACGCGGTCCTGGCCCTGCCGTCAGAGCGGAGGCATGCACAGCCTCCGACCGGTTTCGGTAGCGTGCCTATCCGTCAACGAGACGTACGCTCGCGATTGGCGGCGGGTGCCGTCGAGTTGGTTGGCTGGGAAGTTCTGCAGGCATCCCCGAAACAAATACGGGACTGACGCAGGGCCCGCTCCGGAACGGTGTGCCGTCGCGACGGTCGTCCAGGATCGTCTCTCGGCCATACCCTCGGCGGGTCGTCGGCGCAGGTGATCGTTCAGGCTTACAGCTCGCTCGACCCGACCAAACGCACTGGGCCTGGCCGCCGGTAGCAATCGGTCGGCGCCCCCCCAGGCTCCATGACCCAGCCGTTTGCTCACCGTATCGGAATGGCAGTCCCTGACTTGCTCGATCATGCCAACTGTATGCCCTTGGCGACGCCGCGCGATGGTGGCATCGGTCCTGAGCAAACCCTTCGCGGGTACCGGGCGCACAGTGCCCACCGGTGGGCCATGAGCAACGTTCGGCACCACTTAATAGGTCAGCGTCGCCCACATGCCGACGACCGTGGCGTCTTTGATCCGCCGCCCGAGCGCGTCGCGCGGGTCGGGGATGTTGCCGCCCGGATGGAAGACGTGCTGCCGGTTCGGCTGCACCGTAACGCCCGGACCAAGGACCGCCTAGTAAGTCGCCTCGACCAGCGCCTCGAACCGCCGCCGGGGCATCGCGATGCCCGTCTCCAGGATGGTGTCACGGTCGAAGCCCCGGGCCGACGGCGAGATGCGTGCGTACGACACCGCCACGCCCGCCGTGTCGTTCGACCGCCCAGGCAGAAGCCCACCGTAGCCGATGCCGGCGTCGAGGTAGAGGTCGATCAGGTTGCGGTCGCCCGGCGATGTCACCGCCCGCACGAACGCGCTGGCGCCTTGCCCGGCGTCGTCCGGCTCGCGGTACACGGTCTGGTCGATGATCCCGTAGAGGCCGTCGTTGCCCCGGAACCTGCGGGCGACCCCGCTGGTGGAGGGGTCGGCGAGCGAGCGACCGGTGTCGTCGACCCGCAGCGAATCGAACCGGCCGAAATGGTGCCAGCCCCCGAGCGTCACCGTCCCAGGCTCGTCCAGGACCTGGCCGGTACGGGCCCGTTCCTCGACGTTGTAGGCGTAGGCGACCTCGGCGATCAGGAACGCCGGGTCGGACAAGCGGAAGTTCGTGCCGGTGCGGTTCCGCCGCTGCGGGTCCGGGTCGTTCCACGCCCGCGCCGGTCCGGCCGGGTCGCCGTCGAACAGCCCGACCTGGAACGACAGGTTCGGCGTCGGGAGGTACTTGGCCCGTATCGCCGGGGCGCCGAACGGGTAGGCCGGGCCGCCGCTCGGCAGGTTGGTCCCGGCGATGGTCGGCCAGCCGAACGTCGAGTTGATGAACAGCGTCGCGGTCTGGCTGACGAGGAACTCGGTGTCGGCCGCCACCTGCCCGAGCTTGACCGCCAATTGGCCGTCGAGGAGCTGCTGCTCGACCCAGAGTTAATACAGGCGGGTGGACGGCAGCGCCTCCAGTTCGCTGACCACGGCGAGGTCGTTGACGGCTGCCCGGGACAGCCCGGCACCGTTGATCTGGTAGGCCTCGACCCGGAACGCGGCGCCGTGCCAGCCGGCGAGGCGGTCGAGGTCGGCGTCGAGCTGCATGTCGAGCCGCCCGAGTACCGTCGCGGTCCGGCGCGTGCCGCCGAGGATGTCGGCGATGGCGTTGAAGCTGAGGACGATCCCGCGGTCGGACAGGAAGCGGCGCAGACCGGTCGGATCGGCCGCGTCACCGAGCACGGACTGGATCGAGGTCGTCGCCACCGCCGACGGCTTGCCGGACACCTCGGGCTGGGCGACCGAGGTGCGCGGGTCGCCGCCGGCGCCGGTATTCGCGGACTGGGCGACCGCGGCGATGGGTGCGAGGCTGACGATCAGCGCGACGGCGAGCGTATCGCGCGAGGCTCGCACGTGCCCGGAGCGCCCATGGACGGACGGCCGCCACGCGCGTTCGGTGGAGATGTCTGGCAGGATGCCGACCCCTGGGAACCGACGAGCCGCTCGAATGTCCGGTGCGGCGCCCATGCGGCTCGTCGGTCGCTCTCGATTTGGATACGGGGGGCACCATACGGGTGCGGCGCCACCACTCAAAGTTTTCATGCTCTCATCGGCCCGCCGTCACCGGGCCGTTCATCGATTGGATCACCCATGAAGCCGTCGGATCCGCCGGTGGACGCCAGCGCCGCGCCCTCGACCACGACGGGCATCGCGGGGCCGACCCGGCCGGGCGAGCCGCTCTGGGCCATGGCGTTCGACGCGGACGGGCGGGGACGGTCCGTCCCGCCGGCGCAGGCGGCGAGCGACCTTGACGCGTTCGGCGGCGGGTTCCTGTGGTTGCACTACGACCTGGATGCGGCGGATCTGGTCGGTCGGGCGAGCGAAGGCAGGTTCGGTCCCACCCGGCTCGCCACCGCCGTGTTCGCGCCCGACGAGCACCAGCGCATCACTGTCGAGGCCGACCACGTCGGGGGCGTCGTCGCCGACCTCGCCCGCCCGGGAGCCAAGCCCGTCCCTGCGGGCAGGCTCCACTTCGTCTTGGGACCACGCAGCCTCGTCAGCGGCCGCCGCGGACCGGCGGAAAGCCCGGACGCGACCCGCGCGGCGGTCGAGGGGGGCCACACCGTCGCCTCGCCGACCTTGCTCCTTGAGACCCTTGTCGGGCACGTCGTGTCGGCGATGGCCACCACCGGGCAGAGGCTCTCGGACGCACTCGACGGGATCGAGGACCACATCCTCGACGGACGGCCCCGCGACGACCGGCGCCGGCTCGGGCCGGTCCGCCGCAACGCGGTGCGCCTGCATCGGCAGATCGCCGGCCTCGCCGCCGTGTTCCACCGGCTGGAGACGGACGGGGCGACGGACGACGTCCACGGGCCGGCGGTCGCGGCGGCGGCCCGGCTCGCGCAGCGCCTCGATGCGCTAGACCGCGATATGACCTTGCAGGCGGAGCGGGCTCGGCTGCTGCAAGAGGAGGTGTCCGAACGCATCGCCGAGGCGACGAACCGGCAGCTCTACGTCCTGTCGGTGCTGTCGGCGCTGTTCCTGCCGCCGACCTTCGTCACCGGCTTGTTCGGGATGAACGTGAAGGGGCTGCCCTTGGGCGACGATCCGCGCAGTTTCCTCTCCGTGTGCGGCCTCAGCTTGGCATCGGCCGTCCTAGCCTTTGCCGTCATACGATTGCTCGGCATTCGTCCACCCAGGGGGTGAGCATACCCTTCGCGATCGTTCTGACCGTGAGCGGATCGCTTCCGTTGGCCGTGTTCCGATGCCGCGCATCTCGTTGGGAACGAAGCGGCTGTCCGAAGGCTCGCCATTTGGAACTGTGACTTCTCAAGCGTCGTCCGGACGACAGATTCCGGCGTCCGGACGACGGTCGCCGCGCTCGCCATCGCGTGCGAGCAGCACGACGACGAGTTCGGCCAGGCGCGACGGGAGGTCCGCGTTCGCGGGAGGTACCATTCGCCTCGACAGTACCCGAGCGACTTCGGTAAGGGCCGGTCGGGCTTCGCCACCTTGGTAATGATTGCAATGGATCATGGCTGCGGCCTTCGCGAACACGGATCATCCGACGGGCGCGGCCGACGAAATGTTCGATGTGGTGAATACGAGAAGAAGAGCGCCAAGCGTCATTGGTTGCATTCCTTCCTGGGCGCCATTTCGGATGAGTTTCACACCCGATATGAAAGCGAGGTCACCCGGACTGGGCAGGCTCCGGTCGTGGCATCTCTCCGGTTCTTCAAGGTCGATCTCGAGGTCGACCTGCATAACGGCGAGACGCTTCCGTTCGTTGGATCGCCCGCGGAACCTGTGCATGACCGGCGGAACGCGTCTGTTTGGGTCGCAACACGGAGGGTGAGGTCGCGTTGATCCCACAGTCGACGGCGCTCCTTCGGGAGGCGTGTCAGGGAGCGAACACCGATGGCTACCAAGACCGAACGCACTCACCCCGACATCCACGACCGGTCCAGCCGCGAGTCCTACGCCAAGTTGTTCGGGGTTAGTGAGGAGCAACTCCGCAAGGCCGTGCGCCTCGTAGGCAGCCGCGTCAGCACACTGCGCGGCCACCTCCGGCGCTGAGGCCGGGACCGCTCACAGCTTGCGGGTGGGGGCGAC
The DNA here is from genome assembly GCF_022829585.1 of Methylobacterium sp. J-026. Classification (GTDB taxonomy): domain Bacteria; phylum Pseudomonadota; class Alphaproteobacteria; order Rhizobiales; family Beijerinckiaceae; genus Methylobacterium. The sequence continues at coordinate 48,662 of NZ_JAKSYC010000033.1, forward strand.
GAACGGATTGGTCTCGGTGGCCGAGCCGTTCCTGCAGTAGCACACCTCCAGACGGTCCAGGCCGGCCGTGCTCTTGGCCAGCGCAACCTTGATGATCGTGCCCTCGCCCTTCACGTCGAGCGCGTCAGTCAGTCTAAGCGCCTCTACGAACCGCACGTCCTTTAACTGCAGCACCGACGAGCCGGCTTCCAACTCCACCAGATAGTTCTAGCCACGCCCAAGCTTCCACTTCGGCCAACTCATCGTCAGGTTGAGCCCGGTTGCGTTGTGGGTGAACCGCACGTCGATCCACTCGTCAGTAATTCATCTTGGCGTGCAACACCTAAATTTCTGCCTCATAGAGACCACCTCGACCATCCTCGTACAAGTGTTCAGCGACAGATTGCTCGTGGCCCGGCTGTATGATGGTGTTCTCGCAGTCGCGGGGCGCTCGTCGACCCAACGCAATTGCAATGTGGTGTCCGTCGACATCGACGGGATGTGCTTTCTTCAATGACTAGTTGCGGGCCGGCCCTCAATAACCCATTACTTCGCCGACCCTCGGTTCAAAAAGATTAATTCTGACCATTTGCAAATGCGCAGCATGCCATTGTGTCTATGAATGTCTGCTATGCGGGCGTTGCCGAGCTTGCCTAAATGACCGAGATGGGCGCAGAGCGGAACGGCTGGTTGTCGGTTATCTGCCGAGGCGATCGCTGCGTTCTCCGCAGCGATGGACTGGTTCGTGAACACCCTCCGCGCCGGATCTGGCCCTGCTGCGGACTGACCATACGCCCGGCCCTGCTCGCGACGACCACGCCCGGAACTGTCCTTCCGGTCCGCTGAGCAATCTTGGTGCGATCAGCCCAGCTGCGGTGCCCCATCGAACATCCTGGATCTGGACCGGCCACGATGCCGATCGGGCGCTTCTTCGTCCTCCGCCACGGCGCGGCGTTCGATCGTTCTCCGGGTCGGGTTACGGCGCTGCATCGGCTGGAGGCTCGCGGTCTTCGTGACCAGGTAATCGAGGGCCTGGGAAGTCGCGTCGACCTGATCGTCGCTCCGGCCGAATGGAAAGCTGAGCAACTCGCTGACGAAGTCGTGGGTCCAAGGCTCCGATGCCGGTATCCACACCTGCCCAGCCTCGAACCGCGCGCTCTGCGCAAGAAGCCGGGCGCGCTTGTCGTAGCGGGGCCGCCGCAGGAGAACCCGTATGCCACTCGTGCGCCGGATGTCCTGCTGCAGGCTGCGGCCCAATTCGGTGTCCTCGATCAGAGTCTCATCAGGACGCCAGTCGTGGATGGTCTCGAGGATCTTACCGCGCAGCTCCGGGGTTTCCCACCGGCCTCGGACCAGCTCCAACAGATAGTAATTCTCCCCATCCCAGCCCCAGAGCATGCCGACCGAGTAGCTGCTGGTCGCGTCCAGCGTCGAGGCCGTGTCCCAGCTCGCAACGAAATACTTGAGCGCCGGATCATTGAGGTCGCGATCGGCATAGCGCAGCCATTCGCGGCGGATGACGTTGCCGTCCGGGGGCACGGGGTCCTGGAGGTACATCGCCGCGAAGGTCATCGAGCCGACAGCGCGCCGCATCTCCTCTAGCGTTTCACGTGGCTCACGCTCGGGATCCAGCACCTCGCCGGCCCGCCGATGATAGATGTCGTGCTCGTGCGGCCCGATCCGATAGCATGCCGCGCCCGATGCGATAGCCGGCAACACCAGCCGGTCCCAGTCACCGCTCCGCTGCACCTGACCGATGAGGTCATCTTCGTGCAGCCGCTGCGAGATCAAGACGATCGCACCCTTGAGTTTGTCGTTGAGGCGGGTGCGATGCGCAGTGTTCCAAAGCCCCATCTCTCTGCGCCGGACGGCTTCCGAGAAGGTCGCTTCCGGGCTCATCGCGTCGTCTCCGATGATGAGATCCGCGCCGCGCCCTAGGACCGGCCCCGAAATCGACACCCCGAAGCGGTAGCCACGTTCAGTCGTGATCGTCTCGAGCTTACGGTCCCCGCCCCGCTTGATCCGGAACGCCGGGAAAGCCTCTTGGAACCAGGCACTGGCGACGATCGCTCGGAACGCCGCCGCGTGTGTCTGGGCGAGGTCGGCAGAATACGAGGTGCAGATGATGCGCAGCCGCGGATCGCGGCCGAGCCGCCACGCGGTGAACGCGACTGTGACGATGAGCGACTTGCCCGAGCGTGGTGGCACGTTGATGATAAGCCGCTGGCGGTCGCCGCTCTCAACCCCGCGCAGGGCGTGAGCGATGGCATGGAGGTGCCAGTTGTCGACGAACGGGGTGCCCGGCTCGAGCGTGGCAAAGCAGCGCTCGTAGAACACCATGAAGTCGGTGCGCAGGGCATGGCGATAGAGGCGCTGAACCTGGGTCATGCAGCACCCTCGTCCGAGAGATCGGCATCAGCATCGTCGTCTGGTGCCGACCCGGATCCCACCGCTTCGTCTGGGGACCGTTGCCTGTGCGCGTGCCGCGCGATCAGGCGGTCGAACGCCGCCTGATCCTCGGGACTTAGCGTATCATCCGTCGCCGTGTCCGGCCGGCTCGCCCGCCGCTCCCGCCGGCGCCTGTCCAGTTCTTTGGCCGCAGAAACGTTGCCCGCCAAGACCTGCTTGTACAGCGCGAGGTCGACAGTCTCGTCGCGGGTCAGCCGCTGCCGCTTGCCGGCGACCTGCACGACGACAATCTCGTCGAGGAAGTCGCTCTTCGGCTTGGGCTTGCCCTTGCAGCCCCATGGATTGCCGACTTGGTTCGGTTTGAAGCGATGCTGCGGCGGAGGACAACCGTAGCCGACACGCGTGGCCTCAACGGGCGGCGGCTCGCCGCGCTTGCGATCCCTGGGCACGGGAAAGCCTCACGTGCGCCGCGAGCGCGGCGGAAGCACGATGCCCCGCTGCTCCGCCATCTCGGCAAACGTCAGACCAGTCTCAGCATGACGCGCCGGCGCGCGCGTGCAGCGTTCCATCCTGCGCACAGCGAGATCGACGTAGAACGGATCGATGTCGAGACCGTAGCCGCGCCGCTTCGCGCGATGCGCTGCGACCAGGGTGGTGCCGCTACCGGCAAAGACGTCGAGCACGATGTCGCCGCGACGGGATACGTCCAAGATCGCGTCCTGGATCATCGCCACGTTCTTCGGCGTCACATGCTCCCGGCTATCAGGGTTGCCTGCCCGGGCGAAGCCGTTTGCGCCGGGATAGCTCCACACATTCGAGCGATTGCGGCCATTTCGGCCGAGCTCGATGTTGTTGATGTGCGGTGCCGTGCCCTTCTTCCAGATGAAACATAACTCGTGGCCGGAGCGCCAGAGCGAGCCCATGCCGGGATTGGTCTTGGCCCAGACCGCGAGATTGAGAAACTGCTGGTAGACGGCATGACCGGCCGCCAGCATCTCCTGCATGTGCCGCCAGTCCATAAACTGGAGCGAGAGCGAGCCGTCTTCGGCATGCTCCCAGAGCCGCTCGAACACGGCGTGTAGGAACGCCGTGAACTCCGCGACACTCATCTCGCCGGAGGCCATGGCGAACTCGCGGGCACCGACGCGACCGGTAACATGTCCGGCGACCGGGACGTTGTAGGGCGGATCGCACAAGACAAGGTTCGCGAGCATGCCGGCCATGAGCGCGGGAAGGCTCACTTCGCTCAGGGCGTCAAGACAGCCGAGCCGGTGACCGCCTTCAAAGGTCCAGATATCGCCGAGTTGAGAGACCGCCTGCTTAAGCGGTGTCGGCACAGCGTCGTCGGGCTCGTCCCCGGCGGCGTTGAAGATTACATCGAGCTCGGCCGAGCTGAACGCAGTGAAGCTGACGAGGTCGATGTCGAAGTCGGCGAGGAAGGCGAGCTCGTCCTTCAACGCGCTCGGATCCCAGCTCGACAGCTCCGGCAGCTTGTTGAGGGCAATGCGCAGGGCGCGAGCTTGCGCGTCCGAAAGGTCGGCCAACGCGATGGTCGGAACCGTTGCGAGACCGAGCTCCAGGGCTGCGGCGAGGATCTGATGACCCGCAATGACGCGGCGATCGGCGTCGATGAGGATTGGCTCGACGATGCCCCAGCGTTTCACACTTTGAAGCAGGTGCTCGCGGTGGCGAGGCTGGTACTTGCGCAGTCGCGCCCGTGCGACGACGAGCTCACCCGGAAGCAGATTGACGATGGCGAGGGATCGCTGAGCCGAGCTCTGATGAGCCGGTGATCGCCTGCGAATCCGGGTCGGCGGCGGTTCGACCGATGGGATGAGGTGCGGTTCGGTAGGAGTAGCTGGAGACATGACGCCGGTCCAATCGAGTCAGCATGGGCCAACAGTCACCTTCCCCCCACGCACGATCTTGGTGCGGCGAGGCGTAGGGAACCGAAGGCAGCCAATGCTCGAACCCGATGCGGATGATCCGCGGCGCGTCGTGCTTCTGCGTACGACAGAAATCGCCGGATCGCTCGCCGCGGTCAATCAAAAAATGATGCGATTGGAATTGGTACGCGGTTGAAATCGCATCTCTGTCGCTGGAATGCCGTTTCCAATCCCATTTCGCGCTGCATCGAATTCGCATTTCGCACGCGCTCAGTAGAGACCGGTTCGACCCCGACTTCGTGCACCACCAGGCAGTTTTTGGAAACTGCGTGCCTGGTGGTCGAGACGAAAAACGCCGCTGTGTTCGCGGCTTAGCCGCGTCTCCGCGACGATTTATCAGTCTCCACCCCGTCGGACCACGGATAGGCGCCTGAACGAGGCCGCCGTCTCCGCTGCTACCAAACCCGTTTCCGCGCACTCGATTCGATGACCGATGCATAGGTCGTTCGCTGCGGGCGCACGGCGATGCGAACGCGAGCGGGTGCCGACGACGCAAGGATGGTAGCGCTGAAGTTCGGCTCCGACGGCAGGGGATCGGATCGCCCGGTGATGGACCCGGCACGCGTTGATGCGGTGGCGCGGCGATGCGCTCACAAGCCCAGGGCGCGTTCCTGCTCCGCCCAGGATACCGGCAATCCAGCTAGGTGCCCAACGCCGATGCCACGCGGCAGGCGACCGTCGACGATGGCCCGAACGATCCGCGGGGCAAGATGGGCGAGCGGCAACATCATCCGCACCGCGCGCTCGCTGCAGCCCTCGTGCAGTGCGATGGCCGCAGTACTCGCCGCACGCGCCGCAACGAGATGGTCGACCCAGGCGCGGCTGCGGGCGATGGCCGTGAGGATGCGCGCGCGGTCCTCGACCTTCATCGGCCGCAAGCCATCGCGCTCCACGCCCGGGGGCACGACGATCTCCCGGCGCCGACGATGCCCCGCAGGCGACCACGGGATGCGGATCGGATCACGCCCGTCCCCATCGACCAGCTCGACCAACAGCGAGTCAGGATAGATCGTCACCCCCGCGAGGTGGGTCGCGATCACGTCGGCGTCGCTGAGGACGTTGGGCACCGGAGCAGATGGCGAGGCGGACGCGGCAGGCGAGACAAGCGTCGCGCGCAGCGCCTGGACCACGCAGGCCTCGAGCGCGTGGGCAGCGATGCGCCGGACCGCGCAGGCCGGCCTGCCCCGGACCGCCGCCCGGCTGACGTAGTACCGGTAGCGCCGTGCGCCCTTGGCCGTGTGGCTCGGGGTCATCGCTTGGCCATGCTCGTCCCGGATCCGCCCGGTGAGCAGATGCGCGCCCTCCCGCCGCCGGGCGGTGTGCGCGTGGTGATTGGCCGACAGTTGCGCCTGTACCGCGTCGAACATCGCCGGGTCGACGAGGCCCATGTGCTGGCCCTCGTGCACAAGGCCCCGGTGACCAAGCCGGCCAACGTAGATCGGGTTGGCGAGGATCTTGTACAGGTGCCCGCGGGTGAACGCACCGCCTCCCACCGACTTGCCTTTACCATCGCGGCGTTCGGGCACGCGGATGCCGGTGGCCTCCAGCTCGGCGTGAAGCGCGCTGACCGTGCCGAGAGCGTGATAGCGGGTGAAGATCGCGCGCACGACCTCGGCCTGCTCCTCAACGACGTGCAGCGCGCGCGCCTCAACGCGGTAGCCCAGCGGCACGACGCCACCCATCCAGATGCCCTTACGCTTACTCGCGGCGATCTTGTCGCGGATGCGCTCGCCGGTGACCTCGCGCTCGAACTGGGCGAACGAGAGCAGGACGTTGAGGGTGAGGCGTCCCATGCTGGTCGTGGTGTTGAACGCCTGGGTCACCGACACGAACGAGGTGCCGTGCGCGTCGAACAGCTCGACGAGCTTGGCGAAGTCGGCCAGCGCGCGGGTAAGGCGATCGACCTTGTACACGACGATGACATCGACCCGGCGCTCGCGCACCGCAGTGAGCAGGCGCTGTAGGGCTGGACGCTCGAGGGTCCCGCCGGAGTATCCGCCGTCGTCGTAGCGTTCGGGCAGGAGCCGCCAGCCTTCGTGAGCCTGGCTCCTCACGTAGGATTCGGCGGCCTCGCGCTGGTTGTCAAGCGAGTTGAACTCCTGCTCGAGCCCGTGCTCGGTCGAGACACGCGTGTAGATCGCGCAGCGCAGCGTCGGGCGGGCGCCCGAGGGGGGATGCTGTGCGGCATTCGCCGAGCACCTCGGTTTGACGCTCACGCCGGGGCCCTCCGCTCGCCTCTATCCCGCCCAGCCTCCGTCGCCGCATCGGCCCGTTCGCGCAGGCCGAAAAAGCGGGGGCCGTTCCATTTGGTACCGGTGATGGCGTGGGCGACGCGGGACAAGCTGGGGTAGGTCGCCCCGTCCCAGGCGTAGCCGGCGTCTAGCACGGTGACGGTGTGCATGCGCCCGCCCCACTCGCGCGATAGCTGCACGCCGGGGATGTGCCCGCGCCGGTCCGGCACCGGGACCGCGATGGCGGTCGGGATGGCCCCAGCGCCGGGCTCGGACCTGTCTCGTCCGACCGCCGTCCCCCGCCCAGCTGTGAAACGGCTGAGGACCTGCGCGGTATCGCGGTCGAGGTCGCCCAGCGCACGAATCTGGAGACGGTGGGCGAGGATACGGGCGCGCAGGGTGGGGGAGAGGCCGGGCGGGGCGGCGGAACCGAAGTCCCGCCGCCAGCGCCGGGCGAGGCTGGCGGCGTCGAGGCCGGCGAGCTCGTCGAGCGCGGCGGCGAGCCGGTCGGCGGCGGGGATGGCCCCCGCTCTGATCACCGCCCTCACCGTCTGCGCCGCGGCCGGTGAGCGCTGCTCGCCCATCAGGCTGCCGCCTGGGCCGCGACGGCCGCCTCGGCCACCGGCGTGCGCCGGGGCTTGCGCGCCCGGGGCGGGGCGGCGACTGGGGCTACCGGCGCGGGGATGCAGTAGGCTGTAGCGTCGTCTGGGCGCGCGGCCTTGAGCAGCGCCTGGCCGCCGGTGCGGATGCGCGACAGGGCGGCGCGGGTCGTGTGGGGCAGCCAGCCGGTGGCCGCGGTCAGCTCGGCGAGCGTCGCCCCCTGCTCGCGCTTCAGCAGGGCCAGCACCTGCGCCTTCTTGCTCGAGATCGCAGTACCGGCGGGATCGGCCGGTGTGGCGGCAGGAGCACCCGCAGCCACCTTGGCGCCGCGCGGCGGCTTGGGCGGGGCGAGGCCGATGGCCCGGTATCCGGCGGGGGTGAGGCGGTGCGGGCCACCCGCCTCGGCGGGTGCGATCACCATGCCATCGCGCAGGAAGCGGCCGAGCAGCCGCGCGTGGGTGGCAGGACTCATCGCGGCCGGGGGCGTCAGTCGACCCTCGTCCGCTGCGGCGGCCTGCAGTAGGCCAGCCTCGGTCCGGTTCAGGAGGACGGTCGTCGGGGCGGTGGCGGTGATGGCGGCGGCATTGGTAGCGGTCATGATGATCGTCTCCGTAGCGGCGGGTGAGCCCCGCCACCGGCCCGACCCCGCGATCGGCCCTGCGACGGGCCGGCGGGGTGAAGTGAGGATGACCGCGTGTAGCGGCCGCATGGGTACGGCCGCGTGCGAACGGACGGTCAGTCGCCGGGGTCGGTGGCCTCGGCGGCCTTTCGGTTGATGCGGCCGATGAGGCAGATGGCGCCGTGTAGGGTCTGGGCCTCGCTGAGGGGGACGTCGAGGTCGAGGACGATGCGCACGGCCTCGCGCTCGGAGCCGGCGCGGGCGCAGACCAGGGCGGCCTTGGCGAGGGCGGCGGCGTCGATCAGGTGGGCGCTGATGGCGGCCAGAGCCGCGGTCACGCTCAGGCCGGCCTCGCTCGTATCCGTCCGGCCCGTGGTCGTCTCGCTCATACCGTCACTCCGTGCGCGTAGCTGCCTAGGCCCGCGGCTGCGTCGGGCCGGTCAACACACACGCTCTGTTGGCGGCGACAGTCCAGTCGAAAGTACCGGATCCCGCCGACATCCGCGTCGTAGTTCGGGAAGGCCTCCGCCAACGCGAAAAATGGACCCTAGGCCTCCGCCTCGAAGCGGACGTTTTAGTTCCGACCCAACCTAGCCGTACCGGCAAGCATTAGGACCGCCCATAAGCGGACGCTCGTCGCCCGCGCCGCAACTTCGACTCGGGTGGCAAGCGAATTGTGGCTCATCGTCCGAAACCGGACTTTCAGACTTGCGTTATTTTCGGTCACTTAGGTGTGCCCGTTCTGTACCGCAAACCAGCGTAGTCCGTGAGTTGATTAGATACTGCTGTGGTTGTGAGCTTGGCAATAGTCCTAGGACGGCAAACGATTGGTGTCGCTTCTGACTATTACCTGGACTACTGCGTGACGTCCTTGTGTGTTCGCCGGCGCTTGGTTGAAGATCCAGTCTCATGGGCATCGGCCTCCGCACAGGGTAGCCGTGATGAACGAAGTCAACCCCATGCAGTCGACGATCATATCGAGGCAGATCTAACGCTTAAGTTTAGTAATTGCAGCTAAGGCCTCGATCAGAGCTGCCTCGACCTCCCCTACCTTGGCAAAGGTAAGATGATCTTGTCGTCCGACTGAAAGGAGGAACGCCTCCAGCATCTCCGGGCAGTGCCGTACAAGTTCGCGGAAGTGATCACCTTTAGGTGCGCAGGAACCAGCGAACCAGTTCTTGACAGTGCGTTCGCCAGCGCCGGTCCAGCCTGCAACCACCTTGACCGCCGATGGTCGCTCGCTGACTGCGCACCGCAGCACTTCCGAGACCATCTGCGCGAACGTCTCGCCCCGATCCGGCGGCAGGCGTCCGTTGCCATGAAAGGAATTGCCCTTTTTAGGAAATGACATTCCGTTCTCCACACGCTCTTGTTGCGCAGAAAGGACGGACCCTGATGCAGGACCGGTCTCAACACCTTTCAGGCGCCGTGGGATGAACTCAGGAACATCGCCGGACTTGAGCCAAATGCGGGGATCGACTCGGGCGGTCGCCTACGTCCGGATGTCGACCGACCCGCAACAGTTCTCCATCGAAAATCAATTAGCCGAGATCCGGCGATACGCGGACCTGCGCGGCTTCGAACTCATCAGAGTTTATGAGGATGCCGGGCGCAGCGGACTCACCATCAGCGGTCGGGAGGGACTCACAAGGTTGATGGAGGATGTGGCTTCCGGATCGGCCGATTTCGAGGCCATCCTGGCTTACGACATCAGCCGTTGGGGACGGTTCCAGAACGCGGACGAGAGCGCACATTACGAATTCCTGTGCTCGCGCGCCGGCATCCAAGTCCACTACTGCGCCGAACAGTTTGACAACGACGGAACGACCAGCTCCGTTCTCCTAAAGGCGGTCAAACGCGTCATGGCCCGGGAACACAGCAGAGAGCTGTCGGTCAAAGTATTCGCTGGTCAATGCCGTTTGGTGGAAAAGGGTTTTCGTCAGGGCGGCATGGCCGGCTTCGGACTGCGCCGGCTGCTGGTCGACGAGAAGGGTACTTCGAAGGGGGAGCTCGGCTTCGGCCAGCGTAAGGGCCTCCAGACCGACCGTGTGATCCTTGTGCCCGGGCCCAGCGAGGAGGTGTCAGTCGTCGAGCGCGTGTACCGGATGTTCGTCGAGGAAGGGCATGGCGAAACGGAGATTGCGTCAGCGCTCAATCGCGACGGGTTGCGTACGAACCTCGGGAGTCACTGGACGCGCGGCACTGTTCATGAAGTGCTGACCAATGAGAAGTACATCGGCAACAACGTCTTCAATCGGCGATCCTTCAAGCTGAAGCAGCGCCGGGTCGCGAACGCACCAGACATTTGGGTTCGGGCGCGGCGAGCTTTCGAGCCGCTCGTGGACGAAGTCTTATTCGAGCGGACGCGCGCGATCATCGAGGCCCGTAGCCAACGATACGGCGATGCGCAGTTGCTCGACCTGCTGCGGGACTTACTGCGGTGTCAGGGAGCACTTTCCGGACTTGCCATAGACGAGCGCGGGGACATGCCGTCGAGCAGCGTGTACCGGCGCCGGTTCGGCAGCCTGCTTCGAGCCTACTCACTAGTCGGCTATAAGCCGGAGCACGATTACCGTTACATCGAGATCAACCGCACACTGCGCAGGATGCACCCCGATGTCATCGCTTCGGTGATGACGGGCATCCGCGATGTTGGCGGCGAAGTCGAGCGCGACCCCATCACCGATTTGCTCACTGTCAACGGTGAATTCACCGCCTCGGTCGTGATCGCACGATGTCAAGAGACGAAAGCCGGCTCACTTCGCTGGCGCATTCGCCTTGACGGCCTTCTCGCGCCCGACATCACGGCCGCAATTCGGATGGACGTCGGGAACGCAACGGCACTCGACTACTACCTTCTGCCCGGATTGGACATGACCGTCCCACGGCTACGCCTAGCCGAGCGCAACGGCTTTTCCCTTGATGCCTATCGATTTGAAGCCCTGGATACACTGTTCGCGCTCGCCGCTCGGGCGCCGTTTGAGGAGAAGGTAGCATGAATACTCCCGCCAAACGTCGCGTCCAGATCATCCCAGTCGACCGCATCACCGTCCTCAACCCCCGGGTGCGAGACCAACGAAAGTTTCGCGAGCTTGTAGAGAACATTTCTCTTGTCGGATTGAAGCGCCCGGTAACCGTAACACCGCTGCCTGACAAAAAATCTTTACCGGCCTATGGCCTCATCTGCGGCCAGGGGCGACTGGAAGCATGTGTAGAGCTCGGGCAGACTACAGTCGCGGCAATCGTCATCGAAGCGGATGAGCGCGATTGCCTCGTCATGAGCATCGTCGAGAACTGCGCCCGACGACATCACCGTCCGGCAGATCTCCTAAACGATATTTCCGCTTTGAAGCAGCGCGGATATACCGACGCCGAAATTGCGAGTAAGATCGGCTGTACTCCGCAATGGGTGAACATGGTCGTGGGGCTGATCGAGAGGGGGGAGGAGCGGCTACTCGCTGCGGTTGAGACAGGCGTCCTGCCTGTCAGCGTGGCTATGGAAATCTCGCGGACCGATGACGAAGGTGAGCAAAGGCTCCTCGCACAGGCATACGCGGAGCGGAAGCTATCGGGTGGCAAGCTAGCCAAAGTCAGACGTCTTCTTGAAGCGCGCCGCAGGGGTGGCCGCGGCATGAACAAGACGTCTCATGGACGGAAGGATGGGGCAAAGCGTCCGATATCCACGGACGCCCTCCTGCGGATGCTGCAGCAGGAGGCGGACAAGCAACGGCTCCTGGTTAAGAAAGCCGAGATTACCCAGACGCGCCTACTCTTCACCGTGGAGGCTCTTCGCGTGCTCAGGTCGGACGAGAACTTCGTCAACCTGCTGCGGGCCGAAGGCCTCGCGACAATGCCCCTTGACCTGCACAATCGTATGACCGCGAGGACGTCATGACTGAGATTGTCCCCGTTCCTCTTGTTACGCTTGCTTTCGAGTACGAGTTGGTGACGCTGCCACTCGCTTCATTGCTGCCCGTCAAAAGCGTTGGACCCACCGTGAAGGCCAGCCAAAAGTACTTACAGATAGCGGCATCAGTGCGTGAGGTTGGGCTCGTAGAGGCGCCCGTGGTGGCCCGGGACAAGATGAGCGGGGGCCTTTACCTACTCCTTGACGGCCACCTTCGTGTTGAAGCACTAAAGGATCTTGGAGAAACAGAGGTAGAATGCCTCGTTTCTACTGACGACGAGGCATTCACATATAATCGACGCGTCAATCGCCTCTCGGCTGTGCAGGAGCGTGCTATGATTGTGCGTGCCATGGAGCGGGGCGTCTCGGCAGAGAAAATTGCAGCAGCTCTATGTATCCACCCCGTAAGCGTTCAACGACGAGTGCGAATGCTAGATGGGATTTGTGAGGAGGTCGTCGCCCTCTTGCGCGACAAGCAATGCCCGATTTCCGCCTTCGAGATATTGAGAAAGATGAAGCCTCTCCGTCAGATAGAGTCGGCGGAACTTATGATTGGCATGAACAATTACTCAATTAAGTACGCGACGTTGCTTTTAGCTACAACTCCACAGTCGGCTCTCGTCGAAGAAGGCGCGCGAAAGAAGGCCAAAGGTGTCAGCCCCGAGATACTAGCTCGGATGGAGCGGGAGCTAGCCAAGCTTCAGGCAACGGTCACCTCCATTCAGGATAGCTATGGCCGTGATACGTTAGAGCTAACTGTGGTCAGGGGCTATCTAACCAAGCTCCTTAAAAATAATCGAGTGGTTCGATATCTATTCCAGACACGTCCAGAGTTTCTCGATGAATTTCAGGCCATCGCGGAGACTAAATTGACTCTGCCTGTGGAGGTAGCCGCCTAGGTTGGGCTTGGTCGCTGCAAATCATAAATCTTGAAGCTCAGCAATAGATTTGAATAACTGCACACTGAGTGGACGCGGGCAGACCAGAGAAATGTCAATGTTTGGCTCCTGCAGGTCAATCAAATAGCTGTAAAGCGGGCATTCCAGTGTTCCGCGATGGGACAAGCGGAGGAATGATATGACGTCAGCTTCCATGCACTTCCGCCTAAAAGCAGACCGGCAGAAAACCACCCGTTGCGGATCCTCGCGAATGGGTACCAACCGTGAGATTTTGACCACTAGGATGCCGGAAGCGGGTTCTCTGCCCGATACTCAGCCTCGCCGGAGAGGTCCTGCAGGAGGGCTGCCAACTCTACAAAGCTCACGAACACGTCCTTCCCCTTGTGGTGGCATCCAAGGCCGTTGTTCGTGATCCAGATTGACGCCGTAGGCATCGCGCCTGGATCAGCAGCATTCGCGATGTCGCTCCCGAAATGCTTGATCCGGTTGTTGAACAGGTGGACCCGCTCGCTGACCGAACCGTCACCTTTTGTGAAAGCCGGGGGCAGGGGAGGGTAGATCTTCGTTGCCCCATTTACGCAGGCAATCGCCACGCCGATCCGGAGGATGCAGCTCTCGAAACGGGCCACTGCGAGGTCATAGGCCATCGGCGCCGTACCGTTCGGCAGATGCGACAGGTACCGGCGGACGTACCGGCAAGCGGCGCGGTAGTCGAAGACCGCGGGACCGATATTGCGGATGAAGGTGCCGATCAGAACGACAGCCGCTCTACCGGGACCATCATCGACCTGCTGAATGATGTGGTTCCACCAGTATGCTAGCAGGTACTCTGGCATGATCTGCACGTCGGGAGCGGTACACTCCGTTAGATCAGCGAGGTTCGTCCCGAAATATGGATTGAGCACCGACGTGTGACCGTCAGTGGTTGGGAATACGAAGATGAAGTCGTCCTCGGTGATGTCCACGGCCGTCCTCCGTGAGCATTAATGCCGGCGACTGCGGAGGCGATCCATATTGTCCGGCGGCACTTTTCGACACCCTCCAGATGTCCCGAGACTGCCTCTCGGCGCAAGGGCTAGTGCCGTTGCTGCGTCGATCAACACTGCCGCGATCCACTTAACCGATTACGCGAACCTGTCCTGCATAATCATGCTGGCGAGCTGATCAGGATTGGGCGACGGCAATGAACCTCTTTCGGCTCGGGACTGCATTGGCGGCGGTCGGGGTCCTGCTGGTCGGCGGCTCCGTCGCATGGTGGCAGAAGCTCTACGGAGAGGTTGCCGCCGTCCTCGGGGCGCAGGCTGAACCACCTCTGCAATGTCTGTATTCGGTCGCTGGCGCGTGTGGTCAGGTAATCGAGCTGGCGGCCATGGTCGGAGCCAACCCGTATCGCCCTGGCTTTTTTTGGATCGGCGCAGTGGCGCTCGTGGTTGGCGGCGTCTTGGAGTTTGCCGCTAAACCACAGCAGAAGCGTACCAGCCCGGTCCAGGTCCGAGGCGAGGGAGTGGTGATCCCTGGCTCTACCCCTCACGGCATGAGCGCCGAGGAATGGGAGCGGTTCAACGCGGTCGCGTTCCCCACGAAGAGCAAGCCCTGACCCACAAACCGGCTGCACCAGAGTTGCAGCGTCATGCCCTGCGCGCAGCTCGTCCCTGAAGACGCTGGGCTTCCTCCTGCCACGCATCGCGCTCGGTACGCATTGCCTCGACCAGGGCGTGCATGTTGCCGGCGTCGATCGCGGTCTCAACCAGCATCTCTTGAGCCGAGGCCAGTTGCTCGCGCAGCTCTGCGTTTTCGGCCACGAGCGCGAGCAGCAGAGCGGTCACGACATCGCCCATTCCTGCTCCCGCGGACCTCAAGGTGGCGCGTCTAGCTGGGCACAAGCTCGGCCGCAATCGCGTCCGATCAGCGCGATTGCGCCGACGAGGCCGCACCGAGGCTTGCCGTCTCAAGACGACCTCGATGCTGCTCTGCCGGCGCTCGACCCCTGGCCGATCGCAGGGTGACCGTGGGCCGGTATGGTTAACGGATCCTTGCGGCTGCTGGCCCATTCCGGATCCGGCAGGATGCAGGTTGCGAGGCGGTGGTGCAGTTCAGCCGAGACGAGACTTATACGCCCGCTAACGACCCAACACAGTCGTTCAAATGCGGCCGTACGGTTCTCAAGAGCGGACCTATGCTCATCTACTACTATGGCAGAGATGAGCCTTAGACGGTCCTCCTAATCTGATCGACGACATCCCGCAAGGCGATGTGATGATTCGAGCCGGTCGGAATGCGATCGATGTGGGGCGTCAGCGGTTGTACGACGGATGACTCTCGATCTCTACGCGGTTATCGGAAAGATCACGCTCTAAAGCGTACTCGACCATCGCCTCGCGGACCACCGGAGCCGCATTCTCGTAGTAGGCGAGACTGACATGTTCGGTGACCGAAAAGATGATCTTGATGACGTCCCACTTCCCCCTAACCGTGGCAGGCACGTCGATCTCGGCAGTCATGGTGCAATCCAACGGCTGGTAAAATACTCGTTTTGCTTGTACCGAGCGAGCTTGGGGCCGACTTCGTCACAGATTTCTCCGAACGCATCACGCATCACGTTAAACTCGGCGTCATTGATGTAACCCGTTACGTAACAGACATCCTGATACTCGCCCTTGATGCGATTCCGCATCTTGATGCGGGTGGTTACCAGAGCTGTTTCGAGAGGGCGGTTTTTGTAAAGCGCCGTTCCGTAATCGAGTACGTGGGTTTCCAGAGACATGAACTCCCAGCGATCGTTGCGCTGTTCTCGATAATGCTCCGCGAGCTTCGGATAGAGTTGGCTGAAGCTGGCGGTCTGCGCACCGGTAGCGAAGGCACGGGCATCGTCACCGAGCGTCTGCTCGAAGAACCGAGCGCGCTCGCCGTACTGGGCGCGCAGCGCCTGTTCTTGCGCGGCACGCCGAACGCCTTCTTCATTCGCCTTGATCTGATCGAGTTTCCTGCGGTCATCGAGCTCTCGCTGCCGCTTGAACTGCTGTTCGGCGCTGCGCGTCTTGTCCTGCTCGATCAAGTCCCGAGTTTGGGCGACCTCCGCCGATTCGATCCACAGCGGGAGGTAGCGATGGCTGATCCCATCCCGGTTCATGGCTTCGTCGAGGGCTGTGAGATCGACTGCGGCGGCGTAGACTGCACCGCATTCACTCCTTTTCACCGCGATGAATGCGCCGTCGGCCGACGTCGCCGTAGCCACAGGCTGACCCGGCAGTTCATCGGCGATCCGGTCATTCAAACGCATCAGGATCGCCGCGTGGGCTTCGGCGTCCGCCGACGGCACCCGGCACAGCACGCTCGAACCATTGGGTACGACGACGAGGCCGAAGCCGTCTGCAGTCTTGCCGCGAACCTTGGCCTCGACCTCGTTCGCCTTGGCCGCTTCCGCCTGCTTGACCGCCGCTAGAGCGCTCGCGTCCACCGCGTTGAGACGCGAGAACAGGTTGCCGTTGACGGCATCCACCAAGCTGATCACCCGGTTGACCGGCTCACGCAGAAGGCGTTCCCGCTCGGCGAAGATGAGGTCTTGGCTGGCAAGATCGGTCGCGCCGCATGATGCGAGCGGCAGGTCGAGCTTCGCTCCGAGTGCGGCGCTGCGGTCGCGGATCTGACGGTTCATGAACACGTCGGAGAGCGGGGCGTGATACAGGCAGGCGGTGGCGCGCCCATCCTCGAATACCAACTCGCCGCGCAGGTTGCGTACGACCGACGGGGCCTTGCCGCTGTCGTTGTACAGGATGATCAGGTCGCCGCGGTCCCCTTCCATGAGGAAACGGCTTTTCGCCGTGACTGCCCGGGCGAGCCGAGCCGCCTCGTCGATGCGGGCGCGCTTCCCGGCATAGGCGTCTGCCAACTCCCCAAGTCGGGCATCGGAGGTCTCGGGCGCGATGCTCGCGACCTCGGCGACGAAGCCGCTGAGGAAGGTTTGAAGATCCTGCGGGATGCCACCCTTGAGGGTCGATTCGGCCTCGGCCTGATCACGCTTGAGGCGGTCGACGAGCGCGGTCCGGCTGCGCTCGGCCGCATCACGCTCGCGCCGACGCGCGTCCTGCTCGCGATCACGCTGCTTCGTCGCCTGCTGCTCCATCAACGCTGCTTGCGCCTTGCCGACTGTTTCGGGCGAGATCCAGATCGGCAGATATCGGAACGTGATGCCGTCGCGGGTGAGACCCTTCACCAGCGCAGCCAAGTCCGGAGCCGTGCCATAGACGGCCCCGCACTGCCCGCGCTTGATCGACAGAAAGGCTCCGTCAGCGTTCGCGGTCACCGTTGTCGTCACGCCGCGCAGTTCCGCCCTTAGCAGCGCCTCGTAGCGCTGCAGGAGCTGATCGTGCAGCACCTTGTCTCCGGTGGCGATCCGGCAGATCGTGCGGGACCCGGGACCGAAAGCGAGGACGGCCAAGCCGTCCGAGGTGCCGCGAGCGACTTCACTTTCCGCCTCGGCCGCTCGGATCCCTTCCGCTTGGCGTGCGGCCTCGATGTCCGATTTCGGCACCGTGCCGCCGAGGGTGAACACACCCGTGTCGACGGCCGAGGCGATGGTCTGGAACACCCCGACCTGCGCACGCAGCGCACTGCGCTCGAAGACGACAAGATCTGCGCTCTGCTGCTGAGCGCCGCTGCATGGAGGCAGCGTCTCCTTGACCGGCGCACCGAGGCTGCGCGCCTTGGCGATCAGCTGCTCCAGGGCGATGCGGTCGCTCGGCGCTTCGGGCATCGCGCATGCAACAGTGCGCTCCGGGTCGAACACGAGGTTGCCGTCGAGACCGCGCACGACGGCGGCCGCGCGGGGCGAGCTGTTGTAGAGGAACAGCAGATCGCCGGGGTCGCCTTCCACGAGGAAGCGGTTCTTGTCGGTGATAGCGCGCTGGATCGCCTCAGCCTCCCGCATCCGTGGCTCGATCTGGGAGAGGCGCTGCTGGAGCGCCTCGGCGGCCTTGGGTAAATCCTTTGGCGCAGCACCGTCGAACTGCTGGACGAGCACGGCGAGGTCCGGCCGGAGGTCTTCCGGTACGGGACCGGCCAAGAGGGCCTCGATGCGCTTGCGCTGCTCGTCGATCTGGCGCTGTGCCTGCAGGCGCGTGCCGCGATCCCGCTCCTCGACAGCGAGATCCGTGAGGTAGCTCTCGTAGCGCCGTGCGACGGCGTCGATACGCGCGGGGAGGCTTGGGTCGGTGATGAGGGACACGTTCGGCGCAGGCGTCGAGCCGCGCCCAAGCTTGGCGGCGAGCCCATCGCCGAGAAAACCATCGGCGTCCATGCTTTCGGCCTCGGCGAACGCCACGAGCGCTTTGCGCGTCACACCGCCGTAGACGCCATCCGCGGTCGCGTCGGCACGCAGGTAGCCGGCGCTACGCAGCGCCTCCTGAAGGCGAACATGGTCTTCCAGCGACCGGGCGAGCTCCTGCCGGGCCGAGACCGGCCCTTCGCGACCCACGCGAGCCGACCACGCGTCCCGCTGACGCTGGTAGGTTGCGGCGATACAGGGGATGGCCTTCCGAGCGGCCGCCGTGGTCTTGCCGGTCTCCGGGATCCGACAGGATGCGAGTGTGCGCTTCACGAGGTCGTTCGAGGCCTCCTTGAGCTCGGCCGCGGCGTCCGGGTGAATCTGACGGAGCGTGTAGAACGCCCGGGCCATGTCGAGATCGACGCGCCGCAGGCTGGCATCCTCACAGATCAGGGTGGGGAGGGGCGTATTCGCCCGCTCGCAATCGAACGAGGGGCCGAGGTCGCGCGCCGGACCCGCCGTCTTCGTCGGTGAGGTTGCCCGGGGTGGTTCGGAGATTGACACGGCATCCTTGCGCAAGTCGGCCAGACGCTTGCGCAGGCCATCGGGCACATCCGCCTTCGTGCGGGCTTCGGCCTGCGCGCGCAGTCCGCTCATGCGATCGAGCGCGGCCATGCGCAGGGCTTCAGCCTGCGACAGCGCGCTCAACCCGCCGATCTCGCGATTGAGCGATTCGGTATCAGGCGCGGACGGTCCGGTGCGTGCACCGAGCTGCTGATCGATGCGGATCTGAATCCGGGCGATTTCGGACCGGACGACAGGGGACGGATCCCGCTGGTAGGCCGTCAGCGATCCCTTGAGCACCTGAAGCTGCTCGGCACGTCCCTGCGCCTCCGCGCGGGCCCGGCGCGTCTCACGCGCCTCGCCGGTCTCGACGTCGGCCACGATGATCCGGGTGCCCGAGAAATGAAGGTCGATTGCCTCCCGCGGCTCGACGGGTTGGACGCGGCCATCACCATTCCGGTAAGCGAACGTCTGATTGCAGGTCGTTGTGATCGACCATCCGCTATCGTCCGGCACCGTGCAGCTGTAACCGCGCCTGAGATTCGGCTCCGTGAAGCGTCGGCATTGGGCGAAAACCGCGCTCAACCGTCCATCGTCCGGGCCGATGCCGCGCTGGGCCAGACCGGCGATGGTAGTATTCTGGCGGGCAAGAGCTCGATCGAGGCACGAGCGATCCGCACTCGGGAGTCGTGCCCAAGCCTCGCGTGCTGCTTGCGCTTGAGCGGCACCGATCAGGGTTCCGAAGATGTCGACCGGCGAGATCTGCGCGCGGGCTTGGCCTGGAAAGGCGGCGGCTGCCGCCAGCAGAATCCCACACCACCTTCCCCGCGCCATGACCGTGCCCTGCAGCTTCGTTTAAAGCTGTGTCGCCGGTTCCGATTCCCTATTCAAGGTTGCAAAAGACACGCAGTGCGGGTTTGTGCTGCGATCGTAAACCGTTACAGCGCTCAGGTTGGCGCATCCGAGCCACACTTTTGGCAATGACCGGCGACAGGTAAAATAGCCGCCCTAATCGAAGCCTTAGATTTGCTGAGCATTGCTTTACAAGAGTCCCGGTGGACGAGAGTGTTTGCACACTCTCTGATGCGGTAACTGGTACAACCACGGATGGAGCAGCTTATTTAAGGGGAGTATTCCGGCCCCTAAGCCTGGACTGCGACGTCCGCTTCCAACGATACAACGCTAAGAGCGGACGGGCGGCTTTCCACCCAACCCGGTCATAGGTCGTTGTCTATCGTGCTGCCACGAAGCAGACCTTCCGAGGGTCTGCGAAGGGTCGTGAGCGGTCCCCACGGCTATGTCCACTTGATGCAACCGCTGTCCAGAAGCGGACAGGCAGGAAACCACCCAGAGCAGCCATCCTGCTTCCGACCCAACCCAGCCGTGCGAGCAGTCGTCAGCGCTTCCCAGAAGCAGTCATGCATCGGCCGTCCGGCAATTTCGGTACGGGGTGGAAAGGAGATCTACGCGCCCTGCTGCGTCTCGGCCAGTCGTTCGAGGGCCACCCCGTCAAGCTCGTAGTACACTTTGTCGGACCCGTTTGCGCCTAAGCCATCGTATAGCGCCCGCGCTGCCGTGTTCTCGGCTGAAGTGGACCACTCGATCCTAGTGCTGCCTGCGGCTTTCGCCCCTCGTGCAACCTTGGCCATCAATGCCTGAGCGACGCCAAGGCGACGCGCAGCATGGGCCACATAAATCTGCTGGACGTAGGTAAACGCCAGCAGCCCACGAACGGGGTACAGCGACGTGTAGGTGGCGAAGCCCAGCAATCGGGCATCATCGTGAGCCACGGCTATGTTCACCCTCTGAGCTTGCCGGAT
>NZ_JAKSYC010000038.1 GCF_022829585.1 Methylobacterium sp. J-026
CGCGCCTGCGGGTCGGTCGCCAGATGCGCGGCCAGAACCGCCTCGCCGTCGGTGACCATCGAGCGGAACTTCAGGCAGCCGAAGCCGCGCCCGTCCCGGCCCAGGCGCATGTGACGGAAGATCGGCGCGCGCCCGTCCCCGGCCCAGACCAAACCGGCGATGAGCAGGAGAAGCGGCAGCAGCAGGAACAGAGCGGTGGTGGCCACGCCCACGTCCAGCGCGCGCTTGGCCGCCCAGTTCAGGCGCAGGCCCCGGGCCACGAACGGCGTCGCCGGAAGCACCGTGACGCCCACGGCCTCGGCAGCCCCGCTCACCTGTCCGACCAGATGGCCGGTCACGTGCTCGGCGACCTCCGTCATCTCAACCAGACCGTGCGCCGCAACAAAGTCGGCGGACGCGGCAGGCTCGGCACGAGTCAGCATGGTCTCAGCTCCTTTGGCGAGCCCAATGGCGAACGTTAATGATTGGTTATTGCGCCGCTCATAATCTGATATTTCCGGGTCGGCAACCCCGATTTTGGGAAAATCATAGATTAGAGCAGGTTTCGCTAGGGCGGCGGACATCCATTAGGCTTGATTCGGACACGCTGATGCCACCGATACGGAAACCCGCCCGGTAGTTTCTACTGATACGTATTAGTTATCCGGCTGTCTGATCAGCGCAGCCGGTATTGGACGACTCGGCGAAGCCTCGCGTCGCGCAGGGTCCTGAACGCATCACATCGGTGGCCGAAGCCGGCCGGGTGCGTACGATGCGATCGCTATTGCACCGCGACAAACCCCAAACGGTCGAAGGGCCAAAACCGTTGCAACGCCGCGCGACCGTGCAACACGGTCTGCGAAACGGCACGCCATCGGCGAGCGCGGCGTGAAAACCGGTCGGCACGGGGCGAGACGTCAGATCCCCCGGCTCAGCTTGCCTGGACATACGACGGGAAGGGCGCGGAGAACGCCGTTGGTGCAACCTTCGGGATGCTCGGCTCGCTTCGGCAAGCCGACATCCTCGCCATCGGCTGGGATCGCGAGCCGGTCCGTTTTCTCAGGCATTCTGCGTCGCATCGGGCCGGACGACTGCCAAAATGGCCACTTCAGAAATCCCTGTTTCGAAGGGTGCACCTGGACGATCCCGGGTCCTTGTCGGACCACAGCATCGTGCCAAATACCGGAACTGGCGCGCTACCGTAGGTTCTTAATTGCGCATCGTCTTTTTCCCGAAAGCCGGGACCGCCTTTCGGTACGAAGCTCCAGTTCGGGGCCCGCGCTCCGAAACCCGGGTCTGTATTCGGTCATGCGAACGCCGCTTCGTCGGCTGGGATGCAGGGAGGTCGGAGACGCGCTCGCGCCGGATTGGAGCCTGCGTCAGTCGCGGGCCTGATCCACGTTTTACCCGGCCTGATACTGAACCTGGAAGAGCCCGACTGATCCGGGGGAGTGCACCCGACGGCACGACGACGGCCGTCCTCCGAACCTCCCAGATCCCGACATCGGTCGAGATCCGGGAGACCTGGCATAACGCCCGTGGAAGGTAGCGTCGAACGTCCCGGGAGCGAGGGTCAGGATGAATGCATCTCGCTCTCCGCGTCGGTGCGGTCACGATGATCCATGGCAATGCCGGCGCCCGTTTGCTCGAATCGGCGGAGCCAGACCAATCCCGTTCGCGCGTCCGGATTTGAAATGCGGCTGTCTGAAACATCCCAGTCAGAGCTTGGAATGCGCCCTCAGCGGCCTTTGGCCGACCTTCCTATAATTCGGGCCGTAGGCATCGGCACCGGCTCTGAACGGCGCCCGTAACACCGCAGGACGAATGCGACGCGCTGCCTCTGGAGCGGTTTCCGAGCGCGTTGCAATCGCAAACCGCTCTAACCCTTTGTTGTCACGCGCGCTCTTGCGCCGAACCGGTGCCCACGTCGGTGGAGAGCGCTCTAGCTGGTGAGCCGTTGGAACAGCAACACCAGGATCCAACCTAGGAAGCCTGTCCAGGCCACGACCACGAGCAGCACGGTGATCAAGATCGCGACGGTGCCGTAGCGCGCGAACAATCGCTGGCCCAGACTGCGTCGACGACCCGACAGCTTCAAACTGTCCTTACCGTTTTGAGACGAATCCATGGCCCCAACCCTCGCACACAGGTTGAGACGCAATGACCTGTCCTGACAGCTCGCGAAAGCCGGACTGCCTTCGAGATCGGTGAATGTGATGAGCGAGCCCGGTGGGATTCATGTTTCGCCGCGCATGGGTCTCATGAGGGCGCCGAGCAGGAAGCCGAGCTGACCGCAAACGAGCAGGGTTAGGCCGCGGCGCATGCCACCACCGGCGCTGAGATGATGGACGTAAACACCGTAGGCCAGTTCGGTGGCCACCACCGGCAGAAACGCAAGGAGCCACCACACCGAGCCGAACCGCCCCAGACCCAGCCCGAGCAGCGCGTTCAGCAGCAGACCCTTCATCGCAGCCCGTCCCCGTCCAAGCCCGGGTCAGGTGGTAAACCGATCCCGCCCCCCGCGCCATTGCGGCTGATTCCGCGGCGCGTCTGCCTCAGCGGCTGCCGCGCTGGGCCAGCACCGCCGGGACGGTGCGCAGCATGATCGCCAGGTCCCGGCGCAGGCTCCAGCGGCTGGCGTAGTCCAGGTCGAGCGCAACGCGCTCGGCGTAGCTCGTGTCCGAACGCCCCGACACCTGCCACAGCCCGGTCACCCCGGGCGGGACGGCAAAGCAGGTCGGAAACGCCCGGCCGTAGCGGGCGACCTCGGCCGGCACGATCGGGCGCGGACCGACCAGGCTCATCTCGCCGCGGAGCACGTTCCACAGCTGCGGCAGCTCGTCCAGAGAGGTCTTGCGCAGCACCTGGCCGATCGGCGTGATCCGCGGATCGTTGGTGAGCTTGTGGGTCTCCGCCCACTCGGCCCGCGCCTGCGGGTCGGTCGCCAGATGCGCGGCCAGAACCGCCTCGCCGTCGGTGACCATCGAGCGGAACTTCAGGCAGCCGAAGCCGCGCCCGTCCCGGCCCAGGCGCATGTGACGGAAGATCGGCGCGCGCCCGTCCCCG
>NZ_JAKSYC010000039.1 GCF_022829585.1 Methylobacterium sp. J-026
GCCCGCGAAGATGGCGCCCCAGGACACCTGGTTGAGCAGGACGGCGCGCGTGTCGGCATGCGCGTCGGGGGAAAGCGGTGTCGCGGCGGTCTGGATGGGGGTCACGCTGTCACTCCGGAAAAGGGGTCGTCGAGGATCTGAAGCGCCCGCCGCCGACAGGGATACCGGTTCGGCGTCGGCGGGCGCGTCGAGGAGATGGCTCAGTCGCGGGTGGCGCTGACCAGCAGGCCGAGGCCGAAGCCGGCCAGGCCGGCGATGAGCAGCGAGGCGAGCGGGTACCCGCCGACCTGCTCGCCGACCCCCCCGCCGCCCCGGCGCCCCCCCCCGCCCCCCCCCCCGCCCCCCCCCCCCCCCTAACCCCCGCCCCCCTCCGCCCCGCCCCGGCCCCCCCCCCCGCCGCCGCCGCCCCGCCCCCCCGCGCCGCCCTGCCCGCCGCGCGCGCCGCCCCCCACCCCGCCCCCCCCGCCGCCCCCCCCCCCCCCCCCCCCC
>NZ_JAKSYC010000049.1 GCF_022829585.1 Methylobacterium sp. J-026
CCGAGGCCTGCGGGGTGACCCAGCAGACCCTGTCGGCTGGCGTGAAGCAGCTGGAGAACCGCTTCGGCGTCCAGCTCGTGCTGCGCGGCTCGCGCTTCCAGGGCTTCACCCCCGAGGGCGAGCGGGTCCTCGCATGGGCGCGGCGGATCGTGGCCGATGCCCGGGCCATGCACGAGGAGGTCACCGGCCTGCGCCGGGGCCTGACCGGGCATCTGCGCATCGCCGCGATCCCCACCGCCCTGCCGATGATCGTCGATCTCACCACGCCCTATCGCGAGCGCCATCCGGACGTGCGGCTGACGGTCGAATCCGCCGCCTCGGCCGACATCTTCTCGCTGATCGAGAACCTGGAGGCGGATGCCGGCCTCACCTACCTGGACAACGAGCCCCTCGGGCGCGTGGTCTCGGTGCCGCTCTACCGCGAGCGCTACCGCCTCGTGACCGCGATCGGCGGGCCCTTCGACGGCCGCGCGAGCGTGACCTGGGCCGAGACCGGCCGCCTGCCGCTCTGCCTGCTCACCCCGAACATGCAGAACCGGCGGATCATCGACCATCAGATCCGGGAATCGGGGGCCGAGCCCGCCGCGACCCTCGAATCGAACTCGATGATCGTGCTCCTGACCCATGTGCGCACCCTGCGCTGGGCCTCGATCATGCCGGAGATCCTGGTCGACGCCCTCGGACCCATGGAGGGTGTGCGCGCCATCCCGATCACCGCCCCGGACCTGGAGCACACGATCGGCCTCGTCGCGCCGCGGCGCGAACCCTCGACTCCGATGGTGACCGCCCTCGTGGCCGTCGCCCGGTCGCTGGCGCGCACCCTCGATCCGGAGCTGGCGGGATCCGGCTCGGTCTGACCGGCGCGCTCAAGCCGGGGCGCGGCGCCCCGAGAACAGCCGGCGGATGGCGCGGACGCCATGGACCGGCAGCATCAGGACGAGCCAGGTCGCGAGCGTCGCCGCGGTGACGAGGACCAGCAACAGGATCCTGAGCATCGAACCGCCCTCCAGGCTGACCGGGGCCGGGGACGAACCTCCGCCGGGGGATCGGGCAGCGCCTGGGGTAAGCGCGTTAACGGTCCGGGCTGGGGCCGGGCTGTCGTCGGACGGGCGCCGCGGCGCGGGCATGAAAAAAGCCGCCCCGTCCCCGGAGCGGCTCCCCGTCGGCGGCGGGGCCGCGCTGCGGCCGCCGGCCTTACTTGATCTTGGTTTCCTTGAAGTCGACGTGCTTGCGCGCGACCGGGTCGTACTTGCGCATCGTCAGCTTCTCGGTCTGCGTGCGGGAGTTCTTCTTGGTGACGTAGAAATAGCCGGTGTCGGCGGTGGAGATGAGCTTGATCTTGACGGTGACGGCCTTGGCCATGGCGCGGCGCTCCTGCAGGGTGCGGCATTCCGCGTGAGCGAAACGCAAATGGCCGGGCGAGCCCGGCCGAATACGGGCGGGTGAATGCCCGATCGGGCCGGGCAGGTCAAGAGCGGGCGGCGGCCCGCTCCGTCGCGGCCAGCCACCCGGTGAAGGCCAGGAACAGGGCGAGGAGCGCCAGGGCGAAGCCGTGCGGCGGCACGAGGTCGAGCCCGCCGCCGATGAGGGGCGGACCGAGCATCAGGCCGACATTGTAGAACACCACGAAGGCCGCGTTGGCGCCCGCGAGGTCGCTCGCCGGGGTGCGGTCGCCGAGCATGGTCAGGCCGACCGTGTAGAGGGTGCCGGCGATGCCGCCCCAGACCAGGAGGAGCAGCCCGAACGCCAGGGGGTTGCCGGCCGCGAGGGGGATCAGGGCCGAGCCGGCGGCGCCCGCGAGGCTCGCCCCCAGCAGCACCGCGCTGCGGTCGAGGCGGTCGGCGAGCCAGCCGAACGGGATCTGGAACAGCACGTTGCCCAGCGCGACGAGGCTGACGAGGCCGGCCGCGCCCTGGGCGTCGTAGCCGAGGCGCAGGCCGTAGAGGGGCAGGATCGCGAAGATGCCGGTCTCCACCGCCCCGTAGGCGAGGGCCGCCGCCAGCGCCCCGGGGGCGAACTGCAGATAGGCGCGGATGCCGAGCCCCGAGCCCGGTTCGATCGTCGGCGACAGCCCCCGGGCCAGCACGATCGGCAGGCCGCCGGTGAGCATCAGCGCGGCGCCGGTGACGTAGGGGGCCCACCCCTCCGTGCCGACGAGCGCCAGCAGGAGCGGCCCGACCGCGAAGCCCGCCGCCAGGACCGTGGCGTAGATGCCCATCACGAGGCCCCGGCGCTCGGGCGGGGCGGCGGCGTTGATCCAGTATTCGGACAGGACGAACAGCGCGCCGAGGGTCGCCGAGAAGACGAAGCGCAGGGGGAACCACGGGGCGATGCCCGGCACGAGCGGGAACAGCGCGAGGCTCGCCGCCCCGACCACGAGGGCGAGGCAGAGCAGCGGGGCGACGCCGATCCGCGCCGCGAGCCGCGGGACGAACGGCACCGTGCCGATGCTGGCGAGGCCCGCCACCGCGGTGTTGAGGCCGATCAGCGTGCTCGACGCGCCGCGGCGCTCCAGCTCGATCGACAGCAGCGGGATCGACAGGCTCAGCCCGATGCCGACGACGGTGACGCAGGTCACGGCCGCCGAGATCGCCGCCACGTTCTCCGCGCTGATCCCCCGCCGCGCCTCCCGTCCCGGGTTTCCCGGGCGGCTCACAAGGCCACCCGCTCGCGGCGGCCGTAGCGCTCGTAGTGGAACGGGATCATCCGGTGCGGGGCGAAATCGGCGGCGATCTGCGCCTCCAGGTCGTCGAGGATCGCGCGGGTGATGAAGGGCAGGTCGAGCTGTCGCGCGGCGTCGAGGCGGACCCAGGCGAGTTCGGTGAACTCGGCGTCGGCCGTCACGCGCCCCGGCTCCTCGGCCGCCACCATCCGCCGGTCGATGGCGAAGAAGCGCGTGTCGAACCGGCGCACGCGCTTGGGCGGGGTGATCGCCCGGGCCACGAGGTGCAGCGCCTCGAGATCCGGCAGGATTTTGTGGCGGGCGAACCCCTCCCAGCCCGCCGGGGGATCCTCGGGGGCGCCGTGCTCGCGCGTCCCGAGCAGCAGGCCGGTCTCCTCGTAGGTCTCGCGGATGGCCGCCAGGGCCAGGGCACGTCCGAGATGGTACGGCGGCCGGGAGACCTGCCGGGTCAGCGCCGCCTCCGCGTAGTCGGGCAGCGCCCCGGCCACAGGCATGTGGCGGTCGCCGAGCTCGATCCGGCCGCCCGGGAAGACGAACTTGCCCGGCATGAAGGCGAGGTTCGGGTTGCGCCGGCCCATCAGGACCTTCGGGCCGCCCTTGCCCCGCCGGTCGATCACGATCATGGTCGCGGCGTCCCGCGGGCGCAGGCGCATTGTCGCGGGCTTCCGCTCAGGGGTGATCGCGGTCTCCGAGTCCGGCTGCGGCTGCGGCAAGGCGGGTCTCCTCCGGCCCCGGGGCGGGCCGGCCCCGCGGTAGCGTGGCGAAGCCTTGCATGCCAAGGGCGTATTGCAGCCCGACGACGGCGCCCTTCACGGGCTGGAGCAGCGCCAGGGCCATCGCCAGCGTGACGACCGGCCACACGCCCATCTCGACCCACAGGGGCACCTCGTAGGCGCTCTCGGTCTCCAGGATCAGGTAGCCGACGATGTGGCCGACGATGAAGATCACCGCGTAGGGCGGCAGGTCGTCGGCCCGGTGGTGGTGCAGTTCCAGGCCGCAGGCGTCGCATTCGGACCGCACCTTGAGGAAGCGGCCGAAGATCCGCCCCCGGCCGCAATGCGGGCAGCGGCCGATGAAGCCCCGGGCCATCGCGGGGACGAGGCGGGTGCGCAGGGGAATCGCGGCGTCGGCCATGCCCAGGCTCTACACCGCCCGGGTCAGCGGCGCGAGCCGCGGTGACGCGTGCCGGCGTTGCGGATGCCGGCGGGGCGGCCGGGCGCGGCGGCCTTGAACGGCCGGGCGCCGGGCTTCTGGCCCGGGTCCGGCTTGCGGGCGCCGGAGCGGGTCCGGCCCTCGCTGAGCAGTTCGAAGCGGAGCGCGCCGGCCACGGGCGCGGCCTCCACGAGCCGCACCTCGACCGGATCGCCCAGGCGGAAGGTCTGCCCCGTCCGCTCGCCCACCAGGGCGTGGCGGCCCTCCTCGTGGCGGAAATAGTCGGCGCCGAGCTGGGAGATCGGCACGAAGCCGTCGGCCCCGGTCCCGTCGAGCTTGATGAACAGCCCGGCGCGGGTCACCCCCGCGATCCGGCCCGCGAAGGTGGCGCCGATCTGATCGGCGAGGTGATGGGCGATCAGGCGGTCGATGGTCTCGCGCTCGGCCGCCATGGCCCGGCGCTCGGCCGCCGAGATCTGCTCGCCGATCTGCGCCAGTTCGCCCGCCGCGATGTCCGGGGCGAGCCCATCCGCCCCGAGCCGGCAGGCGGTGATCAGCGCCCGGTGGACGATCAGGTCCGCGTAGCGCCGGATCGGCGAGGTGAAGTGGGCGTAGCGGCGCAGGTTCAGGCCGAAATGGCCGAGATTCTCGGCGGCGTAGACCGCCTGGGCCTGGCTGCGCAGGATCACCTCGTTAAGGAAGACGCCGTGCTCGGTCTCGGCCGCCTGAGCAAGGATCCGGTTGAACAGGGCCGGGCGCAGCGCACCCTCCTTGGGCAGCTTGATGCCCACCGAGGCCAGCACCTCGCCGAGCGCCCGCACCTTCTCCAGGGCCGGCTCGTCGTGGACCCGGTAGATCAGCGGCTGGCGCGCCTGCTCCAGGGTCTCGGCGGCGGCGACGTTGGCCTGGATCATGAACTCTTCGATGAGCCGGTGGGCGTCGAGACGCTCCGGCACGACCACGCGGTCGACCGCCCCATCCGGGCTCAGCAGCACCTTGCGTTCTGGCAGGTCCAGGGCGAGCGGCCCGCGGCGGTCCCGGGCCTCGCGCAGGGCCGCGTAGGCCGCCCAGAGCGGGCGCAGAGCCGTGTCCAGGAGTGGCCCGGTCGCGGCGTCCGTCTGCCCGTCGATGGCGGCCTGCGCCTGCGCGTAGGCGAGCTTGGCGCGGGAGCGCATCATCACCCGGTGGAAGCCGTGGCGGCGCTTCTCGCCGTCGGCGGCGATGACCATGCGGACGGCGAGCGCCGGCCGGTCCTCGCCCTCGCGGAGCGAGCAGAGATCGTTCGAGATCCGCTCCGGCAGCATCGGCACGACCCGGTCGGGGAAATAGACCGAGTTGCCCCGCTCCAGCGCCTCGCGATCGAGGCTCGAGCCGGCCCGCACGTAGGCTGCCACGTCGGCGATGGCGACGGTGAGGATGAAGCCGCCGGGATTGGCCGGGTCGGGATCGGCCTCCGCCATCACGGCGTCGTCGTGGTCCTTGGCGTCCGGCGGGTCGATGGTCAGCAGCGGCCGGTCGCGCCAATCCTCGCGACCCTTCAGAGCGGCGGGCTCGGCGGCGTCCGCCTCGGCCAGGGTCGCATCCGAAAAGACGTGCGGGATGTTGTGGAGGTGCAGCGCGATCAGGCTCACGGCCTTCTCGGAGCCCAGCGAGCCCAACCGCTCCTTGACCCGGCCCCGCGGCAGGCCGAAGCGCGTCTCGCGCTCCAGGGAGACGCTCACGAGGTCGCCGTCGCGGGCCTCTCCCTCCTCGCCGGGCGGGATCAGGATCTCGCGGCCCTGGGAGCGCTTCTCCACGGGCACGATCCGGCCGCCCTGCGCGCCGGCCCGGTAGACGCCGATCACCTCGGCCTTGTTCTTGCCGATGACCTTGACGACCCGCCCCGTATAGCCCCCCTCGGCGTCGCGCTCGACGCGGATCAGGGCGCGGTCGCCGATCCCGGCGGCCGGCCGGTTGCCCTTGCGGGGACCGCGCGGCTGGCTGAGCACGATGGCGGGCGGCTTGCCCGATCCGGTCCATTCCACCGGGACCGCCAGGAAATCGCCGTGCCGGTCCCGGGCGCGGATATCGGCCAGGACCACCGGCGGTAGGTGACCGGCCGGGGCGAGGCCGCCGCGTCCGCGATCGATGGCGCCCTCCGCCTCGATCTCCTTGAGGACGCGCTTCAGATCGATCTTGGCGGCGCCGGTGATGCCGAAGGCCTTGGCGATCTCCCGCTTGCCGACGCGCTCCTTGGACTCGGCCACGAAGGCGAGGATCTGCTCACGGGTGGGGAGGGGCGCAGGGGCGGCGGGGTCGGCCGCCGGGGCGGTGATGCGTCGTGCCAAAAGGGGGGTGCCGGACGATTCTCGGGGGTGGGGCCCGCGGGCGGGCGTCGGATCGGGATCCCGGTCCTGTGATCCAAAGATGGGGCCCCGGGCCGGCCGCGGCAACGCCGCGCGCCCCGTCCTCAACAGCCACTCAGCCCGTGGAGGCGATCTTCCGGATGTGGTCGACCGCCCGATCGACATCGAAGCCGGGCGCGAGGATTTCCGCCAGGGTGAACGGGCAGGCGCGCGGCAGGGTCAGGTTCACCTGCCCCTCCAGCGCGGCGAGTTCGGGCGTCTCCGCCGCCTGGATCGCCAGGGTCCAGGCGCCGTCCATGCGCAGGCTGTCCGGATTGGGCGGGTCGCCGGCCAGCGCTGTGAGCTTGGCATGCCCCGCCTCCCGGCAGCTGAGACCGCGCGCGTCGTCGGAGATGAGCGCGGCCTTGATCAATTCGGCCAGGGCGTCCCTGACCCGTTCGACGCTCGCGTTCATAGGCCGGCATTCCTCGACATCCCGCCGGAGTGGCAAGCGGGATGCCAGCCCGCCCCCGCGGCCGCGTGACAGAAGCGCCGGTCTTTCCTCCCGATCCGCCGGGTGTAGAAGACGGGGATGATCCCGGTCCTGACCCGCCACCGAGAGGCCGTGCCGCTCTACGCCGCGGCCTGCGCCGAGCTGCACGTGCGTGGCTTCGAGGGTGACCTGACCCTGTCGGAGGCCGACCGCACGGTCTTCGCCACCGACAACTCGATCTACCAGGTCGAGCCGGGGGCCGTGGCCTTCCCGCGCTCCCGCGACGACCTCGTGCGCATCGCCAAGCTGCTGGACGATCCGCGCTTCACCGCGCTCGTGATCCGCCCGCGCGGCGGCGCCACCGGCACCAACGGCCAGTCGCTCGGCCACGGCCTCGTGGTCGACACCTCGCGGCACATGAACCGCATCCTGGAGATCGACGCCGCCAACCGCACGGTCCGGGTCGAGCCGGGGGTGGTGAAGGACCAGCTCAACCGGGAACTCGCCAAGCACGGCCTGTTCTTCGCGCCCGAACTCTCGACCTCCAACCGGGCGACGCTGGGGGGCATGATCTCCACCGATGCCTGCGGGCAGGGCTCGTGTCTCTACGGCAAGACCCGGGACCACGTCCTGGCGCTGACCTGCGTGCTCACCGACGGCACGGTCTGGACCGCCGAGCCCCTGGACGAGCCCGGCCTCGACGCCGCCAAGGCCCGCAACGACCGGGTCGGGGCGATCCACCGGGCCGTCGACGCCGTAGCCACCGAGAATGCCGCGCTGATCGCCGAGCGCTTCCCCAAGCTCAACCGCTGCCTGACCGGCTACGACCTCGCCCATCTCCGGGACGCGGCCGGCCGGTTCGACCTCAAGAGCGTGCTCTGCGGCTCGGAGGGCACGCTGGCGCTGATCGCCGAGGCGCGGCTCAACGTGCTGCCGATCCCCAAGGCCGCGGTGCTGGTGGCGCTCTCCTACGTCGATTTCGACGCGGCCCTGCGCGACGCCCAGGCGTTGCTGCCGTTCGGCGCGGCGTCCGTGGAGACCATCGATTCCACCGTCCTGGGCCTCGCCCGCAAGGACCCGATCTGGGCCGAGGTGCGGGCCTTCTTCCCCGACGACCCGGCCGGGCGGCCGGTGGACGGGATCAACCTCGTCGAATTCGTGGGCGACGACGCGGCCGGCGTGGAAGCTACCCTCGGGCGGCTCACCGCCCTGCTGGAGGCCGAGCGCGGCACCGATACCAAACGCCTGGGCTTCACCATCGCCCGGGGCGCGGCGATCGAGACGCTCTGGACCATGCGCAAGAAGGCGGTGGGCCTCCTCGGCGCCGCCCAGGGCGAGGCCCGGCCGATCCCCTTCGTGGAGGATACGGCGGTGCCGCCGGAGCGGCTCGCCGACTACATCGCCGAGTTCCGGGCGCTCCTCGACGGCAAGGGGCTGCGCTACGGCATGTTCGGCCACGTCGATGCCGGCGTGCTGCATGTCCGGCCGGCGATCGACCTGAAGGACCCGGCCCAGGACGGCCTGATCCGCGCGGTGACGGAGGGCGTGGTGGCGCTCACCGCCAAGTATGGCGGCCTGCTCTGGGGCGAGCACGGCAAGGGCTTCCGCTCCGAATTCGTACCCGCGACCTTCGGGCCGCTGATGCCGGCGCTGGAAGCGGTCAAGCGCGCCTTCGACCCCGGCGACCGGATGAACCCGGGCAAGATCGCCTCGGCCAAGGGGGAAGAACTCACCCGGATCGACGGCGTGCCGCGCCGGGGCGAGCGGGACCGCACCATCCCGGCGCCGGTCCGCGCGGATTTCGACGCGGCGCTCCACTGCAACGGCAACGGCGCCTGCTTCAGCTACGACGCCGACGAGGCGATGTGCCCGTCCTGGAAGGCGACCCGGGAGCGGCGGCACTCGCCCAAGGGTCGTGCCGGGCTGATGCGCGAGTGGCTGCGCCTGGCGGCCGACGCGGGCGTCGATCCGGCCGCCGAGCTGAGACGGCAGCGCGCCGGGTGGCTCGGCGACCTGTGGGCGACCGTGCGGAGCGGGTTCCGGCGCGCCTCCGATGCGGACGACTTCTCCCATGCGGTCAAGGAGGCGATGGATGGCTGCCTCGCCTGCAAGTCCTGCACGGGCGCCTGCCCGATCAAGGTCGACGTGCCGAGCTTCCGGGCGAAGTTCCTGGCGCTCTACCACACCCGCTACGCGCGGCCCCTGAAGGACCACCTCGTGGCCGCCCTGGAACCGCTGCTGCCCCTGGCGGCCCGGGCGCCGCGCCTGAGCAACGCGGTCCTGACCCATCCGCTGGCCCGGTGGATCCTGGCCAGGGCCGGGCTGGTCGCGATTCCGGCCCTGTCGCCCGTCGCCCTCGAGGGGCAATTAGCGCGCCTCGGCGTGGCGGTCGCGACCCCGGAGGCGCTGGCGCGGTTCGATCCGCGGGAGCGGGAGAACGCCGTGCTGGTGGTGCAGGACGCCTTCACAAGCCACTTCGACGCGGAGGTCGTGGCCGATAGCTGCGCGCTCCTGATCGCGCTCGGCTTCACGCCCTGGCTGGCGCCCTACCGGCCGAACGGCAAGCCCCTGCACGTTCACGGGTTCCTGGCGCGGTTCGCCGCCGTCGCCCGCGCGAACGCCGCGATGCTGCGCGATCTGGCGCGGACCGGCGTGCCCCTCGTCGGGATCGACCCGTCGATGACGCTGACCTACCGTTCGGACTACGCGCAGGCGCTGGGCGGCGACCTGCCTAAGGTGCAACTTCTGCAGGAATGGCTGGCGACCCGGCTCGACCGGATCCCGCCGCGCCGGGGCGGCGGGACCCTGCGGCTCCTGCCCCATTGCACCGAGCGCACCAACGCGCCGGGCGCCGTCCGGGACTGGCAGGCTCTGTTCGCCCATCTCGGCCTGCGGCTGGAGGTGCCGGCGGCCGGCTGCTGCGGCATGGCCGGGACCTACGGGCACGAGGCGGCCCACCGCGCCACCTCCGAGGCGATCTACGGCCTGAGCTGGGCCCGCCACGTGGCCGAGGCCCCCGGCGGCACCCTGCTGGCCGACGGCTATTCGTGCCGGTCCCAGGCCAAGCTCGTCGACGGCGTGCGGCTGCGCCACCCGATCCAGGCGCTCCTGGACCATCTCGGTGCCGGTGAAGCGGGGGCGGCGCCGTTCCACCCCGAGCGCGCGGCGGCGGCGTCGCGATGAACGTCGCCGTTCTCGGGGCCGGCGCGGTCGGCTGCTATTACGGGTTCCTGCTCGCGCGGGCCGGCCACGCGGTGACGCTGATCGGCCGCCCCGCCCTGGTCGAGGCTGTCGAGGCCGGCGGGCTGGTGCTGGAGAGCGCGGCCGGGCGCGCCACCGTCCCGGTGCGGGCGACCGCCGCCGGTGACGGCGTCGCCGGGGCGGACCTCGTGCTGGTCTGCGTCAAGTCGGGCGACACCGAATCCGCCGGGGCGATGATCGCGCCGCATCTGACGGCCTCGGCCACGATCCTCAGCCTCCAGAACGGCGTCGACAACGCCGAGCGCCTCGCCGCCGTGCTCGGCCGTGCCGTCGTACCGGTGGCGGTCTACGTCGCCACCGAGATGGTCGGGCCGGGCCAGGTCCGCCACAACGGCCGGGGCGACCTGATCCTCGGCGCCTCCGCGGCGAGCGCGCGGATCGCCGCGGCGTTCACGGCCTCCGGCATCCCGGCCACGGTCTCGGACCGCGCCCTGGACGCGCTCTGGGGCAAGCTGATCCTCAACTGCGCCTACAATGCCCTCTCGGCCCTGAGCCAATTGCCCTACGGCCGTCTGGTCCAGGGCGAGGGCGTGGTCGCGGCGATGACCGACGTGGTGCAGGAATGCGTCGCGGTGGCGAACGCCTCGGGCGTATCGGTGCCCGACGACATCCTCGACACGGTGCTCGCCCTCAGCCGCACCATGGCTGACCAGCGTTCCTCCACCGCTCAGGACCTGGCCCGGGGCCGGCCCAGCGAGATCGACCACCTCAACGGCACCGTGGTGCGGACCGGCGCGGCGCTCGGCATCCCGACGCCGGCCAACCGGATGCTGCACACGCTGGTCAAGCTGGTCGAGGGGCGGGATCGGGGGTGAGGGGCGGGTTCGGCGTGTCGTTGCGTCTGGTTGCGGCCCAACCAGGTCGTACGCGGGCGATCGCATACCGCTCGAACGCAGACGGGCCTGCCGCAAACTCGGTTTTGAGCCGCAGAGGGGCATCTAGCGCGCAGTCTTCACGCTGGGTTCGCCGCGGGACCTCCCAAGCAGTGGGTTGGCATCCGGTTCTGCCCGTGTACGGTCCATGCATCGGCAAAGCCGAAGCTCCCGCGCGGCGCCAGCATGGCGTCCAGGCCGCAGATCGTGCGCCGGGCCGTGTTGAAGGATCGGAACCCGCCCCACCCGCGGCATCGCCCGGTTCACCCGGACGTGGATCACGCTCGATCCCTTGCTGCGGGTGTCCGGTGACGCAGCGGGTTGGGGGCCGGGGTCGCAGGCCCTGATCCCGGCCCTCGGCGATGGCTGGCGGGTACGGGCCAACACCATCCGTGCCGATGCGATCTAGGGCGGGCATCCCAGCCGGACGTCGCCGCGAGCGTCTCGCCCCTGATCATGAGCAGGCGGTGAGGATCATGGGCCGGCTCCGGGGATGGCGCGGCAGGCTCGACGGCTATGCCTAACGACCGGTGAAAGCCGGCGTGATCGTGTTTGGGACACGCCTGCGCCTCTCAGTTCAGGTCAAGCCCGCGGCACCCAATGCCGGGACCAGATATCTGCGAATCCTCCAGCCCCAGCTCTAAACGCACCGTTAACCTTAATCAGTGATTTACCGGGTCAGTAGTGGCTCAGCGCGGACTGTACCTGCCGCCGCGCATGGATGGCGAATTATGCGGCTGATCGTCGGCACGATAATGGTGTTCGCCTGCGTCTTCGGCAGCTACACGGCGATGGGCGGTCACCTGCTCGTCCTTTGGCAGCCGTTCGAGTTTGTCATCATCCTCGGTGCAGCGATCGGTGCCTTCATCATCGGCAACACCGGGCCGGTGCTTAAGGCCGTGCCCGCCATGCTGGGCACGCTCGTGAAGGGCCCCAAATACAACCAGCAATCCTATGTCGAGCTGCTGGGAATGCAGTATTCCTTGTATAAGCTCGCGAAACAGAAGGGTTCGATGGCGCTCGAGCCGCACATCGAAGATCCGGGCGAGTCGGCGCTGTTCAACGCCTTCCCGACCTTTGCCGCGAACCATCACGCGGTCGAGTTCGTCTGCGACTACATGCGCATGGTGACGCTGGGCGCCAACAACGTCCACGAGATCGACGCGCTCATGGATGAGGAACTGGAGACGCACCACCAGGAGCAGGAGCGTGTCGTTTCGGCCATGCAGGCGCTCGCCGACGGAACGCCGGCGCTGGGCATCGTCGCCGCCGTGCTCGGCGTGATCAAGACGATGGGGGCGATCAAAGAGCCGCCGGAGGTGCTGGGACATCTGATCGGCGGCGCGCTCGTCGGCACCTTCTTCGGCGTTTTCGTCGCCTATGGCTTCTTCGGGCCCATGGCGCAGTCGCTCAAGGGCCTCTTCGAGGCCGAAGCCAAATACTACCTTTCGCTCAAGGCGGGTCTCCTCGCCCATATCGGCGGCCAGCCGCCGGTGATGGCGGTCGAATTTGCCCGCAAGTCTCTGATGAGCGACGTCCGCCCGACCTTCAGCGAAGTGGAAGCGGCAACCGCCGCTCTGCCCGCCCAGAACTGATCCGATATCCGGCAGGGACTCGATGGCCACGATCATCATCAAGAAGGTCAAGAAGGCCGCTCACGCCCACCACGGCGGGGCCTGGAAGATCGCCTATGCGGACTTCGTGACCGCCATGATGGCGTTCTTCCTGCTGATGTGGCTGATCAGCATGACGACGCAGGAGCAGAAGGTCGGTTTGGCGGAATACTTCGCGCCGGCGGCTTTGAGCCCTGCAAGCAGTGGTGCTGGCGGCATCATGTACGGCAAAGCCCTCGACACGTCAGGCAACAAGCCGTCCACGCCCCGCGACGCGGAGCGGGGCTCTGCCGAGCAGGCGGACAAAGCGCGCTCGACCACGCCGGGCCGCGCCGGCGAGCTCGATGCCAGCCAATCGTCCGCCAGCGCGCAGGCCAACTACAGCGCCATAGCCAGCCTCCGGCAGGCACTCCAGACGATGCCCGACATTGCCGAGCTGTCGCATAACATCGTGATCGAGCAGACCAAGGAGGGCGTGGACGTGTCCCTCGTGGACGAGGACGGCCGCTCCATGTTCCGCGAGGGCTCCGTCGACCCCTACGAGCGCACCCGTCGCGTGCTGGAGGCGCTAGCGCCCGCCCTGCGCCGGCTGCCCAATCGCCTGTCCATAACCGGCCACACGTCCGTCGCGCGCCCGGGCTCGGCGCGGGCCGTCGAACCCTGGAACCTCACCGCCGGGCGTGCGCTCTCCGTCCGCGAGATCCTGTCGGGCGCCGGGGTTCCCAACGACAACTTCGCTTCCGTGGTGGGACGCGCCGACACCCAGCCGTCATTCCCCGACAATCCCTACATCGCGCCGAACCGACGGGTGACGATCACGCTGCTCAATGCGAGCCCGCCGGTGCCCCCGAATATTTTCCGCTGACGATAAGGCGCCGCGCCGCCTCAGAGTCCGTTTGAGATCGAGATCGGCGCGGGCCAGCTCGTGCGCCTGGGCGGCGGCTAGGTCGAGAGCCCGAACCGGGACCTCCACGTTATCTGCTGCCGCGAGCGGGATGGCACACTGCAGAAGATCCAGGCCTTCCGCCACTGGCTCCCGGCGGCGGAGGAGGCGAG
This sequence comes from Methylobacterium sp. J-026, assembly GCF_022829585.1. Classification (GTDB taxonomy): domain Bacteria; phylum Pseudomonadota; class Alphaproteobacteria; order Rhizobiales; family Beijerinckiaceae; genus Methylobacterium. The sequence goes on from NZ_JAKSYC010000049.1 coordinate 13,455, forward strand.
CCGGGCCCGACCGCATCCGCCCGCACGCGATGGCCCAGGGTCACGGTGATCCCAGCGCCGGCCTTTGCCGGGCGAGGCTGCCGGTCAGGGGCGCTCGGCAGTGGATGGATCGGGCCCCGGCAAGTGCCAAGGGCGGCGTCCCCCACCCAAGGTCGGGAAGCATTGCTTCCCGACTGCGCCGAGGGCCCGGACAAGATCACTTCAGGCGGGCGGCAGCCCAGGCGATGTGGTCGGCCATGAAGGTCGAGATGAAGAAGTAGGAGTGGTCGTAGCCCTCGCGCATGTTGAGGGTCAGCCCGATCCCGGCCTTCTTGCAGGCCTCTTCCAGCAGCCAGGGGCGCAGGCCGTCCTGCAGGAAGCTGTCGGCGGTCCCCTGATCGACCAGGAATTCGGGGAAGCGCTTGCCGTCCTCGATCAGCGCGGTCGCGTCGTGGGCGCGCCAGGCGGCCGGGTCGGAGCCGAGGTATTTCTCGAACGCGGGCTTCGACCAGCCGGCCGTCGAGGGCTGGGCGATCGGCGCGAAGGCGGAACAGGACTTGAAGCGTTCCGGGTAGGTCAACGCGATGGTGAGCGCCCCGTGGCCGCCCATGGAATGGCCGAGGATGCCCTGGCGGGTCATGTCGGCGGGGAATTCCTTCGCGATGAGGGCCGGCAACTCCTCGGTCACGTAGCTCCACATCTTGTAATTCGTCGCAAAGGGCGCCTGCGTGGCGTCCAGATAGAAACCGGCGCCGGAGCCGAACTGCCAGTTGCCGTCTTCGTCCGGGATACCGGGGCCGCGCGGGCTGGTGTCGGGGGCCACGACGATCACGCCGTGCTCGGCGGCGGCCGCGCGGTACTCGCCCTTGTCCATGACGTTGGCGTGCGTGCAGGTCAGCCCGGACAGGTACCACAGCACCGGGACCGGGCCGGTCTCGGCCTGGGGCGGCACGAACACCGCGAAGGTCATCGGGCATCCCGTGGTCTGCGCGTCGTGCTTGTAGACGCCCTGCGTGCCGCCGTGGGCGCGGGCCTTCGAGACGGTTTCCATCAGCTGTGATCTCCTGCTCGGGCGGCGAGAGCCCCGCTCGGGGCCGGGTCGCGGGCCCGGGGCTTCGAGAGTGCGGGGGACATGCGCCGGGGCGCCCCGGCCTCGTTGGCGGGGAGCCCCGGATCGGTCTTTGTCAGTAGACGACCACGGACCGGATCGACTTGCCCTCGTGCATGAGGTCGAAGCCGTGGTTGATGTCCTCCAGCGGCATGGTGTGGGTGATCAGATCGTCGATGTTGATCTTGCCCTCCATGTACCAGTCGACAATCTTCGGCACGTCGGTGCGGCCGCGGGCGCCGCCGAAGGCCGAGCCCCTCCAGACCCGGCCGGTGACGAGCTGGAACGGACGGGTCGAGATCTCGCGGCCGGCCTCCGCCACGCCGATGACGATCGACTCGCCCCAGCCGCGATGGCAGCACTCGAGGGCCTGGCGCATCACGTGGACGTTGCCGGTGCAGTCGAACGAGAAGTCGGCGCCGCCGCCGGTGAGATCGACGATGGCCTGGACCACCTTGTCGGTGCCGATCTCGCTCGGGTTGATGAAGTCGGTCATGCCGAACTTGCGGGCCATGGCCTGCTTCTCCGGGTTGATGTCGACGCCGATGATCTTATCGGCACCCACCATCCGGGCGGCCTGGAGCACGTTGAGGCCGATGCCGCCGAGACCGAACACCACCACGTTGGCGCCGGGCCACACCTTGGCGGTGTAGATCACCGCGCCGATGCCCGTGGTCACGCCGCAGCCGATGTAGCAGATCTTGTCGAAGGGGGCGTCCTCCCGGATCTTGGCGAGCGCGATGGCGGGCAGGACCGTGAAGTTCGAGAAGGTCGAGCAGCCCATGTAGTGGAACACGGTGCTCGATCCGCCAGAATTGCCGCCCGGGCTGCCGCCGGTGGAGACGCAGGAGAAGCGGCTGGTGCCGTCCGGCATCACGCCCTGGCCCTGGGTCGCCCGGATCGCGGTGCACAGGTTGGTGCGTTGCGACAGGCAGGACTTACAGTTGCGGCATTCCGGCGTGTAGAGCGGGATCACGTGGTCGCCGGGCTTCAGCGTGGTAACGCCGGCACCGACCTCGCGGACGATGCCCGCGCCCTCGTGGCCCAGGATCGCCGGGAACTTGCCCTCGGAATCGAGGCCCGAGAGGGTGTAGGCGTCCGTGTGGCAGATCCCGGTGGCCATCAGCTCGACGAGAACCTCGCCGGCCTTGGGCCCCTCGATGTCGATGGTCTCGATGGTGAGAGGCTTCTTGGCCTCCCACGCGACCGCGGCGCGCGTCTTCATCACGTGTTCCTATTGTCTGGACGATCACGGACGGCGTCGAAGGGCCGACTCTTCGGCGCACCTCGCTCGAGGGCGGCGCACCGAACGGTCCGAAAATCTGCCGCGTGTGTGATGCTTCTCGCGCCGGGATGCAACGTCTGCGTCCGCGTTTCGACCGTGGCGTCCCCGGTCCGGAAGGTCCGGGGAATGGGTCGCATCCGCACCGCGTGCGTCGCGCGCTAACTCCGACCCATGGATCGCACCTTCCCCATGACTCGGAATGCCGGGCTCGACCGCCTCTCCGCCTTCCTGGCGGGGGCCGGCGCCGATTACGCGGCGTCCCGCAACACCGACCGTGGCCCCGGAGTCGAGCCGACCACGTCGGCCCTCTCGCCCTACCTGCGCCGGCGCTTGATCACGGAGGCCGAGGTTGCGGCCGCTGCCGAGCGCGCGTTCGGCGACGGCGGTGCCGACAAGTTCGTCTCCGAGGTGTTCTGGCGAACCTACTTCAAGGGCCACCTGGAGACCCACCCGGCGGCCTGGACCGGCTACCTCGCCCTGGCCGCGGCGGACCGGGAGCGGCTCGCCGCCGAGCCCGGGCTGCACCGGATCTACGCACAGGCGGTCGAGGGCCGGACCGGTATCGACGGCTTCGACGACTGGGCCCGCGAACTCGTCGAAACCAACTGGCTGCACAACCACGCCCGGATGTGGTTCGCGTCGATCTGGATCTTCACCCTGCGCCTGCCGTGGGCGCTCGGCGCCGACTTCTTCATGCGCCACCTCGTCGACGGCGACCCGGCGAGCAACACGCTGTCCTGGCGCTGGGTGGCCGGCCTGCACACACGGGGCAAGCACTACGTCGCCCGCTCCGAGAACATCCGGCGGTACACCGACGGTCGCTTCGACCCCGCCGGCCTCGACGCGTATCCGGACGCCCTCGACGAGGCGATGCCGCCCCGCGAAGTGGCGCTGCTGCGGGCCGATGCCGGACCGACCGGTGATATCGCGCTGCTGCTGCACCTCGACGACCTGCATCCGGAGAGCCTGCCCTTGGCCGGCGCCCGCGTCGTCCGCGTCGGCGGCCTGCTGGCCCACGCCCCCGGTGCGTCCGATCGGGTCCGCGCGGCCGACGCGGCAGCGATGGCCGATGCCCTGGACCGTTCGGCGGCGCATTTCGGCTGCACGGCGCGGCTGGTCGACCGCGACTGGGCCGGCGACCATCCCGTGGTCACGGCTTGGGCTCCGGTGGGGCCGTCCGCCGATGCTCTACCCGACGGTTGCATCCGGGTCCGTCGCCGATGGGACGAGACGGCGTGGCCGAAATCGACGCGTGGCTATTCCCGCCTCCGCTCGGCCATTCCCGCGGTGCTGACGGCATTCGAATGCGCATGAGCCCGCCGCCTATCTTTGCCTCGGGCCCCTGCCGGTGACGACGGCGTGAGGGAGAACGACCCGCGTGCGCGCTGGTCGGCGATCCCGCCGTCCGACGATGTGGGTGCGACCCGCGGCCGGATTCGCGCAGCGCGTGGATCGTCCGTCCGCGACAAGGCATCAGGCGTGCTCCGGGCGGCCACACCACCTTGGCTGTGCCGATCCAACGCGTGAGACGCCGTCCGCCCCGTAATCGGAAGCCCTGTGAGCCGACCGCTTCACGGCGGTCGCCGAGCGTCAAATCCGCGCTATCGGCCTCCCGCGCGGGCGGATGCCGGAGCCAAACGCATCGGTGAGTGGACAGGCATCGTCGCCGCCCGCAGATTCGGCCGCATTCCCGGGCGCCCGACGCCCGACCTCTCCCTGGTCGATCCTCGTATGGTCCATACCGGCTACAGCCCGGCCCTCGTGGCGCTCTCGATCGTGATCGCGGTGTTCGCATCCTATGCGGCGCTCGATCTCGGGGCGCGCATCCGCCGGCCCGATTTCGGCCCGCGCTGGGCCTGGGGCGCCGCCGCCGCGGTCGCCATGGGCGGCGGCATCTGGGCCATGCACTTCGTCGGGATGCTCGCCTTCGAGATGGGCATGCCGGCGCGGTACGACCTCGGCACGACCGTCCTGTCGCTGGTGATCGCGGTGGGCAGCACGGCGGCGGCCTTTGCCTGGGTGGCGCGGGCGGGCACCGCCACCGCGTCGCTGCTCGTGGCCGGCACGGCGATGGGCCTCGGCGTGGCCGCGATGCACTATACCGGCATGGCCGCGATGCGGGTTCCGGGGAACATGGCCTACGACCCGCGGATCGTCGCCGTGTCGGTCGCCATCGCGGTCAGCGCGGCGACCGCCGCCCTGTGGCTCACCTTCCGGCGCAACCGCCCCTGGCAGAAGCTCATGGCCGCCTGCGTCATGGGTCTGGCGGTCGCCGGCATGCACTACACCGGCATGGCGGCGGCGACCTTCACCGCCGAGGAGGCGGGGGCCCACGCGGCCCACGCGGCCACCCTGTCCACCGGTCAGCAGGACCTCGCCCTGGCGGTGGCCGGCGTCACCTTCGTCGTGCTGTTCCTGGCGATGATGGCGGGTTCGCTTGACCAGCGGCGCACCCAGCGGCGCCTGCACGTCAGCGAAGCGCGCTTCCGCTCCGCGGTCCGCGCCGTCGATGGCGTGATGTGGACGACGGATGCCGGCGGCGACTTCATCGAAGAGCAGCCGGGCTGGGAGCAGATCACGGGGCATACCTTCGCCGAGTACCGCGGGCGCGGCTGGGCGAAAGCGATCCATCCGGAGGACCTCCCCGAGACGAACCGGATCTGGCTGGAGGCGGGCCGGACGGGCGGCGCCTACGCGGTGGAACATCGCGTCCGCGCGTCGGACGGCGGCTGGCGGCACTATGCGGTGCGCGCCGTACCCGTGCGGGATGCGGACGGGGCGATCCGCGAATGGGTCGGCGTCCATGCCGATGTCAGCGCCCGTCACGCCCACGAGGCCGCCCTGCGGGACGCCCGGGATGCGGCCGAGGCCGCCAACCGCGCCAAGAGCGCGTTCCTCGCCAACATGAGCCACGAGCTGCGCACGCCGCTCTCGGCGGTCATCGGCTACGCCGAGATGCTTCAGGAGGAAGCGGAGGATCTCGGGCAGGACACGTTCCAGGCCGATCTCGGCAAGATCCGCTCGAACGCCCAGCACCTCCTCGGGCTGATCAACGACGTGCTCGATCTCTCGAAGGTCGAGGCCGAGAAGATGGACGTCTTGGCCGAGAACGTCGCCGTCGAGGCCTTCGTGCGCGACGCCGCCGCGACCGTCGAGGGTCTCGTGGCCAAGAAGGGCAACCGCCTCGTTCTCGACCTCGCTCCGGACCTCGGCCAGGCACAGACCGATGCGGTGAAACTGCGCCAGTGCCTGTTCAACCTGCTCGGCAACGCCGCCAAGTTCACCGAGGGCGGGACCGTGACGTTGCGGGTCCGGCGCGAGCCCGGACCCGACGGTGACCGGCTGACCTTCGCCGTCTCGGATACCGGCATCGGCATGACGCCGGGGCAGCTCGCCGGGCTGTTCCAGAGGTTCGTGCAGGCCGACGGGTCGACGACGCGCAAGTACGGCGGCACGGGACTGGGCTTGGCCTTGACCAAGGCCTTCGCCAATCTGATGGGCGGCGACGTCTCCGCGGACAGCGCCGAGGGTCGGGGCACGACCTTCACGCTCACCCTGCCCGCGATGATGCCCGGGCCCGAGATCGCGGATGGGCATCTCCCGGCCGTTCACGCGGGCACGGCGGAGGGCACGCGCGGTCTGGTCCTCGTCGTCGATGACGAGTCCAGCCAGCGCGAATTGATGATCCGATTTCTGACCCGGCAGGGCTTTGCGGCCCATGCTGCGCTCGACGGGCGGTCGGGTCTCGAACTCGCACGCCGGCTGCAGCCCGTCGCGGTGCTGCTCGACGTGATGATGCCGGAGATGGACGGCTGGGCCGTGCTGGCCGCGCTGAAGCACGACGACGCCACCCGCGACATCCTTGTGATCATGGTCAGCTTCGTGGCCGACGCCGCGCTCGGTGCCGCGCTCGGGGCGACCAGCTCGCTCGCGAAGCCGGTGGATTGGAGCCGCCTGAAGGGGGTGCTCGACCGGATCGGCGCGGGTGCGGGCGACGTCCTGGTGGTGGACGACGACGCCGAGATGCGCCGCCGCCTCCGGACCGTGCTGGGGCGACAGGGGTTCGCGGTTCGGGAGGCCGGCGACGGGGCCGAGGCCCTGGCCAGCGTGCGCGCGGCCCGCCCGAGCCTCGTGCTCCTCGACCTGACCATGCCGGTGATGGACGGCTTCACATTCCTGCGCGCCCTGCGGGCGATGCCGGGCGGCGACGAAGTTCCGGTGGTCGTCCTCAGCGCCCGCGACGTCTCGGAGGAAGAACGTCATGACTTGTCCGCGGCCGACCGGATCTTGCGCAAGGGCGACGCCAGCTTGCAGGACGTTGCCGCGGAGGTCAGCCGGCTCGGCCGACTGACCCCGTCCATCCCGGTGACTTCGACGGGCGGTTGATCGAAACCCAGGGCCTACGTCCCTCGACAAACGGCATCCCCGGGGTGCCCTTTGCCGGGACGGTCCCGGGGTACCGCCGCCCTTCTGGCCGGAACCAGAACGCTGCCAGCGCCGGTTGAGGCGAAACCAGCGCCCCCGCCCCATCGGACACGTCGGACGGATAGGCAGGGCGATCCAGGCTCACGCCCCAGGATGCACAACCCCGGCATCTCGTTCACAGCACGCTCTAGTCAGACGGCTTCTGCGCTTTGAGATACGAAATATTCGGAGAGGAATGCATGATGACCTGCGATCACGCCATCCAAGACAAATAGTTTGTCCCAATTTTTTGGGATCGGAGCGTCGTTCTGCTTCCGGATTCGGTGTGAATGTGCTCAGCATATCATTGATATGGTTCAGCATAAGCATTCGATGCCGTGGGCTGTGTCACGGTAAAGACGGGGGTGCCTCAAGAGTCCTCGTCTGCCTTTCGGTTCGCGCGTTCCTGCGAATGACTTGAGGGGGTTGGCCGAAGGAACGGATGAAGGATCTCCGCATCCGCTCGCGGTCGGCGAAACCGGTTTCCTGTGCGACCACGTCGATGGGCAAACGTCCCTCCTCCATCATGGCACGGGCGGCTTCCAGACGAAGGTGCTCGACCGCCTTGGCCGGGGACTGGCCGGTCTCCTGCCGGAAGACACGACTGAACTGCCGCGGGCTGAGCCGAGCCGCATCCGCCAATTCATCCACCGACAGCTCTTTGTGCAGGTTCGCTCTCGCATAGGAAAGGGCAACCTGGATGCGGTCGGATTTCGGCTGAAGTTCCAGCAACTCCGAAAACTGCGATTGGCCGCCCGACCGTCGGTGATAGACCACCAGCTTCTTCGCGATGCCCTTTGCCATCTCCGGGCCGAGATCGTCCTCGACCAACGCAAGCGCGAGGTCGATACCGGCGGTCATGCCGGCGGATGTCCAGACGTTTCCATCCGTGATGAAGATGCGATCATCGTCCACCTTCACCTTCGGATAAAGGCGCTCGAGCTCACGGGCATGTGCCCAGTGCGTCGTCGCCCTGCGCCCGTCGAGCAGACCCGCCTCCGCCAGGACGAATGCCCCGGTGCAGGTGGCGGCAACACGTCTTGCGAGCCCTCCCGCCCGGCGAACGTGCTGGACGAGACCGGGTGACGACGGACCGACGTCGAGGGTCCCCACGACGATCAGCGTATCGAAAGTCCGCTCCCCGAATGGCTCGGTGTCCATGGTCAGCCCGATCGAGGTCCTGATCGGGCCGCCGCGCTCCGAGAGGAACGACGTCCGGTAGACCTCGTGACCCCGCGTCATGTTCGCGAGCTCGAAGGCGGTCAGGCCCCCAAGGTTCATGACCTGGAAATCCGGGAAGAGAACGACGCCGATGTCTCGCATGGGATGCAGCCCCCGACCCGTGACCTAAAAGGTGGCAAATACGACATATGGGATATCCATTCGGACGTCTAGGTTCCGGCAGTCCGCTTCCGCCGCGACAGACATCGATGGAGATCGTCATGCTCGACACGAAGAACCTTGGTACGGCCCTCATCACCGGCGCCTCCTCCGGCATCGGGGCGATCTACGCCGACCGCCTCGCGGCCCGCGGCCATGATCTGGTCCTCGTCGCCCGGAACAAGGATCGGCTCGACGCCGTCGCCGACGACCTGAGACGTCGCCATGGGCGCGACGTGCGCACCATGGCCGCCGATCTCACCGCGGCGGCAGAGCTTGCCCAAGTCGAGGGCCTGCTGCGCGACGACGCCAGCATCACGACGCTCGTCAACAATGCGGGATTCGGTGCAGCCGGTCCCCTGCTCGGATCCGACGTCGAACGCATGGTCGAGATGATCGCCATCAACGTCACGGTTCCCACCCGCCTGACCTACGCCGCCGTACCAGGGCTGGTGGCGCGTGGCGGGGGCACGGTGATCAACATCGCCTCCATCGTGGCGATTGCGCCGGAACTACTCAACGGCGTCTACGGCGGCTCGAAGGCCTTCGTTCTCGCCTTCTCGCAGTCGCTGCGGAAGGAGCTGTCGGACAAGGGCGTCAGGGTTCAGGCGGTGTTGCCCGGGGCGACGGCCACGGAATTCTGGGAGATCGCCGGGAGCCCGGTGAGCAACCTCCCGCCGAGCTGGGTGATGTCGGCCGCGGACATGGTCGATGCCTCCCTCGCCGGTCTCGATGCGGGTGAGTTCGTCACGATCCCCTCCCTACCGGAGGCGGCGGATTGGGAGGCCTACGAGGCGGCCCGCCAGGCGCTCATGCCGAACCTGTCCGCAGCCAAGCCCGCGTCCCGCTACGCGCCCCGTCGCGTCGCCGCCTGAGCGGGCGGCCGGAACATCGGACCGTTCCCGATCCCGAATGTCCGAAGCCGTCCGCCAATCCGGCACACGGCGCGAACCCGTCGGCAATGCCTCGCTCGGCCAATGGAAATCACATCATGACAACGAAACCGCCGGTCTCCGAACATGCGGATGACTGGATCTACACGCGCCGCTGGCTCAAAGCGGGCGAGACCGCCTTCGCGACCCTGAAGGACGGAACCCGCATCCGTTACGTCCGGGTCGGAGAGGGACCGGACCTCGTCCTCACACATACCGTGCGGACGCAACTGGATATCTTCCAATTCGTGATTCCGCTGCTGTCCAAACACTTCACGGTCTACGCCCTCGACCTGCCGGGGTTCGGATGGTCGGACCTCAAACCCGACAGCGAGAAGGACGAACCCACCCTCCGGGCCCAGCTCAGGGAATTCCTGCAGGTCCTTGGCATCGAACGCCCGATCCTGGCCGGCGAGTCGATCGGGGCGACCCTATCCCTCTCACTCGCCGCTGAACTCGGCGACAGGGTTGAACGGGTGGTGGCGTTCAACACCTACGACTACCTGCCCGGCCTGGAACGCGCCAACCTCCTCGCCTCGATCATCATCAAGGGCGTGCGCGCACCGATCGTCGGTCCGATCTTCGCGTCGAAGGAGAACCGAGCGATCACCGGCGGCATCATCAGGGGAGGCTTCCATGACCCGAAGACATTGCCCGATGACCTGCTCGACGAATATTCCCGCGTCGGCAACCGCCCCGGATATGGGAAAGGTATGAGACGGCTTCTCAAGTCGCTGCCAAGCTTCGTCGCGGCACGTACGCGATACCGCTCGATCAGGGCGCCGGTGACGCTGGTCTGGGGCGACAGCGATTGGTCCTCCCGAGAGGATCGCGCCGGCGTCGAGCGAAGCGTCCCGTCACCGAAGGTTATCACCCTCGAACGCACGGGCCATTTCAGCGCCGTCGAACGCCCCCGGGACTGGGCGGACATCATCATCGCGGCGGCGACGCGGTGAGCCTCGGTCATGTCGGTGCCGATGGGTCCGTCACCGTGAGCATGAACAGGCCCATCGGCGTCGATTTCGGCGAGGTCGCCGCGTGGCAAGCTCTCGCCTCACTCCGTCAGGTCCATCCATGAGCGGCCTCAGGGTCGGCCGACTTTCGCGCCGCGTGGCGTTGCTTGTCGGCGCAGCCTTCATCGCGTCCCGGGGCATCGGCCGTGTCGCCGCCATCCCTTCGAAACCCTCAGGAGTTTCACCCTTGCCAGCGCAACTCGACGCGACCGAAGTCGCGATGCAGCACGTCACGATCCGTGCCGCCAAGCCGTTCGAGGCGGTACGGATAGCCCTCGAAGCGGCCCTACCACCCCTCGACCATTCCTATGAGGAGTTCCTCCGGTCCGGCAACGCGACGGAAGCGCGGGACCGTATGGAGCGACTGGCGCCGCTCTCCATCTTCGGCATGCGGGATCATGGCAGCCTGCTCCTGGTGGCCGGGTCCCGACAGAAGGCGATCCAATACGACATCGGCAATCCGCTGACGGCCTCACGGATGACGCGGCATGTCCTCTCCGCCGCGCTGTACGCCCCCATCAGAGTGCTTCTGCGCGAGGCGGCTGACGGTAACGCGGCCTTCGAATATGATCGCCCCAAGACGAGCTTCGGCCAATTCAGCGACAAGGACGTCGATGCCGTGGCCGACGAGCTCGATCGGCGGCTGCGCGAGACCCTGTTGGCGGCGGCATCCTGACCCGCAGCGGATCAGACCGCCTCCAGCGCGAGGGCGATACCTTGCCCCCCGCCGATGCAGAGGGTGACCGATCCACGGCGGATGCCGTCCCGGCGCATGGAATGGAGCAGGCGGGTCGTCAGCACCGCACCGGTCGCGCCGATCGGATGCCCGTGGGCGATGGCACCGCCCTCGACGTTGACGATGTCCTTGGGCAGGCCGAGTTTCTTGGCCACGGCGAAGGGAACGACGGCGAAGGCCTCGTTGCTCTCGACGCGCGCGACGTCGCCGCGCGACCAGCCGGCGCGCTCCAGGGCCTGACGAACGGCTGGCACGGGGCCGAGGCCGCATAGGCCATCGGGAAGCGCGTGGAGAGACGGCGCGCGCGATGTTCGATCGCGTCCCTGATCCCGTCGATCCGGGCTTTCGGGGCGGGAACTCCGCGGTCTCGGCATCCGTGCCCGTGAATGTCAGCCGGCGACCGAGGAATGCGCCGCCTGGAGCAGGTCATTCGCCAGCTCCTCGTCGCTGACGGCCCGTGCCAGCACGACGGCTCCGACGAGCATCGACAGCGTTGCGAGGGACTTTTGCCGCCGGCGCTCCCGCGATGCCTTCGGCGTCAGGTTGGCGAGGATGGAGGCCAGACGCTCGACACCCTGCGTGAACCGGGCCCGAACGGGGCTGCCCGGCGCTTCCCGCGAGATGTCGTTGGCCAGGGCCGCGAGGGGACACCCCTTCCCGGGTGTCTTGACGTGCGCGAGAGACAGGTAGTTCATGAGGATGGCATTCACGTCCCCGCGCCGGTCCTCGTTGACCGCGGCGTCGAACGCCTCGGCGGCCAGCGCCTCCTTGTTGGCGAACTGGCCGTAGAAGCCGCCATGGGTCAGGCCGGCGGAGGCCATGATGTCGGCGACGCCGACGCCGTGCAGGCCACGCTCACGGAACAGGGTCGCCGCGACCTCGACGACGCGCTGACGGTTGAGCTTGGCCTGCTCCTGCGAAACTCTCGGCATACTCTGATCCTTCGCTCTGATCCTTCGACCTTCCGACGTTCTGTATAGATGAAACGCGTCATCTAAAGAAGGGCGGACCCTCCGGCGTTCCCCGCGACACCTCCGGGAGACGACAAGCGACCGGCCGGCGCAGGGGGCCGGAGCGCAGGCCGGTCGTCGTCCCACACGCCCGGTCGCCCGGCGCGCGATCCTGGGATGTCCCTCGGGTGGGACACGAACGTCTTCCGTCGCTTCAAGACTTGGCCGGGAGCGGCATCGCGCCGGAACCGGCTGCGGCTCCGTCCTTGCGGGGTTCCCGCGCCACCCGGAACCACAGGGCGTAGAGCGCCGGCAGGAACAGGAGCGTCAGCAGGGTTCCGACGCCGACGCCGCCGATCAGCACGTAGGCCAGGGCCCCCCAGAACACCGAGTGGGTCAGCGGAATGAAGGCCAGCATCGCGGCCGCCGCGGTGAGGATCACCGGACGGGCCCGCCGCACCGTCGACTCGACGATGGCGTCGTAGTCCGACAGGCCCGAGGCGCGGTCGTGATGGATCTGATCGACGAGGATCAGCGTGTTGCGCATTAGGATGCCCGACAGGGCGATCAGGCCCAGGATGGCGTTGAAGCCGAAGGGCTGGTGGAAGGCGAGGAGCGTCGGCACCGCCCCCACGAGGCCCAGCGGCGCGGTGGCGAAGACCATGAACATGGTCGTGAACGACCGGACCTGGATCATGATGACCGTCAGCGTGACGATGAGCATCAGCGGGAACACCGCCACCAGGGCGTTCATCGCCTTGGCGCTCTCCTCCACGGCCCCGGCCGTGTCGATACGGTAGCCCGGCGGCAGCTTGGCCTTGATCGCGTCGAGCCGGGGAAAGATCTGCGCGTGGACATCCGGCGGCTGCTTGCCGTCGAGGACGTCGCCCTGGACGCGGATATAGGTCTCGCGGTTGTAGCGCTTGAGCACCGCGTCCTCGCTGCGGCTCTCCAGGCGGGCGACCTGCGAGACCGGCACCTGCCGCCCGTCATGCGTGGTCAGGGTCAGGTCGCCGATCTCCCCGAGGGAACGGCGCTCCGGCCCGGGGCTGCGCAGCAGCACATCGACGGTGCGCAGGTTCTCGCGGACCTGGGTCGCGGGCGTCCCGGTGAGGTAGCTCTGGAGCTGCTGGCCGGCCTCCTTGGGGGTCAGGCCGATCAGGCGCAGGCGCTCCTGATCGAGGGCGAGATGCAGGCTCGGGGTCCTGTCGCCCCAGTCGAGGTGGACGAGCCGCATGTTGGGGTTGGCCATCATGACGTCGCGGACCTCCTCGGCGATGCCGCGGATCACCTCGGGGTCGGGTCCGACCACCCGGAAGGCGACGGGGAAGCGGATCGGCGGCCCGAACACAATCTGGAGCACCCGCACCCGCGCCTCGGGGAAGAGCCCGTCGCTCACGAGCGTGCGCAGCTTGATCCGGAGCGCGTCGCGGGTGGCCGCATCGGCGGTCTGGACGACGATCTGCGCGAAGGCGGGGTCGGGCAGTTCGGGATCGAACGAGAGCACGAAGCGCGGCATGCCCTGGCCGATATAGCTGGTGATCGCCCGCGCCTCCGGCAGCGCGCGCACGGCCGCCTCGACCTTCCGGACGCTGGCCTCGGTGGTGGCGAAGGCGGACCCGGTGGGCAGGGTCACCTCGACGATCAGTTCAGGACGCTCCGAATTCGGGAAGAATTGCTGCTCGACCTTGCCCATGCCGACCACCGCGAGGGCGAACAGCGCCACGGTGACGCCGGCCGCCAGCCACTTGTGGTCGACGGAGGCTCTCACGATCCGACGCAGGCGCCGGTAGTTCTTCGTGGCGTAGATCGCGGCGTGCCCGCCTTCGACGCGCTTGATGTTCGGCAGGAGCTTGACGCCGAGATAGGGCGTGGCGGTCACGGCCACGATCCAGGAGACGATCAGCGAGAAGCCCACCACCCAGAAGATGTTGCCGGCATATTCGCCCGCCGTCGAGGCCGCGAAGCCCACCGGCAGGAATCCCGCGATGGTGACGAGGGTGCCGGTGAGCATCGGCGCGGCGGTGGTGCTCCAGGCATGGGTGGCCGCCTCGATCCGGTCGGCGCCCTCCTCCATGCGCACCACCATCATCTCGATGGCGATGATGGCGTCGTCCACCAGCAGGCCGAGGGAGATGATCAGGGCACCGAGCGTGATGCGGTCGAAGTCGCGGCCGGTGACCATCATGACCACGAACACGGCCGCGAGGGTCAGGGGCACCGCGAGCGCGACCACGAGGCCGACCCGGAAGCCGAGCGCCACCAGGCTGACCACGATGACCACCGAGAGCGCGGTGAAGAACTTCACCATGAATTCGTGGATGGCCTCGTCGATCACCTTGGCCTGATCGGTGATCTTCGTGAACGCGACGCCCGTTGGCAACGCGTGGTGGATCGCCACCTCCTCGGTGTTCAGGGCCGCGCCGAGGGCGAGGCCGTTGAATCCCGGCTTCATCACCAGCCCGAGCATCAGGGCGGGCTCGCCGTCGTTGCGAATCGCGAACACCTTCGGGTCCTCGTAGCCGCGCTTGACCTCCGCGATGTCGCCGAGCTTGAGGCTGCGGTCACCGGCCGCCACCGGCAGGTCGCGGATCGCGTCGAGGCTGTCGAGGGTGCCGTCGAGGCGCAGGTAGACCCGCGGGCCGGTGGTCTCGACGAAGCCCGCCGGCGTCACGTCGTTCTGGTTGCCGAGGGCCGCGAGCAGCTGCTGTCCGGTGATGCCCAGAGTCGCGAGGCGCTGGTACGAGATCTCGACGAAGATCTTCTGGGCCTGCTCCCCCAGGATGTTGATCTTCTCGATGCCGGGGACGCACAGCAGGCGCTGCCGCAGATCCTCGGCCGCGAGCACGAGATGCCGGTGCGGCATATCCCGGGCCTGGAGGGCGTACAGGGCGAAGTAGACGTCGGAGAACTCGTCGTTGAACAGCGGCCCCATCACCCCGCGCGGCAGGGTGGGGGCCTGGTCGGAGAGCTTCTTGCGGGCCTGATAGAACTCCCCCTGCAGCTTGGCCGGCGGCATGCTGTCCTTGAAGTAGACCTTCATGAGCATCAGGCCGGGCCGGACCGTGGTCTCGACCCGGTCGTAATAGACGAGCTCCTGCAGGCGCTTCTCCAGCGGGTCGGCCACCTGCCGCTGGATCTCCGAGGTGGTGGCGCCGGGCCAGGCGGCGGAGACCGCCATCGTCTTGACCGTGAAGGCCGGATCCTCGGCGCGGCCGAGCCTCTGGAACGCGAAGACGCCGGCGGCGGTCACCGCGATGATCAGGAAGAGCGTGACGGCCCGCTCCCGGACCGCCAGGGCGGAGAGGTTGAACCCGGTCATCGCGCGACTCCCGTCAGGCTCGGGGGGGCCTGCCGCACCGTCTGGCCGGCCTTGAGGAGATGGGCGCCGAGCGACACGATCCGGTCGCCCGGCTCGAGGCCGGACACGACCTCGGCCGCCTCCTCCGACATGCGGCCCAGGGCGACCGGCTGTTGGGTGACGGTCCTGGTGTCGGCGTCGACCTTCCAGACCGCCGAACCGTGCCCGATGTCGAAGAGGGCGCCGAGCGGCACGTCGACCGACGCCGCGCGTCCGGACTCCGCCGGCTTGAGCCGGAGCGTCACGGTCGCCCCGAGCGGCGCATCCTCGCCGCCGCCCGAGAGGATGTAGCGCCCCCGGTAGGTCCGGGTGGCCGGGTCGGCGGTGGCCGAGAGCTCGCGCAGCCGGGCCGGATAGGTCGCCTCGCCCTCGGCATAGAGCGTCGCCGAGGCCACGCCCCGGGCCAGGCGCCTGCTCGCCTCGGGCAGGAAGACCTCCGCCTCGCGGGCCCCGTCACGGGCCAGCTTGACCACGGTCTGGCCGGCGGCGACCACCTGACCGGGCTCGGTCGGGACCTCCATCACGACGCCGTCGGCATCGGCCTGGAGTTCGGAATAGCCGGCCTGGTTGGAGACCTGGCTCGCCTGGGCCTCCGCATTGGCGAATTGGGCGATGGCGGCATCGGCCGCGGCCTTGTTCTGGTCGTAGGTCTGTTTCGAGGTCCAGCCATCCCCGACGAGCTTGCGGCTGCGCTCCTCGTCGGCCTTGGTCTTGATCATCTGCGCCCGGGCCGCCTCGACGGAGGCGCGCGCCGCGTTGAGCGCCAGGGTGAAGTCGGTCCGGTCGAGGCGCATCAACGGCTGCCCGAACCGGACGTGGTCCCCCGGATCGACGAGGCGCTCGAAGATCTTGCCGCCGACGCGGAAGCCGAGATTGCTCTCGGTGCGCGCGCGGATGACGCCGGTGTAGCGCGCGACTGCCCCGGTCCCGGGGGCGACCGCGACGGTCTGGACCAGCGGCGGCTCAGGGGTCACGGCGGTCTCGGCCGGCGAGCACGCCGCCAGGGCCAGACCTGTGAGACCCAGGATTATTCTCGCATCCATCATCGGCCCGCGAGCTCCGCTTGCATCGGCATCAAAGATTATGACCATCATCTATTATGGCACGGATGCCGCGTCAAGGGCGACGACGGTGCCGTGTCGCGATGCGGTCGCTCTTTTGCCAATCCAGGGATGCGCGTTGGACGGACGAACGGACGGTCATCGATGTCCGCCCGGATCCCTGGCCCTGTGGAGCGTCCGGCGCCCGGCCTGTGAGGCGGGCTGAACGACATCATGACGGGTCAAGGACCGAATCTGTCGGTCATGATCAAAGGACCATGACCTTGGAAGAACACGCTCAGGATTTCGCCAGGGCGGGATAGTCGTCGGCTCGGCCCGTGACGGGTCGGGAGGCCGGACCCGGGGGCAGCCACGCGCCGAAGGCCAGCGATGCGGCGTTACCCGTTCCCATCGCGGCCAGTCCGAGACCGAGGGCGAGGAAGAGGCCGTTCGTCCCCCCGCCGAGGCGGAGCGCCAGGGCGCCGCCGCCGAGGGACACGAGGACCCGGAGGATGCCGGAAGCCAGGGGCCAGCCGACGCGGCCGGCACCCTGTGCGGCGAAGTACAGCGCCAGGCCAAAACCGAAGAAGCCGTAGAAAGGCCCGACGATGCGCAGGTACGCGGCCCCTGTCGCCAGCATCGCGGCATCGTCGCCGAACAGGCGCAGCCACGCATCCGGCTCCAAGGCCGCGGCGATGCCCAGCACCTCCGTAACGCATCCCGAGAGGATCGCCCCGGTCCAGGCCGCGCGTCGCGCGCGATCGAGGGCGCCGGCACCCGCCGCCGTGCCGACCATGGCCGAGAGCGGGGCGCCGAAGCCGAATACGATCGGGACCAGGAGATATTCGAGGCGCACGCCGGTGCCGTAGCCGGCGACCGCTCCCGGTCCCTGCAGTCCCACGAGACCGGTCGCCGTCGCGATCGTGACGTTGGTGGTGACGGTGACGAGCGCCGAAACCATGCCGACCCGGAGGATCGAGCCGAGCGCGGCACCGGACAGCGCCGGTGGGCGCAGGGACGGCCGGAGCACGCCGCGCCCCGACCAGAGGAAGGTGGCGAAGATCGCCACGCCGACAGCGTAATAGGCGAGCACCGCGACGCCACCACCGAAGATGCCGAGCTGTGGGATCGGCCCCCAGCCGAAGATGAGGGCCGGCGACAGGGGGACGAGCGCGACCGCTCCCCCGCACGTCACGGTGGCCGGCAGGGTCATGTTGCCGGTACCCCGGATCACCGCGGCGAGCGCATTGAACAGCCAGACCAGCAACGCCCCCGAGAACACGACGGCGGAATAGGTCGTGGCCGCATGGAGAGAGCCGCCCGTGCCGCCCATGGCCCGGTACAGGGCAGGACCGAACGCCAGTGCCGACGCCGTGGTGAGGACGCCGAGGGCCGCCGCGATGGCCATCGCATGCCATACCAAGCCGTTCGCCTCGTCCTGGCGACCGCCGCCGAGCGAACGCGAGATCGCCGAGAGGATCCCGCCGCCGATCGCACCGGCGGACACCATCTGCACGAACATCAGGATCGGGAACACCAGGGCCATGCCCGCGAGGGCGTCGGTGCCGAGCTCGGCCACGAAGTAGGTCTCGATCAATCCCACCGAGGCCTGCACCACCGACATCAGGACGTTCGGGGCTGCGAGGCGCAGCAACGTCGGCGTGACCGGATCTTGAAGCAAGGCACGTGTGCGCGCGTCCATCGTGTGACCTCGACGGCGATGGGTCCCGGCCCCGCGACAAGGCGGCGATGGCCTGCATCCGGAACCGGGCCTATAAAGATGCATATGCAAGTTTTGAGCGTTTGCATAGGTATCCTCTCAAGCGGACGGGGCAAACCGGTGGCCCAGCCTGTGTCGGGAAAGGGCGGCGCGTGTACCCGGCCGCGCGATCGCGATAGGACGCGCCCATGACCGACGATCCCAGCACCTGCAGCAACGCCGTCCTGCGGCAGGCCATGCGCCGCATCGGCCAGCTCTACGACGACGCCCTCGCGCCAAGCGGCCTGCGCGCCACGCAGCACGGGTTGCTCGCGACGGTTCGGACGATGGGCGCGCCGACGATGCGTGAACTCGCCGAACGAGCGGTCATGGACCTGTCCGGCCTCAGTCACACCCTGAAGCCGCTGACGCGGGACGGCTATCTTCAGCTCGTGCCCGATCCGCGGGATCGTCGCGCCCGACGTATCACGCTGACCGTGAAGGGCGAGAACAAGCTCGCCGAGACGGCGAAGCTATGGCGCGGGGCCCAGGATCGTTTCGAAGCGGTCTTCGGCAAGGAGCGAGCGGTCGCACTCAAGGCCGAGTTGGGATTCCTGATCTCGCCGGCATTCCAGGACGCGTTCAACAAAGCCGGGACGGAGACGGCAACCAGCACGTGCTGAGCGACCGGCTGGTATGACGGTGCGGCGGCGTCCATCCGCCCGCACAGGGTCCCCGGTGATCCAACGCCGGCATACAAATCTTGCCCAGCGCCGCAAAGCGACGGCATCGCCCCGCCGAGCGTGAGGGCGGCTCAGTCGTGGCGGCCGATCCGCAACCCGGCGCATGGGCGCTGCCGGGCCAGCGTGAGGCCCGGATCACGCCGCAGGCGTTCCCCGTGCGGAAGCCCGCCTCCGCCCCCATCGATCACCCCCGCCCCGCCGCATTCGCCCTCCGGGTCGCCGCGGCTTTTTTCGCGGATGCCGAGCGCTGTTCCGCCGTCCGGCCCGCGGAGACCGCCCCGCCCTGGTGGGCCGCCGGATGTCCGGTCGCCTTGCCCCGGCCCGAGCCGCCGGGCTTCTTGCCGCCGCCGTCGTCCTTGTTGACGGTCGCCCAGGCGCGGGCTTCGGCCTCGGTCTCGGGGACGCCGCGGGCCTCGTAGGACTCGGCGATATGCGCGGCCTTGCGCTTCTGCTTGTCGGTGTATTTCGCCTTGTCGCCCTGCGTCATCGCCCGTCTCCCGAAATTCAGCTCACCCCGGTCGGCCCGTCGAGGATCGCCCGCACGCGGCGGACCAGCTCAGTGCGCCGGTAGGGCTTGTTGAGGAGATCGAACTCCGAGCCGCCGATATCGGTTCGCTCCAGGCTCGCCTCCGCGTAGCCGGTGGCGAGCAGCACCTTGAGCTTGGGCTGGCGCCGTACGGCCTCCCGGGCGAGCAGCACGCCGTTCATGCCGCCGGGCATGATCAGGTCGGTGAATAGGAGGTCGACCCGCTCGCTGGAATCCAGGATCTCCAGGGCCTCCCGGGCATTGCCGGCCATCAGGGTCACGTAGCCGAAATCCCGCAGGATGGTGCGGGCGACCTCGGCCACGTCCGCGCGGTCGTCGACGATCAGGATCGTCTCGGTGCCCTGCCGGTCCACGGATCGCAGGGCGACCTTGGGGGGCGTGTTGACGGCGCCGTCGGTGGCCGGGAACGAGAGGCGCACCGTCGTGCCGGCACCGACCGCGGATTCGATCTGCGCCGCGCCGCCCGACTGCTTGGCGAAGCCGTAGACCGTGGAGAGGCCGAGGCCGGTCCCCTTGCCCTCCTCCTTGGTGGTGAAGAACGGGTCCATCACCCGGGCCAGCACGGCCTGCGGGATGCCCGTGCCGGTGTCCCGGATCGCGATGCTGACGTAGCGGCCGTCGCGGAGCGCCCCGATCTCCCGGTCGCGGAGGGCGACCTCGATGTTCTCCGTGGAAATCCGCACCGTGCCGCCGTCCGGCATCGCGTCGCGGGCGTTGATCAGCACGTTCAGGATCGCGACCTCGGCCTGGGTCGGGTCCACGCGGCAGTTCCAGAGATCCGCGGCGAGGTCGAGCTCGACCTTGACCGCCTCGCCCACCGCGCGGGCGACCATCTCGCCCATGCCCTCGACCAGGGTGTTGAGATTGACGGCGCGCCCCTCCAGCCGCTGCTTGCGGGCGAAGGCCAGGAGCTGCTGCGTCAGCGTCGTCGCGCGCTCGGCGGCCTGGCGGATGTTCTCGGCGGCGCGCCCCAGCCGGGCCCGGTCGGCATCCGGCTTCTCGAGGCCGGCCGCCAGGATGTCGATGTAGCCGACGATCACCTGCAGGAGGTTGTTGAAATCGTGCGCGATGCCGCCGGTGAGCTGGCCGAGCGCCTCCATCTTCTGCGCCTGGCCCAGGGCGTCCTCGGCGTCGCGGCGGCGCGAGACGTCGAGCTGCGAGCCGAAATAGTACACGAGCTCGCCGTCGGCGTTGTAGACCGGCGAGACGAACAGCGCGTTCCAGAAGGTCGAGCCGTTCTTACGGTAATTCAGGATCTCGGTGGCGAATTCGCGCTTCTCGGCGATGGCGGTGCGGACCTGCGCGATGGTCCCGCGGTCGGTGTCGGGCCCCTGCAGGAAGCGGCAGTTGCGCCCGACCAGCTCCTCCGGCGTGTAGCCGGTCATCGCCAGGAAGGCCCGGTTGGCGAAGATGATCGGGTTGTCGGGCTGGCGCGGATCGGTGACGATCATCGGCATCCGCGTCGTCTCGACCGCAGCGAAGAAGATGTCGCTCCTGCGGTCCGTGACGTCGCTCGGCGCGCTGTCCTGGACCTGGGGACCGGGTCCGGAGGGCGGGGTTTCTGGGGTCTCGGACATGCGCGGCGGTCTTCACCCTTCAGGCCGTGGACGCAGGCGGCGCGCGGATCATCGCGACCTGCGTGGGCACCGCTCGATCATCGTCCCGATCGGTGGCCGCCGGCTTTCCGGACGACCCCAATCAGAAAGCGAGCGCAGCATGACGGTTCCGTTCTCCGGCACGATGCGCGATCGGGCTGCGGCTCAGGCGGTCGCCGCCGTGCGGGCCGGACCGGGCAGCGGGATCGGCGCCGCCGGGACGGTCCGCGGACGGGCGGGCTCGCGGCAGGCGCCGAGCACCGCCGACAGCGCCTCGTTGAGCGAGGTCACCAGGAAATCCGCCGAGGTCGCCCGGCGCAGACGGTCCAGGGTGGCCGGATCGCGCTCGCGCCAGAAGCCCACGAGGATGCGCACCCCCGGCACGGCGGCCCGCGCCTGACGGACGGTGAAGCGGATCTGCGAGAGGCTCACCGGCTCCAGATAGGAGAAGCAGATCAGCGCGAGGTCGTCCGGAGCGTCGGGGCGCTCGCCGGCGCGGATCGCCGCCATCGAGAGGGTCTGCGAGGCAAGCCCGTGCCGGCCGAGGATCTGGCTCAGCATCAGCGTCGCCGCCTCGTCGAATGGGCCGCGGCTCGACACGCACAGGACCGGGATGTCGCTGCGCCATTGCGGCGCCAGATCCTCGCGGCTGAGGACGATGCCGGCGATCTGCCGGTCGGGCCCCACCGCGGCCAGGGCCGCGGCGGTCTCCGTGTCGGGACCGCGTCCCGATCCCCGCCGGACCCGCCGGGCGACCGGCGCGGTCCCGAGCCGATCTACCACGGTGCGGAGCGCCGCGCCGACCTCGCTCTGGCGGGCGCGGTCCAGGGTGCCGCGGGACAGGTCCTCTTGCGCCAGCAGCAGGCCGGCGAGGGCGACCTCGTCGTAGTAGGTGATCAGCGCGCGTTCCTTCAGGAACTGCCAGCCCTGATCGATCGCTTCGGCCGGGTCGCCCGCCAGCATGCGCTGGTAGAAGATCTCGGGGGGTGACAAAGCGGGCTGATCGCCCAGGAGCACGTCGAGGTACCAGAGCCGCTCCACGTGCCGCCCGAGCACCACGAGGCAGACGGTGAGCGGGGTCGCCAGGACGAGGCCGATCGGCCCCCACAGGAACGTCCAGATCGTCGCCGCCAGGATGACGGCGATCGGCGACAGGCCCGTGGAATGGCCGTAGAGCAGCGGCTCGATCACGTGGCCGCAGATCGGTTCGACGATCAGGAACAGGGCCGCGGTGGCGATCACCATCGACCAGCCGGGATCGACCGCGGCCGCGAGGATCAGCGGCAGCAGGGCGCTGATCGCGGCGCCGATATAGGGCACGAACCGCAGGATCGCCGCCACCACGCCGAACAGGGTCGGGCTCGGCACGCCGATGATCCAGAGGCCGAGGCCGATCACGAGGCCGAAGGCGATGTTGAGGGCGAGCTGGGCGAGGAAGAACCGGCTGAGCCGGCTCGTGGCGTCGTCGATCGCCGCCGTGGTGCGGCGCAGGTCCCCCGAGCCGCCGGCGAGCCGGATCGCCCGGTTCCGCAGATCCTCGCGCTGGAGCAGGATGAAGATCGTGAAGATCAGGATCAGGCCGGTCGTGGCCAGCGGGTGCAGGAGGGGGCCCGCGAAGGTCTGGAGCGTGTCGACCACGCTGGCGCGGGCGGGGGTGATCTCCACGGTGAGCGGATGGGTGCGCGTCCCGGGCTCGCCGCGGACCTCCGCGGCCGGTGGCGGCTGCAGGGTCGCGCTGAGGTCCTGGACCATGTCGACGATCCGCGAGAGGCTGCCGCTCCCGGCGGTCGCGCCGCGCAGGTCCTTGATCTTCGCGCTCATGGTCTGGGTGTAGCGCGGCAGGTCGCTGGCGAGCTGCGAGGCCTCGCTGGCGATCAGGCTGCCGATCCCGAACAGGGCGCCGAACACCGTCACCACCACCAGGAGAACCGCGGCGGCGCGGGGCACGTGCAGCCGCCGGAGCATCCGGACCGCCGGCACCAGGACGAAGCTCAGGAGGATCGCCAGCGTCACCGGCACCAGGATCTCGCGACCGAGATACAGGGCCACCATCGTCGCCACGACGAGGAGGAGCGAGGCCAGCGCCACGAAGACCGGAAGGCCCTCCCGCAGGCGCTGGGCGGTGACGGGATCCTCGCTCACGGACACGCTCCAGGTACTCACACTTCGGGTTCGGCCGCCTGTGCGGCCGCGGTGGGAACGGCTGCGGGCGCGTCCGGATCCGCCTCAGCTCGCCGCCGCGGTCTCGCCCAGGGCGGCGCTGATCTGGCTGAGCAGCTTCGAGAAATCGACGGGCTTGGGATGATAGTCGTCGCAGCCGGCCTGAATCGCCTTGTCGCGGTCGCCCGACATGGCGTGGGCGGTCAGCGCGATGATCGGGATCGCCCGGGTGTCGGCCCCCGATTTGAGCGTGCGCGCGACCGACCAGCCGTCGAGGACCGGAAGGTTCATGTCGAGGAGGATGACGTCGGGCTGGCCCGAGCGCGCCTGGCGGACGCCGGCCTCGCCGTCATGGGCCAGGATCACCTCGTAGCCGCGCCGCTTGAGGCGCCGGGACAGGAAGTCCCAGATCTCTTCATGGTCTTCAACCAGCAGTATCTTCGCCATCAGAACTCGAACCCCAGGCTCGCGGCGTGCCGGCCGACATCGTAACGCGCGGCATTGCACAATCGCCCAACGCTCCTGCCGCGATTCCGGTCCCAGGAGAAGTGGGCTTCGCGCGTCGGTTGACCCGGCCCACCCGCGGCTGGAGCGTGCTACCGTGCGAATCGACAAATCCCAGGGAGGAACCCATGGCGGAGAAGCCCGATATCGAGCTCTATCATGCGCCCAACACCCGCTCGTCGGGGGTGCGCGTGCTGCTCGAGGAACTGGGCGTCCCGTACCGGCTGCACGCTCTCAACATGCGCGCCGGCGAGCATCTCGGGGATGCCTACCGCGCCATCAACCCGATGGCGAAGGTGCCGGCGGTCCGCCGCGGCGAGGCCCTGGTGACCGAGCAGGCGGCCATCTACCTCTACCTCGCCGATCTGGTCCCGGAGGCCGGCCTCGCCCCGGCCGCCACCGACCCCGCCCGGGCCACCTACCTGCGCTGGATGGTGTTCTACGGCTCCTGCTTCGAGCCCGCGCTGATCGACCGCCACCTGAATCGGGAGCCCGGCCCGCGGGCCATGTCGGCCTACGGGGACTACGCGAGCGTGATCGCCCGGGTGACCGAGGCGCTGACCCCCGGCCCGTACCTCCTCGGCGCGCGCTTCAGCGCCGCCGACATCCTGTGGGGCAGCGCGCTCGGCTGGACGATGGGCTTCGGCCTGGTCGCACCCGATCCCGTGCTGACGGCCTATGTCGAGCGCGTCCGCGGCCGCCCGGCCTTCCAGACGGTCCTGGCCGCCGACGCGCAGCTCGCGGCCGAACACGAGGCGGCCGCGCCGGCCCAGGCCTGAGCGCCGCTCACGCCGGCTCCGGCCAGAAGCCGGTGCGCGCGATCTGCGGCGCCGGCTCGGGGGCGCTCCATTGCAGGGGGATCGCCGCCCGGCGCCGCCACCCGCCCGTGACGGTGAACGACCACGCGCGCTGCGCCCCCGCCGGAGCGGCGGCTTCCACGCCGCTCCAGTCGATCGCGGTCCGGCCCTGCAGGACGAGGAGGTCGCCGCGGGCGAAATCGAGGATCAGCAGCGCCGCCCGCGGTTCGCCGATCAGGTTGCCCAGGGTGTTGAAGTAGCGGTTGCCGGGGAAGTCCGGCACCGTCAGCACGTCGCCCCGGAGCCGCACGAAGCCCGGCCGGCCGCCCCGGTGCGAGAGGTCGGCGCCCCCATCCGCGAGGCCGTCCCGGGCGCGGCTCGCCACGAACAGCGTGTCCGTGCCCCGGATCAGCGCCGCGGCCTCCGCGTCGAGGGCGGTGAGGATCTCGACCGGCCCCACCGGGCGCCGGATCGGCTCGGCCACCCGCCGCTGGATGTATTGCGGGCAGTTGCCGAAGCTCTGGGCGACGGCGACAGTCAGCATGTTCGGATCGCGGCGGACCGCGCGGCCGTTGGCCCGGTTGCGCCGGCGCGTCGCGAAGTCGATGCCCAGGATCCCGACCTCGGCGCCGGGCACGAGGGACCTGGCCGCCGGATCGGCCGGATCGAGGGCCGCCGCGACGGTGAGATGCGTCGCATCGGGGGCCTGCACGAAGCCGGGCGGCCCCGTCAGCACGGTGGCGACGGGCGCGCCGGCGCCGTCCACGGTGCCGACGAACAGGTATGGCAGGCCGGAGAAGAACGCGCGGTGCTGCTCGGGCATGAATGGCCGGATCGCCGGGGTCTCGCCCAGGACGTGGCCGGCGCGCTCCTGGGCGAGCCGCTCGTCGGCGTGGAAGCTGGCCATGGCGCGGCTCACGCGGGTTCGGGGATCGGGGAAGCCGGCATCGGGATGAAGCCCGGCAGGGCTTCCACCCGACCGATCCAGGCGCGCACGGCCGGGTAGGCCGCGAGCGAGACGCCGCCCTCGGGCGCGTGGGCCACGTAGGAATAGCAGGCGATGTCGGCGAGCATCGGCCGTTCGGCCGCCAGGTAGGCGCGATCGGTCAGGTGATCCTCCAGGAAGCCGAGGGTCCGGGCCGCGGCGGCGTGCACGGTGGCGCGCTCGCCCGGGGCGCCGAACACGACCATGAGCCGGGCCTGGGCCGGCCCCGCCCGCACCTCGCCCGCCGCGATGGAGAGCCAGCGCTGGACCTGGGCGGCGCCGAGCGGATCCCGGGGCATCCAGCCGCTGTCCGGCGCGTAGCGTGCGGCCAGGTAGATCAAGATGGCATTGCTGTCGGGGATCACCGCCGGGCCGTCGGTCAGGACCGGGATCTGGCCCAGGGGGTTGAGGCGCCGGAACGCCGCGGCTCCGCGCTGCTCGGGGCTCGCCACCGCGACGAAGCGATAGGGAAGCCCCAGCAGGGACAGGAACAGTTCGGCGCGGTGCGAATGGCCCGACAGGCGCAGGCCGTAGAGGGTGAGATCGGGATCGGACATCGGGACGGTCTCCGGCAACGACCGGAGAGTGGCCCTTGCACCCCGCGCCGGAAATCCCGAGACTCTGACAATCAGAATTTCAGTTTTTGCAGCAATCGATGGATCGGCTGGACGAGCTCTCCCTCTTCGTGGCGATCGTCGATGCCGGGAGCCTCGCCGGCGCGGCGCGCCGTCAGCGCCGCTCCGCCGCCGCGGCGACCCGCGCCCTCGCCAGCCTCGAGGCGCGGGCCGGCACGCGCCTGGTCGAGCGGACGACCCGGCGCCTCGCGCCGACGCCGGCCGGCCTCGAACTCACTGAGCGCGCCCGCCTGGTCCTTGCGGGCTACGCGGCGGCCGTGTCGGGGGCGTCCCCCGATGCCGTCTGCGGCCTCGTGCGGGTCACGGCACCGGTGCTGTTCGGGCGCATACACGTGGCGCCCCTGGTGTCGGGGTTCCTGGACGCCTATCCGGAGACGCAGGTCGAACTGCTGCTCGCCGACCGCAATCTCGACCTCGTGGAGGAGGGGATCGACGTCGCCGTGCGGATCGGCCAGCTCGCGGAATCGCGCCTCGTTGCCCGCCGGGTCGGACAGGTGCGCCAGATCGTGGTGGCGAGCCCGGGCTACCTCGCCGCCCGGGGCACGCCGCGCGGGCCCGCGGATCTCGGCGACCACGACACCATCCAGGGGTTCGTGCGCGCGGGCCAGCGGGAATGGCGCTTCGGGGCGAACCGGGTGCGCCTCGCCCCGCGCCTGATCGTCAACGAGGTCGAGGCCGCCCTGATCGCCGCCCGGGCCGGCCGCGGCATCGCGCGGGTCCTGTCCTATCAGGCCGCCGAGGACATCGCGGCCGGACGGCTCGTGCGCCTGCTCGCGGCCTACGAGCCGCCGCCGCTGCCGGTCCAGCTCGTGACGCCGAGCCAGGACTTCCGGCCGGCGCGGGTGAACGCCATCCTGGATTTCGCCACCGACGCGTTGCGGGCTCTGCGAGTCCTTCGACCGAACGAGGGCGAGGAATAACCCCCGGGCGCGCCGCGCATACTGACCAAAACAG
>NZ_JAKSYC010000060.1 GCF_022829585.1 Methylobacterium sp. J-026
TCTGCCCTTTGCGGGGGAGGGTGGCCGCCGAAGGGGAGCGGGAGAGGGGAGCGACAGTGCAGGATAGGACTGTGCCCGTCATGCCGGTCGCGCCGTTTTCGGAGCCTGAGTTCCCCTCTTGCGGGACTTCGTCCCGGCCCGGCCCCTGCTGACGCAGGGGCCACCCTCCCCCGCAGAGGGGGGAAGGAAAGGCGCGCATCCGGCTCTTGCTCAGATCCACAAGAGATCGCCAAACGCGCTCGTCGGAACGCGAGGGCGCCACTGCTTCCTGAGGAGCCCTCAGCCATGACCTCGGGCCAGAAACCCCGCGCCTTCCGGATCACCCCCGAGCCGCCGCCGGACTCGCGCGTGACGACCACGCCCCTCTCGGCCCGGCCGCAGACCCGGATCGTGGAGGAGCCCTTCGAGATCGTCGATGCCGCCGACGGCGTCGCGGTGCCGGTGGCGCCGCGGCGGCGGTCGCCCTGGATGGCGCTGTTCCTGTCGGCGGTCGGGGGCCTGGTCTCGCTGGGCATCGGGCTCTCGGTCGAGCGGATGATCGCCGATCTCTTCCAGGCCGCGCCCTGGCTCGGCTGGGTGGCGCTCGCCCTGCTGGCCATCGCCGCCCTGGCGCTCCTGGCGATCGTCGTGCGCGAACTCGCCGGCCTGCGGCGCGAGCGCAAGATCGAGCGCCTGCGCCAGTCGGCCGTCGACGCCCTCGGCAGCCGCGACCATACCGGCGCGCAGGCGGTGGTGCAGGCGCTCTCGGCCTTCTACGCCGACCGGGACGCGCTGTCGGCGGGCCGCGCCCGGATCGATGCCGCCGCCGACGCGATCCTCGATGTCGACGATCGGATCGGGCTCGCCGAGTACGAATTGCTCGCGGGCCTCGACCGGCAGGCCTGCAACGCCGTGGCGGCGGCGGCCAAGCAGGTCTCGGCGGTGACGGCCCTGAGCCCGCGGGCGATCGTGGACGTCGCCTTCGTGGTCTACGCGGCGGTGCGCCTGCTGCGCCGGATCGCGGCGATCTACGGCGGGCGGCCGGGCTTCCTCGGCTTCCTGCGGCTGGCGCGGGCGGCCGTGGCGCACCTCACCGTCACCGGCGGGATGGCGGTTGGCGAGAGCGTGATGCAGCAGGTGCTGGGCCTCGGGATCGCCGCCCGGATCTCCGCCAAGCTGGGGGAGGGCGTGCTCAACGGGCTGATGACCGCCCGGTTCGGGCTCGCCGCCATCAATGTCTGCCGGCCGTTGCCCTTCGTCCGGCAGGCGCCGCCGCGGCTCGCGGACGTCGCCGGCGAGTTGCTGCGCACGGCCGAGGCCGAAACGCCATGAGGCCGCGTCCCGCAGGACGCCGCCGGCTTCCGGAGAGGAATGCGGCGCGCGCTTACTTGCCGGCCGCGGCGCGGCGGTTGGCGATGCGGGTGAACATGTTGCCGGTGTAGTCGGCGACCTTCGGCTTCTCGACCTCGCCGACCTTCGCCTCGAAGGCCTCGATGCGCTTGAGGAGCGCGATATCGTTGAACAGCGAGCTGTTGAAATTGGCCTGCGCCCGGGGCCCGAGGGCGGCCTGGACGGCGTCGAGTCGTTCCAGAAGCTCTTTGCGCGTCACGGTGCTCTCCAGGGGCGCCTTCGGGCCGAAGGACCGCCCGTGCCTCCACTGACGGCAGCCGTGGTAAACGGCGCGTTAACGCGGCGTGCGTCTCAAGCCCCGGACCCGGGCCGGAGCCGGGCCCGGAATCCGGCCGTCCAGAGCCACGCTCGCGTCCCTGACGGCGCCGCCTGCCCCTCCTGAATCAGCGTGCGGATCTCCCTGGCGCGCCTCGCGTCGCGGCGGCGGGCCGATCCACCGCGACCTGAAGGCCGGCGGCCCCATCCCGGGCAACGCGACCGGATCCCGCAGGCGTCACAGCCCCTTCAGAAATCCCGCGAGCCGCATCAGCCCCTCGGGCCACGGCCCGTGCCCGCTCGCCGCGTTGATGTGGCCGGATTCGCCGGCATCGACCGTCAGGGCCCCCCAGGCATGGGCGATATCGTCGGCGCGGTCGTAGCGGCAATAGGGATCGGTCCGGCTGGCGACCAGCAGCGACGGGAAGGGCAGGGGATCCCAGGGCAGCGGCGCGAAGGCCCGCGCCGCCTCGGGCAGGTCGGGGGCCTCCTCCACGTCGGGGACGGCCACCAGCAGGGCGCCGCGCACCACGCCCGCCGGGAAGCGCGGCACCGCCTTGACGCTCGCCACCACGCCGAGGCTGTGGGCGATCAGGATCACCGGCCGGGTCGCGGCCGAGACCGCCTCGGCGATCCGTCCGCACCACGCCTCCGGGGTCGGCGCGTGCCAATCGTCCTGCGCGACCACGCGCGCCGTGGCGAGGCGGCCCGCCCAGCGGGCCTGCCAGTGGTCCTCCCCGGAACCCCCGAGCCCCGGGACGATGAGGATGTCGCAATCGGCGGTCTTCATGGCCGGATGCCTAAAGCGGTCCGGCGAAGGCGTCGAGACCCGTCATTCCGCCGCGATCGGATCCGCCCGCTCCAGCCCGGTGATGTAGCGGGCGATCTGCATGGAGGCGTGGTTCTTCGCCTTGGCCTCGATCTCGAAATCCGCCCAGGCGAGGTGACGGGCGACGAGGTCGTTCACCGCCCGGTTCCACATCAGGTCGGAATGGGCGGCGAGGTCCCGGACCGCGTGGCCGGCGGCGCGCAGGGCCGGGAAATCGGGCAGGGCCTCCGGGTCGGACTCGGCGGCGACCGCCTCGCGCGACACGCTGATATGGGCGACCGGCCGCACCCCGCGCCAGGACTCCTGCACCCGGGCGATGCGGGGCTCGTCCGGTTCGAGATAGGCGCCGCCGCTCTGGACCCAATGGTGGTGGAGGTCGAGCACCACCGGCACGAGGTCGGCGAGCTGCAGCACGGCGTCGAGGCCGAAGACGTTCTCGTCGTTCTCCACCGTGACGAGGTCGCGCGCCACCCGGCTCGCCCGGGGCAGGGTGGCGCGGAAGCCGGCAACGCCCGGGTCTCCCGCGCCGACATGGATGTTAATGTGCGCCCCGTGCGGGTGCCAGCCGCCGCCGTAGCCCATCCGGTCGAAGATCTCGGCGTGGTAGTCGAGTTCCGACAGGCCGTTCTCGACGGCCGCCGCGTTCCGGCTCGCCAGCAGGCAGAACGGGCCGGGATGGAAGCTCAGGCGCACCCCGAGCCGGCGCGCCAGCGCCCCGGCCTCCGCGAGGCCGCGCTCGACCAGGGCCGCCATCCCGGGCTCCGCGTAGATGGCCTGCGCGACCGGGTGGGTGTAGCCGGGCAGGACGTTGCTCGCCATGCGCAGCAGGCGCTCCAGCGGCGGCCGCGCCCCGACCCAGGCGATCTGACGGGCCAGCGCGTCGAGATTGTGGGCGACGAGACCGGAGAGCTTCGCCCGCCGGGCGGCCGGCTCCAGCTTGGCGAGATGGGCCATCGTTACGCTGGTCAGGTTCATGTGGAGCGTCGCCGCGCGCTCCGCCTTCAGGGTGGCGTGGGTGCCGGGCGGCTCGTCCAGGACGAACTTGCAGCAGAATCCGAGGCGGGGCTGATCGCGCATAGGAGGCAGAACGCGCCCGCGCCGCCGGTGTGCCCGCGACCGAAGCGCGGAACAGCCGCTGCGCGACGACGTTTGAGACCCGAGAGCGCGGCCGTTCCGCGCGTACGGCCGTCCCCGACCCATGCCTCCGTCGCCCTCGCGCTCGACCGGACCCGCCGAGACCGGCTCGATCCTGTGGATCCTGATGCTGGGGTCGGCGCTGGTCGCCCTCGCCGCGGCGCCGGCGCGGCGGGGCGTGCCGGGCCTCCATCCCCCCGCGGAACCGCCGCTCGATCCCGAATCCACGGAGAGGGACGTGGCGCTGCGCAAGGGTGTCGCCCCCGGGGCACGCTCGATCTCCGGGCGGGCCGCCCAGTTCACCGTGGCGACGCAGGCCGAGCGTGGCCGCGCCGCCGACGACCCCACCGAGATGACCCGGGCCGGGTGGAAGGACATCGTGGTCCGGGTCTACCTGGAGTTCAACAAGGACCGGGTCCTGGCGGTCGCGGCCGGCGTGACCTTCTACAC
This sequence comes from Methylobacterium sp. J-026, assembly GCF_022829585.1. Lineage (GTDB taxonomy): Bacteria > Pseudomonadota > Alphaproteobacteria > Rhizobiales > Beijerinckiaceae > Methylobacterium. Next base: position 4,058 of record NZ_JAKSYC010000060.1, read on the forward strand.
CCTGCTGTCACTGTTCCCGGCGATCGCCGCGCTCGTGACCTGCTACGGCCTGTTCGCCGACGTGAACGTCATCAACGACCACCTCGCCCAGCTGCACGCGATGCTGCCCACCGGGGCCGTCGAGCTGATCGGCGATCAGGTCAAGCGCATCGCTGCCAGGGGCAGCGGCTCGCTCAGCGTGACGTTCTTCTCCAGCCTGCTCTTGTCGATCTGGAGCGCCAACGCCGCCATGAAGGCGATGTTCGACGCGCTCAACGTCGTCTACGAGGAGGAGGAGAAGCGCAACTTCTTCTGGCTGAACCTCCGGTCCCTGACCTTCACCATCGGCGCCCTGCTGTTCATTATCATCGCGCTCAACGTGATCGTGGTGGTGCCGGTGGTGCTGAACTTCCTCGGCCTGGGCTCGACCGCATGGCTGCTGGCGGCTCTGCGCTGGCCGGCGATCCTCGTCGTCCTGCTCGGCGGCCTCTCGGTGCTCTACCGGTTCGGTCCGAGCCGGGAGCGTGCGCGCTGGCGCTGGGTCGGGGTCGGCAGCGTCATCGCCGGCCTGCTCTGGCTCGTCACCTCGCTGCTGTTCTCGTGGTACGTCGCCAATTTCGGCACCTACAACGAGACCTACGGCTCGCTGGGCGCGGTCATCGGCTTCATGACCTGGATCTGGATCTCCTCGACCATCGTGCTCCTCGGCGGCGAGATCAACGCGGAGCTGGAGCATCAGACCGGGCGCGACACCACCACGGGGGCGCCCCAGCCGATCGGGCGGCGGCGGGCCAGGATGGCCGATACGGTGGGTGCGGCGGCCTGACCGCGCGCGCCGGGACTGCCGAACGGCCCGTCACGCGCCTATATGAGGGCGCGAAAAGGGAGATTGCCATGGCGGATACGCCGACCACCAGCCCTGATACCCGCAGCGACACCGAGTGGCGCGACGTCCTCACGCCGGAGCAGTACCGGGTCCTGCGCGAGCACGGCACCGAGCGGGCCGGCACGAGCTGCCTGCTCGCCGAGAAGCGCCCCGGCACCTTCACCTGCGCCGGATGCGGGCAGCCGCTGTTCGAGCAGGGGACCAAGTTCGAGTCCGGCACCGGCTGGCCGAGCTTCTTCAAGCCCCTCGACGGGGCCGTCGCGACCACGGTGGACCGCAGCCACTGGATGGTCCGCACCGAGGTGCATTGTGCCCGCTGCCAGGGCCATCTCGGCCACGTCTTCGACGATGGCCCCGCCCCGACCGGGTTGCGCTACTGCATGAACGGCGCGGCGATGACCTTCGAGCCGGCGGCCTGAGCGCCGGCCACCGAAGGGGAGACCGGTGGGGCGCAAGCGGGCGCGTCGAGGCAAGGATACGGATCCGGTTTAACCTGGGTTGAGAAAACCGGGCGCGGATGCGGGATATCGGGGATAGGAATCGGCATGACCGAGTCCTGGCCTCGGTCCGGTCTTGATTTCGTCGCGTTTTTGCTTAGCGCTCTATTCTCTCATGTTGTCGCCGCTCGGAGTTTGGCGAAGGAAGCGGTTGGGTACGGGCGAATACGGCGTTGCGGTCCAGCTTGTACGCCGCTCGCTGCCGTTCCACTTGCGTCCTCAAGCCCGGGCTGGCGGCCCGGAGGGTGTCCGCCGGATCGGCGCGCCGCCGACCAAGCGGGAGGGGTATTGAGTTCATGAGCACCGTTCGCCGATTTCTGGTCGCCCCGTCCCTGGTCCGCCTGATCCGCAAGGAGCGCGGCGGCGCCCGCATCACCGAGGGGCACTTCGCGCCGCAGGGCGGCCGGGCCTCCTTCGTGCGGGTCGACGGGCAGCTATGCCAGCTGGTGCTGGTCAACAAGGGGCCCGACGGGATCCCGGTCGAGGAGCGCACCGACGTGCCGCGCGCCCACGGCGACGCGCTGCTCGACGTGTGCCCCGGCAAGGCCGCCTATGACCGCACCACCCTGAATGTCGGCGGGCGCGAGATCGCCATCGACCGCTATGTCAGCCCCGGCAGCCTGGATCTGATCAGCATCGCCTTCGACAACGACGGCGAGGCGGCGGGCTTCCACGCGCCGAACTGGTTCGGGCGCGAGGTCAGCGCCGATCCGAGCTTCGAGCGGCAATCCCTGGCGATCCAGGGCGTCCCCGCCGCCGAGGAGATCCCCCTGAATAACGCCGCCCTGGACGCGGTGCTCGATCTGATCGAGCCGCGCTTCGGCTTCGGCCGCTACGGCAGCAGCACCCGGTCCGCGGAATCCGACGAGGGCGCCCTCGGCGCGATGCGCCGGATCGTGACGCCGGCCCCGGCCGCCCCGGTCCAGGCGGCCCCCGCCGTCGCGGCTGCAGCCCCCGCACCGGAACCCGCGGAGCCCGCGCCCATGCCCGTGGCGGCGATGCCCGCCGAGCCGATCCCCGAGCCCCATGTCGAGCCGGAGCCGCATCCGGCACCCGCCCCGGAGCCCCTTCACCACGAGGCCCCCGCGGCCCAGGCCGCCCCTCCGGACATGCCGCGCGGGGATGCCCTGCACGGCGACACCCGCATCGATGACGTGATCGAGAGCCTGTCGCAGGCGCTCGGCGCGGCGATCCATCAGCAGCCGGAGCACGGGGCCGAGTCCAAGGACGCCAAGGGTGACGAGGCCGGGTCGATGTTTGAGCGCTGGACCGTGCGTCCCCGCCGGACCCAGCAGCAGACCTAAACCTCGGGCCGGCGCGGACGCCGCTATCGGGGCTGTGGCGCACGATGCGCCGCAGCCCTTTTTCGTGCCGGATCGGCGGCGGCGCTCGGGCCGCCGGCGCAACCGTCTCAGTTGCGGATCACCACCGCCGCCCCGCCGTGGTTGCGGGCGAGCTGGAACAGGGCAGCCGCGTGACCCGGCGACAGGCGGATGCAGCCGTGGCTCGCCCGGCGCCCGAGGGCACCCGTCGCGTAGGTGCCGTGGATCGCGTAGCCGCCGCGGAAGAACATGGCGTGCGGCATCGGCGAGCCGTGATACTTGTGCGAGCGCCACATCGGCGCCATCAGCCCGACCCGGAACCGGCCGTTCGGCGTGACGTAGCCGCTCCGGGCGGTGGAGACCGGCCAGTCATAGGCGGGATAGCCGTCGACGAAGACGCGCATCCGCTGGTTCGACTGGTCGATCCGCGCGACGACCCCGGCCGTCGCCGGAGCGGACAAGACACAGGCCAGGAGGCCGCCGAGCAACGCGGTCCCGGCCCAATGACGCATAGCCACGGAAAACCTCCGAAAAGCCTCTGAAAGCCGCTGGACGGACGGCCAAATCCGGCGGGGTTGGAAAAATAACCGCGCTTTCCGGGATGAGCGCGATTATCGAATTGCAAAAGTACTTCGCTGCGGGAATCGACAGGTTTTTGTCACGATTGGTTCCCCGCAGATTACCGAGCGACCGTTGAGGCGCGGGACGATAGTCGCTAGCGTGCCGGCACAGCGGGAGGGTGCGCGGCAGTCGCACGGGATGGATATGGCACAGGCAATCCACGCGACAGGTTCGGCCGCAGCGCCCCGGGAGCCCTGGTACAAGGTCCTCTACATTCAGGTGCTGATCGCCATCGCGCTCGGCGTGCTGCTCGGCTGGTACGATCCCGCCACCGGCAAGGCGATGAAGTGGCTCGGCGACGCCTTCATCGGCCTGATCAAGATGATGATCGCGCCGATCATCTTCTGCACCATCGTGCACGGCATCGCGTCGGTGGGCGACCTCAAGAAGGTCGGCCGCGTCGGCGTGAAGGCGCTGGTCTATTTCGAGCTGGTCTCCACCCTGGCCCTGCTGGTCGGCGTGCTGGTCGGCGAGGTGATCCGGCCCGGCGCCGGCTTCAACGCCGATCCGTCGAAGCTCGATGCCAGCAAGGTCGCCTCCTACGCCAACAAGGCCGCGGCCGATTCCACCGTCGCCCACATCCTGGCGATCATCCCGAAGAGCTTCTTCGATCCCTTCGCCACCGGCGACCTGCTGCAGGTGCTGCTGATCTCGATCCTCACCGGCGTCGTGGTGACCGGCCTGGGCGAGCGCGCCTCGGCCGTGAACCACGTGATCGACACCGCCGGCCAGATCTTCTTCAAGATCATCGGCATCGTGGTGAAGCTCGCGCCCATCGGCGCCTTCGGCGCGATGGCGTTCACGATCGGCGAGTACGGCATCCAGAAGGTCTACGATCTCGCCTGGCTGGTCGGCACCTTCTACGCCACCGCCATCCTGTTCGTGCTGGTGGTGCTCGGGGCGATCGCCCGGGTGGCGGGCTTCTCGATCCTGCGCTTCCTCGCCTACATCAAGGACGAGCTCCTGATCGTGGTCGGCACGTCCTCCTCCGAGACGGTGCTGCCGCAGCTCATGACCAAGATGCGCCGGCTCGGCGCCTCGGATTCGGTGGTCGGCCTCGTGGTCCCGACGGGCTACTCGTTCAACCTCGACGGCACCAACATCTACATGACGCTGGCCACGCTGTTCCTGGCCCAGGCCGTCGGGGCGGACCTGACCTTCGCGCAATACGCGACGATCATCCTGGTGGCGATGCTGACCTCGAAGGGCGCCTCGGGCGTCACCGGCGCGGGCTTCATCACCCTGGCGGCGACGCTCTCGGCGATCCCCAACAGCCCGGTCCCGGTCGCCGCCATGACCCTGGTGCTCGGCATCGACAAGTTCATGTCCGAGTGCCGCGCGCTCACCAACCTTGTGGGCAACGGCGTCGCCTGCGTGGTGGTCAGCCGCTGGGAGGGCGAGCTCGACGTGGCCAAGCTCAACGAGGTCATGGCCCACCCGATCTCCATCGGCACCCACATCGCCGACGAGGCGCCCCAGCCGATGGCGACCGACGGCAAGGTCGCCGCCGCCGAGTGATGGGACCGCCAAGGGGTCGGGCGCGCCTCGGCATCGATCTCGGCGGCACCAAGATCGCCGGCATCGTCCTGGACCGTGACGGCGCGACGCTGGCCGAGGCGCGGGTCGCCGCCCCGCGCGGCGCTTACCGGGCCACCGTCGAGGCCGTGGCCGCCCTGGCCCTGCGGCTCGAAGCCGAGGCGGGGACGGCCTGCACCGTCGGCATCGGCATGCCGGGGAGCCTGTCCCCGGCCACCGGCCGCGTGCGCAACGCCAATTCGCACTGGCTCAACGGCCAGTCGTTCGGGGCGGATCTCGCGCGGCTTCTGGCGCGGCCGTTGCGGATCGAGAACGACGCCAACTGCCTGGCGGTCTCGGAGGCGATCGACGGCGCCGGGGCCGGCGCGCGGGTGGTCTGGGCGGTGATCCTCGGCACCGGTGTCGGCTCGGGCATCGCCGTCGACGGGCGGGTGCTCACGGGCCGCAACGGCATCGCGGGCGAGTGGGGCCACGGCCCGCTCCCCGGCGCACGCGACGACGAGCGCCCGGGTCCCCCCTGCTATTGCGGCCGGCGCGGCTGCCTCGAGACTTGGCTGTCCGGCCCCGGCCTCGCGGCCGACCACGCCCGGCTGTCCGGCGCAGGCCTCACCGCCGAGGCCGTCGTCGCCGCGGCGCGGGCGGGAGAGCCGGACGCGCAGGCGACGCTCGCGATCCACCTCGAACGGCTCGGGCGCGCGGCCGCGCAGGTCGTCAATCTCCTCGATCCGGATGTGATCGTGATCGGCGGCGGCCTGTCGCGAATCCCGGAACTGATCGCCGGCCTGCCCGGCGCGATCGCCCCCCACGTCTTCTCCGACGCCTTCGACACGCCGGTGCGGGCGAGCCTGCACGGCGATGCCTCGGGCGTGCGCGGGGCGGCGTGGCTGTGGGACGCCGATTGAGAGAGGGGCCGCCCGTCGGTCGCGGGCACCCGCCAAGGACAGGGCCGGCCGTCGTTCAGGACGACGCCCCCGCCAGACCTTCCAAGATCTTTTGAAGCACAGTTCCACGCATCTTCTTGCGCATCGCTGCAACGCGGAGTAAAAACCCTCATTGCTCCGATTCGCATGCGTTTGCCGTCGATTCGACAACAAACAAATTCGAGTAAAATAGTCCGGATCGATACTATTTGTCTTATAACGACTTAAAAATACAAAAATAAAACCTTATGAGGGGGAAATCCGAGCGGGTTTAGGAAAAACGCCTCTCGGGGATTGTCGATGCGGGTTCTTTTAGTGTCGTCTGCTTTCAACAGCATGACGCAGCGGTTCTTCGTCGAATTGACCGACGCCGGCCATGAGGTTGCGGTCGAGATTTACGCCGGCGACGAGGGCCGTCTCGAGGGGGCGTTCGCGTCCTTCCGGCCGGACCTGACGATCGCTCCGTTCCTGACGCGTGCGATCCCCGAGCGGCTCTGGCGCGCGTACCTCACCCTGATCGTGCATCCGGGCGTCGAGGGCGACCGCGGGCCGTCGGCGCTCGACTGGGCCATCCAGGAGCGGTGGGACCGCTGGGGCGTCACCCTGCTGCAGGCCGAGGCCGAGATGGATGCCGGCCCGATCTGGGCGACGCGGACGTTCCCGCTGCGTCAGGCGCCCAAGAGCAGCGTCTACCGCCGCGAGGTGATCGACGGTGCGGTGGCCTGCCTGTGGGAGGCGATGGCCAACGTTCAGACATCCGGGTTTGCACCGCGGCCGCTCGACTATTCCGCCCCGACCGCCCTCGGCCGCCTGCGCCCGTCCATGAAGCAGGCGGATCGCCGCATCGACTGGAGCCGGCATGCGACGGCCGAGGTGCTCGCGCGCATCCACGCGGCCGACGGGGTGCCGGGCGTCCTCGACGAGGTCTTCGGCAGAGCCGTCTACCTGCATGCCGCCTGCGCCGAGCCGCGCCTGCGGGGTGAGCCGGGCCAGGTGATCGCCCGATCCGAGAGCGGTGCCCTCTGTCGCGCCACGGTCGACGGGGCGGTCTGGATCGGCCGGCTGAAGCCGAAGCAGGAGGGCGGCGGGATCAAGCGCGCCGCCGTCCAAGTGCTGGGCGATGCGCTCCCGGCGGACCTCCCCGTCGCCGCCGTCTCCGAGGAGCTCCCCTATCCGAACCCGGTCGAGGAGGTGCGGAGCGAGCGCGACGGCGACGTTCTCCGCCTGCGCTTCGACTTCCACAACGGCGCGATGAGCACCGCGCAGTGCCGGTCGCTCCAGGCGGCATTCCGCCAGGCACGGGAACACGCGCCCAAGGTCATCGTACTCGCGGGCGGCGACGATCTCTGGTCGAACGGGATCCACCTCAACGAGATCGAGGCGAGTGCGGACGCCGCGGCGGAATCCTGGGCCAACATCGTGGCGATGGACGATCTGATCCGCGAGATCATCCTGGCGACCGACACGGTCGTGGTGGCAGCGGTCGGCCGCAACGTCGGCGCCGGCGGGGCGATCCTGCCGCTGGCGGCGGATTTCGTACTGGCCCGCGAGGGCGTGGTGCTCAACCCGCATTACCGCAACATGGGCTGGCTGTACGGCTCGGAATACTGGACCTATCTGCTGCCCCGCCGGGTCGGATGGGAGCGGGCCGTCACGCTCACCGAGGCCTGCCTGCCGATCAGCGCCCGGCGGGCCGCGCAGATCGGCCTCGCCGACGAGGCGCTCGCCGGCGACGCGGCGGCGTTCGACCGGGCCGTGCAGGCCTTCGCCGCCGCCAGGGCGGGGGAGCACGCCGCGATCACCGGGCGCAAACAGGCGGCGCGCGCCGCGGACGAGGTGCAGCGGCCGCTCGCCCACTATCGGCGCGCCGAGCTGACGCAGATGTACAGGAACTTTTACCAGCCGGATTCGCCCTATCACCGGGCCCGCAGCGCCTTCGTGTACAAGCGGCCCGCCTGCTGGTCTCCGGCCTCGGTGGCCATGCTGGCCGGCACGGCGGCGAACGAGACCGGCGCGTCGCCGCTCCCGGCACCCGGCGGCGTCTGCCTCGCAACCGCCGCGGAGTGATTCCGGGGATCGCTCCCGCGGGGCGCAGAGCCGGAGCGATCCGTCACCAAGATGGTCCTTGCCGGGACGGGGGGCGCGGGGCAGGAGGGCACGCCCAAGCCCCGAGCCCCCGATGATCGTCCGCACCCGGCCCAACCTGCTGACCCTGCTGTTCACCCTGCGCGGCTCGGTCCTGCCGCGGGTGGCGCCCAAACTCGCCGGCATCGTCGCGGTCTCCTGCGCGCTGGTCTGGGCGGAGGCGCGCTGGCCCGCTCTGTTCCCGGTGAGCGCCGGAGTCACGCCGTTCACGGTGGTCGGCCTCGCCCTCTCGATCTTCCTGAGCTTCCGCAACAACGCCTGCTACGAGCGCTGGTGGGAGGCTCGGAAGCACTGGGGCAGCCTGATCGGCGAGGTCCGCAACCTCGCCCGGATCCTGCCGGCGCTGCTGCCGGAGGGGGAGGCGGGGATCCAGCTCCGGCGCCTGTCGGCCTTCGCGCATGGCCTGCGGGCGCGCCTGCAAGACCGCGACGAGGCCGCGGCCGTGCGGGCGAAGGCCCCCGACGCGGACCTGTCCGGCCCTCACCCCACCGATGCGGTCCTGGCGGCGATCACCCGCGACCTCGCCGTGCTGACGCATGCCGGCCGGCTCAGCGACATCCAGTTCGGGATCCTGGAAGCCCGGATCGAGGCGCTGTCGGGGGTCCACACCGCCTGCGAGCGGCTGGCCAATACGCCGCTGCCCTTCGCCTACACGCTCCTGGTCTACCGCACCGCCTGGCTCTACTGCCTGCTCCTGCCGGTGGGGCTCGCGGGCTCCCTGGGCTGGGGGACGCCGATCGTGGTGGCGCTGGTCGGCTACACGTTCTTCGGCCTCGACGCCCTCGGGGACGAGCTCGAGGAGCCCTTCGGCACCGAGCCGAACGACCTGCCCCTCGACGCGATGGTCCGCACCGTCGACCGGATCGTCCACCACGCCCTGGGCGAGCCGATGCCGGAGCCGCTGGCGCCGGAGGGGTACTGGCTGCGGTGAGGCACGCGTTGCCCGCAGCCGACCGGCCCGGCTTTCCGCAGGCCCCGCCGCGGATCGCAAGATCGCGCTTGCGCCGCGGTCGAAACGCACATAAACATATCTTTATGTCTATCGAAGGACTGCAGCAGACGGGATCGATCCCTTTTTCCGAGGCCCTGGGCGTCCTGCGCGCGGCCGCCGAGGAGACGCGGCTGCGCATCCTGGCGCTGCTCGCCGAGGGCGAGCTGTCGGTCTCCGACCTCACCGACATCCTCGGCCAGTCGCAGCCGCGGATCTCGCGCCATCTCAAGCTGCTGGTGGAGGCCGGCCTCGTCGAGCGCCACCGCGAGGGGGCCTGGGCGTTCTTCCGTCTCTGCGAAGCCCGGGCCGAGCTCGCCGATCCGCTCCTGTCCGGGCTCGACCGGGCAGCACCGCCCCTCTCGGAGGATCGCGCCCGGCTCGACGCCGTCCGGGCGCAGCGGGCCGAGACGGCCCAGACCTTCTTCGCCCGGCTGGCACCGAAGTGGGATGAGCTGCGCTCCCTGCACATCTGCGAGACAATCGTCGAGGCGGCGGTGCTCGACGCGCTGGGCGAGCGCCCGATCGGCAGCCTGATCGATCTCGGCACCGGCACGGGGCGGATGCTCGGCCTGCTCGCGCCCCTCGCCGGGCGCGCCACCGGGCTCGATTCGAGCCACGCCATGCTGTCGGTCGCCCGGGCCAACCTGGAGCGGCGCGGCCTGTCGCGGGTCGACCTGCGGCAGGGCGACATCCACGCGCCGCCCTTCGCCCGGGCGAGCTTCGACCTCGTGCTGGTGCATCAGGTGCTGCACTACCTCGACGACCCGGCCCGGGCCCTGCGCGGCGCGGCGCGGCTCGTGGCCCCGGGGGGGCGGCTCCTGGTGGTGGATTTCGCACCCCACGAGCTGGAATTCCTGCGCACGGGCCAGGCGCACCGGCGGCTCGGCTTCTCCGCCGAGCAGGTCTCCGGCTGGCTCGCCGAGGCCGGACTCGCCACGATCACGACCCGCGATCTCGCGCCGCGCGAATCGGGTCAGCTCACCGTCACGCTCTGGCTGGCCCAGGACCGATGCGCGGAAGACGGCCTCGCCGATGATGGGCTGGCCGAGGACGACATCGAACAGCCCCGGCGCGCCGTCGCCTGAGACCCACCCCTCATCGCAGACCCTTCGTCTGAACCGATCGCCATAGAGGACGAGATCCGATGCGCCGCTCCACCCACCGCGCCAGCCGCGACGGCTACCACCCGATCCGCGTCTCGATCGAGTTCTTCCCGCCGAAGACCGACGAGATGGAGAAGATCCTCTGGGCCTCGATCGAGCGTCTGGCGCCGCTCCAGCCGAGCTTCGTCTCGGTGACCTACGGGGCCGGCGGCTCGACCCGGGAGCGCACCCACAACACGGTCGCCCGGATGGTCGGCGAGACCAGCCTGAAGCCGGCCGCCCATCTCACCTGCGTGGACGCCTCCCGCGAGGAGATCGACGCGGTGGTCCAGTCCTACTGGGACGCGGGCGTGCGCCACATCGTGGCGCTCCGCGGCGATCCGGCCGAGGGCGTCGGACACGCCTACCGGCCCCATCCCGAGGGCTACGCCTCGACCGCCGAGCTGGTCGAGGGGATCAAGCGCATCGGCGACTTCAAGGTCTCGGTCTCGGCCTACCCGGAGAAGCACCCCGAGGCGGCCTCCCTCGACGCCGACATCGACGCCCTGAAGGCCAAGGTCGATGCCGGGGCCGACCAGGCAATCACCCAATTCTTCTTCGAGAACGAGATCTACCTGCGTTACCTGGAGAAGGTCCGGGCCGCCGGGATCACGATCCCGATCATCCCGGGCATCCTGCCGGTGCAGAACTTCAAGCAGGCGGCGAACTTCGCCCGCCGCACCGGCGCCTCGGTCCCGTACTGGCTGGCCGCCCGGTTCGAGGGGCTGGAGCACGACGTCGAGACCCGCCGCCTCGTCGCCGGCGCGGTGGCGGCCGAGCAGGTGCTCGACCTCGTGGACGAGGGGGTCAACGACTTCCACTTCTACTCGATGAACCGCTCCGACCTCGTCTACGCGATCTGCCACCTGCTCGGCCTGCGCGCGCAGGCGCCGAAGCTGGCGGCCGCCAAGGCGGCGGCTTAAATTCAGGCGGCGCGCCCCGTGCGGGCGCGGCAGGGGGTTTTTCGCGATGGCCGAGCCGCAGGATATGATTCTTCCGCTCCTTCGGGAGATGAGGACGGAGATGCATACAGGTTTTGAACGCGTCGCAAGGAAACTTGAAGACCACGACGTGCGCTTCGATAAGATCGAGCGGCGCTTCGACAATCTACGCCAGGCCGTGAACGGCGAATCGATCCTCGGCCGCCATGCCGCTGCGGAAGTCGAGGAGCGCCTGGAGGCGATCGAGAAGCGCCTCGCGGCCCTGGAAAAGACGGGCTGACCGCACGACGAGGCCACGTCGAAGCGGCGCACCGTCCAGGCGGCGTCGCTCCGCTTGCAGAAACGGAACTGTGCCCGGGCCGGCCGCCCGGGCACGCACGAGAGACCGAAGAACCCACCCTCAACCTCATCCTGAGGTGCCGCGTGAGCGGCCTCGACGGAGAGCTCCAGGGATCGACACGACATCTGGAGACCTCCTGCGAGGCCTTCTCCGCTGCGGCACCTCAGGGCGAGGTGGCCGATGGGATGACCCGATGACCGATTTTCCCCCCGTCGACGGCACCGAGATCGCGCAGGCGCTGCGCCAGCGCGCGGCCGAGAAAATCCTCGTCCTCGACGGGGCGATGGGCACGGTGATCCAGCGCCTCAAATTCTCGGAGGAGGACTTTCGCGGGGACCGGTTCACGGATCATAGCCACGATCAGAAGGGCAACAACGACCTTCTGATCCTGACCCAGCCCGACGCGATCCGGCAGATCCACCTCGACTACTTCCTGGCCGGCGCCGACGTCTGCGAGACCAACACCTTCTCGGGCACCACCATCGCCCAGGCCGATTACGGCATGGAATCGATCATCCACGAGCTGAACGCCACCGGCGCGCGGCTCGCCCGGGAAGCGGCTCAGCTTGCCGAAAAGCAGGACGGCCGCCGACGCTTCGTGGCCGGCGCCATCGGCCCGACGAACCGCACCCTGTCGATCTCCCCGGACGTGAACAATCCCGGCTTCCGGGCCGTCACCTTCGATCAGGTGAAGCAGGCCTACGTGGAGCAGGTCCGCGGCCTGATCGACGGCGGCGCCGAGCTGATCCTGATCGAGACCATCTTCGACACGCTGAACGCCAAGGCGGCGGTGGCGGCGGCCTGGCAGGTCTTCGACGAGACCGGCATCCGTCTGCCGATCCAGATCTCCGGCACGATCACGGATCTCTCCGGCCGCACCCTGTCGGGCCAGACCCCGGCGGCCTTCTGGCACGCCCTGCGCCATTCCGATCCGCTGACCTTCGGCCTCAACTGCGCGCTGGGCGCCCGCGAGATGCGCGGCCACATCGCCGAGCTGTCGCGGATCTGCGACACCCTGGTCTGCGCCTATCCGAATGCCGGCCTGCCGAACGAGTTCGGCCTTTACGACGAGAGCCCGGAGGCGATGGGCAAGCTGGTCGGCGAGTTCGCCGAATCCGGCCTCGTCAACATGGTCGGCGGCTGCTGCGGCACGACTCCGGACCACATCCGCGCGATAGCCGAGGCGGTCGCCGGCAAGGCGCCGCGGCCGATCCCCGAGATCCCGCGCCTGATGCGGCTCTCGGGGCTGGAGCCTTTCGTCCTGACGAAGGAGATTCCCTTCGTGAACGTCGGCGAGCGCACGAACGTCACCGGCTCGGCCAAGTTCCGCAAGCTCATCACCAACGGCGACTACGCCGCCGCGCTCGATGTGGCGCGCGATCAGGTCGCCGCCGGCGCCCAGGTGATCGACGTCAACATGGACGAGGGCCTGCTCGACTCGCAGAAGGCGATGGTCGAGTTCCTGAACCTCGTCGCCGCCGAGCCCGACATCGCCCGGGTGCCCGTGATGGTCGATTCCTCGAAGTTCGAGGTGATCGAGGCGGGCCTGAAGTGCATCCAGGGCAAGCCGATCGTGAACTCGATCTCCATGAAGGAGGGCGAGGCGAAGTTCATCCACGATGCCAAGATCTGCCGCTCCTACGGCGCCGCCGTGGTGGTGATGGCCTTCGACGAGAAGGGGCAGGCCGACACGCAGGCGCGCAAGGTCGAGATCTGCACCCGCGCCTACCGGATCCTCACCGAGCAGGTCGGCTTCCCCCCCGAGGACATCATCTTCGACCCGAACATCTTCGCGGTCGCCACCGGCATCGAGGAGCACAACAACTACGGCGTCGACTTCATCGAGGCGACGCGGGAGATCCGCGCGACCCTGCCGCACGTCCACATCTCGGGGGGCGTCTCGAACCTGTCCTTCGCCTTCCGCGGCAACGAGCCGGTGCGCGAGGCGATGCACGCGGTGTTCCTGTACCACTGCATCCAGGCCGGGATGGACATGGGCATCGTCAATGCCGGCCAGCTCGCCGTCTACGACGAGATCCCCGCGGAGCTGCGCGCGCTCTGCGAGGACGTGGTCCTCAACCGCCGCGAGGATTCCACCGAGCGCCTGCTGGACTCGGCCGAGCGATTCAAGACCGGGGCCTCGGCCCAGGCCAAGACCGCCGACCTCACCTGGCGCGAGGCCCCGGTGGCCAAGCGCATCGAGCACGCCCTGGTCAACGGCATCACCGAATACATCGTCGCCGATACCGAGGAGGCGCGGCAGGGCGTGGCGCGGCCGCTCCACGTGATCGAGGGCCCGCTGATGTCCGGCATGAACGTGGTCGGCGACCTGTTCGGCGCGGGCAAGATGTTCCTACCGCAGGTGGTGAAGTCCGCCCGGGTGATGAAGCAGGCGGTCGCCTATCTCGAGCCCTACATGGAGGCCGAGAAGCTGGCCAATGGCGGCGACGGCAAGCGCCAGGCCGCCGGCAAGGTGCTGATGGCCACCGTGAAGGGCGACGTCCACGACATTGGCAAGAACATCGTCGGCGTCGTGCTCGCCTGCAACAACTACGAGATCATCGATCTCGGCGTGATGGTGCCGGCCGCCAAGATCCTGGAGACCGCCAAGCGCGAGAAGGTCGACATCGTCGGCCTGTCCGGCCTGATCACCCCGTCGCTCGACGAGATGGTCCACGTGGCCGGCGAGATGGAGCGCGAGGGCCTCGACGTGCCGCTCCTGATCGGCGGCGCCACCACGAGCCGCGTCCACACGGCGGTGAAGATCCACCCGGCCTATGCAAGGGGGCAGGCGGTCTACGTCACCGACGCGAGCCGCGCGGTCGGCGTGGTGTCGAGCCTGATCTCCCAGGAGACCCGCGGCGCCACGATCGAGAAGGTCCGGGCCGAGTACGCCAAGGTCTCCGCCGCCCATGCCCGCTCGGAACTCGACAAGCAGCGGCTGCCCCTGGCGAAGGCCCGGGCCAACGCCTTCAAGATCGACTGGTCCGGCTACGCGCCGGCCAAGCCCAGCTTCACCGGCACCCGGGTCTACGGCTCCTACGAGGTCGCCGACCTCGTCCCCTACATCGACTGGACGCCGTTCCTGCAGACCTATGAGTTCAAGGGCCGCTTCCCGGCGATCCTGGACGACCCGGATCAGGGTCCGGCCGCCCGCGCCCTCTACGAGGATGCCCAAGGTATGCTGAAGCAGATCGTGGCGGAGCGCTGGTTCAACCCGAAGGCGGTGATCGGCTTCTGGCCGGCCAACAGCGTCGGCGACGACATCGCGCTCTACACGGGCGAGAGCCGGCAGGAGCGGCTCGCGACCTTCCACGGCCTGCGCCAGCAGCTCTCGAAGCGTGACGGCCGGCCCAATACCTGCCTGTCGGACTTCGTGGCCCCGGCCGAGACCGGCATCGCCGATTACGTCGGCGGCTTCGTGGTCACGGCGGGGCTGGAGGAGGTGCGCATCGCCGAGCGCTTCGAGCGGGCGAACGACGATTACCGGGCGATCCTGGTGAAGGCGCTGGCCGACCGCATCGCCGAGGCCTTCGCCGAGCGGATGCACGAGCGGGTGCGCCGGGAGTTCTGGGGCTACGCGCCGGAGGAAAGCTACACGCCGGCGGAGTTGGCCACCGAGCCCTATGCCGGCATCCGCCCGGCGCCGGGTTACCCGTCCCAGCCCGACCACACGGAGAAGACGCAGCTGTTCGATCTCCTGAAGGCTGAGAGCCGGATCGGGGTGAAGCTGACCGAATCCTACGCCATGTGGCCGGGCTCCTCGGTCTCGGGCCTCTACCTGGCGCACCCGCAGGCGCATTACTTCGGCGTCGCCAAGGTGGAGCGGGATCAGGTCGAGGATTACGCGATCCGCAAGGGAATGGATCTCCGGGAGGTCGAGCGCTGGCTCGGCCCGATCCTGAACTACGACCCGGCGCGGTACCTGGCAGAAGCCGCCGAGTAGGGGCGGGGGCGTCGACCCCGCAACCCGTCATCGCGAGCGCAGGGAAGCGACCCAGGGAAGCGCGACGCCGGAAGGCATGGTGCAACTGGATCGGTTCGCTCCGCTCGTAGAGACGAGGTCGGGCTCAGATTGAACCTGCGGGTCCTTTCCCGGGCGCATGCAGCGCTGGCGGAAGGCGAAGCTGGCCCCCCGCAGGAGCCTTCGCGGAAGCGATGATCCGGGTCGCAAAACTGGCCCTCAGCAGGTCCCCGCGCCCCGCGTATTCACGTACAGCGCGTACACCGAGTGTGTCGCCGTCATCAGCAACAGGTTGCGGTTGAGGCCGCCGAAGCACAGGTTGGCGCAGCGCTCCGGCAGGCGGATCCGGCCGATCAGCTTGGCCTGCGGCGAGAGCACGATCACCCCGTCCTCCGCCTCGCTCATCCCCCAGCCGCACCAGAGATTGCCGTCGACATCGGCCCGGAACCCGTCCGGCGTGCCGGTGCCGGCGTCGTAGAACACCCGGCCGTTGGCGGTCCTGGTGCCGCCCTCGACCACGTCGTAGACGCGGATCAGGCGGTTGGGCTTGGCCCGGGCCTCGATGACGTAGAGCTTCGACTCGTCCGGCGAGAAGCACAGGCCGTTCGGCCCCGCCACGCCCTCGACCGCGACGCTGGCCTGCCCGGTCTTCGGGTCGATCCGGTAGATGTTGCCCGGAAGCTCCGGCGTCGCCATCGACTCGTGCGGGTTCGGCCCGAAGGCCGGGTCGGTGAACCAGATCGCCCCGTCGGAATGGCAAACGACGTCGTTCGGCGAGTTAAGCGGCTTGCCGTCGAACCGGTCCATCAGCGTGGTGAGGCTGCCGTCATGCTCGGTGCGGGTGACGCTCCGCGTCGTGTGCTGACAGGTGATCAGCCGGCCCTGCCGGTCGCGGGTGTTGCCGTTGGCGTAGTTCGACGGATTGCGGAACACGGAGAGCGTGCCGGTCGCCTCCTCCCACTTCATGATCCGGTTGTTGACCACGTCGCTGAACAGCAGCGTACCCATATCGCCGAACCAGACCGGTCCCTCGGCCCAGCGGAAGCCGGTGGCGACGCGCTCCACCGTCGCCGAGGCGAGGCGGTACTTGGCAAACGCCGGGTCGAGCACCTCGACGGCCGGGTCGGGCACGCGCTGGGACGGCTCCCAACCCGCCCCAGCCGCCCGCGCGGCTCCGAGCAGGGCTGCTCCGGCGAGCAGCCCCCTGCGTGCGATCATCGCCATGTCGCCTCCCTATGGTGTCGGCCCGCCGTTCTTCGACGGCTCGGCCTGTCAGTGAATCTCGGGTTCGGGGATGCCGCCCGCGCCCTCCAGGAAATCGAAGTCGCAGCCCTCGTGGGCCTGCCGCACGTGCTGGGCGAACAGCCGGTTGTAGCCGCGCGGATAGGCCCGGTCCGGCGGCCGGAACGCCGTCACGCGCTCCGCGATCGCGGCGTCGTCGAGGTGCAGGTGGATGCGCCGCCCGGGCACGTCGACGGTGATGAGATCGCCGTTGCGCACCGCCGCGAGCGGCCCGCCCGCCGCCGATTCCGGCGAGACGTGCAGGATGCAGGCGCCGTAGCTCGTGCCGCTCATCCGGGCGTCCGAGATGCGGACCATGTCGCGCACGCCCTGCCGGAGCAGGACCTTGGGGATCGGCAGCATGCCCCATTCCGGCATGCCGGGGCCGCCGATCGGGCCGGCATTGCGCAGGATCATCACATGGTCGGGGGTGACGTCGAGGTCGAGGTCGTTCACCGCTGCGTTCATGGAATCGTAATCGTCGAAGACCAGCGCCGGGCCGGTATGCTGCAGGAAGCGCGGGTCGGCGGCCGGCGGCTTGATCACGCAGCCGTCCGGGGCGAGGTTGCCGTAGAGGATCGCGGTGCCGCCGGTCGATACGATCGGCTGGTCCAGGGGCCGGATCACGTCGTCGTTGTAGACCCGGATGCCGGCGAGCCCATCGCTGATCGTGCCGCCGGTCACCGAGCGGGCGTCGAGGTGGAGGAGGGGGGACAGGCGCGCCATTAGCGCGCGGATCCCGCCGGCGATGTGGAAATCCTCCATCAGCCACTGCCCGGAGGGGCGGAGGTTGGCGATCACCGGCACACGCTGGGCGAACTCGTCGAACTCGGTGAGCTTGACCGGGATTCCGGCCCGGCCCGCCATGGCGACGAGGTGGATCATCGCGTTGGTCGAGCCGGCCAGCGCATTGTGGACCACCAGCGCATTGTCGATGGAGCGCCGGTCGAGGATGTCGGAGGGCTTCAGGTCCTCCCAGATCATCTCCACGATCCGCCGGCCGCAGGCGCCGGCCATGCGGGGATGGTCGGCATCCGCCGCCGGGATCGAGGCCGCGCCCGGCAGGCTGAGGCCCATCGCCTCGGTGATCGACGTCATGGTCGAGGCCGTGCCCATGGTCATGCAGGTGCCGGCCGAGCGGGCAATGCCCGCCTCCATGTCGTTCCATTCCTGCGTGGTGATATTGCCCGCCTCTTTCTCGGCCCAGTACTTCCACACGTCGGAGCCCGAGCCGAGGATCGTCCCGCCGGAATGCCCGCGCATCATCGGGCCGGCGGGGAGGAATATGATCGGCAGGTTCATGGAGATGCCGCCCATCACGGTGCCGGGCGTGGTCTTGTCGCAGCCGCCCATCAGCACCGCGCCGTCGACCGGATGCTGGCGCAGCAGCTCCTCCACCTCCATGGCCAGGAGGTTGCGGTAGAGCATCGTGGTCGGCTTGACGAAGTTCTCGGACAGCGACAGCGCCGGCAACTCGATCGGGAAGCCGCCCGCCTGCCAGACGCCGCGCTTCACGTGCTCGACCCGCGCCTTGAAGTGCTGGTGGCAGGGGTTGATGTCGCTCCACGTGTTGATGATGCCGACCACCGGCTTATCGCTGAAGTCGGCGCGCTCGTAGCCCATCTGGAGCATGCGCGAGCGGTGACCGAAGCTGCGCAGGTCGGTGGCGCCGAACCAGCGCTGGCTGCGCAGCTCGCCGAGGGTCTTCTTGCGCGCGGTCATCGCGATCTCTCCGGTGTCACGCGTTCGGGCGGGCGGGGCGGACGGCGCCGGCCGTGCCCGCGGCGGCAGCCTGCCCGCGAACCGTCGCGAAGGCGAGGGCCGCCGAGGCCAGGGCGCAGCCCGCCAGGAAGTAGAGCCCGGCCTCGTAGGTGCCGGTGGTGTCCTTCAGCCAGCCCAGGACGTAGGGGCCGACGAAGCCGCCGAGATTGCCCACCGAATTGATCAGCGCGATGCCGCCGGCCGCCGCCGGTCCGGACAGGAACTCCGCCGGCAGGGGCCAGAAGGCCGGCTTGGTGCCGTAGAGGCCGACGGTGGCCACCGACATCGCCGCGAGCGCCCAGAGGCTGCCGAGCAGCGGGCCGGAGGCGATCAGCCCAATGGCGGCCACGATCGCCGCGATCACGAAGTGCCAGCGCCGCTCGTTGCGCCGGTCCGACGACCAGCTCCAGGCGATCATGCCGACGGTGCCGATGACGTAGGGCAAAGCCGTGGCGAGCCCCGTCTCCCAATCGGTGAGCTTCAGGCTCTTGAGAATCGGCGGCATGAAGAAGGTGATGCCGTAAGTCGCCGTGACGATGGTGAAGTAGAGGGCCGCCAGCGTCAGCACGCGGGAGTCGGTCAGCGCCTGCCGGAGCGTGAAATGGCCGTGGGTCTTGACGGTGCTGCGGCGCTCGGCCTCCAGCGTGTCCTCCAGCCAGCGGCGCTCGTCCTCGGCGAGCCATGTCGCCTTGGCGGGCCGGTCGGTCATCAGCGCGAGCACCACCAAGGCCAGCACGATCGCGGGCGCGGCCTCGACGAGGAACAGCCACTGCCAGCCGTGGACGCCCATCACCCCGTCGAGCTGGAGCAGCGCCCCGGAGATCACCGCCGTCAAGGCGTTGGAGCCCGGCACCGCCAGGAATAGGGCCGCCACCACCCGGGCCCGGTATTTCCGCGGGAACCAGTAGGTGAAGTACAGGATCATGCCCGGGAAGAACCCGGCCTCGGCCACGCCGAGGAGGAAGCGCATCACCAGGAAGCTCACCGGGCCGGCGATGAAGGCCATGCCGCCCGCGACGAAGCCCCAGGTGATCATGATCCGGGCGATCCAGATCCGCGCCCCGGTGCGCTCCAGCAGCACGTTGCTCGGCACCTCGAAGAAGAAGTAGCCGAGGAAGAAGATCCCCGCGCCCCAGCCGTACAGGGTGGCCGAGAAGCCGAACTCCCGGTTCAGGCCGAAGGAGGCGAAGCCCACATTCGTGCGGTCCATGTAGGCGATGAAGTAGATCACCACGATCAGCGGCAGGAGCCGCCACGAGACCTTGGAGATGGTCCGCCGCTCGATCTCCGGCGAAGCCGGGACCGCTGGAATGCCCGCCGCCATGGCGCCCTCCCTGTTCTGATCGTGCGTGTGTCGGCCCGGGGCCGGGGCCCGCGCTCAGCGGCCGGTCTGCGTCCGCCACGCGGCGAAGTCGGCGAGGCTCTGCGCGTCGGTGGCCGGGTAGAGGCCGAGGATCGAGCGGCCCTTGCGGACCTCCTCGGTGACGAAATCCTCGTAGGCGGTCATCTCGACCGCCTCGGCGGCGACCTCGTCGGCGATGTGGGCCGGGATCACCGCGACGCCGTCGCCGTCGCCCACGATCACGTCGCCGGGGAAGACCGGGGCGTCGCCGCAGCCGATCGGCACGTTGATGTCGATCGCCTGGTGGATGGTGAGGTTGGTCGGCGCCGAGGGGCGCGCGTGGTAGCTCGGCATGGCGAGCGCCGCGATCTCGTCGGCGTCCCGGAAGCCGCCATCCGTCACCAGCCCGGCGCAGCCGCGCACCATCAGGCGCGTGGCCAGGATCGAGCCTGCCGAGGCGGCGCGGGCGTCCTTGCGGCTGTCGATCACGAACACGGCGCCGGGCGGGCATTCCTCCACGGCCTTGCGCTGCGGGTGCGCCCGGTCCCGGAACACCGTGATCGGGTTCAGGTCCTCGCGGGCCGGCATGTAGCGCAGGGTGAAGGCCTCGCCGACCATGGTGGCGCCGCCCTTCTTGAGGGGAAGGACGCCCTGGATCATCTGATTGCGGAAGCCGCGCTTGTACAGGGCGGTCATCAGCGTCGCCGTGCTGACGGTCTTGAGCTTGGCGCGCGTCTCCTCGGACAGCCCCGACATCCGCTCGTCCTCCCGATGGTCGTGTCGCCCGGCCGCGGGTTCCCTGGGAACCGCCGTGAGCGCCGACTGATATCTCAGGGGTTGAGTAGCACGCCGTTCCTCGCCATTGTCAACTCCTCGGCTTGGCGTCAGATCAATCCTGAAACCGACGGGGCGAGTATTGGCAGGATCGGAACTGGTGTCGATTGAAACGCGCGAGACGGGCCTCGCGGCGACGGGACGTCCGCGCTCCCTCGCGGAGACCGCCTACGACGCCATCGAGCAGATGATCATCAGCCGCCGCCTCGCCCCGGGGGCGATGGTCTCGGAGGGCGAGTTGGGCGAGGAGCTGGCGCTCGGCCGCACCCCGGTCCGCGAGGCGCTGGCCCGCCTCAAGACCATCGGCTTCGTCGAGGTCCATCCGCGCCGCGGCGTGCTGGTCACCCCCGTCGACATCATCACGCATCTCGAACTGCTCGAGGTCCGGCGCCCCCTGGACGAGACGGTGGCCCGCTGCGTGATCGCGCGCGGCACGGACCAGGATCTCGCCGCCCTCGAGAAGGGGGTCGCCGGGCTGCTCGCCGCCGCCGGGGCCCGGGATCGGGAAACCTATTTCCGGACCAAGCGGGTGCTCCACGAGGCGATGGTCAAGGCCGCCCACAACGCCACCCTGACCAGCACCATGGCGGCGCTCCACGCCCAGTCCCGGCGCTTCTGGTACACCTACGAGCCGACCGCGAGCTTCCTCGACTGCGCCCGGATCCATGCGGGAATCGTGGCGGGCGTCGTGACCCGCGACGCCGATACGGCGCTTTCCGGCATCGGGACGCTGTTCGACTTTCTCGACCAGATGACACGCAGGGCCCTCGACCGCCGGCCGCTGGTCTGACAGGTTGACGGCGATCCGGGGGTCTCTATCCTCGGCTGAGATATCACCGGCATCTCAGACCGGATGACGGGCCCTGTTCGGCAGATGGCCGGACGGTGGAATCCCCAGGGAGGACGGCTTGAGCGGATTGCCCCCACGCACCGGCGCGCGCATTCTCGTCGATCAGCTGCTGGCGCAGGGGGTCGCGCGCGTCACCTGCGTCCCAGGCGAGAGCTACCTCGCGGTGCTCGACGCGCTGCGCGACAGCGGCATCGACGTCCTGGTCTGCCGCCAGGAGGGGGGCGCCGCCATCATGGCCGAGGCGGCCGGCAAGCTCACCGGGCGCCCGGGCATCTGCATGGTCACGCGCGGTCCCGGGGCCACCAACGCGTCGGCCGGAATCCACATCGCCCGCCAGGATTCGACGCCGATGATCCTGTTCGTCGGGCAGATCGCCCGGGGCATGCGCGACCGCGAGGCGTTCCAGGAGATCGACTATCGCCAGATGTTCGGCGGCGTCGCCAAATGGGCGGTGGAGATCGACGACGCCGCCCGCATCCCGGAGATCCTGGCCCGGGCCTTCCGGGTGGCCCTGCAGGGCCGGCCGGGCCCGGTGGTGATCGCCCTGCCGGAGGACATGCTCGACGACGTCGCTTCGGTCGGCGACGCCCCCCGCGTGGTCCCGGCCGAGCCCGCCCCGTCCCAGGCCGACGCGCAGCGCCTGCGGGCGATGCTGGCGGAGGCGCGGCGCCCGGTGGTACTTCTCGGCGGAGCGCGCTGGAGCGCCGAAACCTGCGCGGCGCTCGCCGCCTGGGCGGAGCGCCACGACCTGCCAGTGGCGGTGTCGTTCCGCCGGGCGCAGCTCTTCCCCGCCGACCACCCGAACTTCGCCGGCGAGTTGGGGATCGGCCCGAACCCGGCGCTCCTCGCCCGGATCAAGGAGTCCGACCTGCTGCTCATGGTCGGCGGGCGCCTCTCCGAGATGCCGGCGCAATCCTACGGCCTGCTCGGCATCCCCGATCCCGGCCTGCCGCTGGTCCACGTCTATCCGGACCCGGAGGAACTCGGCCGGGTCTACCAGCCCGCCCTGGCGATCCAGGCGAGCCCGGCGGCGTTCTGCGCGGCCCTGCCGGAGTTTTCGCCCACCGGGAGCGGTCGCGCCGCCGAGGCCCACGCCTCCTATCGTGCGTGGTCGGAGACGCCCGAGCCGAAGCCGGGGGCGTTCCAGTACGGCGCGGCGATCACGTGGCTGCGGGAGCGGCTGCCGCCGGACGCGGTGATCTGCAACGGCGCCGGCAACTTCGCCACTTGGATCCACCGCTACTACCGGTTCCGCGCCTACGGCACGCAGCTCGCGCCGACCTCGGGCTCGATGGGCTACGGGCTGCCGGCCGCCGTGATGGCCAAGCGCAGCCATCCGGAGCGGATCGTCGTCGCGCTCGCCGGCGACGGCGACGTGATGATGACCGTGCAGGAATTCGCCACCGCCGTGCAGTACGGCGTCGCGATCCTCGTCGTCATCCTCGACAACGGCATGTACGGCACGATCCGGATGCACCAGGAGCGTGAGTATCCCGGCCGGGTCTCGGCGACCGAGCTGCGCAATCCCGATTTCGCGGCGCTCGCCCGGGCCTGCGGCGGGCACGGGGAGACGGTCGAACGGACCGAGGACTTCGCCCCCGCCTTCGAGCGCAGCCTCGCCTCGGGCCTGCCGGCGATGATCCATTGCCGCGTCGACCCCGAGGCGCTGACCCCGACCATGACCCTCGCGGCGATCCGCGCGAAGGCCCTGGCGGCCCAGCGGGGCTGACTGCCGGCCCGTATGCCAGACGAAGAGGACCAGCCCATGACCCTGCGCGGCGAGAACCTGATCGGCGCCGAGTCCCGACGGGGAACCGAGGCGGCCTTCCGGGCCGTGGAGGCGGCGACGGGGCAATCCCTGGAGCCGGACTTCCCGGGGGCGGGCCCCGCCGACCTCGACCGGGCCTGCGCCCTGGCGGAGTCGGCCTTCGACACCTACCGCGAGACCGATCCGGAGACCCGGGCGGGCTTCCTGGAGGCGATTGCGGCCAACATCCTGGCGATCGGCGACGAACTCGTCACCCGCTGCATGGCGGAGACCGGTCTGCCCCGCCCGCGGATCGAGGGCGAGCGCGCCCGGACCGCCGGGCAGCTGCGCCTGTTCGCCGGCGTGGTGCGCGAAGGCAGCGCCGTCGAGGCCCGCATCGACCCGGCCCTGCCGGACCGCACGCCGCTGCCGCGCCCGGACCTGCGCCTGCGACGCATCGCGGTCGGCCCGGTGGCGGTGTTCGGGGCGAGCAACTTCCCGCTGGCCTTCTCGGTGGCGGGCGGCGACACCGCCTCGGCGCTCGCGGCGGGCTGTCCGGTGATCGTCAAGGCGCATCCGGCCCATCCCGGCACCTCGGAACTGGTCGGCCGGGCCGTTCAGAAGGCGGTTGCCGCCTGCGGCCTGCCGGAGGGGGTGTTCTCGCTGCTGTTCGATGCCGGCCAGTCGATCGGGCAGGCGCTGGTGGCCGATCCCCGGATCGCCGCGGTGGGCTTCACCGGCTCGCGCCGGGGCGGCACGGCCCTGATGGCGATCGCGGCCGGACGCCCGACACCGGTCCCGGTCTACGCCGAGATGAGCAGCATCAACCCGGTGCTGCTGTTCCCGGGGGCGCTGGCGGAACGCGGCGCGGCGATCGGGCGGGCCTTCGCGGCCTCGCTGACGCTGGGCGCCGGGCAGTTCTGCACCAATCCGGGCCTGGTCCTGGCGCTGCCGGGGCCGGGCCTCGACGCCTTCCTGGAGGCCGCCGGGGCGGCCCTGCGGGAGAGCCCGGCCGCGACCATGCTGACCCCGGGCATCCAGCGCGCCTATCGTGAGGGTGTCGCGCGCGTGTCCGGGCACGCGGCCGTCACGCGCCTCGCCGAAGGGCCGGACGGCACGGCCACGCAGGGCCGGGCCAGCCTGTTCGCCACCGATTCGGATGCTTTCCTGGCGGATCCGGCGCTGCAGGCGGAGATGTTCGGCGCCGCGGCGCTGGTCGTCCGCTGCCCGGATTTCGCCGCGATGCGCGCGGTGCTGGCGCATCTGGAGGGCCAGCTCACCGCCTCGCTCCACCTCGCCCCCGGGGACCATGCGGCCGCGCGCGACCTGCTGCCGCTCCTGGAGCGGCGGGTCGGGCGCATCCTGGTGGACGGCTTCGGGACCGGGGTCGAGGTGGCGCACGCCATGGTCCACGGCGGCCCCTACCCGGCGACTTCGGACGGGCGCACGACCTCGGTAGGCAGCCTCGCGATCGACCGGTTCCTGCGCCCGGTGAGCTATCAGGACGTCCCGGACGCCCTGCTGCCGCCGGCGCTCCAGGCGGCCAATCCGCTGGGCCTGCCCCGCCGGATCGACGGCGTCCCCGACCGCCGCTGAGGCGTCCGCCGAACGGCTTGCCAGGCAGGAGCGCGCCGTCTAGACAGCGACCGCCTGCATTGGGGCGTCGCCAAGTGGTAAGGCAGCGGTTTTTGGTACCGCCATTCCCAGGTTCGAATCCTGGCGCCCCAGCCAAGCTTTCGCTAAGGCGTTGATCGGATTGCAGTCGGTTGTCAGCCGTTGTTGCGGCGAAGCCGGTTGTGCGCAGAGCCGTCGCACACGCTTGTCCACAGGGGCAGGCCGTTGATGATTTGTTCTAGCCTGTGCCATCGCGGGCCCGTTCTGTCAGGCACTCCCACCCCGACTCCGAAGCGGCGGCGTTCTGGGGCCAGCGTCGCGCGGGAGCATCCCGTTCGACACGACGGATGATTTGGACACGGTCACATCGGCAGCGCTCGCATCGACGCCGTTCTCGGACTGGATTAAAGGGAGCGCACGCAGTGGGCGAAGGTCCGCGCGGTTCATCAGCCGACCAGCCATGCGCTATTTTTGCACCTACTTCGATGCGCGCTACCTCTCGCGCGGCTTGGCGATGTACCGCTCGCTCGCCCGTCACTGCCCGGCGTTCCGGCTCTACGTCCTCTGCCTGAACGACACCTGCTACGACGCCCTCAATCGGGCGGCGCTGCCGCATCTCGTGCCGATCCGGCTGCCTGATCTGGAGCAGTTCGATCCGGCCCTGGCGGCGGTCCGGGCCCGACGCCGCCGCGTCGAATATTATTTTACCCTGACACCGTCCCTGCCGCTCTTCATTCTCGCCGCCGATCCCGAGATCGATCTCATAACCTATATTGATGCTGATATACTTTTCTTCAGCACTCCAGAGCCAATCTATTCCGAGCTCGGCGATCAGTCGATACTGATCATCGGACACCGCTTCTCCGAGCGCAACGCACATCGGGCGCAATATGGGCGCTACAACGTCGGATGGGTCACATGGCGGAACGACCGCCAGGGGCGCGCCTGCCTCGACACGTACCGCGAGCGGTGCCTCGAATGGTGCTACGCCTTCCTGGAGAACGGCCGCTTCGCCGACCAGCGCTACCTCGACGCCTGGCCCGAGACGTTCAGCCGTCTGGTCGAGGCGCGCCACCGCGGCTGCAACGTGGCGCCCTGGAACATCGACACTGACCGGCTCATGCTGCGGGACGGTCAAGTCTTCGTCGATGACGATCGGCTGATTTTCTATCACTTCCACGCGCTGAAGAGCACGACCGAACTCGATCTGTCGGGCATGGGCATCGATGAGTACGTCCCGAACCTGGCCGGCCTCGACCGTACGGTCATCTTCGGTTCGATCTACCTGCCGTATCTCCTGGCCCTGGCGGATGCGCGGGCCGAGATCGAGACCCTCGGCTTTGCGGAGCCCGAGACGGTCGAGGCCGCGGTTCAGGTGCCGCTCTGGCGCGACAGCTTCGCCTGGTCGCATCAGGTCTCGGAGGCGCCGGCGTGGAACCGGCTGCCCGAGATCGATCCGCACCGCGCCCTGGCATGCCGGGCCGACGCCAGGGCCGAGGCCGAACGCGACGCGGGCGCCGCACGGCGTGTCGATCCCGGTGGACGCCTCCTCGATGCCGACGCCGTGCGCGAGCTGATCCTCGACCGTGTCTTTCGCGATGCCGTCGACGGCGGCCCGCTCGACGTCCTCGATTGGGGGGGCGCCCGCGCCGGCCTGCCGGCCCTTTCGCTGGCGCGCAGGCGCCGGGGAACGCGGACGCTGCGCTACCGCCTGCTCGATGCGCCGGTGCCGGCCGAAGACCTCGCGGAGGCCTATCCCGGTCTGGAGATCGTCCGCAGCCTCGCCGACGCCCTGCGTGAGCCGCCTCGCGTGATCCTGGCGGGCGCGCGCGTGTCGGAATGCGCGGACTGGCCCGCGATCCTTGCGCTGCTCCGGGGAAGCGGGGTGGCCTGGATCGTCCTCGACGTTCATACGACCACCGACCATGACGGCCTACAGGCGCGCCGACGCGTCTGCGGATCCGCTTCGGTGCGGCCGATCTGGGTCCACAAGCGGCGGGAACTGGCCGAGGCTTTCGGCCGGCTCGGGCTGGCGGTCGCCGACGAATACGTCTGGTCGGATTCCGTCTACATCCAGGGGTGCGTCGAGAGTATCGACCACCGAACCATCGTGCTCCGGCGCGAGGGGAGTGATCGCGCATGAAATACGCCGTCGTCGACACCGTCTATCAGGGCTACGTCAACCACCTTTATCAGGGTACCGGCCTCCACCGCCGCGAGTGGGCTTCGCAGTACCGGGCGACGGTGGATGGCGGCTTCCCGACGCTGAGTTCCTGGTCGGAGCCGCTCGAGGCCAAAGGCCATACGGTGCTCGACGTGTGGGCGAACCACATGCCGCTCCAGCATCGCTGGTGCGTCGAGAACGGCGCCCTCGACCTGTTCGCGGACGCCAACCCGCCGATCGACGCGACCATGGAGGCGACACCGGAGGCGTTTCTGCAACCCTGGGCGCAATCGGGTTTCGTCGGGATCCTGCGCGAGCAGATCCGCCGCTTCCGGCCGGACGTGCTCGTGATCGGCAACCTGTTCGAGTTCGACACGGCCTTCCTGCGTTCGATCGCCGGCCATTACGGCGTGGCGATCGGCCAGCACGCGGCGGCCATCCCGTGGGGCGACCATTCCGGCTACCAGGCGATCATCTCGTCGCTGCCCAACCAAGTGCGCTACTTCGCGGGGCTCGGCCTCGACGCCTACGAGGTCCGCCTTGCCTTCGACCGGCGCCTGCTGCGCCATCTCAAGCCCGGGAGCGACCGCTTCGGTCTGATCTTCCCCGGGCAGGTCACGGACGAGCATGGCGGTCGCGCGCGGACCCTGCGGGCGCTCGCCGCCGCCATGGAGATCGACGTGTTCAGCGACAGCGCGGAGGCGCTCGGGACCGACACCCGGGCCCGCCTGCATCCGGCCCTGTGGGGTCTGGAGATGTATCAGGCGATGCGCGACAGCCGGATGGTGTTCAACTGCCACATCGACGCCGCGGGGGAATTCGCCAACAACCTGCGCCTCTACGAGGCGAGCGGCAGCGGTGCGCTGCTCCTGACGGACGCCAAGGTCAACATGGACCGCATCCTCGTGCCCGGTCGGGAATGCCTTGCCTTCGAGGGCCCGGAGGACGCCGTGCAGCTCGCGCGGCACTACCTCACCCACGACGACGAGCGCCGGTCGATCGCCGAGGCCGGGACGGCCCGTGTGATGCGCGAGCACACCTACCATCACCGCGTCGAGGAGTTGATCGCCGTGGCCGAACGCTATCTCTGACCGTCCGCCGGCAGGATCCCGGCCCGCGGCCCCGTCGTGCCGCGGGCCTCGCGACGCTCAGCGCGCCCCGGCGAACCAGCGGCTGAACGGCCAGAGGCGGGATCCGGCCGTCTTCCGCTCCGGAACAGGCCGGAAGACGTAGGTCGCGTTGTCGAGCGGACCGAGGTGCTCGATCATCGCGTAACCGGTGTGCCAACTCAGGAAGTCGCGCTCGGCGATCTGCGTGCAGAGGTAGCGGATCTCGCAATCCTCGAATCCGGGCGGGAGCGGCCCGGGGCCGTTGTCGGCCAGGCGCGAGACCTGCTCGAAACTGTGCGTGACCCCGTCCGTGAGGTTGAGGCGCGCCCAGGCGACGACGGGGGCCCTCAGGGCGAGAAGGCGCGCCACCGTGTCCTTCGCGTCGGGGACGTATTGCAGGGCGCTCGACGAGTAGACGCAATCGACGCCTCCCAGCCATCGGCGGGCGGCGTCGATCGTATCGAAGTAGCGCAGATCCGGGTCGAGCCCCGCGCTCGCGGCCTTCCGCACCATCGCGGGCGTCTCCACGACCGCCCATTTCACGGCGATCCCCGTCGCGCGGGCCATCCTGTGGTGCAACCCGCAGGCACCCCCGAAGTCCAGGACGCGCACGGCGGCGGGTTTACCCAGCATCTCCTGCGCCAGCACCACGGCCCGGCGCGCCGAAGCATCGCTCGGGAAGCTCGAAAGCATCTCCGGGGTGACGCGGCGGCTCTTCTCGAAGACGACGTCGACCAGGAGCTGGTTCTCGTAGTCGGTCTGTTGCGGGGGGACGGGCGTCATCCGGGAGATCCTGCGCGGTCGATCGCGGCACCGTCCGCCGCCGGCCGGCCGCCTATCATGAAGGGGACGCGAACGGCAAAGACGCGGCGCCCCGGGGGAGGGGCGATCGGAGGTATCCGGTTTCGGGACGCGTTGCCCCCTGAGACAGGTCGCGCAGGCTCTCAGGGCAAGACGCAGCCCGAGCGGACTCGGTGCGGGGTGCCGGTCGCGATGCCCGGCCCCGCGCTAGACGCGCGGGATCGGGACCCGGAGCCGCCGGTAGCCCGTGCAGAAGCGCGACAGGAACGGCACCGTTCCGTTCCGGCGATCGTCGGCCGAACTGCGCCGCAGGATCGCGTCCGCGACAACGAGGCCGTCCCGCCGCCGCTCATCGTAGGCGAGCACGCCGGCGCCCTCGTCCGGCACGGCGTCGACCGCGCAATCCTGAATGCGCGGGTCGAATTCGGCGTAATCGGCGTCGCCGAACAGCCGGAGCGCCATGACGGCCGACTCGACCGCCGCCGCGCCATGGAAGCCGGGGCGCCCGTCACGAAAGGCCGTGATGAGCTGGAATTCCCGGTGATCGTAGCGAAGGCTGAAATCCTCGACCGCGGCCTCGCGGCTGGACGATTGGGCAGGATCGAAGCAGATCAGCTTGCGCGTGCGGGCGAACAGGGCGCGAAGGTCCGGGTCGTCGACGAGGCCGATCTCCAGACCCACGGTCACATCGGCCTCACCGCCGAACGCCGCCGCGTGCAGGGCGTCGATGTCGCCCGCCTCGCGCAGTGCCGCCCGATCGGCCGGCGTCAGGTCGGCATAGATCACGAACACCGCGAGCCCCGCATAGCGGGGGGGCGAGAACCGGCTCGGAACCGGCAAGCCTCCGGGCGCCGAGGCCTTGGCGAACACCGCCGCCTCGATCGCCTCGGCGAGCTTGCCGACCATGGCGGCCGATGAGAAGTGTCGGGCCTGGACGAAGCCCTTCGCGGCCAGGTGGCGACGGCCCTCCGCGTCGGTCCAGAACCGCTCCAGATCGTCGGCCATCGCCACCGCGTTCGCAGCGGTGGCGAAATAGGCGACCGCGTCGCCGCAAATCTCCGGAACCGCGGAGGTCCGGGTGGTCAGAACGGGGACGCCCAGCGCCATCGCGTCGACGAGGGGGATGCCGAACCCCTCGTACAGGCTCGGAAACACGAGGCCCCGCGCCCGTGTGACGAGGTCGAGCAGCTCGGATTCCGACATGAACGGGCGCAGATCGACGCTGTCGCCGACGCCGAGGGCGGCCGCGACCTGCGCGAGCCGGTCGCGGGCCGCCGGCCGGCTCGCCGTGTTGGTCAGTACGAGGGGGATCCGCACGCCGCGGCGCGCGAGAACGGCCACGGCCTGGACGAGGATCTCGTGGTTCTTGTGCGGCCATGGCACGGCCGGATAGACGAGATAGGGGTCGCCCTCGCCGATCCCGGCGCGTCGGTTCCGCGCCTCGTCCTCGCTCAGGCCGCTGTCTTCGGCCATGAAACCGGCGAGGTGGGCGACCGTGATCCGGTCTGCCCCGTAGAACGCCGTCAGGTTGTCCCGCTCGTAGGCGGAGATGGCCACCAGCCGGTCCGAGCGGTCGATGGCGTAGCTGTATTCGGCCACGCGGGATTTCATGTCGGCCTGTGCGAACAACCACGGCATGCGCAGGTGCTGCAGGTCGAGGACGAGGCTGATCACGGCGACGCGCGGGTCGATCGTCGTCGGCCGCAGGCCGTTCAGGGGATCGACGTA
The DNA here is from genome assembly GCF_022829585.1 of Methylobacterium sp. J-026. GTDB lineage: Bacteria > Pseudomonadota > Alphaproteobacteria > Rhizobiales > Beijerinckiaceae > Methylobacterium. The sequence continues at coordinate 34,573 of NZ_JAKSYC010000060.1, forward strand.
GCACTCGCACCACGCGATCAGCTGGCGCAGGTCGACGTTGTTGTCCGACTGGACGACGCTGAAGCCGACCTCCGGAAATCGCGCGATCAGATCCGTCCAGTAGGGCGGGATCGCGGCCCGCAATTCCACCCGCCGGGGCAGATGGGCGAGGAGGGCCAGCGCGAGGCGGCCCGCACCGCCGGAACCCCGGTTCTCCGGCAGGAGGCGAACGAGGTTCAGCGCCACGCGCAGGCGCCGATGCGGCAGCGGCGCCTGCGCCGTGCGGTCCTCCGCACGCGCGGTACGCACCTCCGCAAGGTCCGCCTGCAATGTGACCCGGCGCAGGCGGAAGCGGGGGCCCGCACGCTCGAAGGGATCGAGGCGCAGCCGACGGACCGGCCGGTCCAGGACAATGACCGCCGTCGTCTCCCCGTCCCTCCAATCGAAGCGGATCGGCTGGCACTCCTCGGCACGGAAACCCTGACCGGTATCCGCGTAGAGTTCGGCGCCCGCCGCCTCCTCCAGGCCAGTCCCGGGCTCGGCGGTCAACCGGTAGCGGCCCGCCGCGATCCGGCGGCCGAAGGGGCGTGCGAGCAGGAGTTGAGGATCATCGCCCGTTGCCAACCACCAATCGCCGTCGCGCTGCAGGTCGTGGAGCGGCCGGATCGTCAGGCGCATGTCCGCTCAACCGGTCGTCCGGGCGACGGGGGTCGATTGCGGACCGAAGGGGTGGATTCAGAGGTCACACCGCGCTCACAAGCCGGTCTCGAAGAAATCGGAGACGACCTCAGCCATGCGGGCAGCCAGCCGGTCCTGTGACGCCGCCGCGAAGCGCGCGCCCATTTCTCCGCGCAGGTCGGCGACATCGCTGAAGGCACCATCCCTGATCCATACCTCGTTGCCCTGGAACGTGAAGGGGATCGCGCGCGTGCGTGTCTCCTGCAGCGAGTGGCCTGGCCGCTCCGCCCGAAACTCGCCGACCATCGTCTCGTTGATGCGATTGACGAACGGGATGCAGATGTAGACCTTCGCCTCGGGATGATAGCCAGCCCGCACGATCGCATCCATGGCGTCGATCGTGCCCCACAGCGCGGCGAAAGCGGCCCGGATCTCGTCGTAGATCTCGGCGTCCGTGCGCGGCTCGACGGGCTTCGGCGCTGCGGCGATGCGCGCCCGGAATGCGATCAGCGGGTCATCGGGCGTCGTCACGATCGCACAACCTCTGTTCGGTCGCTGGAGCGAGGCCCGGCAGGCGGGCGCCTCCGTGGGCCACTACGGCAGTGCCGAGCCGGTGTCGAGCGCATCGCCTTCCGCCGTCGCTCGCAGGCCGGATTTGGTGATGCGCGCGATGGCTGGTCTTCACCGGCGCCCAGAACCCTTGACCCGACGCGCGCGCTTGGACCGATCCGGCATCGCCCTCGGCGGCACGAGGGTTTCATGGACGGATTCTCGGGCTCGACGGGACAAACGCTATGCCCGGCTTCTGTGACGCTGGCCCAGGTGACCCGAATGCGCCGGGGGAGGGCGCCCTATCCGCCAGGGATTCGATACACGGTTCGGACTTGCGCTTGAGCCCGTGCCACATCATTCGACAATGCGCCCCGTCGATGGGCGTTCGATCGCCCGCGAAGCAGCTCTTGAGGTCGAGGGGCGCAGGATCCCCCGCTTCCGCCGGAGCGATCCGACATCACATGACGTCGGTACCGGCTCCAGCGGGCATGGCGGACGCGCTTGTCCTGATCGTCCACGAAAGGCTAAGAGCGCCCCTCGTGGACGGCGTGCTGGGAGAACGGGATCCACCCGGAGTCGGGTCGAAACCCTTATCAGGTGCATATGCGTCCGTCCCGGCTGCATGGCCCTCGGAACCTCCACTATGACGAGTTTGCCTCCGCCGCAGCCCCTGGATTGGACCGGACAGCGCGTGCTGATCACCGGCGGGGTCGGGTTCGTCGGCTCCAACCTCGCCCGCCGGCCCGTCGATGCGGGCCGGCAAGTCACCTGTTTCGGCGCGTTCGTGCCCCACGACGAGGCGGAGCTGTTCAAGCTCGACGGTTACCTCCGCCGAGCCAGGACTTCCGGCCGGCGCGGGTGAACGCCATCCTGGATTTCGCCACCGACGCGTTGCGGGCTCTGCGAGTCCTTCGACCGAACGAGGGCGAGGAATAACCCCCGGGCGCGCCGCGCATACTGACCAAAACAG
>NZ_JAKSYC010000093.1 GCF_022829585.1 Methylobacterium sp. J-026
AGCGGCCGGGATGGTCCATGTCGCGCTTTCAAAACCGATTTCCGTCCATCTCGCGCCGAAAACTTCACCGCTGCGCGCTGCCGTCAGAATCAAAAATTCGAAGGCAAGCTTTGGAATTGTTCCGGTCCTGGCCTCTCCTAAATCCGCCATGAACCCCGGCAGCTTCGGATAGGGGAGGGCGGCAAAATTCGATGCGGACTTTGTCTGTTTTGCTAATCCTAACTCGGCGCCCTCAACGGGATTTTCGCCGCCGCGAAAGCCGTTAGCCTTTGCCCACTTGAAAACCGTAGAGAGACGTTGTCGAACGCGGCGGGCCGTTTCCGGCTTGTCGGTCCATATTGGCGCCAGCACTCGTACGACATCGGCTGTTTCGATGCGATCGACGCGCACGGTGCCGATTATCGGGACGGCGTAGGTCCGTAGCGTGTTGATCCACTGATCGCCGTGCTTTTCATTCTTCCAGCTTTTCTTGTGCTCGGCATGGACTGCATCGATGGCTTCCGCAAACGCGGGCACATGGCGTTGAGCTGCTCGCCGCTCGGCAATCGGGTCGCCTCCGCTCCGCGCCGATTTGCGGATCGCCGAAGCCTTCTCGCGCGCCTCCGCGAGGCTGACCGTTGCGGCACCCCCTAAGCCGATATCGCGTCGCCTGCCTTGCACCACGATGCGTTGGACCCACCGCTTCGCGCCGCTTTGTTCAACAACGAGGTAGAGGCCGCCCCCGTCCGTGTACCGTCCAGCGTCCCGCAAATTCCGAATGCCGACTGCTGTTAGTTTTTTCTCAGGATGTCGTCCGGATTTAGCCAATTTCCGCTCCCACATTTTATACCACATAATAAGTGGGATGGTGTGGAATGTAAACGCACGGCGTGGGACGGAGATTGATCGTAAGTCACTGGTTTAAATGTAAAAACGGCATGACATGGGGCTAAGTGGGGCGCCGGTTCTAAGGACCCCCTCTCCGCCAATCATGCTAAAGTTCTGATCGACGAAGCCCTCTCTCTACGCTCCCGTCTCCGCCTGCACCGCGTCGGTCAGGCGATCCACCGCGCCGCGATCGTCGGCCTTGGCCGGGGTGATATGTGGCGCCGCCACGTGGCCGAGCGTTTCCACCGCCGGGTGAACCTTCGAGCCCCGCTTGCTCCTGTCCCCGTCCTAGCTCGCCGCCCTCGTCCGAGGAGCGCAGCGTCCGCCTGTTCAACACCGCCGGCTCCCCGGGCCCCGCAGCGCCCCGGCCGGGTCTGTAAAGCACGCCGCGGCCCGCCCGAGCGCTGCGCCGGTTGATACACCGCCGCCCGCAGCAGCAGGGCGTGCGGCATGAACCGCCAGGGGGCGCCCGGCTTCACGATGAACCGCAGACCGTTGAACACCTCGCGCCGCGCGTGGTCGCGCTCGCGCGAACGCTTCGGCCACAGCGCCCGATGCGGCGCGCCCAGCCCCCATTCCTCACCGGACACGCGCGGGATAGGTGGGATGATCCAGGCCCATCCCACCCAAACGCAAACAACACCCATCAGTTCGCAGCACGCGCTAGAGCTCGGCGGAACTAAACCCCAGTGACTTATAATAGGCGTCAGCTTTCGAGCGAATGCTCAGCTGCCTGCTGTCGAGGAATTGTCCGTGCGGCGTGCTGAAACCCGCAAAGAACAGTTGATAGACCGGCTTGTCGGTGGAGGGCTTGCCCCAGGCCCCCGTCATCAGAATGCATTCGTAGGTCCGCTCGTCGACGAGTTCGAGATTGAGCGTATTGATGTGCGTAAAAGGCTTGCCGAGGCGGCGCAATTGCGTGGTGATGTAGAACACGCTTGCCGGCACGCCGATGATCAAGAAGCGGTCATACGCACCCAAAACCGCGTCGACGAGATCCTTGTCCATTAGCCAGCAGCAGAAATGCGGCAGGTCGATCAGGGTCCGCCGCCCGGGGAAGGTCGGACGCCTGGGCGGCGGATCGCGCAGCAGGCCCTCCTCGATCCGCGAGACCAAGGCTCGGCGGGGCGTAGACGACGTTATCGTGACGGTGGTTGACCCGGTCGATGACGTCCCACTGCCGGGTCAGATCCGTGAAAATCGGCAGCGTGGCGATCTTCAGGACATCGGCACCGAGATAACCGGCCAGGCGGTCCAGACTCGTGTCGTGATCGTCGCTCAAATCCTGACCGAACTGTACCGAGATCGGCAGCAGATGGTGCTTCAGGGTATAGCGCTGCCAGCGATACGCCAGCATCTCCGTTCCGGCCTCCCGGATATTCATCCGGTTGAGCAACGGGTAAACCTGCTCCTTGGCGAAGGCAATCTCGGCCACGTCGTCGACGAGGAGCAAGCTCGCCCCTTTCACAATCGCCAAGACCTCATCGACCATGTCCAGGGATTCGCCCGTGCCATCCGTCCGGAAATAATCGCAGACGATCAGATCGTTGAGCAGGACCTCGCTCGGCGGAACACAGACGTGCTCCAACGACACGGGGCAGCCCAGCAAGGCGGACCAATGTTCAAGCGTCTCCGGGCTGATGCCCTCGACGATCCCGCGGTCGCACAGCGCGACGATCCTGATTCCGTCCTCGGCGCTGTCGGCTTCTGCCGCGGCGTCGCTCGCGAGGATCTCGTTGATGGAGCGACGCGTATCGATGGCGCGGCCGTGATGCGACGCGATGATGGAGATCAGGACGCGGCCGAGGGAGTCCAGGCAATCCGCGACGGGCTCGTCCCGTGGCACGTGCGGGAACAGGGCGTCGAAGTCATCGGCCAGCGAGGTGCGTCTGCTCGACCGCACGTGCGTGACATGCGCCTTCCACCGTTCGAGCGTCGCGCGCCGGTTGGCTTTTCCGGATGAGGTTTTGACGATGAACCGACTCGGAACGAAGTGGATCTGAACGACCTCGATGCCGGTCAGATCGGACAGCTTCCTCTGCAGCGCGCCGGCATCGGTCCGCGCGAAGAACGTTTCGTCTTCGATGAAGGCGATCGGCAGCTCGGTCCCAAGCTCGTCCGAGCGCTCGGCGCAGACGACGGCGCGGCCCCGGGATTCGGGCACCAGCGTCTCCACGGCCCGGTCGAGGTCGTTCAGCATGTATTTGCGGCCCGCGATGTTGAGCACGTCACCGGTGCGGCCGGTGACGATCAACGCCCCCCCGTGCAGGAAGCCGGCGTCCCCCGTCGGGTAGAATCCCCGCGCGTCGGCGATCTCGGCACCGCCCAGGTAGCGGCGCATGGCGGTCGGGCTCGTCACGAAGATCTGCCCGTCGCGGATCTCCAGCTCCACTCCGGGGATCGGGGCGCCGCACGAGACGAGGCGGCGCCCGTCATGCTCGACGATCGAGAGGGCGTCCGACTGCGCGACGGCGAAGACGTTCTCGGCCATCGCATAACAGGACGCGAAGGTGCTCGGATCGAGGGTGTGCGCAGCCAGGAAGCGCTCGGCGGTCTCCGCGTAGACCGGTTCGGAACAGGAGACCCAGCGCCGCATCGAACCCAGATCGCCGGCCGGCTGTCGCGCCATGATCTCGAAGCCGAAATTGGGCATGTAGCAATACGTGCCGCGGTGGGCCGCGATGGCGTCGAACAGCAGCTTCGGCCGGCGGACCCAGGTGATCGGGTCGATCATCACCACGGGCACCCCCAGGACGAGGGGCATCAGAAAGCAGGCGACGAACCCCATATCGTGATAGAGCGGCAACCAGGACACGCAGACATCGTCCGAGCGAAGCCGCATGATCGCGTTGTAGGCCCCGACATGGGCCTCGACTTGGCTGCGGGTGAACGCCAGCGCCTTGCGATGTCCCGTGGTGCCGGAGGAGAGCTGCAGGATCGCCCGCGCCCGGAACGCGAAACGCTGCCCAACGCCGCTCCCCTCGGGGAGGTGATCGATCCCGAATGGGACGGCGAGATCCGGCAGCAGGTCGGCGATCTCGGGCGCGCAGACCACGTGGTCGAGCGTCGCGAGCGTGACCGAATTCGCCACCGACGCGCGCCAGGCCGCCCGGTCCTGCTTCTCGGTGGGGTACTGCAGGATCAGCGGCTCGAACCCCGCCGACACGAGGCCAAGCCAAGCCACGATCAGCGCGGGCTCGGAGCGGAATACCAGGCCGATCCGCTGTCCGGTCAAGTCCTGCCGGAAGCGCAGCGCCGCGGCTTCGGCCAGCCGCCTCAGCTCGACGGCCGGCATCGTGCGGCTGCCGTCCTCTGACACGAAGGTGAAGTCGCACAGCTTCAGGTCGAACGCCGGGCCCGGATCTGCCGTGTCGCCCCGCGATGCGGATCGGTCCCGAGCGCCCAGAAGACTGGCAACCCACCGCTTAAGCCGCATGATCATCTCGTCTGAACCAAGGCTTCCGACGCCGGCGGAGTTCGGCCCGGGCGCGGGGCGCACCTTCTGTCGCATCGTCGATCGACGGGCGCGGAGCAACGATATGCGGCTGAGAGGACGCGGTCTGCACCCAACGGGCTACCTCGACGCATGCGCTGGGACCGGCGGCGGCGCGCACCGACGGAGATCGGGACCCACCGCGGCACGCTCTAGACGGACCCATCACGAACGTACGGTTGCCGGTGGCGTGGAGTTGCGTCGGCGCCCGCGTGCCACGGGCTCGATCAAGAAGCACATCCGCCGCGCAGCGGCCTGTTACATGGCTTTCGGCAGCCGATCCACACATCCTTCACGCGGATCGCCCGCCCGGCGGGCGCTCGGCGAGATCCTCCGGCACCGCGCCCGGCTGCCCGAGGATCGTCACGCCCTCCGGCCGGCCGGCCGGTCTCATCGTCGGCCAGGATCCTGAGCGCCGCCGCCCCCGGCACCCGCCTGCGGAGGGTCTCGGCCTCCTTCAGCGCGCCGAAACCGGTCTGCGCCGGCTCTGGTCGCGCCAGTCGGAACCGCTCGAATGCCTGCACGCAGGATGCACCGACGTTGAACCTGCCCCCGCAGGGCGGCAGGCCACGCGCTGTCGCCGCTCCGGAGGACGGGGCCCGCGCGCCCAAGTGAAACCGCGACACGACTTCGCCCCGGAAACGGTCGACATCGCGCCGCCCCTAGGGCATTCAGAGTGGTCTTGGGAGGAACCATGACCGGCGCAGCGACGATCTCGGGACCGGAGCGCGAGCGGATCGCCGCGGCGCTCGCCGAGATCGCCTGTGCGGCCGGCGAGATCCTGCGCGGCTATCACCGGGCCCCCTGCCCCCACGCCCTGAAGCCCGACGGATCGCCGTCGAGCGCCGCCGACATCGAAGCCGAGGATCTGATCGTCGCCGCCCTGGCCGGACGGTTCCCCGGAATCGCGGTGATCGCCGAGGAGCGCCACCGGGACGGCGCGGCGCGGCCGGGCGAGATCTTCTTCCTGGTCGATCCCCTGGACGGCACCCGCGACTTCCTGGCCGGGACGCCGGACTACTCGGTCAACATCGCCCTGGTGGCGGGCGAGCGCCCGGTGGCGGCGGCCCTGGCGGCGCCGGGGCTCGGCCGGGTCTGGTGGGCGGGTCCGGCGACCGTCGAGGCCCCGGTGATCGCGGGACGGCCGGGCGCCGGGCGGCCGGTGCGGACGCGGCCGGTGCCCGAGGCCGGCCTGCTGGCCCTCGGCAGCCGTCGGCACGGCGACGCCGCCACCGCCACCTGCCTCGCCGCCCTGCCGGTGCTGGAGACGCGCCAGGTCGGTTCCGCCGTCAAGTTCGGCCTGATCGCCGCCGGTGAGGCGGACATCTACGTGCGCTGCGGCCCGACCATGGAATGGGACACGGCGGCCGGCGACCACATCGTGGCGGCCGCCGGGGGGTGCGTGGTGGTGCCGGGGGGCGGCCCGATCCGCTACGGGCGGCACGGATCGGATTACCGCAACGGGCCCTTCGCGGCGATGGGTGATCCGTCCCTGGCCCAGCGCCTCGCCCTGCCGGCGTCCTGCGGGACCCGCGGACCGGACCGGCCGCCGGTCACCGCGGCGGCGTCGTAGGCGGCACGTCCAGCAGGCCCTGCAGGCCCGGCCATGCCGCCTCCGCCTGCCCGGCAAGGCCGGGATCGGCCAGGAACCGGGCGCGGCGCACGGCATCCCGGAACAGGTAGAGCCGGCCGCCGAGCACCGCGAAGATCAGCGGATCGGCATCCACCAGCCGGCCCTCCAGGATCCCGGCGGCGTCGTAGCCCCCGAGCCGCGGGGCGTAGGCGGCCGGATCGTCCCGGAAGGCCGCGCGGTTGGCCCCGTTGGCGAAACGCCAGACCCGCCCGCCCCAGGACACTTCGAACCGGCCCGTGCCGGCGGTTGGTCCGCCCTCCAGAAAGTAGCTGACCGGATCGAAGCCGTTGAGCGTCAGCAGGGCGAACCCGGCCCCCGCCGGCTCGGCCCGCGCCGGCGGCGCCATGGCCAGGGTCAGGGCCGCGCAGAGGACGAGCGCGCGGGGTGCGGGATCGGGACGCGTTAACCACATCTTGCGGATTCCCTCGGAAGCTGGTCCGACTCGGGCGCCCGCGGGACGCGGGCCCAGACGGAGCAGGGCTCCCGGGCCGCGGCCGATGCCGGCGCGGCGGACGGGAACGGACAGATCCATCGCACGAACCGTTAATCGAACCGGGCGAGGAGACAACGATGACGGCACGAGACGATCGCGGAACCGACCGCCGCCGCCTGCTGCGCGCGGGCCTCGCCCTGGCACTCGGCACCCCGCTGGGCGCTTCCCTGGCCGGCCTCGGCGGCGCGGGCGCCGCCCTGGCGCGCGGGGCGGACCCGGATACCCCCGAGACCTTCCGCCCCGGCGAGATCGTGGAATCGGGCCACCGGTTCTTCGGCTCGGTCTCCCGCGGCCTCGCCCTGACCGTCGAGGAGGCGGGCCGGCGCTGGGGCGAGCCGAACGGCTACATCCTCGGCCAGGAGGGCGGCGCCGCGGTGGTGGCCGGCCTCCGCTACGGCGAGGGCACCCTCTTCACCCGCAATGCCGGCCAGCGGCGCATCTACTGGCAGGGGCCGTCGGTGGGCTTCGACGTCGGCGGCGACGGGGCGCGCACCATGATGCTCGTCTACAACCTGCCGAACGTGCGCGACCTGTACCGGCGCTTCGCCGGCGTCGACGGCTCGGCCTACCTGGTCGGCGGCTTCGGCATGACCGCGGTGGTCAACGACCGGATCATCGTGGTGCCGATCCGCAGCGGCGTCGGCGCCCGGCTCGGCATCAATGTCGGCTATCTGAAATTCACCCGGGAGCCGACCTGGAACCCGTTCTGATGGATCGGTGGAATCGGATTTCACCCTTCCGATCAACCTGGGCTAGAGTGGAGACGGGTCGGGTCGTCCGGCCGGATACGCGGGCTGTTCCCTCGTGATCGAAACGGCGATGATCTTCGCGCTGGGCTTCCTGGCGGCGAGCCTGTGCGGCCTCCTGCTGCTGCCGGCCCTCAACGCCCGCGCCGCCCGGCTGGCCCGGCGGCGGGCCGAGGCGCGCCTGCCCCTGTCGCCGGCCGAGATCGCCGCCGAGCGCGACTTCCTGCGCGCGCAATTCGCCGTGCAGCAACGCCGCCTGGAGCGCCGGGCCGAGACCGCGGAGGCCAAGCGCCAGGCCGAGATGGCGGCGCTCGGGGCGGGGACCATGCGGGTCGCCGCCCTCGCCCGCGACGTCGCGGCGCGGGACGCCGACATCGCCCAGGCCCAGGCCAAGACCCGGGAGCTCGAGACCGAACTCGCGCTGGCCCGCGAGGACGGTACGGCGAGCCTCGCCACGCTCCAGGCCCTCGAAGAGGCCCATGCCGACTTGCTCGACAGTCTCCTGGGGCTGCGCCGGGGTGAGACGACGGCGGCCGGCCCGGATGCCGCGGCCGTGGCGGCGGAGCGCGACGATCTGCGCGCGAGCCTCCGGGCGGCCGAGGAGGCGCTGGCCCTGACGGTGGCGGATCGGCAAGGGGATCGGCAGGGGGACCGCCAATCGGACCGCCAATCGGACCGCCAAGCCGGCATCGAGCGGGAGAACGCCGATCTGCGCCGGCGAATCGCGGATGTGGCCGACGCCCTGACGAATCCGGGCCGGATGCCCCGGGCCGCCTACCCGGTCGCGCAGGCCGAACGCGTCTGACCCGGATTCGGGCCCGCCGGACGGCCCTGCCGGGCGCGTCGGACGCGAAAACCTGGGACCCTCGCCTTGTTTCGACCACGCGGAGGCCCCATCGCAGCGCGGACTCGCTCAACATCGTCCCTGTCCGAAAGATGGTACGGATACCCATGCGCCTGAAGCCCATCGTCCTCGCCGTCGTGGCGACCGCTGCCCTGGCCCTGCCGGCAGCGGCGCAGCAATCGAAGCGCGGCAACGAGACCCTGAAGAAGTACTGCACCGGTGACTACCTGACCTATTGCGGCAACCTGGCCCCCGACGATCCGGCCACCGATGCCTGCTTCCAGAAGAACTGGAAGAAGCTCAGCGAGAACTGCCGCCGTGCGATCGACGCCTACGAGGCCGAGCAGGGTCAGGACGCGCCCGCCAAGGGCCGGCAGGGCGCGCAGGGCGGGAAGGAACGCCGCGGCTGAGGCCGAAGGGCCAACGCGGTTCCGGCCCGGCCCTGATGCGGGCCCGCCTGTTGCGGGCCTGCGCTCGCGCCGGCGCGCGGCAACCGCTAAGGTCGCGCTTCCGCCGGCCCCTCCGCGTGCCGGTGCCGAGCCCGCCGGACCCTCGCGCGATGTTGTCGAACCCCGCCCTCAAGCTCCTCGCCGCGGCCGGCCTCATCGCCCTGGCGGTCTCCGCCTGCGGGCGGCGGGGCGCCCTCGAACCGCCCCAGACCGCGGCCCCCGCCGCCGCCGCCGCGCCGGCGGCTTCGGATGCGGTGAACGGCCGCCGGACCCTGCCGGTCTCCGTGGGCCTCGGCGGCGGCGCGCCGGAGCCGGATGCGGCCTCGGTGCGTGCCGGCGACGAGCTGTCCGGGGCGGCGGTGCCGCCGGGGGGCACCGACGCGCCGGTGCAGACCAGCCGCGGCGCCCGGCGCGGCTATCGTATCCCGAAGGAACCTTTCATTCTGGATCCGCTGCTGTAGAGGGCGGGGGCCGGAGGGCCGCGCCATCGCAGCGCTCTCTTGGCGATCCGGTCGCCGGAGCGCTCCGCGGCCGGATGTTTCACGGGAAACAGCCCGCTTCTCCGCGCGCAGACGAGACACGGCCGAGATGCACCATTTCCACTATCGCGACGGCCGCCTGCAGGCCGAGGACGTCGACCTGACGGGCCTCGCCGCAGAGGTCGGCACGCCGTTCTACTGCTACAGTACCGCCACCCTGGAGCGGCATTACCGCGTGTTCGCCGAGGCCTTCGCGGGCGACGACGCGCTGGTCTGCTTCGCCATGAAGGCGAATTCCAACCAGGCCGTGCTGCGCACCCTCGCGGCCCGGGGCGCCGGGATGGACATCGTCTCGGGGGGCGAGCTGCACCGGGCGCTGGCGGCGGGGGTCGATCCCGGCAAGATCGTCTTCTCGGGCGTGGGCAAGACCCGCGCCGAGATGGCGGCGGCGCTGAAGGCCGGCATCTTCTGCTTCAACCTCGAGAGCGAGCCGGAACTCGCGGCCCTGTCGGAGACCGCCACGGAACTCGGCCTCACGGCGCCGGTCTCGATCCGCGTGAACCCGGACGTGGATGCCGGCACCCACGCCAAGATCTCCACCGGCAAGTCCGAGAACAAGTTCGGCATCCCGATCACCCGGGCGCCTGCGGTCTACGCCGCGGCCGCATCCCTGCCGGGCCTCGCGGTCTACGGGGTCGACATGCATATCGGCAGCCAGATCACCGACTTGGCGCCCTTCGCCGGTGCGGCGCGCCTGCTCGCCGACCTCGCCCGGCAGCTCCTGGCGGCGGGCCATCCCCTGCGCCACATCGATTTCGGCGGCGGCCTCGGGATTCCCTACCACGACGACAACGCCCCGCCCCCGGACCCGGCCGCCCTGGCGGCGACCCTGCGGCCGCATTTCGCGCCGCTCGGCCTGCGCCCGGTCTTCGAGATCGGCCGGATGATCGCCGGCAATGCCGGGATCCTGGTGACCCGGGTGCTGTACGTGAAGCGGACAGAGGGGCGCACCTTCGTGATCGTCGATGCGGCGATGAACGACCTGATCCGCCCGACCCTGTACGAGGCCCATCACGGTCTGCGGCCCGTGGCCGAGCCGGACCCGGAGGCGCCGCGCATGGTCGCCGACGTGGTCGGCCCGGTCTGCGAGAGCGGCGACTACCTCGCGCTCCAGCGGGAGATGCCGGCGGTGCGGGCGGGCGATCTGATCGCAGTGATGAGCGCGGGCGCCTACGGGGCGGTCCAGTCCTGCACCTACAACACCCGGGCGCTGGTGCCGGAGGTGCTGGTGCGGGGGGACCGCGCCGCCGTCGTGCGCCCGCGCGTCGAGGTCGAGGCGCTGATCGCCCTCGATCGGGTGCCGGACTGGCTGGCGTGAGCGGCGCATCCGCGTCGGCGGTGGCGGCCGCTGGCCCCCTGCCCCTGTCGATCTTCGTCATCGCCCACAACGAGGCGGACCGGATCGGCGCGACGCTCCGGGCGGTGCGCGCCCTGACCGACGACCTCGTGGTGGTCGATTCGGGTTCCACCGACGGCACGCAGGCTTTGGCCGCCTCGCTCGGTGCGCGGGTGATCCACAATCCGTGGCCGGGCTACGGGCCGCAGAAGCGCTTCGCCGAGGAGCAGTGCCGGCACGTCTGGCTGCTGAACCTCGACGCCGACGAGGTGGTGCCGGAGCCCCTCGCCCGGGAGATCCGCGGCCTGTTCGCGGCGGGCGAGCCGCGCCGGGCCGCGTGGCGGATCGGCATCGCCGAGATCTTCCCCGGCGAGACGCGCCCGCACCCGCTGGCCTACACGCTGACCCCGGTGCGGCTCTACCGGAAGGATCGGGGCCGCTACGCCGCCTCCCCGGTCCACGACCGGGTGGCGCTGGAGCCGGGGGTGGCGGCGGGACGGCTCCGGGGTGTGATCCACCATTTCTCGGTGCGCTCGCTCGGCGACCAGCTCGACAAGCTCAACCGCTACTCGGACCAGCAGGCGGACGACCTGGAGGCCCGGGGGGTGGTGATCCCGAGCTGGCGCGTCTTCGTCGAACTGCCGGGCAATTTCCTGAAGGCCTATCTGGGCCGGCGCCACGTGGTGCGCGGCACCTACGGCTTCCTGACGGCGATGAACTACGCGATCGCGCGGCACCTGCGCATCGCCAAGCACTACGAGCGCCGCCGCCTGGCCACGGTCCGCCGGGATCGGGTTGACCCGCCCGGCCCGACCTTCTAGAGCCAAGGCGCCGGAGACGTGGCCGAGCGGCTGAAGGCACTCGTTTGCTAAATGAGCATACCCAGAAATGGGTATCGAGGGTTCGAATCCCTCCGTCTCCGCCACCCATGCGTGGCCCCGAAAAGCGAAGCGATTTCAACGGGTCGCAAACATCTACGCCGATCCTCGTACCGCACACGTACCGCAAATCGCCGGCCCGTGCGTACCGCGCCGGGGGCCGCCATCCACAAGGATCGGCCGCCCGATCCTTCCGCACTCACCGCCCCGCGGCCCGCGCCGCGTCCCGGTCCCGGCGCTCCCGCCCCAACTTTCTCGCCAGGTCGGCCGGCCTCGATGCCCGCACGTAGCCGCGGCTGACCTGCCCAGACACGGTCGCCAGTTCCTGCAGGGCGTCGCCCAGCGCCCGCCGCAGAGCGTCGCGCGCGTCGCCGTCGGCCGCCTCCAGATAGGCCTGCTCCATCTCGTCCACGGCGCGCTCCATTGATTCGTCCATCAGAACAAATGGAGAACAAATCCGCCGCGGAGTCGATCCCTGGCCGCGGCATTTCGCGACCTCCAACGTATCGCGGACGGGACCGTATCGGCCGTGCCGCATCATCTACGGAACGCCCCGGCGCGGACCGGCGGGCCGACGTCGGGCGCACGTGCGCCCATGTGCTCCCGTGTGCGCCTTCCGTATACCCTAGGCTATACTTTCCGAATTCGAGCGCCGTTGCAGTCGTTTATGGGTCAGGTATAGCAACGGTCATATTACGGGATCGGCGTTACCAGTGTTCCTTGCCCGTTCGGCACCTTGTCAACCAGTGGCCGCCCCTCGATACGGATGAGACCGCCGGTCCGCATAAGGGCGGCGTGGGCTTCGGCCATCTCCTCGAAGGTCAGGTACCGATCGGCGGGAGGCAGGTAGGGCGCAGCCTCAATCGCCTCGCTCAGGGGGATGACCTTGAAGATGTCGGACATCGGCATGTCAGGCCTCCGCCTGTAGCAACGCGATCGCCTCGAAAAGCTGCTGGTCAGGCAATGGGGCGGTCTGCTGGCTGAGGACGTCCTCCAGGATGGGGATCACCTTGGCGAGGCGCCCGGCCGGGACGACCCGCTCGACGAGGCGAACCTCCCGCCGGGACAGCGGCTGCTCATAGTCCGAGCCGATCTCCGTGATCCCGTACGGCTCGTCACCCTGGAACGAGATGGAGGCTGGCTCCAGCGGCACGCCCTCGCACGTCTCGACCCACCAGAACTCGTCCGGGCGGTTCGGCACGGGCTCGGGCTGCGGCTCGCGCCTCGGCAGGGGCCACCCGAAAGATGCGGTCACGTTCATCGTCCCCTCCCTCAGCTGAAAAACGACCCGCACGCCGGCAGCCCGCCGCCGCGGCGGATCCGGGCGTCCTCGTGCGTGAAGCGGTCCAACGACAGTTCGGTGTGCCCTCCCCGCGGGAGGCCTTGCGCCGGCGCCGGGACGGCCCGAGAATCGTGGGCATGCGCTACGTCCTCGACATCAACCCGAGCCGCCGCGAGCCTGGCCGGCTGAACGTTCAGCTGACCGTCGGCCCGAGCGGCTGCCCCGTCCTGCTGGACACCCTGGACGGGCCGGAGATCCCCCGCGCCGTCATGGAGGCTCTCAGCCAGGATTTGGCGATCCGCCTGACGGGCGAGCCAGGCGGCGTGCCCGGGGTTGCCGGCGAACCGCTTGGAGAGCCGGGCGAGTAGGGCGGGCGACAGCGTCCCTTGCGAGGGACGGTGGTAGCTATCCGACATGCGCATCGACCTCGCTGAACTCGGCCCCGCCATCCGCGCCCGCAGGCTCGCCCTGCGGATGCCGCTCGCCCGCCTCGCCGATCAGGCCCGGATCCCGCGGGGACAGCTCGCCGCCCTGGAGCGCGGCGAGATCGAGGACCTCCCGTTCGGCCGGCTGCAGCGCGTCCTCGTCGCCCTCGGCGCCGACATGTACCTCGGCACCTTCAACCACGGCCGGCCGACCCTGGATGAGATGCAGCGGGCGAACGACGCCGCGGAGCGCATCGACCGCCGCTCGACCGGCCTCGACCTGTGGTTCTACGGGCCCTGACGTTGCCGGGGCTGGAGAGCGGCAAACGTAGAACAGACCCGTCATGGCCATGACCGAGGCGTAGGCCGCCAGCGTCACGGGATCTCCGGATCGGGCGGGATCCAAGACCGTGCCGTCGTTCAGCATGACGACAAGATGGCCGCCCGGGCCGCCAGCATCCACGAGGCAGAGGTGCACGGGGGGCCACGGGGCCGCGGGCCAGACGTCGCGCTTCGCCTGTGTGAGTTGGTGGACGCGGAACAGGTGCTGGACCGCGTACCCCTGAGCCGCCAGGAACTCGCTCCAGGCGCCATCAGTGAGGCCTCGGCCCGGATCCCCGATCTCGGCCCTGACATCATCGTAGGTGCGCCCCAGGACTGTCGCCAGGCACGCCACCGCACATCCGAACCTGTCCTTCTGCTGGACGGCCTTGACCTCGCGCATTCTCCAGACGTGCTTCGCGTGCCGGGTCATCCCTTCCTCCTCGCGGCGGCCTTCGCGCGCCTGCAGACATCCCAGCACTCGGCGTTCCCCTCGGCCCGATCGAGGCATCCCCCGTTGCACCGGGCGTAGGCCCCGAGCATGCGGGCGAACGCCGGGTCGGCGGGCTCGCCTGTCAGGTACGGGGCGACGGCCTCGCGGGCCCGGGCCGGCGCAGGGGTGGCGGGGCGGCTCATGCCGCGGCCCGCTCCGGGTAGAGCAGGTTGAAGCGGGCGAGGCGGTCCCGGGCCACGCGGATCGCCTCGGCGGCCGTGCGGTAGGCCAGCATCGACTCGCCGGTCAGCTCGCCGCGCTTGTCGACCATGGCGAAGCGGGACGCGAACTCGTCCTCGGCGATCGCCTCGTCGAGGTGCGCCTGCAGGCCCCGGCGCGCCAGGGCGATCATGTCGAACTCGGTGGGCTCGATGGTCATCACTCGGCTCCCGGATGCGCCGGCGTCGGCGTGTTGTCTGTCCTGAGCAGCCGCGGATCGACCTTGCGGCCCCGCGGGGTGACGGCGACCTCTCCGGCCGCGGTGAGCCGGATCCGCAGCGGGCCGGCCCCGGCCACCAGGCCGAGGGTCACCAGCCGCAGCCACGTGTCCGCCAGGAACGGCAGGCGCTCGCCGGCCGCGACGACGCCACCATGCCTGTCGATCGCCCCCTCGCCGCCGGCCGCGCGCAGGGCGGACAGGGCGTCCCGCTGGGAATCCGTGAGGGTCATGGGGTGTGGATCGCCCAAGTCGGACGAGGCACGTCCTTGGCGATCTCCTCCACCAGCTTCTTCTTCGGCTGGGGCAGCGAGGTCGCGAACCCGCTGTGGTTCTCACCGGTGAGGGCATCTAGGCCCCGGAGGAGCCAGTGCTTGAGCGAGGGCCCGTTCTCGATCGGGCGGCCGCGACGGGCCATGCCCTCGATCTCGGTCACGACCTCCCGGATCCGGGTGATCGCCTCGGGCAGGTCCACCTTGGCGTCCCGGCCTCGACCTTCCGCGAGTTCGCGAACCTCATCGACGATGTCGTAGATCTCGAATTCGTGCCGGGGACCGTGCAGGTGGTGGACGATGTTCCGGATCCCGACCTCCCAGCGGTTCTCGCGGGCATGGTTCGGCAGTGGTCCGGTCAGACGCGCGAAGCCGGCATCCACCAGCCCCCTGGCAACCGCGAGCACGTCGAGGTCGAATATCGTCGGACCGCGACGGGCATCCTTCAGGATGAAGTCCAGAGCCTGGAAGTCGCCCAACGCCCGCAGCTTGGCGACCCGTGACGCATCGGCGTCCTTGGCCCGTACGTCGGCCAGCATGCCGTCGAAGTAGTCCCGCTCCGCCTGGGGCAGCCCGGCGACCGCGCGCGCCATCTCGGCGACCTGTTCGATTTCCATGGAGGCTTGCCTCGAATAAGCGGCCATGACCCGAGCGCCCCGGTCATGGCCTTCACTGCGGCGGTCGCTGCCGGACGACACTGAGGAGGCCGTCGGAACCCTCACCGGCATCCCCCGGTGCTGAGGCCTCTCCCAGGCAACTGAGAGGAAGAGGCGTGCCCCTCTGTTCGTCCGGGACCTGAGTGATCCCGGCTCGCCGCCGCGGGCCATCCACAGGGTCGCACCGGTTCCGGATTCGTACAGAGGCGCGCAAGCAACACCGAACCGACATCCGAGACGTACAGACGGCCGGGGACTCCCCAATACTGTCGGGCGGCAGCATCTTCGGGTCATGCAGCGGCCAACACGGCGCTGCCCCCGCCCTGGTCGCGGGGATGACACTGGCTGGCCCCCTCGTGCACGAGGTGACCCTGCCCCCTGCAGAAGACATGCAGGGATGAAACATTCAGGCAGCCGAATGGCCGCCCGTCTCGACCTTCCCTGCCTCGGCGGGGATGACACGCGGCTTATCCCGGAGTGCGCGGGAAACGGCCTCCCCCGCCAGGTTGAGCGGGGATGACACTCCCTGGACCGCAAGTGCAGCGGCTACCGCGGGCAAATCCCCCGCCCGGTTCGGGCGGGATCGACAAGGGAAGGCCTCGGGGAAACCCGGGGCCTTCTCTGTTACAAAGTGATGACCGATCCGCTGATCTGTCATCATCTTGTAACGCCGCCCCCAGAGCCCAGGGATTTCTTTACCAGGTCATCGATCGCCCGTTGCCCCGGGATTCCTCGTCTGTCATGGTCCTCGCCATGAGCACGCTCCTGAAATCGAAACGCGCCGCCTTCCTCGCCGCCTGAGCCCAGCGCTCGGCGCCCTGCGCGTCCTCGATCCAGTGAGTATCCCCCGTGTCCAAGATGAATGCCTCGGCCGTGAAGGCCGTGCGGAAGCACCTGTCCGCCTACACGCAGCCCCGCTGGCACACGCCCGGCAACCCGCTCCCCACGACCGTGGAACTGCTGTCCGGCGCCGAGTTCGTCGACGGCTCGGCGCTGGTGGACATGGAGGCTGTCCTTCGGCCGCTCATCGCGCCGGAGAGCAAGCACCGGCTGCCGAAGGGCCTGGCGCGGGCCATCAGGGCCGCGCTCGCCAAGCCGCGGATCAGCACCCTGCGCGCCCTGGAGGCCGAGTGCCTCGCCATCGTCGAGCAGGCGGAATCCGGCGACGCGCCGGTGCTGTCCGAGACGCTGGTCGTCATCCGCGACATTCACGAGCGGGCGGCCGTCTACGGCGCGGCGCTGGGCTGCGAGCATGCCTGCGCGCGCTGCGCGGTCCTGTGCACGCGCTACTGGATGCAGCGGCCGCACCACAGCTTCGTCGACGCCATCACATACGGCCTGATACGGAGCACGGTCGACTACCTGGCGACGGCCGACTCGCCCTGCATCGACGATGGCGAGAGCTATCTCCCCGAAAGCAGGCACATCCAGATCGACATCCTCGACAAGTCGGTCTGGGGCCTCGCCCACGTGCTGGGCGTCGTGCACGAGGCGATCGCCGCCGGCGAGATCGGCTCGGTCGACGCGCTGAACGAGGAGTTCGCCGCGATCGAGGCGGCCGCCGTCGCCGAGGACCGCGCCGGAATCGTGCGCCGGCCCGCCGAGAAGGTGGAGCCCCGCCCCGATCCGGTCGACGGCGGGCTCGACCTCGACGGGTGGCTGCCGACGGGACCGGGCCTACGGGTCGTCGGCGACGTCTCCCACGTCAGGAAGGGGTCCAAGGGGGACGACCCGGTCAAGGAAGCCGAGGCGATCGTCGGCAAGCGCCTGCCGCTCGTGATGCCGCCGGACGACCTGGCGGCGGTGCGGGCCGAGCTGCTGGCCGAGTTCCCGCACTGCGCGCGCATCATCGACCGGCTCCTGCGCCCACTCGCGATGCAGGACTCGATCCGGCTGCCGCACGTCCTCCTGTGGGGACCTCCGGGCGGGGGCAAGACCCGGTTCGCCCGGCGCCTCGGCGAGGTTCTGCACCTGCAGCCAGCGGTCTATTCGATGGCCGCCGCGATGGATGCCATGACAATTCTCGGAACAGCGAGGGGCTGGGCCACCGCAAATTTCTCGGCGCCAGTCCGGGATCTGATCAGGACGAAGATCGCCAACCCGGTCCTGATCGTCGACGAGGCCGACAAGATGAGCACGTCGCGGCACAACGGCAACGCGGCGGACGCCCTCGTGAATATGCTGGGGTCAGAGACGTCGGAGCGGTACCGCGACATCTATCTGACCGCCGACGTCAATATCTCCCGCGTGCAGTGGATCCTCACGGCCAACGGCCTCGCCACCGTCCCGCGGGCACTGCTCGACAGGTGTCTTGTCCTGCGCGTCGACGAGCCGGGTCCGGAGCACCTGCGCACGCTGGCGACGTCGATCCTGGAGGACGTGAAGGCCGACCGCGGCCTGGACGATGTCTGGGCACCCCCGTTCGACGGCGTGGAATGGGCTGCCCTGGAGGAGAACTGGTCTCAGGGTGGCAGCCTACGCGCCCTCCGCCGCCTGATCGAGGTCGTCCTCGACGCCCGCGAGGGGGGGCCCCGCCAATGAGCGTCGTCCTCTCCGAGCTGCGCGCCCTGCGCGCCGACGTGGAGGCCGACGTCGAGATGGAGCGCGTCGACGCCCACCTCGGCCGCGGCGTCCACGGGTACCTGGGGGCACTCGCCCGCCTCGTCGCCGACGGGGACCGGGATCCCACCCGGGCCCTGAACGAAGGCCGCTCGGCTGCGGGATTCCTCCGCGCCGTCCCCCGCCTGCCAGCCCCCCGCCCATGGAGCGACCGATGCCGCGCGTGATCCCCCACGAGGCCATGCAGTTCCTCCGCGGCGCGCTGGGCGATGACGGCGCCATCGGGATCGCCGTCGAGGGCGTCGATCAGACCCCGGCGGGCCCCCGCGTGCGGTTCGTCGTGCCCCGCCTGCGCCGGGCCCGCGTCGACCCACAGCGCGTGCCGGACCGCGATTCGATCTCGGAGCTCGTCAGCCGGATGGTCGCGATGCGCTGGCGCTACGGCGCCGCGCCGCGCCCCGTCCCGGTCGAGAGCGGCCTCGTCCTGATGGAGACGCACCCCGAGATCTACAGCGGCCCCACGGAGACCGGCGACGGCTGGCACTGGCTTCTGGCCACTGTCGCCGAGTGGATCAAGGAAGGCGGGGTCCCGGCGGAGTGGCAGGACGAACAGGTCAAGGAGAAGTACGGGACGCTGCGGTTCTACGCGAGCGGCGTCGACGGCCGCACCGCCAGGATCCTCGCCGGTGCGGAGTGGGTGTCCGGAGCGGTGTGCGAAACCTGCGGCGCCCCGGGGCGGACGCAGGCGAGCGGGTGGGTCAGGACGGCGTGCGACGCCCACGCCGAGACGCACCGTGGCTGACGTCTACCGCAACCTCACCCGGCGGGCGTGGTCCATCCGGATCGCGGGCCGCGTCGTCGGGCACGTCCCGGCGATCGCGCTCGCCGGCGTGACGCTCCGGACCTCGGAGGCCTCCAGGCTCCGGTGCCTGCGCCTCGGGATCCGCGACGTCCACGCATGGGCCCGGGGCGTCCCCGTCCCGGGACTGCCCCGGCCGGCGGATGCGGTCCGGATCCGGTACCGGGTCGACCGCCCCGGGTTCCGGGATCCGGATGGCCGTCCCGTCGCCCTAGCGGATGCTTGCTGGTTCGAGGCTGACGGCAGCGCATGGTGCCTTGCAGGGCCGGGTGAGAGGCTGGGGGCGGGAGGGACCGACATGGCCAGACCTGACGACCGCAAGATCCTGAGCTCCGACCTCGCGCACGTGTCGCGCGCCGGGCTGCTGGATGACTGGGCATTCCAGCGCGCCGGCCGCCGCGGTGACGGCCTCGTCCTCGTCGGGACCGACGAGCAGGGGCGCGTCCGGGAGACCGGCGCCGTCCAAGGTTTCGACGTCGAAGCCGGCTGGGCCTGGGTGACGGGCACGGGACTGCTCCGCCTCGGCACACCCCGATCCGCCATCCCCACGACCGGAGTGACGCTGTGAGACCACGCGACCTCCGCCCCGACGAACTGGTGGAGATGGCGCTCCGGCGCGCCCGCCTCCGCGAGGTCCTGGAGAACCTCCGGACCGACTGGAATCCGGGCGTGGCCGCCGTCGCCGCGGCCCCCTATCTCGACCGGTGGGAAACCGCCCGGCACCCATGGACGGGCCAGCCTTGCCTAAAGGGTACGGTCTACGGCCACCCGGTCCATGGCGATGCCTTCCTGACGACCAGCGCCATCCGCCACGAGGGCAACGGGTTCGCCATCACCGAGAGCTCGGGGCGGCTCTACGTCCTCGGCCGAGAGGACCGGCAGCACAAGCGCACCCGGATCCTGAGCGGCCGCCGCGGCGCGTTCCGGCCCGCTCAGGCCGCCCCGCCGCCCCCGTCCGAGGACACCCACGACGACCTCCCCGAACTCGAAGGACCCCCGCTGTGATGCGTACCCTGTTCCTCGCCGCGGCCGTCGCCGCCATCGCCACGCCGTCCCTCGCGGAGGATGTGACCTGGCTCCTGCCCGCCCCCGGGTTCTATTGCCCGATCGGCGAGAACGTCATGCCGATCCGGATCAAGGAGGACGGCGGAATGGTGATCGACTCCCTGGACTGCGGGAGGGTGCGCCTGGAAGGCGGCCAGGTGCTGTCGCCGTCGTGCGTCACGAACGGCGGCGACCGGGTGCCCTACACGACCGATCTGGAGGTCCTGCCCTCGGGCGCGATGGTGCACGATGGGGTGACGTTCCGGCGCCGCGACGGCCGGCCGCCCTGCCCGTAGGCCGACGTCGGGCGCACGTGCGCCCGTGTGCGCCTTCCGGTTAGCCTATGCTATACTTTCCGAATTCTTGCGGCCTGAAAGCATCTTAGCGGTCAGGTATAGCAACGGGCATAATCCCGGATCCGCGTTACCACTCTTTCAGGCGGCCTTCACGACCGGCATCGAGCTCGCGTCGTAGGCCTTGAGGATCCGGATGGTCTCGGGGCTGCGGATCCGGCCGTCTAGGAACGTCCCGGCGTCGATCGCATCCAGGAGGATCGCGCAGGTCGCCCGGATGTGGGCGAGGTGGCTGACGCCGGACTGGTCGTCCGCGTCCTCGCCGGCGGTCCACAGCGTCAGGTGCCGCTCGATGGCGCCGACGTATGTCTCGGCGTCGATCGGGTCGGTGCGCCAGTTGTGCCGTCCGTAGGCCTTGGCCGGGCAGTCGGCGCCGAGCCCGAGGACGGCCGCCTCCTGCACCAGTGCGATGCGCGGGATCAGCTCCAGGGGGAGCTTGCGGATGCCGACGGTGCGCTTCGGGTTCTCGCGCGGCGCCGGGGCCGCGTCCTGCAGGGCCTCGATCGCGGCGCGAGCGTCGTCCTCGTAGGGGCAGGGCTTCAAGGTGTTGACGCAGCAGCTGTCGCCGAGTCCGCACAGGGCCGCGGCGACCAGGTGCACGGTGTTCGCGTTACTTGGCATAGAACGCCCCGATCATGTCCTCGCCGGCCAGCCAGCCGGCCGGGGCGGTGACCATGGTGCCCGGGGTGAGGTGCAACGGCTCGACCGGCTGCACCCTCGTCCCGGCCGGGAGGTGGATCTCGGTGAGGCCCTTCAGGACCTCCAGGGTGGTCTCGCCGGCGTAGGGCTTCTCGGGCAGCACCGCCGTCCAGACCTCGCGCATCAGGTCCGGGTGGAACAGCGGAAGCGCCGGGTAGCCCTCGTCCGGCCCGGCTTCCATCGAGCCGATGGCGTAGGCGCCGCTGTCGTGCTGGCCGACGGGCTGGACGTAGTAGACCGGTAGCCGGGCCTCGTGGGCCCATACGATCTCCTGCGCGATGCCCTTGGACCGCTCCCACCCCGGCAGCATGACGACGACGACGAGCTGGCAGGCCAGCAGCATGGCCTTGTCGCGGATCATCCAGTCGGCGTGCGTGAGCTTCGCGCCGCCGATCGCCTCGACCCCGTAGGAATCGGCGATCGGCGAGTAGACCGCGAGCGGCGTGCAGGCCTGCAGCGCGGCCGCGGCCCTGCAGGCGTCCTTCCAGGCCATCTCCTTCGTCGGGTACACCGTGAAGGGGCTCGCCATGTAGATGCGGCTGCCGATGGCGTGCTGCAGGCAGGCGCGCAGGGCGACGTTGTCGGTGCGGATCATCAGGCGTTCCCCTCGGGCTGCGCGTCGAGGATGGCCTCGCGGGCTCGCGACACCTCCCCGTAGGCGCGGTGATAGGTGATGGTCTGGATCGAGCGCCCGGACAGGAGGCCGGCGCCATAATGCCAGGCGTCCTGCGCCACCGGCACCTGGTGGGACTCGGCCACGACCGCGCCGGCCTCGAAGCCCAGCAGCCGCTTGTGGTGGATGTGGAAGCCGTGAGCGTAGCGGAACCGTGTCAGGCCCCAGTCCTCGGCGCGCCGGGCCGCCATGACGCCAGGCAGGTCCTGGAGCTTCGTCTCGTAGCCGTTAGTGGCGGCCAGCATCACCCGGCCGAACCGGGCGTACCAGAACAGCGACGGGTCGAGGTCGACGGCGACCCGGGGCTCGTTGCGGTACAAGGCGTAGAGGAAGTGGGCGATCGCGACGGCGCAGTGCTCGTCGTGGTTCCCCTTGAGGATCCGGACGACGACGCGGTCGTGCCTGCGCAGCATGGCATCGACGGTCCGGACGGTGAGCCGGGAGGCGACGTCGAACACCTTCGGGTACCGGCCGTCGACGTCGAGCTGGTTTCCGGACCGGGCGGTGCGGTTGTCCTGGTTGTCGGCGTGCATCAGGTCGCCGCCCCCGAGGACGACGCCGAGGCCCGAGGCCGGGGACCGCTCGACGACGTTCTCGACGGCGCGGCCGATGACCTCTTCGGCGATCTTCAGGTCCCAGTCCGTCCCGGTCTCGCGGCCCAAGCTGTGCGCCCCGATGTGCCAGTCGGCCAGAGGCAGCAGCGTCAGCAGGTCGGCTCCCGCGGCCGCCGGCGCCGGGATCGGCTCGTGCCGGCCCTCGTAGCCCTCGAAGGCCGCCTTGATCGCCTCGATGACGTCCTGAGGGTCCCGGCCCTCGCGGGTCTTCACCCATTCCTGGGTCACCCGGCCCGAGGAATCCTTCAGGATGGACACGCCCTTCAGCACACGGCCGGCTGGAATTTCAGCCAGGCGGCCCGGGGCCTTGGACTGGGTCACGTACCCGCGGGCGACGTCGCCGTGCCTGTCGAGGACCGCCGTCGTCCGCTTCAGCTCGAAGCCCGGGAGCACCGACTTGGTGCCGAGTTCCCCGCGATAGGCACTGAAAGCCCGTTCGGTATCATTACTCTGCACCGTCCCTGAGAGCCGTTTGACGCGCTCCCAGACGCTCGATCGGGCCATCCCGAGGGCCTTGGCGGCGGCCCGGACGGAGCCGGCGTCCCGGACGGCGGACAGGATCTGGTCGTCGGTGGCGCGTGCGGCGGTCATCAGGCGGCCTTCCGGGTGAGTGTCTGTGCCATGGCCTCGGCCTCGCGGACCCGACGCTGGGTGGACGCGTTACGTCAGGGCGACCATCCGGACCGACCAGCGCCGCAGCATCCGCAGCAGGGCATCAGGCTCGACCGGGAAATCCCAGGCCGGTGCGGGGGCCGGGCGGATCGGGACGACCCAGGGCGACGTCGCCGTCTGCCGGGCCTCCAACCTTGCGAGCCTGGCGGCCATCTCCTCGATGAGGTGTTCGTGGCTGGCCAGCCTACGCAACAGGTCGGCGACCTGGTCGACCTCGGCCGGGACGATGGGGGTGGCCCGGGGCGCCGGAGCCGACTGGCGCTCGACAAGCCGTGGGGCCGGCATGGGACGCGGGGGACGGGCTGGCGGGGCCTCGACCTCCTCGACCTCGGGCCCGGCGGGCCGGGGGACGCGCCTCCAGGTCTCGCCGGCCACCTTCATGCGGCGACCTTCCTGGGCAATCGCGTGGATGAAGGCGTAGGCCCAGTGCCAGCGCTCGCGGGCGATGCCGAGGCCGTAGCCGTCGACGATCTCGGCCACCTTGCGCGGGTCGATCTCGCCGCAAAGCTGGCGGAATGTGCCGTCCTTGGGGCGGGCCATCAGGACCTCCGGGTCACGGGATTGCGGAAGGTGGAGGCGGCGAGGCGCTCGCCGGCGTCGGCGATGACGTTCCGGATCGCGGCCTCGCCGTAGCGCTGGGCGGGCCCCTTCGTCGGGGACACCGACCGCAGCAGGGCGATCTCGGCCTTGAGGAGGGTGATGTCCGAGGCGGTCATGCTGCGCGCTCTGGGCCGTAGCCGCGCAGCTCGCGGAACCGGCGCACAAGCCGGGCGAGCTCCACTGCCTTGTCCCCGATGAGTTCGACGGTCGCGATCCCGTCGCAGTCCTAGTCCGTGTCGCTCGCGACGAGGATCAGGGCGAAGCCCCGGGGCCCGGCGACCTGAACCAGTTGGTCCGCCCGATGCGGCAGGCCCTCCGATTCCAGCCAGGCGAGGATCGTCGGGGTGACGGTCGCCAAGACCTCGGCGACGTACGCGGTGGCGGGCAGGCGCCCGCGCAGGTCCTCGACGATCGAGGGGACTGTCTGGCACCCAGCGGCGGCCGGCGTCGCCGCCAGGGCCCCCAGGACGAGGAAGGCGGCGAGGCGGGTCACGCGGTGGGCGGGGGCGCATCAGTCGGCATCCCTCAGGGCTCGGGTGGCCAGTTCGCGCAGGCGGTCCCGGGCGGCGCGGTGCAGCTGGAGGTTCGCCCGCTGGAAGTCCTCGGGCTCCCAGCCCGCGTAGGTCTCCCGGACGATCGCGACGGCGGCGAAATGGGTCAGGCGATCCCCGTCGACCCGGGGCGCCCATGTGGTGGTGGCGAGCTCGTGGCCGCCGGCGACCGCCTTCACGGTGGCGTCGTCGATGCGGGCGAGCGTGAGGTCGTGGCCGCGCATCAGTATGCCCTCCGGCGCAGGTTGCGGTGGGTGAGCCCGTACCGGCCGATCAGCTCGGCCTCGGCGCGACCCTCGTGCTTGATCAGGCGGAAGGTCGTCGGCGCGTGCGCGGGCCAGAGCCGGCGGGCCAGGTTGAGCGACGTCTTCTTGTCGGCGCTGACGCCGGTGCGGGCCTTCCACAAGGTCGGGTCGACCGAGTCCCGCGGGATCGCCAGCAGGTCGAGGACCGCCAGCACCGCGCCGTAGCGGCGGCCGAAGTTGAACCGGCCCGAGATCCCCATGGCCCGGCCCTTGATCCGGGTGATCTGCCCGACGAGCTCGACGGTGGCAGCCTGGGGCGCCAGGTCGCGCCAGGTGTCGGCGAGCCTAACGACGTCGATCTCGCCGTCGGCGCCGATCGGGAAGTCGCCGGCGACCAGCAGCAGGCCGTGCCCGTCGAGGAGCGCCCAAGCCCCATGCAGGCCGGGGTCGACGCCGAGGTGCCGATCCGGGGCATCTCGGGCCGGCCCGCCTCGGAGGCGACGGCTGCGCACTCTGCCGCCGGTCCGGCCATTTTGACCTTTCACGCGACGCGGGTACCATCCTCGAATTCGTCGGTGGGAGTGCTGCCCCGTCGACGGTCCCGTTCCCCGTGCTGACCGTTGAGCCCCTTGCTCCCCTCTCCCTCAGACCGCCTTGCGCTCCAGCGCCGACACATCCGGGAACTTCACCCGCGGCGGTCGCGCGGGAAAATCTGCACGGCCCGGGCCGCTCGGGACGGCCGCGGCTGGGACGAGGGCATCGTCGCACCGTCCTCGAAGGCGCTCTCCAAGCAGATCGCCGAAGCCGAGATCGAGTACCAGGGGCAGCTCAGGTTCTCCGGCCGTCGGGGCAACGCCAACGTCACCGGCATTGGGGCGGCGTCCCTGGACTACGACTTTTACAAGCCGGGGTTGCCCTACGCCCATTTGTCGGCCGAGGAAGTCGCGGCCCTGCTCATCGAGACCTACGACAAGGCTGGGATCCCGCGGCTCTCGCTCGTTCCCGACAGCGGACAGGGATGCTACGGATCCTGGCTGTTCACCACTCAGATGGACGGCAAGGCCCTGCCGCGATGGCAGCTCGCCATGCAGGGCCTGCGCGGCCCGACACTCGACAATGACGGCAACGTCCCGAAGGCGCGCCCCCGGAAAGACAAGGACGGCAACCTCGTCGAGGCCAAGGTCGACCCCAAGGTCGAGGCGTTCAACGCCCGGATGCTGCAGGTCTGGCGCCTCCATCGCGACCTCGGCCTCGACACCGGCGCCATCGACCCGGCGCGCGTTCTAAAGATCATGGGCACGGTCCACCGCGAGACGGGGCGCATGTCCAGGATGGCGTGGCCATCCTCGTGGGAGGACGTCGAGCGCGTCGATTTCGACGCCTGGTGCGACGCCCTGATGCCCTACACGCGGGCCGAGATGCGCCAGATCAGGAAGGACCGGCAGGCCTGGAAGGCCGAGAACCCGGACTACGTGCCGCCCGTCCGCAAGCCGCGCCAGGTCCTCAACGGCACGAAGTGGTGCCTGATCGGCGAGGACCTCGACCGCCTACTCGACCATCGCGGGCAGGGCTGGTTCGAGCAGCACAAGACGCGCGACTGGTGGGTCATGTTCCGGTCCATCGCCATCGCCATGACCGAGGGAGGCACAGCCCTGGAATGGGCCCAGCGGCTAGCACCCCGCATCGGCCTGCCGGTAGCCGAGGTCGCCTCGTCCCTCAAGGGCGTCGAGAACGGCATCCGCGCCCACGATGCGGGGCAGCGCAAGGACTGGAAGGGAACCGCCGACCGCCCCGCGTTCTACGACTACAGCTACACGACCGTCGCCGGACGGCTCCTCGTCGACGCCGGCGTGGCTTCGGACTTCGGGTTGCTCGTCGTGCGTCCTGACGGCGCCCCTGCGCGGACCCCTGCGGAGCGCCAGAGGGTCAGCAGGACGGCCCGCGACCCGCAGCGCGCAACGAGGGACAGCCAGTCCGAGGACCGGATCGGTTGGGGTTCCTACGCCCGCCTGATGCGCCTCGACGGCGCCACGTACCCAGAGCTCGTCGAGGCGTTCGGCAAGCACGAGGACACGATCCGCAAGGCGATCCGCGAGGCCGATGCCGCATGGATCGAGGCCGAGGCTATCCTGTCCGTCGAGACCGCCTCAGCCCGCTCGGATGTAGACGATTCTACGACCCCGACACCCGAAGGAGTGTCACACCCTATAGTGGTCATAGACCCGATCCTGCCCGCCGCCTCCACCCCCCTTCCCTCGTCGGCTCCGGCGGTTCCTGCCGGCACGGTGCGCGTCAACCGGATCACCCGGGTGTTCGCGACCGTCGAGACCGCCACCGGGACGTGGGAGTGGCTTAGGATCGAGGACTGGTGGTCTCGGGGGTCCGTGGAGGTCAACGCCCGCCTGCTGACGGATCCTGCCGCTGTTTCCCCGGCCGATGCCGCCCTCGCCGCCGCCGCCTTCCAGGACCTCGCCACGGCCTCCGCCAAGCCCGTCAGGACGTCGTTCCGTGCCGACCGCCGTCGTGTCTCCCGGCGCCGTCCCTTGCCCATCCAGCCGGCCGCGCTGGCTCCGCTCGACATCGCGGCGGACCGGGTCCGGGAGGTCGAACTCTATCGGGAAGCATCCGGTGGCGGTGGTCTCCGGCACCGCATCGGCCTTGTCGCTGCCTAGGCGCTGCGGTATATTCTTCAGGCGTATCAGCACGCGGGATGCAGCACATCTCGAACGCCCTCTCGGTCTCCGGGGGGGCGTTCCTCGTTTGAGGCCGCACGTCACGCCATTGTCCCTTGCAGGGGACGGGCGGACACTCCGGGATCGCAACCCGGAGCCCATCCCATGCCTCGCCGTCGTCTCTCCAAGGATCAGCTCGCCCGCCAGCGCCTCCTCGGTGCGGAGAGGGCCCGCCGGTATCGCGAGCGGCATGCCGCCAACGTCTACGCCCTGGAGGCCACGGCGGCGATCGCGGCCGTCGACGCCGCCCTGGTCGATGCCCTAATCGCTGAGCACGTCCGGCTCAGGGACGCGACCGGCGACCGGGATGCCGCCCTGCCACTCCGCGGCATCGTCAGGCTCGCCAGGGAGCGCCTGATGGCCGACGGGATGGCGGAGCTCGATGCCCACGCCGCCGTCCGTGAACGGCTCCGTACCGGCGCCCTGAGCCTCCCCGGGGATCCCGCCCCGAGGCTGTTGGCCGCCGCCTGAGGGGGGTACAATCCGAATCGCCGCGCTTCCGGGTGCGGGTGTGCTGACCTCGGGGCCGGCGGGACAGCCTCCCGGCCCCGCCTTTTCGCGAGGATCCCGTGTCCGGTCTTGACGTGCGCTTCGACATCGGAAAGGCCGTCCGGGACGCGCAGCGCGCCTTCGAGGAGTTCGGCGCCGACCGGCTTCCCCGCGCCATCTAGTTCTCCTTGACCGGCGTCGTCATGGACGGCGTGAACCGGTGGCGGCGGTCGGTCGACACGACCTTCAGCCACCCCAACAGGCTCACCCGCGACGCCGTCCGCTACACCGTGGACCGCGACCTCATCGGCAAGGTGACGACCGTCTGCGAGGCCTCGGCCGCGGTGTTCGTCCTGCCGCTGCAGTCCACATGGATGAAGTACAGCTTCGGCGACGGGATGCAGACCCGCCTGCCCGGCGACGTCGGCGTGGACGCCTATTTCGCCGACCAGACGACGCTGAAGATCCCAAACGCGCACGCGATCTCCTATACCGGGTTCGGCTCCCCCGGCGCCGGCGACAAGGTCCCGTCCCGCGACGCCAGGAACATCGCCCGCCTCGCGGCCCGGGGCTACCAGCGCAACACCGGCACGCCCGGCATGACCGCCGGATCCGCCCGCTGGGGGGTGTTCGAGGTCAAGGCGGGGGACAAGGCGCTCAACGGCTGGACCAACCACCCGGGCATCTGGGCGCGTCCCCCGAGGGTCGTGGCCAGCGTCGGCCGCAAGCGGATCGCCAAGGCCATCAAGGCCGGGCGGATGTCCGCCCCGACGACCGAGTTCAGCTTCATCCTCGCTCACACCAAGCTCGCGCGCGGCTTCGATGAACCGGCGGTGCTGATACTCAGGCGTCAGCTTTTCTGCGCCTCAAAGAACCGAGGCAATCGCGAGAACAACGTTCTCTTGTCCATGCCCGGCTTGCGAGTACGCACCCGGCGGAACGGTCCTGGAAGCATGGCCGTTCAAAGGTGTCGCCGAATTGGTCTCTGACCCGATCCAGGCCACCAACAACCTGAGAGGAAGCCTCATGAGGAAGTCCCTGTTCGCCGTCGCCGCCCTAGCTGCGCTCGGCGCCATCGGCATCGCCGCACCTGCCTCCGCCGCTCCCGGTGTGATCGGCGCCGTCGATGCCACGACCAACATCGTCGACGTCCGCATGGACGGCATGCACGGCCATCGCGGGCACGGCCGCATGATGGGGCATCGTCACGGTCACCGCCACATGATGCGCCACCATCACCACCGCGGCCACATGATGCGCCATGGTCATGGCCATCGCCACCACCGCATGTGATCGTGAAGGGGTCCTTCGGGGCCCCTTTCCATATCTGCGTTCGTCCTTGGACAGCACAAGCGTCGGCCTGACCGCCTTCCCCTCACGGCCCCGAATCGATTGACCCTGGGTCACACGAGACCTGGATCGGACGAAGCCCCGGACTTCATCCCGCCGGAGATCGATATCGATGGCCTATCGCTCCTCGCTGTCGAACACGCGCACCTTCAGCCAATTCGGATTGCTGTCCGGTATGAAGTGCTTCACATGCCGCTCCGAGAGTTGATAGGCGTCATGCGCTTTCTGTCCGTCGAATACGATGTGGAACGAGACATCGAACTCGTCGTCATTATGGAGGTACTGATAGCCGACCCAATGATCCGCATTTCACCACCAAAGTTCCGCATTGAATCAACCTAGAGTAAAACAAAGGCCGCCTCCGAAAGGAGGGCGGCCTTTGTCGTTCCTGAGCGGTGATGCTCAATGCGAAGCATGGGTGGCCTAGCTCGGTGCGCCGACGGTGTCGGCACGCAAGAGCCTGGGCGCCTACCCTTCCGGCGATGCAAGGAGGTTCCCGGAGGAGGGCCGCGGGATGCGCTTTCCGCGTCCTTCGAAGTCGAGAACGAGTGAAGGCGGCGCCCCCTTTCGGAGA
Organism: Methylobacterium sp. J-026; assembly: GCF_022829585.1. Taxonomy (GTDB): domain Bacteria; phylum Pseudomonadota; class Alphaproteobacteria; order Rhizobiales; family Beijerinckiaceae; genus Methylobacterium. Next base: position 29,178 of record NZ_JAKSYC010000093.1, read on the forward strand.
CCCGCCTTCTGGATTTGTCCACGGGAGGGGTCAAAGGTAGATCGACGACGATCTCCAGGGACAACCTGTCCGCAGCCCACGGAGCGAAGTCTACCGAATGAAGCCGACGGCTTCGAGCTTCACGCGTCCCACGCCGCGCCAAGGCGCCATTCGCCTAACGAAGCCGCATGCCAAGCAGCCGCAGCGCATTGCCCGTGACGAGCACCGTGGCTCCGGTGTCAGCCAGGATGGCCGGCCACAGACCGGTGATGCCGGCGACGGTGGTGACCAGGAACACGAGCTTCAGTCCGAGCGCGATGGCGATGTTCGCGCGGATGTTCGCCAGCGTCCGGCGGGATAGCTCGACCATCCGCGCCACGTCGGCGACGCGCCCGTGCAGCACCGCGGCATCGGCCGTCTCCAGCGCGACGTCGGTGCCGCCACCCATCGCGATGCCGACATCGGCGGCCGCGAGCGCCGGGGCGTCGTTGATGCCGTCCCCGACCTTCGCCACGACCGCACCCCCGGCCTGGAGCTCGCGCACGATCCGCTGCTTATCCTCCGGCAGGAGCTCGGCCCGTGCCTCGATGCCGAGCGTTCCCGCCACAGACCGGGCGGTGCGGGCGTTGTCGCCGGTCAGCATGACCGCCCCGATGCCTTCCGCCGCGAGACGGTCGATTCCGGCCTTGGCGTCGGACCGGGGCTCGTCGCGCATGCCCAACAGCCCGACCAACGCCCCGTTCGCCAGCAGGGCGGCGACCGTCTTGCCCTCGCCCTGCAGGGTGGAGATCCGCGCCTCCTGCTCCGCCTTGAGCGTCACGCGCGCTGCCGCCTCCCGCGGCGATCCGAGGAACAGGTCGAGGCCGCCGACATTGCCGGTGATCCCCTTGCCGCCGAGCGCCTTCGACCCGAATGCCGGAGGCATCGGTGCGCCGGCTTCCGCCGCCTTGGCCAGGACCGCCTTGGCGAGCGGATGCGAGGAGCCCGCCTCCAGCGCGGCGGCCAGGGAGAGGACCTCCCGTTCGGACCGGCCGAACGCCAGGACGTCGGTGACCACGGGCTTGCCCTCGGTCAGGGTGCCGGTCT
>NZ_JAKSYC010000299.1 GCF_022829585.1 Methylobacterium sp. J-026
CCCGGCATCATGGAGCGCTGCGGCGTCTCGCGCCGGGAGGCCATGTCTTCCGCTCTCAAGGCCGCTTGGCAGGTCGCCAAGGCCGCCCGCAGCGCCGCCGCTCACTGACCTTCTAACCCCGCCGGGCTGAGCCCCGGCTCGCATCCCCTTCACCACCACCGCCCCACCGCCACGAGCCCATCACGGAGACCGAGGCGCCCGAGACTGCGCTGCCGGAGGTGGCGGCCGAGCTGGCACTCTAGGCGGTCGTGCTGCCCTGGCGGGGGCGCGGGAACGTCATCGCCGCAGGTGGCACGTTTCTCGTCGACCTGTTGGAACGGGCGTGATGCAGGGTCCGATGTGGGTGAAGACCAGCCGTTGCCTCGTTGCTGGAAAGCTGACGTTCGGCAACGCATCTACGATGGATGTCCGGTTGCACCCCGGGCGGCATGCAATGTCTGAGCTCGACGCCCTGCCAACACTCAACCATGCAAGAACGTCGAGAGCGTAAGATTTTTACATTCCGCCTCGGAAGGCGTATGGTTGAAACGGATAATGCCCGTGACCTCTCAGGGAGGTGAGCATGACGGATCGTGTAGATGCCCGCATGGCGAAGCTGCACGTGATGGCCGCCTTGCTCGGCATCCCGGTGGACAGCTTCTTCGGCGGCCATGCGGCGGCGGAACGCTGCGGCGAAGTGAGTGAGTGCCTGCGGCTGTGGGACAAGATTAAGACCGCCGATGGCCACCATCAGGCGCTGGAGTACCTGCGCGAACTGGCGGATGAGCCGAAGACGTGAGGCTGCGACGTCCAGGTCGATCACACTTCCGGATCGGTGTTTCCCTCGATCAGCCGGGCGTACTCGATCTCCGGCAGACCGTAGGTGTCCCCCGCTAGGTCGAGCAAACCGTCGCGGTCGATGATCTGGACGCGGCCACGGCGCCCGACGACCAAGCCAGCCTTCTGCAACACTTGCATCGCGATGGTCACACCGGGCCGCTCGATGCCCAGCATCAGCGCCATGAATTCCTGCGTGACCGTGATCTCGTCGTCATCGCTTCGGTCCTGGCACATCAACAGCCAGCGGGCGAGACGCACCGTCGTGCTGCCCTTGGCGTTGGCGTAGGCCGTCTGCGCGGTCTGAATGTGCTGGGCCTGGACGTATCGGCACAGGATGCGACGAAGCGCAGGGCGCACCTCGGTCATCTCGCGCAGCGTGCGCGCACTGATCGACAACACCTGCCCAGCCATCTGCACGAAGTGCGTGTGCGGGCTACGGTCGTCGTCTAGCAGGATGGGGGCGCCGCCGACCATGGCCTCGCGCCCGAGTAGCCCGATCTCGACGCGGCCACTCGGCGCGTCGCTTGTCACGGAGACGATGCCCGCCTCCACGAAGTAGATGGTCTCGATCACTGTGTTGGCCGAGATGAGCACCTGCTTGAGGGTTAGTACCTCAGGGCGCAACACGGGCTGCAGCGCGGCGAAATCCTCTGGCGCGAGCGCGCGCAGGAGGCGGTTGCGCAGGTCGGCCTGCTCGGGGTCTGCCATGACGGCTCTCGCACAGAGGGCAAGAGCACAAAAGCGTCCCTTAACCGCCAGCGCCCGGGTCGAGCCGACGACGCGCATGAACTATGGCAGTTCTTGCAGTTTAGCAATGATCTTGTCGATACGCGCAATAGGTAAATATTTTGAGATTATTGATGGGCGTTAAATCCTCATTCAGGACTGAACATCCTTGGCGGGTGGGAGCTACTTTTTTCCGACTGCAAAACTTCTCTGGCGAACGCGAACACCGCGTCACGACCTTCCTGCGAACTGATTGCGAGCCACATCTGGATCAGATGCGAAGTGCCCCTCGGGGTGCCCGCCGGTGTGGGCTCGTAGAAATGGTCCGGGGAGCAGCCGAGCACCTGGGCGACCCGGGCCAGCGTCGCGTGGTCGCAGGCGGCCGAAGTCATAGCCATCTCTTTGGGCGTCGACATGTCCATGCCGTTTTCTCGTATCGATCCGCCGGGTCAAACCGGCTGAAAATACACCCTAGCATTGCATTTCGGGTTGTAAAACCGTAAATATCGTACAACAATAAAACTGAAGATCGATTTGTAAAAATCATACACTTCGTTTCCTCCTAGGGCGGAAGGAAAAGATCATGGATCATAACCTTGATCTGTATGCTGTTGCCGATGCGGTCATGGCCGCCCATGAGCTGATCAAGAAACAAGGCACGCGGGAGATGAAAGCCTTGAGCCGAACGCTCCTATTCACGATCGGCCGAGAGATCGCACGGCGCAGCGAACAGCCTCAGGGTGTGGACATTCGCGATCTCGACGGTGGCAATCGGCGGTAACGCTCACCCACGACATAATCGTAAACCGCTACGCTCAGCATCGGCGCATCATGCTGTGCGCTGTTCTACGAGCGCGAGAGTTATAGCATGATTTTCGTGACTGACGCCGCAGGCCAGTGCGTCTACATCAGCCAGGAATGGACGGCGCTAACTGGACAAGAGGCCGCAAATGCCCTTGGCCAAGGGTGGCTGACCTGCGTCCATCAAGATGATCGCCAGACTGTCATCGACACACTGGATCTAGCACTTTGGACTATCGCGGAGTTCAGCATGCGCTACCGCCTGCTCAAGGCGGACGGCGTCCTTTGCTGGGTTGGGTCGGGCGGCGTGCCATCGTTCGGCATCGAGGGCAACCGCTTCATCGGCTACCTCGGCTCGATCACCGAACTCGCCGAGGGTGCGACGGACACGATCATCGCCTACGGCGATGTCGAGCGGTTCGTCCCGCCACCACAGCACCCGGCAACGAGGTCGAATTGCACCCTAGACTTGATCGCCGACCATTTGATCCTGGCGCACACCTTGATCGAGGGAGATGGCGGGAAGGAAGCCCTGCCCGACCTGCGCAACGCGCTGTTCAAAATCGGGCGGGCGCTGGCCGCGCGGACGAAACAGCTTGTCCGCACAGTGAACTAACGCGGGCAGCCCACCGGTAAGCAGACCTTCCGAAGAGCCAAAAATGGTCGGTTGCAGGTGGCAGGACCTGCTGCGCCTGATAGAGCGGTGGCTCGCCTGCCATGAAGCCATCGCCGACCTGCTGCCGGACGTGCCCGAGCCCAGGCGTATCAGGAAGGCGAGGGCGATCCTCCAATCGCTGGACGTGATCAGGAGGCGCGTAGCAGCCGTTCCGCCACCCCCTCCTGCTTAACCTTCACTTAGTTGAGCCGATCCCGCATCAGCTTGCTCGGGCTGAAGTGGATGCTCGTCTTGGCCGCCACCTCCACACAGGCGCCGGATCGCGGGTTGCGGCCGGTGCGAGCCTTGATCGTCCACGTCGAGAAAGCACCGAAGCCCCGCAGCTTGACGCGGTCGCCGTCCGCCAGGGCCCCGGCGATCCGGTCGAGGATGGAGTCGATCACCGCCTCGACGTCCCGGGCGTAGAGGTGCGGGTTCCGTTCCGCGACGCGGATGACAAGCTCAGATCGGATCATGCCGGGTAGCTCCCGAGATCTCGGCGAAGGTGCAAGCACGACCCGGCAGCGGCCCTTACTTTCGCTCCTCTTCGTCCACTTTGCTTCGGGCAGGATCGCCATCAGCGTCGGGTTTGAAGAAATCCTCGATCGGTCTGCCGAGGACATCCGCGAGGCGCTTTAGCGTCCGCAGCGTGCGCTCGTGCTCACGTGTCGCAGCGGCCTGCTCCCCCGAAGGGAGGCGGATGTCGCGGCCGCTCTTTTTGTCGCACTCACCCATCATGATCCGGGCCGGCGTGACGAACACGCAGGCCGCGCCGACCACCAGCATCACCGCGATTGCGTACATGCCGGCCGCGGTGCTGCCGGTGGCGTCGCGCAGGGCCCCGATCACGTAGGGGCTGGCGAAGCCCGCGAGGTTCCCC